>VMFS01000010.1 GCA_007376185.1 Parcubacteria group bacterium Gr01-1014_30
AAACCCTCGGTTACCAAGTTTTTACGCAGTAAAAACGAAGGGGGAGATGAAGCTTTAGCTTCAGCGACCTTTAATATTTTCCTCCACGGGGGAACTGGCGAGTTCCCCCGACCCCCCTCCGAGCTGGGAAGCCACTACCATGACGACTTTTTTACTCCCGGAATTAGACCTTGATTTGCCATCTCGCGAAAGCA
The DNA here is from genome assembly GCA_007376185.1 of Parcubacteria group bacterium Gr01-1014_30. Taxonomy (GTDB): domain Bacteria; phylum Patescibacteriota; class Minisyncoccia; order Minisyncoccales; family 2-12-FULL-40-12; genus VMFS01. The sequence goes on from VMFS01000010.1 coordinate 195, forward strand.
TATTCTGCACAAACCGAACCTTCGCATAAAAGCTCTTTTTCTGCCGCAACGAAAACACCGCCTGACAATTCGGCTCATGAATTTCGGCTTTTTCTTGGATTTTGCTATCTGCGCCTTTGTTGCCATTGTGGTAATTCAAACTCGGGGAAACCGGACGGCTTCCAGGTCGGGAGTTTCCGCTTCGCGGAGAACTCTCGCGACCCGACCGCCCCCTTTTCGATGTGGAATGTTTTTTATCTTAATGAGTAAGTTTAATAAATAATTTCAAAAGTGTCAACAATAAAAGGGCTGGTCCGAAAGAGACACGGCCCCCATTGGTAATATAACTAATACTACTCGCGAACCTTGACGAGCCAGCGCCAGGCGACGTTAAAGCCGCGGTCAGCCCAGAGGAAACGGGAGCGACCGCGCGAGCTGACGCACGGGAAGGTGGCGCTGCCACCCGAAAGCGCCCACGAAGGATCGGCAACGCCAATAAGGCCTTTGCGGTCTGGCTTCGGGTAAGCGGCCTTGAAGGCCTGCCTCCACTGGCCTTCTGGAATCTCCCCATGAGCGGCAAGTTTTTGCCGCACCTGGTCCAAGTTGCGGCAATAGCCAACCTTAACGAGCTTGAAATAACTGGTGCATCTGCCCATAACCTTTTTGCCCGTGTAATTCCAAACTCTCGGGTCGTAACCGTCGCGCCTAACCATCTCAAGCGGCTGGTTCTCAGCCGCGTCAAAGTCAAGCGTGAGCTCAAATACCTCACCTACTTTTGGGTACGAGTGCATGTATACTCCTCCATAGCTGACGCCTTTTTTCAAGTAGAAAAGTAGAAAAAAATGGTTGTAAAAGTACGAAGTTACTATGAAGCAATCATAACTTTATATCAAAAAGAGTCAAGCCTTAATGGGAAATCCCATTAATTTTAGCAGTTCAATCCCCTCTTGCCTGTTTTTGGCGTTTGTTGCCACGGTTACTTCAAAACCGAAAATGGTTTTGGCTTTTTCAGGCAGTATTTCGGGGAAAGTAATTTGTTCTCTGACGCCCAAGGTTAAATTGCCTTTATTGTCAAAAGCCGTTTGCTCAATTCCACTGAAGTCGCGCGATCTTGGCAGTCCGATGCGGATTAAACGTTCCAAAAAGTCATACATCATTTTGCCGCGAAGAGTAACCTTTGCCCCCAATGGCATACCCTGTCTCACTTTAAATCCAGAGACCGACTTTTTAGCCGTTCTCAGTTGCGGCCTCTGGCCGCAGATTTGAGCCAAATCGTCCAAAATGCCTTGGTAAACTTTCTTTTGCTCCTCCGTTGACTTCCCGGCAATCAATCTTCCAAAGCCTGTGTTAACCACAACCTTTTCAATTCTGGGAACGGCCATCGGATTCTTGTATCTGAACTTTTGCATCATTTTGGAAACTACCTCTTTTGTGTATTTGTCTTTTAAGCGTAACATATTTCAAAAACTATTTTCTAATTTCCAAAATTTCTACTTCGGTATATGGCTGCCGGTGGCCCTTTTTTTTCTTGTAGCGCGTTTTTGGCTTGTATTTGAAAACAATAACCTTCTTTGCCCTGCCCTGCCGCAAAACCTTGGCAACAACCTTGGCGCCTTGAACCTTGGGAGTTCCAATCTCCAAGGAGTTTCCTTTTTGCAAAAGTAAAACCTCAGAGAACGTTACCTCTGCTCCGTCTTTTTTGCCAAGTTTTGCTACTTTGATTTTGTCGCCAGGCGAAACCAAATATTGTTTCCCTCCGGTTTTAATGACTGCCAGCATACTATTTATTCTTCCAACAGAGGCCTTTCTTGGATTTCTTCAATTTTTATTTTCGGCTTGCCTCCCGTGATTTTTACCACATCTTTATCCACTTTGGCAAATTCTCCCCTCGCTTTATTGTAGGCGCTCACGGTCGTTTGTAAGTGACTGCCCATTCTCTTCATATACTCGCTGTAAGCGAACAAATGCCTGCCTAAACCTTCAACCTCTTTAATTATTGCTTGCGCTTGCTCGGAAATTTTCTGATTCCTCAACCCCTGAAGAATAGTAACCAAATAAGCCATAAAAGTCGTGGGTGAAACAATCGTTACTTTTTTTTTGAAGGCGTAAGTAATTAAGTTGCTCGTATCCTCTTGGATGGTGCCAACTTTATTGTCAATGAGGTCGGAAAAAACCGCCTCTGAAGGAATGTACATAAAAGCGAAGTCCATTGTCCTTTCTTCCGGCCTTACGTACTTGGAGGTTTCATCAATCCTGTTTTTCAGATCGGCTATGAACGAGGACTCATACCTCTTTCTTTCTTGAGCGTCCTTGCTTTCCAACATTCTGTTGTAGTTTTCCAAACTGAACTTTGAATCAATCGGAATAATTCTTTTTTCAACAAAAACCACCGCGTCAACCTTGTCGCCATCGCGAAAAGAATACTGCATCTGGTAGGAACCGGGCGGCAAAACGTTCTTTAAAGCCGTCTCCAAAAAGTACTCGCCCAAGATGCCTCTCTGCTTGGGATTTTTGAGAATGTCTTGCAAACTTCTGAGTTGGTCGGCAAAACTCACCACCTGCTTGTTGGTTTCTTCAAGGCGTGTGAGTTTTTCGGTAACATTGCGCACTATTTCGGCGCTTTGGTTAAACTGAGTTTGTATGGTCCGGTTTGACTCGGCCAGCTTGCTGTCCATGGTTTGGGTAATGTGGTTTAGCTGCTGCATTATCAAGGAAGCGTCATCTTTCTTTTCGCCTCTTTTGAGCAACAGAAAAATAACTACCGCCAAGCCCAAAACGACCGCGCCTAACAGAATTTCTACTAGCATTGTTAAATTGTAACACTATTTAACTAAAATTTCAACTATGAGGAAAGCAATATACAGCGAAAGCAAAAATATGCCTTCCTTTGGAGTGATTTTTCGGTGACTTCTAACGAAAAACAGGAAAAACATGGCTGCCGCCACCAAAAAAACCCTGGCTACGGCAAAGGGCGAAAAGTCAAGAATTTCTATAGGATGAATTAAAGCGACAATTCCCAAAACCAAAGTAGTCGGAACAATAACCGCCCCCATTAAGTCCCCCAAAATCATCCAGGTTTCCCCTCTTCTGGCTGAAACCAAGGCAAAATAAACCTCGGGCAAGGCGCTTCCAAAACCGGTTATTAAAACCCCTATCAAAATTATGGAAACTCCTAAGTTTTGGGCAAAAAGCTGCGCAAAAGCCACAATCCCTTGCGATGCCAGCAAAAGCAAAGCTACTCCCAAGATTATCTTGCCCAAATCCTGCAAAAAAACCCTAAATCCCGCGAACAATACAGGCGTAGTTCCATCGTAAGTCTTGACAAATCTTTCCTTTTTTGAAAAAAGCCAAACAATATAAACAACAAAAAGCCCAATCAATGCGATTCCGTCTATTCTGGAAAGAGTTCCGTCCAAAGTTAAAATTAAAGGAAATACGGCTGCCGCCAGAGTAAAAAAAGAGGTGGCGCGAACCGTTCTGCTTTCAGCGGGTATCTCTCTGTCTTTGGCGAACAAAACCGCCAGAGCCACAGCCAAAGTGAGAGCTACCAGATTGTTTCCGGCAACGTCTCCGAAAGAAAGCTGGGGAATACCCTTGAAAGCCGAACTTATCCCCACAAAGAGGTTGGGCAAAGAAGCAGCTATTGCCATTACAAAAAAGGCCACGACAAATTCTTTCCAGCCGAGATACCTAGCCACTCGCATCAAAGAATCCACTATCCATCTGCCCGAAACAGCTATCAGGAAGACGAAAAATAGAAAATATAACGTTTCTATGTGCATATTACTAAAGATTATCACAAATTTGACGATAAAAAAACCCCGCCCTCTATGCTGTTTGACATAATCCGTAGAGTAAATCTAATTGCGAGTAAAAATTTACTCTAAAAACTAAATCCAACAGCTTAGAGGGCGGGGCGACCTATTTCCTAAAACTAAAACTACGCTTGCGGCGATCTTGCTATGGACAGTACTTGCTTGACGGCCACCACAAGGCCAGCAGCCGCCACAAAAGCGACTATGTTGTTTAAAATTGGAACCAACCAGTCCGCGTATCTAACAACTCCCAAACCGGCCGAACCCACAAGCATAAGAGCAATCACTCCAACCAGAAAAGGAGTGCTCTCTTTCTCGGTTACGTTAAGAAAACCTACGATAAGCCCCAAAACCACCAGAACAGCCGTCAAAGCGGGTATCTCTCCGCCAAAGCCGGCAATGACCGAAAGTATCAAGCCCAAAACAAAAGTCCAATGACCAACGGTTACCAAATCCATGATTTTAGGATTAGATTTTATTTAGACGCTTCGACCTTTTTACTTTATTGTATCATAATATCAAGAAAAATATACAAACGAGTAAACAATCCCAGCCAGAAACAGCAAAATCATAGGATAAACGACAAACTTTTTATCAGGCCTTATTTTATTATACATCAGCAAAATCAAAATGCCATCAAAGGCCAGCATCACTCCGCCCACTACTCCGATTACCGGAAGAAAGTTTTTCAGACCTGCCAAATACAAAAAAAATGGCAGAAAACACGTAATAGCCCACGACAAATTCTTGCCAAAGCCAAAGTCGTACCAGAAAACTTTTTTTAATGTCAGCCCCAAGGCGATAAAGGAAGTAAACGTAGTAAGCAGCCCAAAAACAAGGGTCAAAGCCAAAACTCCGTCGCCCAAAACCATTCTTAATCCGCCCAAAGCAGATTCTGTGGTGTTGTAACCAGTAATTCCCAAAATCAGATATATGAAAAAAAGATAAACAAAAATAGGTATCAAAACGGCAACAGGAACTATTTTTAAAATCATTTTTTTCTTTTCCCCAAGCATTTCCTCAACTTCAGGAATCAAAGCCGCTCCCCAAATAGAAAATAGAATAACGCCATAGGGTAAGAAAAACAAAGACCAGTCAGTTGCCGGAAAAAGGTTTTCAAGTGAGATAAAACTTTGTCCTCTGAAAAAAATTGCGAACAAGATTAAGAAAAACAAAATCAACCCCCAAAACTCAATCTTAGCTATAGATTTTATGCCATGGAAAATTAAAGCAGAGCCAGCGACAAAATAAAGCAAAGTATAAGCCAAGTTATTCCCTCCAAAATAAGGTTGTAACAACTCCGTAAAAAACTCCCCGCCTACAATCAAGTAAGCCAAAAGAGCTCCCAATAAGCCCAAAACAGTGGTTACGTAAGCCGTATTCTGACCCCACTTGCCAAGATAAATTTTGGCGAAACCCGGCATCCTCTTGAAATCCGGGGTTTGCAAAGCCAGCTCGGCGAAAAAAGAATGCACCAAAATCGCAAATACGCTCAAAACCGCAAAGTATCCAAGCACCACCCAAAAACCGACTTTCAAGGTAACATAAGGCAAGCCGAAAAGCCCCACCCCGATAATGGTGCCAGAAAGGGTGGAAACAGCGTAGACAACAGCCTTTGTTTTTGACATTTTATTCTATCTTAACGACTTTATATTCGGTTTTGCCCTCTGGCGTCTCAACTTTCACCTTGGCGCCGGCTTTCTTGCTTAAAATCGCCTGGCCTAAAGGCGACTCAAAAGAGATTTTCCCTTGCAAGGGATTGGCTTCTTCCCGCCCCACGATTTGAAAGGTCTGTTTTTCTTTGTTGGTTTCAAGGGTTACCGTGGAACCGACTTGCGCTTTGTCTGTAGCTTGTTTTTTTATAATCCTGGCTTGAACAATCCTTGACTCAAGCTCCCGGATTCTCTGCTCCAAAAATCCCTGGTCTTCTTTTGCCTGCTGGTAGCCGAAGTTTTCTCTCAAGTCGCCAAAAGAAGCGGCGTGCCGCAAGGTTTCGGCCAACTCCCTTCTTTTTACGTTCTTTAAGTTATCAAGCTCTTGCTTTAACTTCTCCAGTCCTTCCTTTGTTAAATATTGGGTCATTTCTGTACTTTAGCAAATTTCCCCCGATAAAAAAAGACCGGAAGCGCTCCCACAGCGGACAAAGAGAGGGATTTAATTTACCCGTTGCGAAAGCGCCTCCGGCCTCATTGACATTGACTTTCAAAATGATAAACTAAAATCATAATATGAACAACACTCTCAACGTCCCACTTTCCAAAAAAGAACAAGAGCGGCTCTCGCGCCTGGCTTTGAGTTATGGCTTTTCTCTGCCGGAATTTTCCAGGCGTATCCTTTCAGAACTACTTTCTAAAATCCCTGAAGAATCGCTTGATGACTATGAAAATCCTCAAGAGCTAAAAGCGTCATTTCAGCGCGCGCTGCGCGACTGGCGCTCAGGCAAAGTACATACGAAATTATGAAAATTCTCTATGCCGACGAGTTTCGGAAGTAGTTTGAGAAACTTCCACCAGATATTCAGCGTCTTTATCGGCAGCAGGAATCTCGTTTCAAAAAGGACTGGCAAGATCCTAGATTACATATCAAGAAACTTTCCGGTCATCCCTTTCCTTTTTCCTTTCGTATCACTCGGCGCTACCGAGTGCTTTTTAATTTTGTTGATATAGATACAACACTCTTTGCCACTATTGGCCATCGCCGCGACTCATATCGCTAATCTTTGTTTTTAATTTTCAAAAAACTTTCCCCACTCTGAGGCCGCGTATTCGCACACACGGACTCGGAGTTGGGGAGGAGGCGCGTTGAAATTGCCTCCTCCCTTTGTTCCTCCCGCGTCATGGTCAAGTGCTTACCATGCGCGGTGTGTTCCCCGACTTGCGTCGGGGCGCCAGCCCGGAACGTGGGCTGGCTAGTTGCGGCGAAACCTGCGACGCAATACGTCGTAGGCCCATCCTCCCGACGCCAGCACCACGAATATGGTGCTTACGCCGAGGGCGGCCGCGGCGGCGACGACGACGATAAAATAAACGTCCATCTCGTCCTCCTCTGCCCGCCTGCGGCGGGCGATGTAATGTGCAGTCTCGGCTCCTTGCGAGCCGAGACCGAAGAATAATCTTTTCTTCTCCGGTCCCGACCCATTGACTTTAACTTTTAAAATGATATTATTTATTATAGAATGTCTCAAACAACTATTAAAAATTCCTCTATCACCTTGCGCCCTCAAGAAGTGCGAAAAATCTTTGATTTAAGCTTGCATCTTTCTGATATTACAGAGGATCTTCTGGAAGAAAACGCCTATTACAGCGAAGACTTTCTAAGAGGATTAAAACAAGCAGAAAAAGATTTAAAAGAAGGCAGGGTAAAAAAACTCAAATCACTCCGCGAACTTCGTTAGATTTATGTTTGAAGTTGTTGCTACTAATAAGTTCGCATCAGACTTTAAGATACTACCATCTCATATACAAGCGAAAACCGACATCTGGCTGAATAAACTAAGGCATGATCCTTTCTCACTTGATTTTCCTATCAAGAAACTTAAGGGGCTGCGCAATAATTTTTGGCGGTTGAAAATTGATCGCAATTATCGCTTAATTTACTCTGTCAGCAAAAATTCTCTCATTCTTTACCGCATCCGCCACCGAAAAGACATTTACCAAAAATTCTGAATTTGCAACGAACTACCTCTCAGAATCCACTACTGAATTTATTCAGTAATGAATTCAGTTGAGCTGGGGAGTGCGCTGCACTCCCCACTTTGTTCCTTCCACACGTCGGCGAGTGCTTTGCCTGCGCGTGGTGTTTCCCCGACTTGCGTCGGGGCGCCAGCCCGGAACGAGGGCTAACAGAGCCTCTCCTAGTAATGCATAGGAGAGGCGAGAAATCCCAGAATTCCTCCAATGAGAAGTCCAAGGTAGAGAGGCACCGTCTCGGTGCCTAAAACAAATGCTCCAGCCTTTGGATTCGCCTCCCTCCGGAACTCTCGTCCCAATCGCGTTGCCCGCCACGTTGTCACGGCGAGCGCCCCGAAGAAACCAGCCATGACTAGATGTGGTACACCAATCAGGTGCGTCAACACCCAATCAGCCCCTGCGCCCGCAAAGAAACCGATGGTTACAAAGAAAGATCCCATCTCACGCCTCCTCTGCCCGCCTCTGGCGGGCTGAAACCGAACGACACGAACCTTCTCAAAGAACTGTTCTCTGTCCACTTTTCTGAATCCCGACTTTGCGTCGTGGCTCAAAAAAGGGTGGGAGGCAAAGCGAATTTGCTTGCCTCCCCTAAACTTTGACCTAGGCTAAGTGCTTGCCCTTCTAGGCGCGGTCAGCGCCTCATTTGCCCCGCTTGAGCATTTTGAAGGCCTTGTCCCAGCTCTCGGCTTCCGAAAGCTGGAACGTGCTGCCGTCGGGGAGGGCCACGAGGTCTGGAATCGGACTCCAGATCTCGACGCGTTCCTCGCCTCTGGCTCCAGAAGAGATGACCGCCATCTCCACACCGTTGTGCGTCGCGTGACGCTCGACGGTATACACGATGTTGTACCCGAAACCATGTCCGGTACCAGGCCCTTCGAACCCAAGAATCTGCTGCGGACTCCTGGCACCCTATTGACCAGAGCACGCCGCCGACATCGCAACAAGAACGAGGACGATCAATCTCATGACTAAACCTCCAGATATGGCGCTGGCTATTGCCAGCGCAAGTGAACGAACTTCCCAACTTTCACAAGCCGGGATGAAACAAGAACAAACTTCTTGGCTCATCCCCGCTTGCGCGAGGAGCACTCAATTTTTACCCCGCCTTTGAGCTGTGCTCAAGGGCGGTGGTGCCCGGCCCTTCTATAAACTCAGGGCTGGACCTGGTTGCCGGGGCTGCGCCGCCCTCAGATTTACTCAGGGCGACCTCGCCACTCAGCGAAAAAAGAACTAAATAAGCGGCCGAGAGGGACCGCAATTTTACCCTCTCTCCTCGTCCGCCGTAGCTTTAGCAAAGGCGGACTTACCTTATATACTTACTGTTTCAAAGAAACTCTCTTAATTTTCCACTTACAACCAATTATAGCATATATCTTTTAATTTGTCAAGCCCCGTTAGAAGTTTGGTTGTAGCGGCCTAGTATGACTACCGGTTAATAATTAAATCTGACGCTCTTTCGGATTTTGGTGGTAAGCAAAAATTTCAAAGAAATTTTTGCGAAAAGAACTTCTAACGGGGCAAGGGTTGCGAGGTTGACAGAAGCGTGGTAGCATAAATAGTGCTTGCCCAAATACTCATTGTAGCGTTCGTCGTTGCGCTCGCCTTCAGCTTGATAATCAAGTGGATTGTTTCTTACCACTTCAGAAAGTTCGCTTTGCCCGAGGATAAAATGGCAAAAAAAATCATCTCTCGCCACAAATGGGGCACCATAGTCATCGCTCTGTTTTGCGTTGCGCTTTTAATTATGCTCGTCTTTTAACGTAAACGAAAACCAACAATGCTTCACCTTAAGGAAAACGAAAAAGTTCTTTTAATCACGAGGAGGCACTGGCTGGTACTTGTTTTTCATATTCTGCCCACGGCCTTGGCTTTCTCGGCAATTGTAATTGCGATTCTACTTTTGCCTTTTGTTTCGTTGGGGCCCCTATCTGACTGGCTGGCAGAAACCTTCCCTATAGCGGAATACTCAGCAAAAATTACGGTCGCCTTCCTGCTCGCCCTTTTGCTCTTAATTCTCTGGGAAGTAATTTTCATGCAAGTTGCGCATTACTACCTTGACACATGGGTGGTAACCGACCAAAGAACCGTACACACGGAGCTTCTAGGGCTTTTCAACCGCTTCTTAACGAGCATTTACCACCATCAAATTCAGGACGTTTCAGTTGATGTGAAAGGCATTCTGCCCACTTTTATGAACTATGGGAACGTACAAATTCAGACGGCAGGCGCTCACCGAGAGTTCGTTTTCCGCGAGATTCCCGAACCCTACAAAACAAAAGAACTCATTGTTCAGGCCCAGTTTACTTTTTTGCGAGAACTTCAAGAGTCCGGCTCTTCTCCAGAAAACGTAGAAAAAGAGCAAAAACCAGAGGAACTGGCAAGAGACGATTAAGCGTTTTTTTGGCGGTAGTACCACTTAGCTATCTCAATCAAAATAATGTCCACCAAAGCGTAAGCAAGAAGTATTGACCACTCAAAAAAGCCAAAAGGAGCCGTTCTTAAAAGTGCCTGAAAAGGTGGCAGATATATAGCAGCCAAGAGCGCCAAAAACGCCGTGAGGACTACAACATTCAAAACCATGTTGGAAAAAGGATTGTACTGCCAGATGTTCAAACGCAGGTTTCGGAAAGAAAATATAAAAAGGAAAGAGTCAACGGCCAAACCCGCGAACATCACCGAGCGAATCAGGTCAATTTTAGCGGGGCCATAATTTGGACTGTTGTACATCCACCAAAATACCGCAAAGAGCAAAAGGTCTGTCAGCAAGCCAATTACAAAAATCATAACTTTCATTCGTTTGGTCAAAAGCGGCAGATGAAGGGGTTCAGGTTTTCTTGCCATAATCCCTTTTTCTTTTGGCTCAAAGGTAAGCGCCATAGCCGCTGGCGTTGACTCAATGAGGTTTTTCCACAAAATTTGTCCTGCCAAAACCGGCAAGGGCAAGCGGAAAATTATGGCGGCTCCTATTAACATCACTTCGGTAAAACCGCCTGTCAGCAAATAAGTGATGATTTTCCTGATGTTGTCAATGATTCTCCGGCCCTCCTCAACCGCCACCACAATGATTTCGAAGTCGTCGCTCAAAAGAATGAGGTCGGCTGCTTCTTTGGCTACTTCTGTGCCAGAACCCAAAGCCACTCCGATGTTGGCTTTCTTCAGAGCCGGAGCATCGTTGACTCCGTCGCCCGTCATAGCAACAACCTCGCCCGAACCCTGCCAGGCATCAATTATTCTTAACTTTTGCTCGGGAGTAACCCTAGCGTAAATCTGAATGTTTTTGAACACTTTTTTAAACTCTTCGTCTGAAAGTTGTTCCAAATCCTTGCCCTCTAAAATATTCTCATCTGAAACCTTAAAACCAACTTTTTCCGCCACTGCTTTTGCGGTCAGCCTGTGGTCGCCCGTAACTATTATGGGCGTCATTCCGGCCCGGCGGCATGTCTCTATGGCTTCTTGGGCCCTCGGCCTTATTGGATCATGCAGAGCCACGAATCCAACGAAAGTTAACGCTTTCAAATCGCTGTCAGCGATTTGGCTCAATTCCTTGCTGACTTTTTTGTAAGCCAGAGCCACTACTCTGTATCCTTTTGAAGTAAGCTCCTGCTCTCTATTTTTAAGTTCAGAGAGGTCACGCGCTTTTATCTTTGCCTTTGCAAAGACAACTTCCGGAGCACCCATCAAGTAAATTGCCCTTTCTTTATTATCCAAGTCATGCAATGCCGCGGAATACTTGTAGGCGGGCTCAAAAGGAATTTCGTCAATCTTTGGCTCTTGCTCTAAGAGTTCTTTAATGTTTAACCCCCCCTGCACGGCCCCAAGCAACAAAGCCCTGTCCGTGGGCCTACCCCGAACCTGCCACTTTTCCATTGGATGGTCTATGTTCTCAACAAAGGCTTCAGAGCAAAAAGCCGCTATTTTCAGCGCCAAGAAGTGGTCTTCTTGGGCGGCCGAGATTTCGGCTATCTCCATTTTCCCTGCGGTCAAGGTGGCTGTTTTGTCAGCTGCAATAACGGATGTCGATCCCAAGGTTTCTGCTGCAATCAGTTTCCTGACAAGTCCCTTTCTTTTTAAGATTTCCCGCATCCCGAAGGTAAAAACAAGTGTTACGGCGGCTGGCAAGCCCTCAGGTATTGCGGCCACGGCCATGGCAACGGCAACCAAAAACATTTCAACCGGTTCTTGGTTGTGCCACACCCCAAGAACAAAAATCAAAAGCGCCAAGAACAAAATAATTCCGCCAAGCAAGCGGGCAAACTTTGCCAACCTTCTCTGATAAGGGGTTTGTTCTTCTTCAACCTCCTTTAGCATTTCAGCCACTCTGCCGATTTCGGTTTTAAGACCCGTTGCCACAACCACCGCTTTACCCTTTCCTCCTTCCACCACCGTGCCCATATAAACCATATTGTCCCTATCGGCCAGAGGGGTTTTATCTGAGATTACCTCGGGTTTTTTGTGCGCTGAAAGCCACTCTCCCGTAAGAGCCATTTCGTTAACCTTCAGGTCATGGCGTTCAGTAATGCGGGCGTCTGCCGGAACTTTTGAGCCCGGTCTCAAAACAATGATATCGCCCGGCACCACTTCTTCTGAAGAAACAAGTTTATAATTGCCTTCTCTTAAAACTTCAGCCGTATGTTTAACTATCCTTTTCAACTCATCAAGGGTTCTGGAGGTCTTGTTCTCTTGTAAAAACCCGATTACCGCGGCCAAGAGAACTACGAAGAAAATAAACGCGCTGTCAATAAAACTCTTTTGCGAGTTAAAAAAGCCGACGGCAAAAGTAACGAAACCAGCAAGCAGTAAAATATAAACTAGCGGGCTTTTGAATTGCGAGAGAAATATTTTAAGTTTTGGCAAAGGTTTTTCCTCGGGAAGTTTGTTCGGACCAGATTGCCTTTGCCTTTCTTTTACCTCGCTTTCAGACAAACCCTTTTGCAAGTCAGTTCTCAAAAAGCTTGCCACCTCCTCAATCTCCAAACTATGCCATTTTTTTTCTCCCGCCATATTGTTTCATTGTAAGCAAAAAAACGGCTGATTGCCAGCCGCGCGGCCTTGACGGGATTCGAACCCGTGTGACCCCGCCCCTTTTTGACTAAACGCCCTCAACCGGAGTTGAACCGGTGTTCCGTCGCTGAGAACGACGTGTCCTGAGCCACTAGACGATGAGGGCATAAGGGGCGGGGTATCCTAATCCACTAGATGACAAGGCCAGAAATGTAGTCTACTCTTTTTATCATATCTTAGATTTTTTTCAACGCCTGTGAGATTTCCACCAGGTTTAATCCCAAAATTGCGGCCACGGCCGCAGCGGCCAGGGACGAATAGATTTGCTCTTTCCCGGCTCCCTGAGCCAGCCAAACGGGAACGATATTTCCCTTGTAGTTTATTTTAAAATTTGTTCCGCCGTTTGTTTTAACGTCGGTTGCCTGAAAGTCAGCTCCCTTTTGGAAACCGTAAGTTAAGGTCGTACCTTTATTAACTTCTTTAGCCATGTTGTCGTCAAAATTCAAAACAAGATATCCCTGAGGACTCGGCATTATTTCTGACAACTTCTTTAGTTCTTGTGCGTCTTTTGCGTCAAGCGCAGTAACAACCAATATAGGCAAGGATGAGCGTTTCACTATGTATCCGAACTTTTCCACTCCGGAAGCTGAAGATTCCGTCTGGAAAATAAAAATTTCTTTACCCACTTTAAAGCGTCTTCGCAAAATATGGAAAATCGCTTCCACGGCTGCCTGTCTCTCCTTTCCGGCAACAACGACGACTTTTGGCTTCTTTATCAGAAAAATAATTTTGTTGATAAGGTGGAGCATTTTTCGAGAAACTATTCATAATCTGGCGGTATTTGCCAGTAATCAATTATGTACTTTGCCAAGTCCCTGAAAATGGGAACTGCCGAGTATTCGGCCGTCCTGGTTTTGGGGTTTTGAAGCTTCACAAGAATCAAAAATTTTGGGTCCAAAGCCGGAGCAAATCCAATAAAGGACTGCACGGTCTTTTGTGAATAATACCCTCTTTCTCCCTCCTTTGGCACTTGGGCTGTGCCGGTTTTTCCGGCAACATAGTACCCCGGGATCTTGGCTCTTCCCGAAAATCCATTTTCCACGGCGCTCACCATCATCAAAGTAACTTGCGAGGCGGCTTCTGGCGAAATCACGCCTTCTTCTTGGACTTTTGGCTTATTTTCGACGATTTTGCCGTCTTTAGCAACCTTGCTAACAATAAAGGGTTTTACCAGCCTCCCTCCGTTGGCAATGGCAGAAAAAGCTCTCAATAACTGAAGAGAAGTCACCTCAATGCCCTGCCCAAAAGAAGCCGTGGCAAAGTTTATTTCGTAGCCTTTTTTGAACTCTTGGTTTCGCGAAAAAACCTCGCCTTGCAAGTCAACGCCCGTTGGCTCAAAAAAACCGAATCTTTCAAGGTAATCCAAAAAAAGGTCGTGCCCCAGCTGCTTTTCCGCGAAAACGGCTCCGGTGTTTATTGATTTTTCCAAAACCTCGGTCATTGTTCTTTCTCCCCAAACGCGGTTGTCGTAGTTGCTTATTACCAAAGAACCGATTTTCACGGCGCCATTATCAGTATAAGTAGTATGAGGAGTTATTTTGCCCCGGTCAAGGGCCGCGGCCATGGTAATCGGCTTGAACACGGAGCCCGGCTCAAAAACTTCCTGGAAGGAAGTGTTTTTAAAAACCTCCAAGTCGTTGGCTTGAGAGTAGTTGTTCGGGTTAAAGGTGGGGAAATTAGCCAAGGCAAGAATTTCACCTGAGCCGGGATCGGCAACAATAATTTCTCCCCTTTCAATGCCCAAAGATTCCTTGGCAAATTCCAGCAGTTTCTCGGCTTCAAACTGCAAGCTGTAGTCAACCGTCAAAAAAAGATCAGAACCCTGTTCTGACGGCTGGCCCAAGGTTCTTGTAAAGTATCCGCCTGGCCCACGCTCTTTTTCAAAAACGTTCTCTGAGCCTTGCAGAACTTGGTCGTAAAAACCTTCCAGGCCGTACTGACCTTTTCCGTCTCCGCCCAAAAATCCGACAGTTTGTGCGGCCAACTGCTCAAACGGGTAGTACCTACCTTCTTCCCTGCCCAAATAAACGCCGGTTATTTTTAGTTCTTTCAATTTCTCAATCTCTTCAATACTAAGCCTCCTCTTTAAAACTTCATAGGATGTGTTTTTCTCCAACTTCGCGAGGGCTAAACTCTTATCCAAGTCCAAAGCCGCGCTAAGGGTCTCGGCCGCTTCTTCCAAATTTTCAACTTCGTAAGGCACCAAGAAAGCCAAATCAAAGTTTTGGTTCAAAGCTATAGGCCTGTTGTCCCTTAAAAAAATTTCTCCGCGGTCGCCCCGCAGAGAAACAAAGAATTTTTGCTGACCCTGCGCCAAGGCCTGCCAGTATTGGTGCGAGAGAACTTGAAACTGAAACAGGCGGAACAGGAGCCAAAAGGAAAAAAGAACGAGTAAACCGAAAATCAGATTAACCCTCAAGTGTCTCATGGACTTTTCGCGGCTAAAGAATCCTTGGCAATTTGAATGTAGTTTACTAGGCCTACCCTTTCAAAACCCAATTCCTGGCTCCTCCTTTCAAGGTTTTCCAAGTAGCTTACTTTGGTCACCTTAACTTCCAAAGACCTGTTGTTTTCGGCCAGCTCCTCCGCTTTTTTCTGGTAAGACTGAACCTGGAAGGTTTCAAGAATCATCGCGTTCACCTGAAAAACGTAGAGAGCCAAAAGAACAAAAGTAAAAATAAATCCGAATGTATAAAATATTTTCATTATAGTTTTTGGCAGCATCTTAGCTTGGCCGACCTTGAACGCGGGTTATTTCTAACTTCCTGAGCTGACGGCGAAACCGGCTTTTTCGTTAAGATTTCAACCTTGCCGCTTACCGCTTCTTGTCTAAAAAAATTTTTCACGATGCGGTCCTCGAGTGAATGAAAAGAAATGACAGTCAGACGCCCAGACGAGTTCAAAACATTCAAGGCCTGAGGCAACGCTTTCTTTAAGTTTTCAAGCTCTTGGTTCACGGCTATTCTTAAGGCCTGAAACGTCAGCTGAGGAGAACCTCCAAGAAGGTCAATAATTCTCAAAAGCTGCGTTGTTGTTTTAATTGGCATATTTTTTCTTGTTTCAACGATAACTTTTGCAATTTTTTCGGCTTTGGCAACCTCGCTCATCCCTTCTCGCAAAATTCTTTCTATTTCAAACTTTGACCAATAATTAAGTATTTTTTCCGCGGTGGTCTGGTTCAACTTGCTGTATCTCATGTCAAGCGGCTCTTTTTTTTTGAACGTGAATCCCCTGCCAGATATCTCCAAATGCCAGCTGGAAAGTCCCAAGTCAAAAAGTACTCCCGAAACGTTTTTGAATTTTCTTTGAGCGACAATATTCTCCAAATTGACATAAGAATCGTTTACCAACTCAATGCCCTTTCTGACTCCCTTTTTAACTTCTTGGTAAAGTTCATTATCCGCTTCAATGCCCAGTATTTTTCCTGTCGGTCTTATTTTTTCAAGGATGTCTGAGGAATGTCCCCCCAGTCCGAACGTGCAGTCAATAAAATTTTCGTTTGCTTTCGGATTTAAACATTCAAGAACTTCTTTTCGCAAAACGGGAACGTGCATTTCGTTATTAAAATCCCAACTGCGAAGCCATGTGTCCAACTTCTTTTTCGGTCTTTGACTTGTAGTCCCTCCAAGTCCTTTCGTCCCAAATCTCAATTCTGTTTGAAAGGCCCAAAATGGCGACGTTCTTTTTCAAAGAAGCGTAAAGTTTCAAGTAGTCTGGCACCAAAATTCTTCCGAGTTTATCAAGCTCAACGTCAACAGCTCCAGACAGCATTATTCTGACAAGACCTCTTGCGTCAACTTTTCCCGAAGGAAGATTGTCAAGTTTTTGCGTCAGCTTTTGCCACTCTTTCAAAGGATAAATCACCAAACAATTATCCAGACCCGTGGTAATAACGGCTTTCTTCCCCAACGACAATCTCATTTTCGCGGGAATGGCAATCCTCTTTTTCGGGTCAATGATATATACGTATTCGCCTATCAGCATGCGGAACGTAGTGAAGCACCCCGCCCTCTAAGCTGAAAGCTCTGCTTTCACCCAGCCCTCTAAGCTATAATGAATAACACATAAGCATAGAGGGCTGGGGGCTGTTATAAACA
>VMFS01000004.1 GCA_007376185.1 Parcubacteria group bacterium Gr01-1014_30
CACCGCCAACGCCTCTTCTGACTTAAACCAAGACGGCATTGTCAACTCCATTGACTTCTCCCTGCTGAACCGCAACTGGTTTGCCACAGGGGGACAGTAACGTTAGCTAATTTGACACAGGTCGGGAAAAAAGCATACTATAAATAGTTGACGGTTTACGAAGCATTTGTCCGTTTTCCAGCGGACATTATTTTTATAAAATGACTAATTAGGTAAATGAGAGCAATTAGAAATTTATTTTTATGGATATAAAAAGTTTTACATCGGCTATTGCGCAGATTGCGGAAGAGCGGGGCATTTTGGCAGAGAAAGTCGTTGAGACCATAGAAAGCGCGGTTGCGGCGGCCTACAAAAAGGAATACACAAGCAGAGGCAAGGTAATCAAATGCAAGCTGGACCCCGTTTCTGGCGAGGCCAAGTTTTGGCAGGTTCTTTTGGTTGTTGATGATTCAATGATTTACAGCGAGCTCGCAGAAGATAAATCTTCTTCTCCCCCAATCGCTAAAGCTCGGGAGGAAGAGCTGGCAAAGCTAAGAGAAAAAGAAAGTGAAGAAGGCGAAAAGAAAATCCGCTTCAACCCGGAAAAACACATAATGATTGCTGAGGCAAAAAAAGCGAACCCCAAAGTTAAGCCGGGCGAGGAACTTGAAATACCTCTGAAAACAGAAAAGGATTTTGGGCGAATAGCCACGCAAACCGCCAAGCAGGTAATTTTGCAGAAGATAAAAGAAACCGAAAGAGAAACAATTTTGCAGGAGTACAAGGCCAAAGAAGGGGAAATTGTTTCCGGTATAGTTCAGCGAGTTGAAGGCAGAAACGTTTATATGGACATCGGAAAGACCACTGGAGTGCTGGTGAAAGAAGAGCAAATTCCCGGAGAGTTTTACAGGCCCGGGGCACGTCTCAAGGTTTTTGTGTTGAAAGCTGAAAGCACGCAAAAGGGGCCAGTGATATTTTTGTCGCGTGCTTACCCTAAACTTATTTCCAAACTTTTTGAGCTGGAGGTACCCGAGGTGGCCTCGGGCGCAGTGCTTATTAAGTCAATTGCCCGAGAGCCGGGCTCGCGCACCAAGATTGCCGTGGCTTCCAACATGGAGGGTGTTGATCCGATTGGTTCGGTTGTCGGCCAAAGAGGAACAAGGGTGCAGGCGGTGATACAGGAGTTGGGCGGCGAAAAAATTGACATTGTTGAGTGGTCCGATGACCCAGAAAAGTACATCACCAACTCTCTCTCCCCGGCAAAAGTTTTGGAAGTAAAAATTATGCCAAAAAACAAAGCGCAGGCCGTGGTGCCAGAAGACCAGCTTTCCCTTGCCATTGGCAAGGACGGTCAAAACGTTCGTTTGGCTGCCAAGTTGACGGGCTGGAAAATAGACGTTAGGCCGCCTGAGGCAGAAGAAGCAAGATACGAGGAACAAGAAACAAACAAGAAACAATAACCAAAATTCAAATTTCAAACCTTTGTTTTTTGGATATTGATATTTGAGATTTGTTTGCGTCTTGTATCTTGTTTTCTTGTATCTTATAATATGAGTATGAACTTGGCTCCAATGGTAATTGAGAAAAGTCAATACGGAGAGCGAGTTTACGATATTTACTCGCGGCTCTTGAAAGAAAGAATCATTTTTCTTGGGGCACCCATTATTGACCCTGTGGCAAACTCGGTTATTGCCCAGCTTCTTTTTTTGGCCTCGCAAGACCCGAAAAAAGACATTCAGCTCTACATCAACAGCCCCGGGGGAGTTTTAACTTCGGCCTTGGCGATTTATGACACAATGCAGTATGTTAAGTGTCCGGTTTCAACCGTGTGCATTGGCCTCGCGGCTTCGGGGGCAGCTGTCTTGCTGGCTGCTGGCGAAAAAGGCAAAAGGTTTGCTTTGCCAAACTCAGAAATTTTACTGCACCAGGTGGCGGTTTCTGGAGTGGGCGGGCAGGCCGTGGAAATTGAGATAGCCGCAAAGCAGATAGTAAAACTGAAAGACAGAGTCAATAAAATTTTGGTTTACCACACTGGGCAAGCATTGGAAAGGATTGAAAAGGACACGGACAGGGACTTTTATTTGGCATCGCAGGAAGCCATGGACTACGGCGTGATCGATGAGGTGATAAAAACAAAAAAGTAGTCATTGCTACTATGCCAAACTTGGACAAAAAAGTCATCTTAACCCTGGCTGCTTTCCTAATTCTGGTAATAGGGCTTTGGTCCTTCTTTTACGTTAGACAGAAAGACCAGGCATACAAAAAAGCGCTGTCAGAAAACGAAGCCCTTTTGGTAGTTGACTACGGACGAGGCAAGGAAAGGTGGTTCAAAGGCGAGGTGGTGCAGGGAATGACCGTGAGAGATGTTTTGGAAACGTCGGGGTCAACGGGTAGTTTTGGCTTTGTCGCAAACGGAGCACTCTTGGAGCTTGACGGTCTTTCCAACGGAAAAGAAGGGAAATGGCGCTGCTACCTTAACAACCGCAAGTTAACAGGGGTTCTGAGTCAGAGGATAATTTCTCCGCAAGACAAGATCGTTTGCAAATATAGGTAGGTTTGCTATTATGATATTGTAATTCGTAATATGGTAGTAAATTGCCAAAAAACTTATGAATGTATTTATACTGTTGTTCACAGGCGTTTTGGCGTTGTTTGCGGGTTCAATTCTGGGTTACTTTGCAAGGCAGTCAATAGCCAAAAAACAAGTAGGTACTGTAGAAGAGCGGCTTCACAAAAAAATCTCGCAAGCCCAAAAAGAGGCTGAGACAATTTTAGAAGGAGCCCAGCAACAAGCTGGTCAAAGGCGCAAAGAACTTTTGGAAACGGAGAAAGTGCTCTTTAAAAGAGAGCGCATTTTAGATGATAAACTCTCGCAGTTTGAACTAAAAGAAAAGGAGTTTCAAAGACGCGTTGACCAGTTAAAGAAAATAAAGCAAGACCTGGAGGCTTCGCGCAAGGAAACCCAGCAAAAGCTGGAAAAAATCGGCAAATTATCTAAGGAAGAAGCGAGAAAAGAGATATCGGCTTTAGCTGAAAAAGATTACCAAAAGGATTTAACCGACCGTTTGAAAAAACTTGAGGCAGAGGGCTGGCAGAGATTTGAGAAAAAAGCCAGAGAGTTGACTGCCCTGGCAATACAAAAGGTTGCCGTTTCTCAGGCGCAGGAACTGACCACAACGACCGTGTCCTTGCCTTCAGAAGACATCAAAGGAAGAATCATCGGTAAAGAAGGCAGAAACATCAGGACTTTGGAGCGTTTGACCGGCGTGGAATTCGTGGTTGACGAAAGTCCGGAAGCGGTTCTGATTTCGGGCTTTGACCCGATAAGGAGGCAAATTGCGAAAATAGCTCTGCAAAAGCTCATTGCCGACGGCAGGATTCAGCCCTCGCGAATTGAAGAGCAGGTGGAGCAGGCGAAAGCCGAAATCAGCACTCAAATAAAGGAAGCCGGAGAAACAGCGGTTTATGAAGCCGGCCTCTTGAACATTGACCCAAAGCTTGTTCAATTGCTGGGGCGTTTGCGTTTCAGAACTAGCTACAGTCAGAATGTTTTGGCGCACTCCCTGGAAGTGGCTTTTTTGGCTGAGGCCTTGGCTCAAGAGCTGGGAGCTGACGCAAAAGTCGCCAAAAAGGCGGGTTTGCTGCACGACATAGGAAAATCAATAGACCGGCAGGTTGAGGGTTCGCACATTGACATCGGAATCAAAATTCTGGAAAAGTTTGGTGTGGAAAAAGAAGTTATCTCAGCCATGAAATCGCACCACGAAGATTATCCCTACGAAAGTTTGGAGGCTACAATTGTGCAGGCCGCCGACGCCATCTCGGCCTCGCGCCCCGGAGCCAGAAGGGACAATTTGGAAAATTATCTTAAACGGTTGAGCGACCTGGAAAATGTTGCCACTTCTTTCTCGGGAGTGGAAAAGGCCTATGCCATACAGGCCGGGCGCGAAATAAGGGTTTTTGTTAGACCCGAGGAAATTGACGAATGGGCCGCAAAAAAAATGGCTCGCGACATCGCCGACAAAATTCAGGAAGAATTGAGGTACCCCGGAGAAATAAAAGTCACTCTAATTAGAGAGAGCAGAGTGGTGGAGTATGCTAAGTAAAAATTACCCCGACCCCCAGCTTTAAAAACCCTCGGTTTTTAATATTTTCCGACACGGGGTAATTTTAAAGAATAGCCCTTTGGGCTATTCTTGCGTGGAGCGGGCAACGGGATTTGCGCCCGTGCTTAAACCTTGGAAGGGTTTCGTGCTGCTGCTACACCATGCCCGCATAAAATCCCCCGACCCCCGGCTTAAGAAACCTTCGGTTTCTTACGTCAGTCGCTATCGCTCTTTCCTATTTTTCCAACACGGGGGATTTTACTCCTCCGCTAAAGCTGCGGAGGGCAAGTCGGGGTGCCGAGATTTGAACTCGGGCTAAACCCCGCCCATTTTGCTTTCGGGGCACTCGGACTCGAACCGAGAATCAGACGCTCCCAAAGCGCCTATGTTAACCATTACACTATGCCCCGATAATGGGCGGGGCTATGCTGCCATTACACCACACCCGCAGTTAATAATCCCTAAACCTAAACCCTATATCCTAAACTCTATCATAGTTTTCCCCGTAATACAACTTCGACTCGCTTCGCGATTACAGGATTTTCTAAAAGAAAATCCTGTCGAAGATGATATATGGGGTTTGCTTGTTTTTCAAACTGGTGTATAATACTTTTAATGGTGCCGAAAAGAACGCCAGAGCAATCCAGCATTTTTGCTCAGTGCGAAAAGTACGGAATTCCTTTGGGGCAGTGTCCTTCTTTTTTGTTTTTGGTGATGGGGCTTATAATTATCGCCTCCTCTTTGATCGCCTGGGGAATAGGTACCCGTTACATTGCAGACCCGGAAACAGTCGCTTTGGTCGTTCTGGCCTTGACCGCCACTTTACTGGTTATGACCTATATTATCACCAAGAGCTTTGAAAAGCTGGCAGAGGCCTCGCGCTTGAAGTCCGAGTTTATCAGCGTCGTTTCCCATCAGCTGAGATCCCCTCTTATCAACTTGAAATGGGCTACGGAGATATTGATGTCTGGTGAGTTGGGGCCGATTGCGGACAAGCAAACAGAGTACTTCAGAATTTTGAAGGAAAACTCAGTCAGAATGGCGGGACTTGTTTCCGACTTGCTGACCGTGTCCCGAATTGAAACGGCCAATCTGCATTTGAAGAAGCAGAACTTGTCCTTGCCAGAATTGGTAGAAAGTTTAATCGCGGACTTTGCGCCGTTTTGCGAAGCGTCAAACATAGATATAGAGTTTAACAAGGAAAACCTTTTGCCCAGCGTTTTTGCTGATCCTTCCCAAGTGCGCCTGGCTGTGGAAAATCTCTTGGACAACGCCGTCCGTTACGTTAAAGCCAGCGGCAAGATAAAAATTTCCTTGGCCAGAAAAAGCAGCAACGTTCATTTTGCAATACAAGACAACGGCGTTGGAATCACGCAAGAAGACCATAAATATATTTTCCAAAAGTTTTTCAGATCTGAAAATGCTTTGAAGCACCAAACGCAGGGTTCGGGGCTCGGTCTTTACATTGCCAAATCAATCATTGAAAGGTCGGGAGGCAAAATTGGCTTTGAAAGCCAAGAAGGCAAGGGTTCCACTTTCTGGTTCACCCTGCCGATTAAATAATATGAAAAAGATTTTGTTTATAGAAGACGAAGCGGTTATTCAAAAAACCATCGGCGACGTTTTGAGACAGAAAGGGTATGACATGGCGTCGTCCCTGGACGGGGAATCCGGTCTCAGAATTGCAAAAAGCATGAAGCCCGACTTAATTTTACTAGACCTTATTTTGCCGAAAATGAACGGCTTTGAAGTGCTCAAGGAATTAAAAGGGGACGAGGCGACTAGAGATATCCCTGTTATTGTTTTGACAAATCTTGAAGGAGTTGGCGACATTGACAGAGTCATTGAGCTGGGAGCTAAAACCTATTTGGTAAAAGCCGAATACTCTTTGGAAGAAGTGGTGGATAAAATAAAAAAAACTCTGGGAGAGTAAATCATACTCATGAGAGTAGAGCCGCAGCAGTTAAAAGCGTTCTTGCTGGATGCTGGCTTAGTCAAGGAGGAACAGTTTAAAGAAGCTCTTAAAAAAGCCGAAAAAACAAAGCAGAAAGTCGGCGACGTTTTGGTTTCAGAAGGCATAGTGTCTCAAGAAGAGCTTATTAGGCTGGAGGCGTATATTTTGGGAGTTCCTTTTGTCAACCTGGAAAAAGAAGTCGTCCCCAACGAAGTTTTAAAAGTCATTCCAGAGCCTATAGCTAGAAAGCACAACATCGTCGCTTTCAGAAAGAAGGCAAACTCTCTGGAGGTGGCAATGCTGGATCCCGACGACCTGAGAACGGTTGAGTTCATCAAAAAGAAAGAACCCGGGTTGAAGGTGTTGCCACGCTTGACGACCCCTGAGTCAATAAAGAACGTTCTCCAGCAGTACCAAAAAACCTTGGAGGCGGAGTTTGGCGAAATAATCAGAAAAGAAGCCGGAGAAATCCGTTCCATTAAAGAAGAAGAGCATTTTGAGGAAAAAGCCGAGCTTCAAAAGGCGGCCGAAGAACTGCCCGTAATTAAAATAGTTGACACTTTGATGAAACACGCCATTTTGCAGAGGGCTTCTGACATTCACATTGAGCCGTTGGAAAAAGAAGTGGTGGTGAGATACAGGATTGACGGTATTCTGCACGACGCCATGGTTCTGCCAAAAGGCGTGGCCCCTGGTATTGTCGCCAGAATCAAAGTTCTTTCCAACTTGAAGTTAGACGAACACCGTTTGCCTCAAGACGGTAGGTTCAAAATTGAAACGGAAGAGTACAAGTATTCGGTCAGGGTTTCGGTTTTGCCGATTTTTGACGGGGAGAAAATTGTAATGCGTTTGCTGTCAGAACAGTCCCACGCATTCACGCTGGAAGGGCTGGGTCTTAGAGATGAGTCCTTGGAAAAGGTTCAAAGCGCAATAAGAAAACCAGTGGGGATGATTTTGATTACCGGGCCCACGGGTTCTGGCAAAACCACGACTTTGTACGCGATGATGGAAATTTTGAACACTCCGGGAGTAAACATTGCCACGGTTGAGGATCCGGTTGAGTACAGAATGCCCAGAATAAACCAAACGCAAGTTAACCCCAAAACCGGATTAACTTTCGCTTCGGGATTGAGATCGTTGGTAAGGCAAGACCCGGATATAATCATGGTGGGCGAAGTCAGGGATTCAGAAACGGCGGATTTAGCTATTAACGCGGCTTTGACGGGACATATGGTTTTGTCCACACTGCACACAACCGACGCTTCAGGAGCCATACCGCGTATGGTTGACATGCAAGTTGAACCATTCTTGCTTTCATCAACTTTAAATGTTATTATAGCCCAGCGCTTGGTGCGGCGTCTCTGTAAAGAGAAAGAGAAGTATACTCTGCGAGAATCCGATTTAAAAAACTTGGCCAAGTACTGCAACTTGGAAAGAATCTTGAAGATTCTGCGAGAAGAGAAAATTATTAAGCCCAAAGACAAGTTCCAAGATATTGGGTTTTTCAGACCAAAGGCTTCCAAAGAGTGTCCCGAAGGATATTTGGGAAGGTTGGGCATTTACGAGGTCTTGCCCGTTACGGAAAGCATAAAAGAATTGATTGTCAAGAGAGCGACTTCAGGCCACATTATGCAGCAGGCCCTTAGAGAAGGAATGCGCACGATGGTTGAGGACGGTTTTGTTAAAGCGGCTCAGGGAATAACCAGCATTGAAGAGGTGCTTAGAGTAATAGTTGAGTAAGAAGAAGGTTGTTTTATTGATTTTTAATTTTAATCGTGAAAGAGGAAATTTTTCTGAAAATATCAAAGGCGTCTTTTTACTTTTTGGCGTTTTTGCTGCCACTTTTCTTTCTGCCTTACACGCCAGACGTTTTTGAGTTCCAAAAGCAGACCTTACTGTTTGTCTTGCTTCTCACGACTCTCTTTGGCTGGGTGGCTTCCGTTTTGACTTCTTACAAGCTGGAGATTAACAAAAGTTTCGTTAATATTCCGGTTATCCTTTTGGTTTTATTCACTTCGCTCTCAACTCTGTTTTCCGTTTTTAGGTACGGAAGTTTTTGGGGACTTCCTTTGTCGGTCGCCTCCAGTTTATTTACTCTTTTTTTGTTTTCGGCCATTTTTTTTATAGTCGCCAACCTGTTCAACAGAAAAGAGCTTCCTTTTTTGCTTTTAACCCTTTTTTCTTCTGGGTTTCTAGTTGCCCTTGTTTTTATTCTTCACCTTTTTGAAATATTTATTATTCCGTTTGATTTCGCGAAGTTTTCTTCTTTCAATACAATAGGAACAGTCAATTCTTTAGCTCTGTACCTCGCATTTTTGCTTGTTTTAATGGTGCCGCTATTTTTTTCCGTTAAGCGTTTGCTTAAAATTACTTTTGGAATTTTCGGGATAACTTTTCTCCTTAGTTTGTTTTTGATTAACTTCAGAAGTGCCTGGATTGTTTTTCTGGCAGGCGTTGTTGTTTTGTTAACTTTTGGGACCGTGAGACAAGTAAGCTTAAAGAACGGCCAAAATGACGTCAAGGAAGCGCCAGGGCAAGCTGTGAGAATTAATAGAACAGGTTTTGTAGCGCTTTTGATGGCGTTTTTGATAATCGGCCTTTTCTTCACTTTTTTCCGGTTCTCTTTTCCTGGGGTTCCGGCTTTCCCCTTGGAAGTACTGCCCAGCCATAAGGCAAGTTTTGAGGTTTTGACAAAAATGCCTCCTTCTTCTTTGTTCTTGGGGTCTGGCCCGGGCACTTTTTTTTACAACTGGGCAAAGCAAAAGCCATTGCAGATTAACGAAACTATTTTTTGGGGATTCAGGTTTCCTCAGCCTTCTTCTGAAGTTATTGAAAGAGCAGTTGGAACAGGAATTTTGGGGCTTCTCGCTTTCTTCTTCCTGCTGATTGTTTGCTTAAAAACGATTTTCAGAGAGCTTTTGGACCCCGCCCTTGAAAACGTCAACGACGGGCCAGACAAGTTTTTGTTTTGGGGTGTTTTTGCGGCCTTCTTTTCGCTGACTGTGTCTTTTTTCCTTTATCCTGCCAATATTTCAAGCCAATTCTTACTCTGGCTGTTGGTGGGTTTCAGTTCTCTGCTTGGGAAAGAGAAAAGACAGAGCCTTGACTTGCAAAAGTCATCCTTGAGAGCAATGGCGGTTTCGTTTATCACGGTTTTGGTTTTGATAAGCGGAGTTGGTTTGGCGATCTGGCACGGTCAGAGATACTTTGCTGAAACGAGATACCTCAAAGGGGTCAGAGCTTTTGAGAAAGGGGAAGTAGAGCAGAGTTCAGACTATCTTTTGAGAGCCGTAAACCTTAACCCAAAAGTTGACCTTTACTGGCGGGATTTGGCGCAGGTTTTATTGTTCAGGCTTCAGGATCTGCTGACAAGAAAGGACTTGACCCAGGAAGAACTGAGTTCTCGAGGTCAGGTCTTGATAGCGGATGCGGTCAACTCCTCAACTCAAGCTACACAAGCTGACCCCAGAAACGTCGCCAATTGGAACATACGAGGGTTTGTCTATCGCAGTATGATAGGACTTTTAGGGGGAGCCGAGGACTGGGCTATTTCTTCTTACCAGAGAGCAAGAGAACTTGAGTCAGGCAACCCCTACATTTGGACGGAGATTGGCAGGGTTTATCTTTTAAAATCGGATCTCCTTGAGCGGCAGAGCAAGGAAACCGAAAGGCTTGATAGTTTGCGTCTGGCGCAAGAAAGTTTTGAAAAAGCGATTGAGTTGAAACACGACTATGCTCCGGCTCACTTTCTAGTTGCCATGAGGCACATAAGACAAGGCCAGTTGGCTCAGGCCATTGAGCAGTTGGAAAACACAAAATTGGTGGTTCCCTTTGACTCGGGCTTGGCTTTCCAGCTCGGGCTCATTTACTACAACAACGGGCAGCTGCAAGAAGCCAAAGCTGAGCTTGAAAGAGCGGTTTTGATAGACCAGAACTATTCCAACGCCCGCTACTTTTTGGGTTTGATTGCAGACAGGCAGGGAAACAGGCAGGAGGCAATCTTGCAGTTTGAAAAAATTCAGGCATTGAATCCAGACAACGAAGAGGTGCGAAGAATCGTGGCCAATTTAAAAGCTCAGAGGCCGGCCTTGGAAGGAATAGTTCCGGGGGAACCGCCTATTGAGGAGAGGCCCGAGGAGCAGTTGGAGTAGCACCTTGACTTTTTCTTGGCAGAGGATTATAATTAAAATACTAACTAATTTTTGATTTCTTTGATTTCCCGCTGGCGTTAAACCTTAATAGAAGCCCAAACCCTAAAATAATCCGCAATTTAGGGTTTTTTGTGGTGTTTACGCATACGAAATTACGAAACTTTTACGAAAGTACTAAAAATTATGGACCAAACCAGTATCAAAAGGAAAGATTTGGTTTACCCAGATTTATGTTATCAAATTATTGGAATTCTTTTTGAAATATAAAAGCAACTTGGCAGTAATTACCAAGAAAGATATTATCAAAGAATCGTCGCCAGAGAGCTTAAGAATTGTAAATTAAAGTATAAAGAGCAAGTTTTAACACCGTTAACTTATAAAGGAGAACGAGTAGGGAATTACTTCTTGGATTTTGTAATAGACAATAAAATAGTTCTAGAGCTTAAGAAAGGTGAGAGATTTTCTAAAAAACATATTGAGCAGGTATACGCATATTTAAAAGCCGCTAATTTGGAGCTGGGCATAATTGCTTATTTTACAAAGCAGGGAGTAAGATTTAAAAGAATTGTTAATATTTCATAGTAAAATAATTATTTTTCGTATTTTCGTACCTTTTTCGTAATTTCGTATGATAATAAAGAGTTTTGCCAAGTCAAAGATTTCTTTGAGATTGCCTTATTTGCTTTCTTCCCTTCATCAAAACTGGAGCACTTTTTGGCAGAAGGATTTGAAAGAACTTTTCCAAGAGGTATCTCCCCTACGCGATTACACAAAAAAGGAGTTGGAACTTTGGTTTTTGGACTATAAATTGGCAAGGAGTAAATACCGGGACGATTTTGACGCAAAAGACAACAACGACTCATACGAAGGGGCCTTAAGGGTGAGGACAAAACTGGTTAATCTCAAAACCAAAGAAACCAAAGAGCAGGAAGTTTTTTTGGCCGATTTTCCCCTGATGACCGAGCGGGGAACCTTTATTGTCAACGGTGTTGAAAGAGTTGCCATAGCTCAGCTGATAAGGTCGCCCGGCGCCTTTTTTACCTTGCAGCAAGCAGGAGGCAAAAATTGTTTTGGAGCGAAAGTTATTCCAAATAGAGGGGCTTGGTTGGAATTTGACACCGAGCCCACGGGTTTTATCGGAGTCAAGATTGACAGAAGAAGGAAAACCGCGGCAACAACTTTACTTCGTGCTTTTGGCTTTGACAAGGATCAAGCAATCAGAGAACTTTTTAAAGATTTAGATATCGGGGAGATAAAGTATATTGAGGAAACCTTAAAAAGAGAACACTCCAAAGACCAGGCGGAAGCTTTGGTTGAAATTTACCGCGTGTTGAGGCCGGACGAGCTGGTTACTCCCGATACCGCTCGCGAATTTGTTGACAATGTTTTCTTTAACTTTGAAAGATACGATTTGAGCAAGGTTGGGAGGTGGAGAATGGGGCAGCGTTTGCCTGAATTGAAAGAGCAAAAAAAGGGTGAGGAAATCTCCCTTCAAGACAGAGTGTTAAAACCCCAAGATATTGTAGCTGTTTTAAGGGAAATCATTCGCTTGAACAACGACCCTAAAGGCCGGCCTGACCAAATAGACCATTTGGGGAACAGGAGAGCGCGCACTTTTAACGAGCTTTTGCAAAATCGGCTCAGGCTGGGTTTTGCCAGAATGGAAAGGATTATTAAAGACAGAATGTCGACTTTGGACCCAGACATCTTGGCTCCTTCACAGCTTATCAACCCAAGGCCGGTTATGGCTGTAGTTAAGGAATTTTTTACCTCATCTCAAATGTGCCAGTTTATGGACAACGAAAATCCTTTGGCTGAACTTGAACACAAAAGGAGGTTGTCGGCAACGGGACCCGGCGGTCTAACGCGGGAAAGGGCCGGTTTTGAGGTTAGAGACGTTCAGCCCAGCCACTACGGAAGAATTTGCCCGATTCAGACCCCTGAGGGGCCGAACGTGGGACTGGTTTCTCACCTAGCTTCTTTTGCGAAACTCAACCCTTACGGATTTATTGAGACGCCTTATTTTAAGGTGGAAAAAGGAAAGGTGACGTCTGAAGTTGTTTATCTTTCGGCACACGAAGAAGAACGCTATAACATTGCGCATGCCGGAGTTCCGATTGACCAAGGAGGGAACTTAATCCCAGAAAAAATTGACGCCAGAGTAAAAGGAGAGCCCGGATTTTGCAAAAGAGATCAAATTGACTTTATTGACGTTTCCACCGAACAGTCAATTTCCGTGGCCACCTCGTTAATTCCCTTTTTGCAAAACGACGACGCCAGCCGAGCGTTAATGGGTTCAAACATGCAGAGGCAATCGGCTCCCTTAATTAATCCTGAGCCTCCTTTGGTGTGCACCGGCGTGGAAGAAAGGGTAGCCAGGGATTCTGGACTGGAAGTTATCTCAGGGGAAGACGGACTTGTAACTGACGTGGACGCCAAACGAATTACGATTAAGCCAAAAGCCAAAAGCCAAAAGCAGAAAGTATACGATTTGCGGACTTTTATGAGAACCAACCAGTATACGTGTTTTCACCAAAGACCTCAGGTTAAAAAGGGTCAAACAGTGAAAAAGGGAGACGTTTTGACGGACGGCGGAGGAATTGCAGAAGAGCAGCTGGCTCTCGGCAGAAATATATTGGCCGCTTTTCTGCCCTGGCGTGGCTGGAACTTTGAGGACGCAATGTTGATTTCGGAACGGCTTGTGAAAGACGACGTTTACACCTCAATCCACATTGAAGAGTTTAGCTGCGACGTGCGGGAGACAAAGCTTGGGCCTGAAGTTACCACTTACGATATCCCAAATGTTTCGGAAGCCAAGTTAAAGGACTTGGACGAGGAAGGGATTGTCAGGGTGGGGGCCGAAGTGGGCCCCAACGACATTCTGGTTGGTAAGATTTCGCCAAAAGGGGAAGCTGATTTGACGGCTGAAGAAAAACTGCTGAGAGCGATTTTTGGAGAAAAAGCAAAGGAAATAAAAGACACCTCCTTGCTTATGGAACACGGAAAGCGCGGGAGAGTGATTTCAGTCAAAGTTTTTTCCAGAGACGAGGGACACAAACTGGAACCCGGCGTTCTTAAGAAAATTCGTGTGGAAGTGGCTTCCAGCAGAAAAATGCAAGCCGGCGACAAGTTGGCCGGCCGCCACGGCAACAAAGGCGTGGTTTCCAGGGTTGTGCCCGAAGAAGAAATGCCTTTTTTGGAAGACGGCACGCCGGTTGACATTGTTTTGAATCCTCTTGGGGTCGTCTCGCGGATGAACTTGGGCCAGATTCTTGAGACCCACCTTGGCTGGGCAGCCAAGAAGTTGGGATACAGAGCTGTTTCCCCTCCTCTTTTGGGAGCTACCGAAAAAGATATAAAAGAGGAATTAAAAAGAGCCGGCCTGCCAGAAGACGGCAAAACAATTCTCTTTGACGGGAGAACCGGCCTTCCTTTTCCGGGGAGGGTAACGGTGGGCATGATATATATGATGAAGCTCATTCACATGGTTGAAGACAAAATCCACATGAGATCAATAGGGCCTTACTCTTTGATTACTCAGCAGCCTTTAGGAGGGAAAGCCCAGTTTGGCGGACAGCGTTTCGGAGAAATGGAAGTGTGGGCTTTGGAGGGTTATGGTGCAGCTTTTACCTTGCAGGAAATGCTTACCATAAAGTCGGACGACGTTCCTGGAAGAGCGGCAACTTATGAGGCCATTTTGAAAGGAGAGGAAATTAAACCTCCTAATGTGCCGGCTTCCTTTAACTTGCTGGTTAACGAGTTAAAATCATTGGGGTTGGCGGTGGAAGTGAAGGAAAAACCAAAGGAACAAGAAAAGTAAATCGTCTTTCGTTTAACGTTTAGCGCATCCCGTTTCGTTAGTCGCCAATCGGTTAGCGGCCGCTAACCGCTAAACCTTAAGCGATACGGGCATCGCTAACCGCTAAACTTTTAACGATAATTTATGCGCGTACAAGATTTAGAAGCAATCAGAATTAAACTTGCCTCGCCAGACGACATTCTTTCGTGGTCTCATGGAGAGGTAACAAAGCCCGAAACCATAAATTACAGAACTCAGAGAGCCGAGAAAGACGGGCTTTTTTGCGAGAAAATTTTCGGGCCCGAAAAAGACTACGAATGTTACTGCGGCAAGTACAAGAGAATACGGTACAAAGGAGTGGTTTGCGACCGCTGCGGCGTTGAAGTAACCAAGGCCTCTGTAAGGCGGGAAAGAATGGGGCATATCAAGTTGGCTACTCCCTGCTCTCACATATGGTTTTTGAGAGGCGTTCCTTCCCGCATCAGCATGGTTTTAGACATACCGATGCAGCAGCTGGAAAGGGTTATTTACTTTGCGTCGTACATCGTGACTGGCGTCAAAGAGGAAGCAAAAAAGAAAGTTCTGGAAGAGATAGAGAAAGAGTACAAAGCGAAACTAAAAGCTAAAAGTTTAAAGGTGAAAGCTAACGAATTAAAGGCAGCCAGGGATAAAGCCAAACAAGAGCTTTTGGATTTGAAGCCTCTAAAGATTTTGTCAGAAGTTGAGTATCACGAGCTGGCTTCAAAGTACGGCGAAGTTTTCGAAGCCGGCACGGGAGCTGAAACCTTGAGAAAGGTTTTTGAAAAAGTTGACCTCAAAAAAGAAATAAGCGGTTTGCGTTCCAGAATTGAAGATATAACGCCGCCCAGCCGCAGAAAAGCCTTGAGGCGTCTCAAAACGCTTCAGGCGATGGAAAGGGCTAGGGTGCGTCCTGAGTGGATGTTTTTGACCCAACTTCCGGTTCTGCCCCCAGAGCTTAGGCCCATGGTTCAGCTGGACGGGGGAAGGTACGCTTCCTCTGACTTGAACGACCTTTACAGAAGAGTCATCAACAGAAACAACCGCTTAAAATACCTGTTGGAGATTGAGGCGCCCGAAGTCATCGTCAGAAACGAGAAGAGAATGCTGCAGGAAGCCGTGGACGCTTTGATTGATAACAGCATGAGAAAAGGAACAATGACCCAGGCCACCACCGGAGGCAAGCGTCTTTTGAAGTCCCTTTCAGACATGCTCAAGGGGAAACAAGGAAGATTTCGTCAAAATCTTCTGGGCAAAAGAGTTGATTACTCAGGAAGGTCGGTCATTGTCGTGGGACCAAATCTGAAGGTTGACCAGTGCGGTTTGCCAAAAGTCATGGCTTTGGAGCTTTTCAAGCCGTTTATCATTAAAAAGATTTTGGAAAAGGAGCTGGCTTATAACGTCAGAGGGGCTTCGAGGGTGATTGAAGAGGGGTCTGACGAGGTTTGGGAGTCCTTGGAAGAAGTGGTTCAAGACAAGCTGGTGTTGTTGAACCGCGCCCCTACGCTTCATCGCCTCGGCATCCAGGCGTTTAAACCGGTTTTAATTGAGGGTTCATCAATCCAGATGCATCCGATGGTTTGCAGGGCGTTTAACGCCGACTTTGATGGCGACCAAATGGCGGTTCACCTGCCTTTGTCTGAAGATGCCCAAAAAGAAGCCAGCTCTTTCATGCTTTCTTCGCTAAACCTTTTGAAACCGGCCACAGGTCAGCCCATAGTCACAATTTATCAAGACATGAGTTTGGGTTGTTACTGGCTCACCAAGATTGTGCCTGACGCTAAAGGCCAGGGAATGGTTTTCGGGTCCAGAGAAGAAGCGCTCCTGTATTATGAGTACGGACGAGTTGACTTGAAAGCAAAGATAAAAGTAAGAATAGAAATGAATGAGTTCATAGAGACCTCCGTGGGCCGCCTTATTTTCAACGAGGCGCTGCCCGAAGGTTTTCCTTTCCAGAATTCGAACATCAGGGTGAACGACTTGGAAAGAATAGTCAAAGACGTTATTGAAAAGTACGATAGTTCAACTTTAATCGAGACCTTAGACAAAATTAAAGAGCTAGGATTTGAGTACTCCACCCTTTCTGGCCTTTCTTGGGGCATGGACGACTTAACCGTGCCTCCCGAGAAAAAACAAATCATTGTGGAGGCCGAAAAAGAAGCCAGTCAAGTTGAAGAGTATGCCAGAAAGGGACTTCTTTCTCAAGAAGAGAAGAAAGACAGAATAATTGAAGTATGGACTAGAGCCAAGTCAGCGGTGGAAAAACTTGTGCCCAAAACATTGCCAGAGCACGGCCCTGTTTTCTCTTTCATTGACGCGGGAGCTCGCGGTACCTGGTCTCAGCCTGTGCAGATGGCGGGCATGAAAGGGTTGGTGGCAAACCCCCTTGGGGAAACAATAGAGTTGCCAGTTAAGAACTCGTTCAAAGAGGGTTTTGACATCTTGGAGTACTTCATTTCCACTCACGGCGCTCGCAAGGGAACGGTTGACACGGCTCTGAGGACTTCAACGGCGGGCTATTTGACGAGACGACTAATTGATGTAGCTCACGAGGTAGTCGTTTCCCAGGAGGACTGCAAGGACGAAGACGGCATAGAACTTTTGCGCGAATACGCGGATTCCATAGCTCAGAGTTTTGTTTACAAGATTGTGGGCCGCCTGGCGCTGGATAAAATTCAGGACGCCGAGTCAAAATTACAAATCGTTAAGAAAGGAGAAATTATTGATTGGAAAAAAGCGGAAAAAATAGTTGAAGCCGGGGTTAAAAAGGTTAAAGTCCGCTCCATTTTGTCATGCAAGGCTCAAAGAGGCGTTTGCCGGCAATGCTACGGATGGGATTTGGGAAACAACAAATTAGTTAAATTGGGAGAGGCCGTTGGCATCGTGGCCGCTCAAGCCATAGGGGAACCCGGCACCCAGCTGACCATGAGGACTTTCCACCTTGGAGGCGTGGCCGGAGTAGGCGACATCACTTCGGGATTGCCTAGGATTCAGGAAATTTTTGAGGCAAGAGAGCCCGGCGGCAAGGCGGTTGTGTCGCACTTTGACGGGGAGGTTTTAGAGGTGACTCAGGATAGAGTAATTAAGATAAAGCCAAGGGGTGGCAAAAAAACCGACAAACAGGAAAATGTTGAGTACCGCTTGCTATCGCCGAAAATGGCAGTATGGGTTAGCCCAGGACAAAAAGTGCAAAAAGGACAGCAGTTAACTGAGGGCAACATTGACTTGCGGGAGTTTTTCAAGCTGGTGGGAGAGCAGGAAACAAAAGCGCACATAGTCAGAGAAGTTCAGCGCATTTACGTTTTTCAGGGAGTCGCCATTCACGACAAGCACATTGAGGTGATTGTTCGCCAGATGTTTTCTCGCGTCAGAGTGAAGGACCCTGGCGACTCGTCTTTTGTGCCGGGAGAAGTTGTCAGCAGGTTGCGTCTTCACGAAACAAATGCCGCCCTTAAAAAAGAAGAGAAAAAGCCGGCCAAGGGCGTTCCTATTCTGCTGGGCATATCGCAAGCCGCTTTAACAACTGATTCTTTCTTGTCGGCTGCTTCCTTCCAGGAAACGTCCAGAGTGCTGATAAGAGCTGCCACCGAAGGCGCCCAAGATCAATTGAAAGGGCTGAAGGAGAATGTTATAATAGGTAAGCTGATACCGGTTGGCACGGGATTTAGGAAGTAAATCCCAAATCACAAATTACAAATCCCAAATAAATCACAATGACCAAAATCACAAATTCCAAACGTTTAGAATTTGGAATTTGTTTGTAATTTGGTGCTTGGAATTTGGAGTTTACAAAAAAGTGTCTAAAAATAGGAAGAAAAACAAGAATTCTCGTTTCAAAAAGGAAAAGCAGCCGAGAGTTTGGTTGCCAGACGCCAGCAAAAAATACGTTTTCGGGACGGCCGTGATTCTTCTGGCCGTGATTGTTTCTTTGAGCTTTTTTGAGAGGTCGGGGCCAGCCGGGCAATGGTTAAAAAATGGACTTCTGTTTTTAATAGGTAATACTATTTTTGCGTTCCCTTTGCTTTTTTTGTTTTCCGGACTGATATCTTTCCGTCCCAGGTACAGAAATTTTTTTTACTCCCTTTTTTTGGCAAACTTCACTTTTGTTCTTGGGATCTCCGGAATCCTTGAGGGCTTGAACCCTGGGCAGATGCAGGGCGGCTGGCTTGGGTATTTGGCCGCCTGGCCTTTGCTGGCACTGTTTGACTTTTTGGTAACGCAAGTAATTTTTGTGGCTCTTGTTTGTTTGGGCTTTCTGATTTTTTGGCATCTTTTGCCTCCGACAAAAATTTTAGCCAGAATGAAAGAAAAAATAACACCTTCTGATTTGCCGGCCTCTGAAGGCAGAGAGCGACTTGAGTTTGGTGAAGCCGGCGGAAAGCCGTCTTTGGTCAGCAGAGTGCTTCAAAAAGTGACGAGAGCGCCTCGCTTTACAGTTAGAGAGGTCCCTTCCGGCCAGGGAAAACTGCCAGCTGAAAGCGCGACAAAAGAGGGTGTTTTACCCGCGGCGTTAAAGGCAAAAGTCGTTTTGCCTCAAGCCCTTTACTCTTTTCCGCCCAAGGACCTCTTGGAAAGAGACGGAGGCAAGGCGACTCCCGGGGATGTTAGGACTTCAGCAAGCATAATTAAGAAGACCCTGCAGAATTTTGGGATTGCAGTTGAAATGTCGGAAGTGAATGTCGGGCCGACGGTCACCCAGTACACGTTAAAGCCGGCAGAAGGCATAAAGCTATCAAAAATTACAGCTCTTTCAAACGACCTGGCCCTGGCTTTGGCAGCCCATCCCATTAGGATTGAGGCGCCCATACCAGGCAAGTCACTAGTGGGCATTGAGGTGCCCAACAAGGTTAGAGCCCGGGTCGGGTTGCGGGAGATGGTTGAAAGCCAGGAGTTTCAAACCTCCCCACCTTTAACCGTTGTTTTGGGCAAAGACGTTTCCGGCAACCCCAAATTCGCCGATTTGGCTAAGATGCCTCACCTTTTGGTTGCCGGATCTACGGGTACGGGCAAGACCGTTTATCTTAACAACGTCCTTCTTTCTCTGATTTACAAGAACTCTCCGGAAGCCCTAAGGTTTATTTTAATTGACCCAAAAAGAGTGGAGTTTTCAATTTATGAAGGACTGCCCCACCTTTTGGCGCCAGTAATTTTTGACGCTAATCAAACCGTAAACGTCCTGAGGTGGTTAATCGGCGAGATGGAAAGAAGGTTTGACATGCTGTCGGTTTCAAAAACCAGGGATATTGCGAGCTTTAACTCAAAAGCCGAGAACAGAGCAGACCTTCTGTCTTACATAGTTTTGGTTATTGACGAGCTGGCCGATTTGATGGCGGCAAAAGGCAGAGAGGTGGAGTCGGGCATCGTACGCTTGGCTCAAATGGCGAGGGCCGTGGGAATTCATCTGGTGGTTGCCACGCAAAGGCCTTCGGTTGAAGTTATTACTGGCTTGATTAAAGCCAACATTACTTCGAGGATCACTTTTCAGGTGGCCAGCCAAGTTGACAGCCGCACGGTGCTGGATTCCTCGGGAGCCGAAAAACTCTTGGGGTCAGGCGATCTGCTTTACTTGTCTCCAGAAATCGGCAAACCAAAGCGAATTCAGTCGGCTTTTGTTTCTGAAAAAGAAGTAAAGAAAGTGGTGAACTGGCTAAAAACGCAAATCCCAAAGGCCAAAACAAAAAACTTAGAAGAAGAAATTTTAGAGAACCATTTGACCCAAGACCTTAGGAGGCAGATTGAGTCGCTCCCTGAAGAAAACTCAGAAGGCAACGCCTTAAGCCAAGACCCTCTTTATGAGGAGGCGAAAAAGGAAGTTATTCTGGCGGGCAAGGCCTCGGCCTCTCTTTTGCAGAGGCGTTTGAGAATCGGATATGCCAGAGCCGCCAGGTTGATTGACATAATGGAAGAAAGAGGAGTGGTGGGACCCGGCGAAGGAGCGAAACCGAGAGAGGTGTACATCAACGGCAATAAAGAAGATGACGAGTGGCAAAAAGTTTGAGCAATAGCGAAAACCCCGCCCTCTATGCTGTTTGTTTTTTTCTAAAAAAGAATTAAAATAGTCGTAGAGTTCAATAAGCCATCGGAGTAAAAATTACCGCTTAGAGGGCGGGGTGCTCACTACGTTCGCATATGGCAAAGCAAAAAGACCAAGGTGAAAAAAAAGAGTTGCAAGAGGCGGTGGACGAAATCAAGCAGCGCTTCGGCGAGGGAGCGATTATGAAGTTGAAGGAAGTGAGGGCCGTTGACGTTGATGCTATACCGACAGGTTCCATATCTTTGGACTTGGCTTTGGGAGTGCTCGGAATTCCAAGAGGCAGGGTGGTTGAGGTTTTTGGTCCAGAGTCAGCCGGCAAGACGAGTTTAGCCCTTCATATTATCGCAGAGGCGCAAAAGCAAGGCGGAGTCGGTGCTTTCGTTGATGCTGAACACGCCTTGGATCCTGACTATGCCAAGAAAATTGGCGTTAACGTTGACGATTTGTTAATTTCCCAGCCCGACTCCGGGGAACAAGCCCTGCAGATTGTCGAGACCTTGGTGCGATCTGCCCAGGTCGACGTGATAGTGATTGACTCCGTGGCGGCTCTAGTGCCCAAAGCCGAGATAGAAGGAGAGGCCGGAGAATTTCAAATAGGATTGCAGGCGCGGTTGATGAGCCAAGCATGCCTAGCCGAAGATACTGAATTACTCGACCCTCTTTCAGGCCAAACTTCTTTGATTAAAGAGATTGTGGAAAAAAGATTACCTTGGCATACCTTAACTTATAATACAAAGAAAAGAAAATTTATTATGTCGAGGGTGATAGACTGGCTTCCCCAAGGCGAGAGAAACTGTTTTGAAATAAAGACAAAAGATGGTCATGTTGTAAATCTTACTGATGATCATTTAGTCCTCACTTTGGGCGGCTGGAAAGAAGTAAAAAATTTAACTTTAGAGGATTGTTTAACTATTCCCAGGAAAGTTTCCGATTTGCCACCTAAGTATTTGGGGAAGAAATTAACTGACGATGAAATTAAAATAATTGCCTATATTATTGGTGACGGCAGCTGTACCCACTACCAGCTTACATTTGCCAACGTCGATCCAGAAATAATCGGTGACCTTAACGCATCATTGGCGAGTTTAAACTGCGAGCTTTATAAGAAAAATTATAAGGCGTATTCGATAAGAAAGAATAAAAATTTACCGCGGGGCTCTTATCGCTCTCCTGCAAAGGAACTATTAAGACGGCAAAGAGTTTATGGGAAGAAAGGCCCGGAAAAAGATATCCCCTCAAAGATTTTTAAGCTTTCCAAAGAGCAACTTTCAGTTTTTATTTCAAGACTTTGGTCCTGCGACGGGCATGTTGACTTATCAGCAAGGGCTATTATCTATTCTTCCACTTCTCTTGAATTAATAAAGCAACTACAGTTTTTATTGCTTCACTTTGGCATTGTCAGCAGATGGTCTCAGAAGAAAGGTTCCTTTCCCCGGCCTCATCCACTTTATAAATTAATCATTCAGGGGAGACAAAATATTCAAGTTTTTGCCAATGAAATTGGTTTGGTTGGTGTAAAAGAAAGAAAATTAAAAGAACTTGTAAATGCGGTATGGAAATCAAAAGTTATGCCCTTTCAGGAAGTTATTCCTTACCAGTTGGTCCCGACAATAAAAGAAGCGGTTTATATATCTGGCCATACGGGCCAAGAAATCTCGCATCTCTTGGGATTATATAACCGAACTTCTTTCCCTGAATTTAAACCTACTCGTTTGCGAATTTCTCGAGAACATTTAGAGAAGATTTCAAATTTCATTGGTAATAAAG
This sequence comes from Parcubacteria group bacterium Gr01-1014_30, assembly GCA_007376185.1. Taxonomy (GTDB): domain Bacteria; phylum Patescibacteriota; class Minisyncoccia; order Minisyncoccales; family 2-12-FULL-40-12; genus VMFS01. The sequence goes on from VMFS01000004.1 coordinate 21,809, forward strand.
GATTAAAAGAAGTTGCTGAAGAGGGAGTTTACTGGAGCAACATTATTTCAATTTCTCCTATCGGGAAAAGAAAAGTTTATGATTTAACGGTTGAAGACAGACCTAATTTTGTTGCTAATGGCGTAGTAGTACATAATTGTCGCAAACTGTCCGGCATCATTGCCAAGACAAAAACCGTGGTCATTTTCCTGAATCAAACCAGAATGAAAATAGGAATGCTTTTTGGCAATCCCGAAACGACCCCCGGGGGGCTTGCTCTGAAGTTTTACGCCTCTGTCAGAATTGATTTGCGGAGGTTAGCTCAAATCAAAAAAGGGGATGAGATAGTTGGCAACAGAGTTAGAGCAAAAATTGTCAAAAATAAAGTGGCTCCGCCTTTCAAGACCGCCGAGTTTGACATTTATTACAACGAAGGCATTTCATATTTTGCCGACATTCTGAACACGGGGCTGAAATTGGAGCTGATAAAAAAAGCCGGCTCTTGGCTTCAATATGAAAATACGAAACTGGGACAAGGCATGGAGGGAAGCAAGGCGTTTTTGAAAGAAAATTCTAACGTAACTGAACAAATAAAAAAGGCGATAGTCGGAAAAACTATTTCGTAGTATGGGATAAAAGCCCCAGGTGCCTTGCTCTTTTTATGGCGCGAGCGAGCCTGCGCTGATGTTTTGAGCACACGCCGGTTCTTTTTTTTGCGCGGATCTTTCCCAAACCCGAAATAAATCTCAGCAAAAGACCGGTTTCTTTGAAGTCAATTTCTTGAATGTTGCGTTGGCAGAAGAAACAAGCCATATTTATAGCGGGATGTCTTTCACGTCTATTTCTTCTTCGTCAACCACCGGAATTTCTTCTTTGGCGCTTTCTTGCGCTTCTTGCTCCCGCGAGGGAAACACTTTGCCTGCTGTTTTCGGGCCCAACTGCATGCGTTCTGCCACAATTTCGGTTCTGTTTCTTTTTGCGCCCGAGGAGTCCTGCCAGCTTCTTGTTTGCAAGCGGCCTTCAATCATTGTCAGCGACCCTTTGGTCAAGTAACGGCCGGCAATGTCGGCCAGTTTTCCGAAAGCGACAACATTGTGAAACTCGGTTTTTTGCTGCTTTTGGCCCGATTTGTCCTGATAGTGTCTGTCGGTGGCCATGCCAAAAGAAACAACCTGTTGGCCAGATGGTAAAGACCTGATTTCCGGGTCGCGAGTAAGTCGCCCGATTAAGAAGACTTTGTTGAGGTTCACCCCGTTAGAAGTCTGCCCTTATATAGCGTGTGGCTAATTTCAGACAGATTATTGTTATTTGTTATACCCCGTTTATTTCCACGCCCCGTTAGAAAGCTCGCACCGCCGTCACCACAAAGTAAGTATAATCTTTACGTGCTTGAAAAACAACTTTCTAACGGGGCCAAGGACTTCTAACGCCGAGGACGAAATCCGAGGCGTGAGATGCAGCGGAGCTGCAGCGAACGGGGTTCATTCTCCTAGAATTTCTTCAAGTTTTTTTTCGATTTGGCTAATTTCAACCTTTCCCTTTTCCTCTTTTTTTCGCAGAGCAAAGGTCTCCTCTCTCGGCACTTTCTTGAAAGCTGAACGTGGTTTTGCCCCCAAGAGTGTGTAGCGCAGAATCTGGTTTTCAGCTGAAAGTTTTTGTTTTAAACTTTCCAGCAAAGTCGGCTCCAAAGAAAAGTCAAAAGACCATAAGAAAGCTTGCGCCTTCTTTTGAATAGGCGAAGGCAACTGTTTTCTGATAGGCCTTGATTTTTCACCTAAAACTCCGCCTTCTTGGTGTAAAAAGGAAATTATTTTTTCCTGTAGAGAATTTAATTCTTGTTCAGATAATTCAGGCGAAGTTAGGAAAGTTAATGCGTAGTGTTTCATGCGAACGTAGTGAGCACCCCGCCCTCTAAACATATGAAAGTTGATACATTTAGCATAGAGGGCGGGGTTTTCGTTTTACTCAAATTTTAAACTCAATCACGTCGCCGTCTTCAACTAGGTAGTCCTTGCCTACGGCTCTTATAAAACCCATCTGCTTGGCTTTTAACCAAGAGCCAGTTTGAATCAACTTTTGCCAGTTGGTGACCTGGGCTTTGATGAATTTTTCCACAAAATCGGAATGAACGATCCTGCCGGCTTCTAGAACCGAGGCCCCCTTCTTTAAAGTCCAGGCTTGGACTTGCTTTCCGCGCTTGACGGTGTAAAAAGTGATTAAGTCAAGCGCATTGTAGCACTCTGAAATAAGTTTGGCAAGTTCGTCTGGCTTGGGAGTTTTCAAGTTAATCCTTACCCCGTTAGAAACTTCACGTTGCGAGCCCTTGCTATTTCTAACGGGGTTTATATTGTAGACATAAACAATGGGTTTTGAGTTCAAGTCCTTCATTTCCAACTCTGTTTTTATCGTCTCAACGTCTGCATTGGGCGTGGAGTTTGCCCTAAAACAATCCACAATTTCCAAAATCGCGTCGCACCTGCTTATTTGGTCCAAAAACTGGTTGCCCAAGCCCTTGCCTTTGTGCGCGTCTTTGACAAGGCCGGCAATATCAACGAATTCAATTACAGTCGGGACGACCCTTTCCGGCCTCACTACTTTTGCTATAGCTTCAAGCCGCGGGTCGGGCACGGCAACAACGCCGAAGTTCGGGTGTATTGTCGTGAAAGGGTAGTCAGCTATCTCAACCTGTTTTTTGGTCAAGGCCTGAAAAAGCGTTGACTTGCCCACGTTGGGCAGTCCGACAATTCCGACTGAAAAAGACATGATAATATGTTAGAATACTTCTATATGAAAATCAATCCTTACATATTTCGAGGTTACGACGTTCGGGGACTTGTCGACAAGGACCTAAACCCTGAAATTTCAGAGCACTTAGGCAAAGCTTACGGCACCTTTTTAAGAAAGAGAAAAATTAAAAAGGTCGTGGTTGGCCACGACTGCCGCTTGAGTAGTCCTTCTTATAGCGAAGCAATAATTAGAGGGGTGCTTTCCACTGGCCTTGACGTCATTGACATAGGGTTGGCTTTGGCCGGCAACGTTTATTGGGCGCAGCATTATTTTAGAGCTTTAGGCTGCATTTCAGTCTCTGGCTCTCACAACCCGGCCATTTATAACGGCTTTAAGTTTGGCACAGGGTTATCTTCTACTATGGTCGGCCAAGAGGTTCAAGAATTGCGTCAAATTGCTGAGAAGGGCAAGTTTTATGAAGGAAATGGGAAATTGGAAAGTGCAGATATCAAAGATGAGTATTTCAATGATTTAATCAATAGGTTCCCTTCTTTTTCAAAATTTAAGGTAGTTGTTGAGCCGAGTCATTCCACAGCCGGTGTTTTTGTGCCAGAGCTTTTGAAAAAAATCGGCTGCGAAGTTATTTGTATGCATTGCGATATAGATGGTTCTTTTCCTCTCGGTACCCCAGACCCCACCGAAAAAAAAGTTGCAGAAAGAGTTTCAAAGAAGATATTAGAAACTGGCGCCGACATAGGTTTTACTTACGATTCAGACGCCGACCGTTTAGGAGTGGTTGATGAAAAAGGAAGCATAATGTGGAACGACATTCTGGTGGCTGTCTTTGCGGCTGACGCTCTGGAGAGAAACCCGGGCTCCAAAATTGTTTTTAACGCTCTTTGCTCAAATGCGGTTCAAGATGTTGTTTTGGAAAATGGCGGCAGGCCAGTGATTTGGCGTACTGGTCATTCTTTCATCAAAGCCAAAGCTAAAGCGGAAAAAGCGGTTTTTGCCGGCGAGCTGTCGGGCCACTTTTACTTTTTGGATAACTTTTACCCGCACGATGATGGGTGTTATTCAACCTTGGCTCTTTTGAATTACCTGTCGCGCGTCAAGAAGCCTTTATCTGAAGTTGTGGAGGCTTTGCCAAAATACATTTCCAGCCCCGAGATTAAACTCTTTTGCCCAGACGACAAAAAAGTAGCCTTGATATCAAAACTGGCGCCAGTACTAAAAAAAGACTTTCCTGACGCTCAAATTATTGACGACGAGCGGGTTGGCGATGGCGTTCGCTTGGAGTTGCCAGACGCCATGTTTATTATTCGCTACTCGCAGAACGGTCCCTATTTGACGGTTAAGTTTGAGGCAAAGACGAAAGAAAGATACGACTACTTGAAAAATTACATAAAAAAACTTCTTCGAGGTTACGAAGAAATTGACTGGAAGTCAGACATTAATGTCAACGTTGAAGCGCTCGATTAGGATTCTATTCTCTCAAGCCAGGCCCATTTTTTGGCGGACTTCGGCCATGGTGGAGGCGGCAATGACTTTTGCTCTTTTGGCGCCTTGTCGCAGCACTTCTCTCACGTAGACCTCGCGCGTCAAGAGTTCTTTCTTTTTTCGACGAAACGGCTCCAAGGAAACAATCAGCTGTTCTGCCAGCGATTTTTTAAAACTTGAATAATTTGAGTTCTTGAACTTTTTTTCCAGCTCTTTGATGGGTTTTCCGGAAAACAAAGAGTAAATCGTCAGAAGGTTTGATATACCGGGTTTTTTTTCTAAGTCGTATTTGACCTTTTTGCCGGAGTCGGTGACCGAAGCCATTACTTTCTTTTTGATGGCTTCGGGTTCTTCAAACAAGTAAAGACATCCCGACGGAGCGGTCTTTGACATTTTCTTTTTCGGGTTGTTCAAAGCCATAATTTTGTCGCCAGATTCTCTCAAGATGACTCTAGGGACGGGAAAGGTTTCTCCAAACCGGCTGTTAAACGCCTTGGCGACTGTTCTTGTCAGTTCCAGGTGTTGTTTTTGGTCTTGGCCTACAGGCACCGCTTCAGCTTTATATAACAAAATGTCTGAGGCCATTAAAATGGGGTAGTTCAAAAGCCCCGCCTTCGCATCTCTTAATTGTTTTGACTTTTCTTTGTACTGAGTCATTCTTAGAAGGTCGCCCGTGGGCGTAACAGTTGACAGAAGCCAAGCAAGCTCCGTGTGTTCTTTAATCCAGGACTGTACAAACAAAATTGATTTTTCAGGGTCAATTCCAGAAGCCAGGTAGCAGACAGCTGCGTCAAATATGTTTTTTGACAGTTCTTGGGGGTTGTAGGGGACTGTTATAGCGTGTAGGTCAACAATGGAAAAAATACACTCCGCTTTTTCTTGCAGTTGGACAAATTGCGAAATGGCCCCCAAATAGTTCCCTATGTGAATTTGGCCTGTGGGTTGAATGCCCGAGAATATCCGCATATATTTGTCGGTAAAGAGTTTAGCGTTTAGAGTTTGGCGATGCCCGTATCGTTTAGTGTTTAACGTTTAGCGGCCGCTAACCGACTGACGATTGACGAAACGGGACGCGCTAAACGATAAACTATTGACCTAAACTTCAATAACTACCGGCAAAATCATTGGCCTTCTCTGCGTTTTGGCATAAAAGAAGGCGCCGATTTTGTTCCGTATTTCGTCTTTAATGTAGCTCCAGTTCACAGCTCCTCCTGAGCCCGCGGCCCTGTCGACTATTTCAATCACTTTTTTTCTGGTTTGGTGCAGCAGGTCTTTTGATTCCCTAAGGTAAATGAACCCTCTGGAGATTATGTCGGGAGAACCCTTAACTTTACCTGTCTGTCTGTCAACCACCGCCACAATCACGAACATTCCGTCTTTTGCTAGAACCTGCCGGTCTCTTAAGACCACGTTGCCGATGTCCCCGACCCCCAAACCATCAACAAAAACGTACTGAACCGGCACTTTTTTATTTTCTACCCTGAACCCTTTTTTGTCCAGCAAGCCCAAGGACCCGTTGTCAAGAATAAAAATGTTTTCTTTTGGGAAACCAATGCTCTCAGCCACCTTGCCGGCTTCTCGCAGAAGGTAGTGGTTGGCGTAAACAGGCAGAAGGTATTTGGGTTTGACCTGTCTTATTAAAAGCTTGATGTCTTCAATCAAGGCGTGCCCGCCGCCATGAACATCCATTATTTCTTTGTGGAAGACGTTCGCGCCCTGCCGGTAAAGAGTGTCCTTTAAGCGCTGGACGGTTCTTTCGTTGCCGGGAATCACCGAGGAAGAAAAAATGACCGTGTCTGATTTCTCAATTTTTATTTGTCGGTGCTCTCCCGAAGCTATTCGCATTAGAGCGGCTCTGTCCTCTCCTTGGGCTCCGGTAGCAACTACAATAACTTTATTGGAAGGGTAATTCTGAATGTTTTTGATATCAATCAAGACGTCTTGTCTGAATTTCAAGTATCCGACTTTTTTTGCGATTTCAATGTTAAGCTTCATTGAGTAGCCGTCAAGCGCCACTTTTTTCCCGAACTCCTCGGCTATGAAAACAATCTGGCCTACCCTTTCAACCATGGAAGCGAAAGTGGCCACGATAATGCGCCCCGGCGCCTCCCTGATGATGTTTTTGATGTTCATCAAAACTTCGGATTCAGACAACTGGTGGCCTTCTTTGGTTGAACCTAAGGATTCCATCATCAGCAAAGACGGCTTTTTGTTGGTGTTGAGACCCGCCAAGTGTTTGAAATCCGTTGGCTTTCCTTTAACCGGGTCCAAGTCGTACCTCCAGTCGCCAAGGTGTATAACGTTGCCAAAAGGCGTTTGCAGCACCACTCCGAGAGCGTCCATAATGCTGTGAGCCACTTTGAAGAACTTAATGTTAAAGGAGCCGAGTTTCAGTTCTTCGTCCAGGGACTTGATTTCGTGCGCTTTCAAGTATTTTCCTAGGTTCACTTCTTCAAGCCGCCTCTTTAGCAAAAACAAAGTCAGCTTACTAGCAAAAACGTGAGGCCAGCCCAAGCGCGGCAAGAGATGGGGAACGGCTCCAATGTGGTCAAGGTGTCCGTGGGACAAGATTACTCCACGGATGTTTCTCTTTTTGTCATCAAGATAGCGGATGTCTGGAATTATGTAGTCAATTCCCGGCATGTCTTCTTCGGGAAACTGGAGCCCCATATCCAAGATAACTATGTCTTGCCCAAGCTCAAAAACCGTGAGGTTGCGGCCAACCTCCTCCTGGCCCCCGAGGGGGATAATTTTTAATACTTGTTTTGTTTGCTTAACCATATAGGTGCCGAGGGTGGGATTTGAACCCACATGGAGTTTCCTCCACTACGCCCTGAACGTAGCGTGTCTAGCCAAATTTCACCACCTCGGCGCAGGGGCACATTTATAACTTCAAGTTTCGCAGATACTCTTTAAATTCTTTACCTACTTTTTGGTGCCTCAAGCCAAACTCAACAACTGTTTTTAGGTATTCCAATTTATTCCCGGTGTCGTAATAATTGCCGTTTTTTATTTCGCAAGCGTAAACCGGAAAATTTTTTTCAATGAGTTTGTTGATGGCGTCCACCAGCCAGATTTCTCCGTTTTTGCCGGGTTTAAGTTTTTCAATTATGCCAAAGATATCTGGCGGCAGAATGTAAGCTCCATGAGTGGCCAGGTTTGAAGGAGCTTCAGAGGGCAGAGGTTTCTCAACGATTCTTTTGATTCTGGAGACGTTCTTGTCAACCTTTTTTATTTCGGCTATGCCGTACCTGGAAAGATTGTCTTTCGTTTCAATGCGGACGGCCGATATCACGGCCCCTTTATGTTTCATATAAACCTTAATCATCTGAGCCAATCTTGGAGGGTTAGCCGTGATAAACTCGTCGCCCCACAAAACGGCAAAGGGTTCTTTGGCCACAACCGATTTGGCAGTTAAAATCGGCATTGCGTTTCCGTAGTATTCTCCATTTTGCCTGATATAAATAAAATTTGCCAGCTTGGTTATTTTTTTGATTTCGTGCAGTTCTTTGATTTTGCCGTTTTCTTCCAAAAACCTTTCCAGTTCCTGGGAACGGTCAAAGTGGTCTTCAATGGCGCGCTTTTGCTTGCCGGTTATGATAATGACGTCTTTGATGCCAGAGGATGCGGCTTCCTCCACCACGTATTGTATGACGGGTTTGTCCACAATGGGCAGCATTTCTTTGGGTATGGCTTTTGTTTGAGGCAAGAATCTTGTTCCCCAACCTGCCGCCGGAATGATTACTTTGCGAATTTCCATAATCTTTTTGTTTTGACGTGCCAACTTTCAAGACCTGAGAACCTTTTTGATGGGTCAGGTATCAGTTTTGTATGAATTCCTTTGACCTCTTTCGACACAAAGTACAAATAGTCCGGGCTGTACAAAAACACGGCGGGGGCGGCTTCAAGCACAATATCCTGCAACTTTTCCAGCTTTTCTTTTCTGGCTTCAAGGTCTTCCGACTGGCGGTTTTCTTCCAGCAGTTTGTCAGCTTCTTTGCTTTTGAAAGTCGTCAAGTTCAAACCAGGGTCTTTTGTCTGACTTGAGTGCCAGAAAGCAAAAGGGTCGGGCGTATTTCCTAGAGCTTGCCCGAACAATAAAGCTTCGTAATTTCTCGGCTTGATTACTTCTTTTTCAAGATGAACTAAGTCAAAAGCCAGAATTTCAACCTGGATGCCGAGCTCGGCCCACTGCTCTTTCAGAACTTTTGCGGCTTCAAGGAGATCTGGTTGATTTAGGGTGGTCAAAGAAAAGCTCAGTGTTTGAGTTTCCGCAGATTGCGGAAAACAGAGCTGGTTCAGTTTGTCTCTCGTGGTCTTGGCGACCAAGCCGGTGCCGCTTTCAAACCCCCACGGTTCCAAAATCTCCTCGGCGTATTTTTCCTGAAATTTGATAACCGCCTGCTTTGTTTTTTCCCCGAAATAACCGGTTACTTCTCCTTCGGGGTAAACCTCTTCGTTTTTTGCCAAACATTTTTGCATTTCTTCAACTTGACTGCCTTGGCTTCCTGTTTGCAAGTCGCTCGTGAACTGGAAAGAAGAATTTTTCGTGATTGTTTTGGCCAAAACGCCTCCTTCTTGTTCAACAAAGCCCGCTTCTTTCAAAAGGTCTTTTGCAGCTTCAAGGTTGAATTCATACGTTACTGATGGTCTTTCCAAGTCATACACGCCTGGCATAACAGGAGAGTCCACTGTTTTCCCTTGATTTTGGAGGACTTTTGCTACGAGCTCGTCTTTGTCGGTGCCGTGATTTAGAGCTTGTCTCACTTTCTGGTCTGCCAAAATTTTTGACTTCTCGGGGTTAAAGAACACGGCAAAATAGCGTGGCAGAGTTAAAGAGTACTTATTTAGGTCCTCTGGCTGGCCGTTGGTAAAGTTTGGCAGGTTGCCAAGAGCGAATCCGTCAATTTGGCCGTCTTTGTAGCCAAAAAGTAAATCCTCTTGGGTGACATAAAACCTGAAAGAAATTTGAGAGAGCAAAGGCGACTCTCCAAAGTAAAGCTCGTTTCTGGCGAGGGTTAAGCTTGTTATGCCTCCTTGTCTGTTTTGGTTAAGCCCCCGCAGTTTATAGGAGCCCGAGCCCACAGGATTCAGATTGTAGACCGTCAGGGGGAAGTTTTCAGGAGGAATGTTTTGCCAGACGTGCTTGGGAATTATTTTTTGGGTCAAGTTTTCCAAAAAGGGGCCGTAAGGGCTTCTCAAAAGGAATAAGATCTCTAACTCTGAAACCTTTTCCACGTCAACCCCCAGCCACAGAACCTGCAAAGGGCTTTTGTATGACGAGTTTTGTATTGTTTCAATCGTGAAAATGACATCGTCGGCAGTGAGTGGTTCTCCGTCAGACCAAAAAACATCTTTTTTTAAGCGCACTCTGTAGGCCTTTCCGTCTTGTTCAATTTCGTAACTCTCGGTCAAATCCGTCACTAACTCACCTTGAGCTGAGTACTTTAGCAAGCCTGAAAAGACAAGCTCGGTTATGTCGCGGTCAACGTCGGAAGCGGCCGCGTAAACAGGATTTATGAATCTTGGCTGACCTACGACTCCTTCCCTAAAAGTTCCGCCTTGAGCTGGCAAAACCTCGGTGTTTTTGAAGTAAAAGTTAACGGCCAGGAAAATTAAACTGCTAGAGAACAGAGACGTGAAAACAACGAACAAAACCTTTTCTAGCCGCGACAGGATTTTAAAAAATTGCCTCCACCCCGCAAGACGCGTAAGTTGTTTTAGTCCTTTACTATAATCCATAACTCATCGGTTTGGCTTTCTGCGCCTCCAACTATATTACGAGATTCAACAAAGAGAGCAAGATGAACAGGGTTCCCAGAAAAACGGTTGCCCAAAAAAGCTTTTTCTCAAAGCCTCGTTTGGTGGCGTAAAATCCGCCGCCTTCTCCCCCTCCGCCAAAGGCAGAACCCAAGGCCTGACCTTTTTGCTGCAAAAGAATGGCGACAATAAGCAAAACCGCAACAACAAGTTGAATATAGATTAACATTTGAGGGTTAAAACTTGGATTTTTCTGGCAGCCACCTCGTCAGAATGAAGTTTATGCCCCAGACAATAAGGGCTGTGAGAAAAAGCGAGGAGAAGCCTTCAATTACGAGTTCTGGCGAGAAAACTTTTGTCAGCCACACCAAGAACATTAATATTACCAAGCTGAAAAGGTCAAGGGTGATAATGCGCAAAGGCAGGGTGATTTTTTTGAGCAGGGGTTTGACAAAATGGTTCAAGATACCCAACAAGGCGCCTACAAAGACCAGAGATCTTAGAAATTCACTCAAGGTGGCGGCGTTTTTTGGGAGGATGAAAAATGGTCCTGTGAAATCAACTCCGGGAACGTATTTTTGCGCTAGAAAAAGACCCAGTACTCCAGAAACAATTTGCAAAAACAATCTCCACAACACTCTTTGATGATAGCATAGTTGTAAAGTCAAGTCAATAAGAGGAAAAGCCCGGTGAAGGATTGGACCTCTACCGGGCTTTTGTTGATAGGTGGGTAGCTTTTTGGCGGGGCAGGATGCCCCTCCAGGCGGGATTTCGGAGCGGCATGACTACTCCTTCATGCGGGGACTGTTGATGCCGCCACCGCCGGTGGAGTAGATCGTGGTCTGTTCCTCGCGCCGCTCGCGGCGCGGGCTCCCGTTGCGGTAGTACCGCGACGAGAAGTTTTTTTCAACCAGAGCCCAGGTGCGCAGGAGTTTCTGCGCAGGGCCCTCGCCCTTTAGAGAGGCGTAAGAGAGAACTGTTTCTTCCCCTGGGACGTTCGCGAGCCGCTCGGGATTGTACACCTTTGCGACTCGGAATTTTTCAAGCCCCGTCTCCTCGAGAACGATCCCGAGGGGGACCTCGGGGTCCCCGCTCCGGTAACGGAACCGGAGCATCCCGAGCACGAGGACCCCTTTGATGCGGCCATAGTTTAAGGTCCATAGCGCGGCCTCGCGCTCCCAGGGCGTGGGGGAATATCCCAGCTCTTGGGCGAGGACTGTCCAGGCACTCATGGCCTGACGGACCCTTTCGTCAAGGTCCGTCACGCTTTTGGGCAGGTTGCCCAAGCCACGGGCGAACTCTCCGGGTTCCGCGTCCACCACCTCACCGTTCACGGTGAGGAGTGCCGGCCCGGGGATGAACCCCAAGGGCCAGAACGTGGCTCTGCCGCCTGACTGGACCGCCGTCGCGTAGAGGCGGCAGAAGTCGTTCCAGTCGCGGGCGCCGGCTTTGGTGTCGCCGGCAGAGATGCGGGATTGGCTTCTGTCTGGCGCTGGCGGCGGGGGAAGACTGAATTTTTTGCTACCCATAATACCTCCTTATGAGTTTTATGCTGGCCTCTTTGGTTATCATAACCTCGGAGTTTAAGGGGGATCCTTACCTGCATAAATATGGGTTGAGCTAACTGGTAAACATAATGCGAATCTACGAATGCATGCGATATGTCAGCCAAGTAGCTCCACCCATCTAAGGAGGACTGAACTAACTTTCAAAGAGCAATATTGCATTATATCACTTGACATTTAATTTGTCAAGTGTTAGACTACCACATCACGCACATTGTCAATTAAATTATACTGAATTACTGAATTTCAAGCGAAGAAAGGAGGAACTTAGTGGAGACCACTCAGCTTTTGTTTCAACCGGGCCGGCGGCCGGGGAGTTGGTCCTCAGGTTATCAAGGAAGACCGGTGCAGCTTTGCATGCAGAGGTTTTGCAACCTTTGCGACTTAAAGGAAAGAGAACAGCTCCGTTCATTCAGCGGAGGCAAGCTTGAAGTTAAGCTCACTGCGCATCGCCGTCCAGCTTTCTGGGAGTGGGAGGAGAGGCCGTTTTACCGTGCACACATTGTTAAGGTTTTACCGCCAGAATTTCCAACTGGCAAAGTTGTTGACGAGGGCTTTGAGATTGACGGTTCACGTCTTAACCTCGTTGTCTACAGGACGCCTCAAGGCGTCATCCTGGTTGACCCGGGCTATGTAGGCTTTGAACAGGGATACGACCCCTACGTTGGCCGCTTAATGGCAGACCATAAGATTATTGCTTCTGTGGTCACGCACGGTCATTTGGACCACTGGAACGCGCTTGGCCAGACAACGGGCCCCGTTTTTATGCCAAGAACAGCTTACAGGTTAGCATCAATGCATGCGTCCTGGACCAGTGAGTCACAGCCGCCACAGCTTGACAGTGCGTTGAGAAACGCCAGAGATAATCTTATTTTCCCCGGGAAGCCGGTTCTTTTGGACGAGCTGCCGGTTAACATTGACACGTTTCATTTGCCCCATTCCATTCCTGAAACAATGGGTTTGGTGATTAGAGGCGAGAGGGGCAGAGCCGTGCACCTTGGCGACTTTAAGTTCAACGGCTTTGGCGCCAAAGCCAAAGCTGAAACCATTGCAAGGCTCCAGCAGATTGCCAAAGAACCAGTTGATTTTCTGGCTTTGACAATCTACAACGCCCACGTTCCGGGCTTTGTGCCCATTGAGGACTTGGTTGTGGATGCTTTGACCGACATTATGGTTAAAGCAGAAGGCAGAGTTGTCATTACCTGTTTCTCCACAAACCTTGACAGAGTTCTTCGCTTGGCTAAAATTGCCAGGATTTTGGGCAGGCAGGTCAGTTTTACCGGAGCCGGAATGCAGAATTGTCGGGAAATGATCGGTTTTGAGGAAACCGGTTACTCAGGCAAAGAGGTTGCGTTTGTCACCGGTTGCCAGGCCGAAGAAAGATCATTTCTTTGGAACATTGCGCAAGGCACTGCGGCGATGGACCGAAGCGACACCTTGGTTTTCTCTTCTCGCTGCATTCCAGGTAACGAGGAAAGGTTAAGAGAACATTACACTCGCCTTAGGCCAAAAGTTGGCCGGTTGATTGTTACCAGAGGCGAAGTTTCGCAACTCGGCCTGCAGGGCCTTGGGACTGAAGAGGTTTTCACTCATGTCTCTGGACATGAGTATGGAGATGGCATTCGCTTGGCCTTGGAAATCTTGCGGCCCAAGAAAGTTATTGCCTGGCCGCAGACATCGCCTCAAATCGAGGCGTTCCGCAAGATTTGCGAGGAGGTCGGGGGCATTGAGATTCTTTCCGAAGACGAAAGAGTGATTGACATTTAAGATTAAAGTATAAGGCGTCAGCTATAGCTGACGCCTTAATTATTTTTTATTTGGGCTTGTGCGAGGACGAACTTAGCACAAGCCCATCCTTTAGTATATGCGCCAGAGGAAACGCCAAGAGGGTTCTTTCACAACGTCAATGAACTTGTTCAAAACTTCTTCCAGAGACGGCAGTTTTAAGCTTGCTTTTGTGTCAATGGGGATGCCTGAAAACTTTGGCGGCATTGTGCCTGAAGCCAGCGTGAACATATGCGACAAAAAAGTGGTTGCATAACATCCCTTTGGCAAAACAAAGTTTATTACCGCTCCTTCTGGCACAATAGTGTAATTTAAGACCTGGGCGTGTTCCACGGTTTTTTGTTCTCTTTTTCTGGGGTTTATAAAAGGAAACGGCTCAACGTTTTTCAAAACAAAAGTTTGTGAGAAAAGTTCCAGGGGCTTTAGAAACTTTTCGTAAAGCCGCCAGGTTTTGGGGTCTTTTTCCAAAACCAGAGGAATAGTTTTTGGCGGCACCTTTCCTTCTTTTAAGTGGAAAGAAAGCATTTGGTTGAAAAGAAGCGCCGTGAAAGAAGTCAGCCACAACTGGGTTACTCTTGGAATTTGATTGAGCGCTCCCACAAAATCGTTGGGGTGTTCAACTAAATAGCCGGTCATTTGCAGTTCGTCCTGAAAGGTTGCCGGGAAAAACTCTATAATTTGAGCTATCTCTTCCCAGTTTCCCCATAGCTTTTCTATGTCTTTTCGCATTTGGCTAAAGTATAAAGATTCCCGCTCTCCTGGAAAGCAGAAAGCGGCTTTGACCGCGCTTTCGTAGTCGCCCTTTAATATCAAAAGTCCTGAAAGGGCGTTTGTTAAGCGCGGAATGCCAAACCTCTGCAAATAATAGTAGTTGTAAAAGCCGCTTTTTTGCACTTTTGCCAAGCGAGCCAAAAACTCGTCTTTTTTGAAGTTGGCGCTGGTTCTCACCAAGATTGTAAACTGGTTAGCGCGAAGACCGCCAAGAAAGAGCTCTCTTTTTGAGGAAAAAACGTTTTTTATAAAAAAGTATTCGCTTGAGGCGTCATAGAGTTTCTCTATGTCAACGCCTTTCAGAGAAATCAGCTGGCTGGTTATGGCGTGTTTGTCTTTGATGCCGGCAAGTTTAATTTTGGTTTCAACATCTTCAGGTTTTATGCGGAGTTTTTGCGCCAGTTCTCCCACAGCTTCAATGGTTGACAGGCCGCATTTGACCAAGGTGGCGTACAAGACCGGGTCCTCGGGCAGGTAGTCCCGCTTTTTGTGCATAAACTTGTCCGGGAAAACATTGGTCCATTCACCGTCCGGAGTGATTTCTTCCACGATGAAGTCCTGGGGCCAAAGTTTCAAATACCCCTGGGGCAGGGGCTTGTCAGACGGAATAAAAATCCCGTACTTTTTCAAAAAGTCGGGAGAGTCAAGGGTATTTTTAATTCCGAAAAGGTGCGAATGGAGGCGGGCCGCTTCCCTGAAGTTTTTTCTTTCAATCGCTTTCGCTTCCCATATAGTCATAATGCGGGGAGTATTACTCGACTAACTTTAAGCTCATTTTGTGCTCTGCTGGGCGCATTTCCAGGATTTCAAAGTTGTAAATTTTATCCACTTTCAGCTTTTCTTCCATCAGGGTCTGTGAGCCAAATTCAGAGATGTGACATAGTCCCTGGATTTCATCGGCTATCTGCACAAAAGCGCCAAAAGGATTTAGCTTTGTTACTTTGCCAGCAACTTTATCTCCTTTTTTGTACACATCTTCAATTCCTTCCCAAGGGTCTTTTTTGAGAGCTTTTAGCGATAGAAAAACCTTGTCGTCTGAAATTCCGATTATTTTGGCTTTGACTTTTTGGCCGACTTTCACTATTTGCAGTGGGTCTTCAATGATTTTCCAGTCAAGCTCCGAAATGTGAATTAGGCCTTCCAAACCATCATCGCCGAACTTAATGAAAGCGCCAAACTCCACAATGCCCGTAATTTTCCCTTCAACAATCTGGCCGACTTCGTATTTTTTAAGAAGCTCTCTTATTTTGCCAGACTCCTTTGATTTTTCAGACAAAATAAGTTTCCCGGCCTTTGGGGCGAGGTCCAGCACCTGAACTTGGAGCTCTTTGCCCAAGAACTTTTGCAGTTCTTTCAAGATTTTGCCAGAGTCGGCGTCTTTAACTTTGGGGTAGTTTGCCGCTGCAAGCTGGGAGACAGGTAAAAAAGCGGGAATGCCCGAAACCTCTGCCAATAGTCCTCCTTTGTTGGCTCCTGTGATTTTAACTTGAATCACGTCTCCTTTTTCTTTCTTTTGCCTCAGTTGTTCCCAGGTTAACTCTTTGCCAGCTTGATTTGGGGACAGCTCAATGTATCCCTGTTCGTTTTTCAGCTCAACTATTTTAGCAAGCAGTTTATCACTTACTTTAAGGTTGCGCAAAGTGTCCTTTGCTTCTTTCAGTTCCCGGCCGTAGATTATGCCAGAACCCCACGGCCCGAGGTCCAAAAAAACAGCGCCCCTTTCCTTGGCAATAACCTTGCCCTCAACAATGTCGCCGGCTTTTGGAGGTTTCAAAAAATTGTTCTGATCAAGCAAAGCTTTCATACTGCTTAATATTACATAATCCTTTAATTTTTTCAAGAGACGTGGTATAATAAAACAAGAATCCAGAATACAGAATCTGGAATCTGGAATTGGAATAAAGAAGATAGAATAAAGGGGAGTTCCCTGAATTCTGAATTCAAAATTCCCATTCTATATTCTATATTCAAGATTCTGAATTCTTCGACTTATGCAGATAACTTGGAAAGGTCAGGCGTGTTTTCAAATAACGGCAGTACCCGATAAAAACAGCCAGGTTAAAATTGTTATTGATCCTTATTCCGAAGAGATCGGCTTAAGATTGCCCAAATTGGAAGCCGACATTGTTTTGAGCACTCATAACCACTACGACCACAACAACGTGAAAGCGATAAGCCCTTCGGCAGGGGCTTTAACTGAGCTCAGCCGAACGTCCTCAGGGCAAGCGCATTTTTTGGTTGAAGGACCTGGCGAGTATGAAGCCAAAGGAGTGATTATTCAGGGCATTCACTCCTGGCATGACGAAAAAGAAGGAGCCGAAAGGGGAAGTAACACCATTTACACCCTTGAGGCTGAAGACCTGCGTCTTTGCCACTTAGGAGATCTTGGCCAAAAGGAGCTGACATCTGAACAGTTGGAAAAAATCGGTCAAGTGGATATTTTAATGATTCCTGTGGGAGGAGTTTACACCATCGACGCCAAAGGGGCCTTGAAAGTAATGTCACAGATTGAACCCAAAATTGCCATACCGATGCACTACGCTTTGCCCAAATTAAAAGTTAAACTGGATGGAATTGATAAGTTTCTGAAAGAAGTGGGCCTAAAGCGCATTACGCCCGAAGCCAAACTTGTGGTCAAGAAAAAAGACCTTTCCGAGGAGGAAGCAAAGATAGTTTTGCTGCAGCCTTAATGGATTTTCTAAAGAGAGTTCAAAACCTTCCCTTGTCAAAAAGGAAAATAATTCTGTGGTCTGCTACTTTGATCTTGGCTGCAACTCTTTTTATTTGGTGGGTAAGGCAAGTTAGAGAGCAGCTGGAAAGTTTCCCGAGACAAGAGTTCAAAGAGCGGCTTCAAATCCCTGAATTGCCTCAGATGGAGCAGCCCTCATTTGACTTGCCCGAAATTAGTGAGGAAGAGTTGCGACAGTTAGAAGAGATGATTGAAGAAAGTAATCAATAATTAAATAATTATTCCATTACGAATTGCGAATTAATTCGTAATAAATTATTTTTAAAATGCCTGATAAGGCTAACAAATTAAATACGGCGGTCGGCCAGATAAAGCCCAGAGAAATCACCCAGGAGATGCGCGAGTCCTACATTGACTACGCAATGTCGGTGATTGTTGCTCGCGCCCTGCCCGACGTCAGAGACGGCTTAAAGCCCGTTCACCGCAGGATTTTGTACGCGATGCGCGAAATGGGGCTGACTCACTCTGCTAAATATAGGAAGTCAGCCACAGTTGTGGGAGAGTGTTTTGTTAAGGACACATTAGTGTTAACCAGTAAAGGATTGGTGCCGATTCAAGATGTTGATATTGGAGACCGAGTTTATACCCAAAGCGGGTTGAAAAAAGTAATTCAAGTTTATGAAATGCCGGCAAGGCCGTTACTAAGGGTTTCTTTAGACAACGGAGTGTCAAATATAGTTACATACTCGCAAAAGTTCAAGGTTTTAACTGAGGATTGGAAATTTCAATGGAAGGAAGCAGAAGATTTATCCGCAAATGATTATCTTTTAATAAAAACAGAATACCCCAAAATAAAAAAACCGGCGTCCCTTCGTGGAATAATAGATAAACAACCCGGATACTTTAACGAAGCCATTGCTTATTTTCTCGGTTTGTTTATTTCCGAGGGAGCAATATCGCGCGATTACAGCGCAAAGAAACTCCCGCGAATATCCATTTTCAATAATGATTACAAAACGATTGCGGTGCTGGCTAAGATTCTTAGGCAGGAATTTGGCTATCAGCCCGCCATTGAGAGCAGGAGTTACAACTTTAACGGCGCTGACGGGAAAGCCGTTGTTGGAACGAAATATGCCATAAGAGTAAATAGAAAAGAGATAAATGATTTCTTTGTCTCTAATTTCAGCATTGCTGACAAGTGGGCTTTGAATAAAGAAATTCCAAGCCAGATTTTTATATCTCCTGAAAAAGTGGCCTTCGCTTTTATAGGCGGTTTAATTGACGGCGATGGCTCCATACATAAAAAAAGAAATGTTATTCATTACGGCTCTATCTCCGAGAAGTTAATTCAGCAATTACAAGTTCTTCTTCAACATTACGGCATTTTTACGCATAGATACACCGACGCAGCTCTTAAAAGTCATTACATAGGTGGCCGAAGAGTTGTAAAACGTCACCAGTTTTATTATCTAGAGGCAAAAGGGGAAAATGCGTCCAGATTAGCTTCTCGGATTTACCTGGTCAATGAAGAAAAGCGCGAGCGGGCTGCAAGGTTAGCTAATAAAAAATTCACTAGCCATGAGCGTAAAGGTTTGAATACATACGACTTAATTCCCTACGCCGGGAAAATGCTTTTTCAAGAATTGAGCCGAAATCACATCGGAAGCGGCTGGTACCGCGATGACAGCGGGATTAAGTTTAGAATGGGGATAAAGTATCCAACAGGATGCAAGATAAGATACTCTTCCAATCTGCAAGAAAAGCCTTTACGTCGAAATCAAATAGTTGATTGGGGAATTAAGGAGAAACTTAGTAGAATAAAATCTCCGTTTTTCGCTTTTCTTAGCGATATCGTTGAAAATAAAATTTATTTCTCAAGAGTTGCCAAGATAGAGCCAGTTTCTCCGGAAATTACATACGATCTTGAGGTGGAGGACGACCACGAGTTTATCGCGAATGGCGTTATCTCTCATAACTGCCTCGGAAAATATCATCCCCACGGAGACCAGGCGGTTTATGACACTCTGGCAAGAATGGCGCAGGATTTTTCTTTGAGATATCCTTTAATTGACGGGCAGGGCAATTTCGGATCGATCGACGGGGATCCCCCAGCTGCCATGAGATACACTGAGGCAAAGCTATCCAAAGTCGGCGAGGAAATGTTAAAAGACATTGAGAAAGAAACCGTTGACTTTATTGACAACTACGACGGCACCAGAAAAGAGCCGACTGTTTTGCCAAGCCCTCTGCCCCAGCTTTTGCTCAATGGCTCTTTGGGGATAGCGGTGGGCATGGCAACCAACATTCCTCCGCACAACTTAACTGAGGTTACAGACGCTCTGCTGCACTTGATAGACAACCCCAAAGCCGACACCGAAGACCTTTTCAAGTTCATCAAAGGGCCCGATTTCCCAACAGCTGGCTCCATTTTTGACAAAAAAGAGATACTGGCGGCTTACACGCAGGGCAAAGGGCCTATTGTCACCCGAGGCAAAGCCGAAGTTATTGACGGAGAAAAAGGCAAAAATCAGATAATAATCACCGAAATCCCTTTTCAGGTGCAAAAGTCCTCCCTCATTGAGAAGTTCGCCAACTTGGTTCAGGAAAAAAAGATTGAAGGCGTAAAAGACATTAGAGACGAGTCGGACAAAGAAGGAATGAGAATCGTGCTTGAGCTCGCGAGAGAAGCCTACCCGCAAAAGGTTTTGAACCGGCTTTACAAGTTTTCCGATTTGCAAAGAACTTTCCACTTGAATATGCTGGCTCTTGTTGAAGGGCTTCAGCCCAAGGTGCTCAACTTGCCAGAATTGCTTACTTTTTTCATTGAGCACAGAAAAGAAGTCGTTTTCCGTAGAACAAAGTACGACCTTGATAAAGCCAAAGAAAGGGCTCACATTTTGGAAGGTTTAGCTATTGCTCTTTCAAAAATAGACGCTGTCATTTCAACCATCAAAAAGTCAAAAGACCGAGAGGACGCCAAAAACAACTTGATCAAGAAGTTCAAACTTACCGAAATTCAAGTCAACGCCATACTGGAGATTCGTCTGCAGCAGTTGGCTAAGCTTGAAAGGCAAAAAATTGAACAGGAATTAAGAGAGATTTTGGCAAAAATAAAAGAGTTAACGGCCATCTTGAAAAGCCCGCAAAAAATAAAAGACATCGTCAAAAAAGAACTCATTTCTTTGAAAGAAACTTTCGGCGGCCAAAGGAGAACCCGCGTGGTGGCTCAAAAAATAGGCGAAATAGCCGAAGAGGACCTGGTTCCTTTGGAAGAGACAATCATAACCTTAACCCAGGGAGGCTACATCAAAAGAATTAACCCCAAGACCTACAAGATTCAAAAAAGAGGAGGCAAAGGAATTATGGGAATGAAAACCCTGCAAGACGACATTGTAGAGCACTTTTTGTCTTCTCAAACTCACGACAACCTCTTTTTCTTTACGGACTCTGGCAAAGTGTTCAAGACCCCGATTTACGAGATACCGGAGGGTCAGAGAGTTGCAAGAGGCCGCGGGCTTTTGAACTTTTTGGAAATTTCGCCGCAAGATAAGATTTTATCTCTCTTAGCTTTGGGTAAGGAAGACAAGGACTCGGGCGTAAAATATCTAGTAATGGCAACCAGCCGCGGTATAATCAAAAAAACGGCTTTACCTGCTTTTGACAATGTTCGCCGCTCGGGTCTGATTGCCATAACTCTGAAAAAAGGCGATTTGCTGAGAAAGGTTCAAAAGAGCACGGGTTCTGACGAAATTATTTTGGTTACAAAAAAAGGCCAGGCAGTGCACTTCAAAGAGCAAAACGTCAGGGAAATGGGACGACAAGCATCTGGCATTAGAGGAATTCGTTTGAAGCCGGGCGACGAGGTGATGGGAATGGAAATAGTTAAAACTACAAACTACAAACTACAAACTACAAACTACTTATTGGTGGTTATGGAAAACGGGTATGGCAAGCGCACCGCTTTGGACGAGTACCGGCTGCAGAGCAGAGGGGGTTCTGGCATCAAGACAGCGAATATAACTCCAAAAACAGGCCAAATTGTTTTTTCGCGCCTTTTGACAGGGGAGGAAGAAGATTTAATCGTCATATCCCGAAAAGGCCAGGTTATCAGGACGGCTGTTGATACCATTCCCAAACTCGGCAGGTCAACCCAGGGTGTAAGAATTATGCGGTTGGAACCTAACGACAAGGTGGCGTCGGCCACTTGCATATGATAAGATGAAACAAGGCCTTGATTTTTTGCGAATAATATGCTACCATAAAAGAATGGGGAGAGTATTTATTGCTTTATTTGCCGTAGCTCTTTTTGCGGTTTTGCCCTTTTTCGCACAGGCCATTCAGCTGCAAAACCCTTTGCAATACGACACCATAGAAGAGTTAATAGCCGCGATTCTCGCTTTTTTGCGGAACCTTGCTTTGGTGGTAACTGCCTTGGTTATTGTGATTGCAGGTTATTTCTTTGTTACGTCTGGTGGAGACCCGCAGAAAGTGACAAACGCGAGAATGATGGTGATTTACGCTATGGTCGGTTTGGCGATTATTCTGATTGCCGAAGGCATAGTGGCTTTAATAAGACGGGTTATTGGAGTACAATAACACAAAAGGTCGAGTTTGTTGAAAAAAACAAACCCCGTAATACAACTTCCAATGCGTTCTTTTTCAAAAGAACGCAAAGCGGCCAAAGGCCGCTGGAAGATGATATACGGGGAAATAGCGAGATGAAAAAGATTTTACTGGGATTAACTTTATTTTCGCTTTTGGCCGCAACAGTTGTGTTTGCTCAACAGCCGGCTCCAACCTTTCCGCCGATTGATATTGACGTGATAGAGGTGCTGGAAAACATCGTTGACTGGCTTTTTACGATTTTACTGATTGTTTCCGCCATAGCCATTATTGTGGCCGCATTCTTGTTTGTTACGGCAGCCGGTGACCCCGAGAAAACGTCTAAAGCTAGAAACTTTGTCATATACGCTTTAATCGGAGTGGCCGTGGCAATAGCAGCCAGAGGGTTGGTGGCTCTTGTGCGTAGGATTGTCGCGGGATAGTTTTGGTAATGCCGAGGTGGCGAAACTTGGCAACCGCGATAGGTTTAGGACCTATTACCTTTTAGGTTTGTGGGTTCAAATCCCACCCTCGGCACCAAAAAAACCGCGCCTGGCGCGGTTTTTTTGGTGCAGGACAACTCTAACTTTTCACCTCTATTTTCCTTTTTTTGTCGCGCTCAATTTTTGGAATTCTTACTATGAGAACTCCGTTTTTTATTGAGGCCTGGGCACGGCCCGGGTCGGTTTCAGATGGCAGAATTATTTCTCTTGAAAAACGTCCCCAGTAGCACTCTTGGTAAAAGTAGTTTTTCCCGCCTTCTTCAGTTTGTTCAGCCCTTTGGCCCTTAATTAAAACTCTGTCTGCTTCAATTGAAATGTCTAAGTCCTCGGGTTTGACTCCGGCAACGGTTGATTGAACGACCAGTTCTCCAGGCGTCTCGTAAAAGTCAACTGCCAACTGGCCTTCTTGTTCAAACCACTTTTCCTTGGCCGCCGTAACTCCTTTGGGAGCTAAGGCGGGTTTTTCATCTTTTTCTCCCAGCTCTTTCACTTCAAGCTCCTCCGCTTTTATCTCAAACTTCTTTGACTTCTTTCTTTTCTGAACCGGCCTTTCTCTCTCTTCCGGTTGAGTTTCTGGTGCTACTGCCGGCTCCTCTTGCCTTGTTTCTTCTTCCACGTTCATACCCTTTTTAAGTTTGTCCAAAAATGATGGCATATTTATATCTTACCCCGTTAGAGAGTATTTTGGCAAGCACCACAAATTTTGAACCATTGTTGTGTTAATAATGCGAGCTCTCTAACGGGGCAGGCATACGCTTGGCATTTTTTTCAACTTCCTGAAAGCCCACAACACGAATACGGCCGAGGCCGCAATGAGTAAGGCGGTAACCGAAAACGCTGTATATATGTCTTCAATCATTATAGCTCGGTTGTAGAGCCCGTGTAACAACACAGCTGTGAAAAATCCCGCAGAGGTAAACAATGTTCTTTTTTTCATTTCAGAGTAGCTCAATGCCAGGAAAAATCCAAGCACTCCCGAAGCCAAAGCGTGCAAAAAAGTGGCTGAAATAAATCGGAAGGAGGCAAGAGCAAAGGTGTCGCGCAAGCCCAGGGTAAGCACGTCTGGCGACAGAAAAAGCAGCATATTCTCAAGAGTGGCAAAACCCAAAGCCGCAATGACAAAGTAGAGCATTATATCCAAAGGTTCGTCCAGTTCGCGAATTGATAAAAAGAAAACTCTTACTTTTACGACAATGTATTTTAATACCTCTTCAACCAAAGCCACACCCGCAAAAATGTTGATTAAAGTGGGCAAGGAAAATTCAAAAAACCCAAGTTCAATAAAAACGGCTGGAATGGCTGAAAGCGCTCCCCAAATGAACACTTTCAGAATCATTCTGTTTGATTCCGGATGGGCGTCTTTTCTAAGGAAGAACAACAGCCAGATTACGCCCGGCAGGAAAGCAAGCGGGGTTAGAAGAAAATAATTCATTATAACTTTACTACACTAAAAAACCATGGTTGAAAACTGTAGCACATTATTTTGGCCAATTTTCCACCATTAGACACGTTTTTTTATTCTTTATCGGTAATTTTTGGTAGATTTCCTCTGTGATAAAAGGCATAAAAGGATGGAGGAGTTTTATCAAGGTTTCGTGGAACTTAAAAAGCAGGGCTTTGGAGACAAGTCCTTTTTTGTAATCTTCAATAACCTTGTCTGCGTAGTAATGCCAGAAAAAGTGGTACAAACGCTCGGCGGCGCGGTGGAATCTGAAACTTTCAAGGTCGCGGGTAATTTCTTTAACAAGTTTTTTAAGCTTTTGAAGGTTCGTTTTGTCTTTGGAGCTTGTTTTATATTTTGGGTTTTGTGTTTTGGATTTTGTGTTTTGTAGGACAAACCGCGTAGCATTCCACACTTTGTTGGCGAAGTTTCTCATTCCTTTAATTTTCTCTTCAGAGATGGTTGAATCAGCTCCAGGAGCAGTATTGAAAATCAAAGCGAATCGAAGAGCGTCCGTACCGTATTTTGCGGTCATATCAAGTGGATCTATAACGTTTCCTAGAGATTTGGACATTTTCCGGCGTTGTTCATCTCGCACCAATCCATGAAGATAAACGGTTTTAAAGGGAATTTCTCCAAGCAAAAATTGGCTCATCAATATCATTCTTGCAACCCAAAAGAAAATAATATCGTAGCCGGTTTCGAGCACATAGGTTGGATGATATTTCTTTAAATCTTTAGTCTTCCCTGGCCAGCCTAAGGTAGAAAAGGTCCAAAGTCCAGATGAGAACCAAGTGTCTAAAGTATCTTTAAATTGCTCATATCCTTGCCCAGGCTTAGTTCTACTAACAATATAATCCAAATCATCGCCAGTAGGAGCTGGTGGTACATACCAAACAGGAAACCTATGTCCATACCAAATTTGCCTTGAAATACTCCAATCTCGAAGATTTTTAACCCAATTTAAATAAACTTTTTCAAAGCGTTTTGGAAATATCTTTATTTTTCCTGATTTAACAGCATCGCTTAGTAATTCCTTAAGCGTTTTAGTTTTCCTTTCTGGAATAGGTTTGCTTACACTGACAAAAAACTGATTCCTATGAGGAAGGTACTCAATTTTTCCTCCTGATCGTTGCGATTTTGGCTTGTTATGTTCAATTTCCTCTGGTTCTTTTTCTAGCAACTCGTTACTGCGAAGCCATTCTACGACTCTCTCCTTTGCCTCATCCACCTTAAGACCTTCTAATATACCCGCGTTATGGTTCATGCGATCGACCCCGTTGATTACTTGTATTTTTCTAAGGCCGTGCCTATCGGCAATTTCTTCATCAACTTTACTATGATATGGCGTAATTCCCACTGCGCCTGTTCCAAATTGCATATCGATAGAAGGATCTCCTATAATTTCTATAGACAAATTTACTCCAACAAATTTAATATTTTCATATTTCTTACCTATATATTGCCTATAACGCTTATCTCTAGGATTTACAGCTACTGCTGTATCTCCGACCTTCGTCTCGGGACGAGTTGTAGATATAGATATAGGGAAATCCTTTGAGTAACGGAAGGTATATAGCTTATCCTTACAAACTTCATACTCAACCTCTTGATCATCCACGGCAGTTTGATTTTTAACATCCCAATTAACAACCTTACCAAGACCTATGTAAATAATGCCTTCTCCTTTTTTAGGATGCATTTTAATAAAGGCCTCTTCAACCGCATTAATACGTTTTTTATCAAGAGTGAATGCTAGACGAGACCAATCAAGTGAAGCTCCCAGAGAACGTAGTTGTTTCAAAATGGCGTCTTTATTTTTCAAAGCAAAATCATTAACAAGATCGATGAATTCTTGACGTTTTTCACCATAATCGCTTTTCCGTACGCCGCTTTCCTTAAGAAACTTTGTTTCTGTAGCTATGGAAGCGTGGTCGGTTCCGGGAATCCAGAGAGTTTTTCTTCCCAGCATCCGTTGATAACGGATAATTATGTCTTCTATGGTTACGGTAAGGGCATGTCCCATATGGAGTGTTCCGGTAACGTTGGGCGGGGGGAGAACCATTGAGAATGGTTTTTTATGGCGCTTTGGCAGCTTATCGGGATTAAAAAAGCCCGACTTTTCCCAGAGCTTGTAGATTTTTCCTTCAACTTCTTTTGGATTATAGGTCTTTCGCAGTTCTTCCATTTTATATTTATTATAACCCTAAATCTGGTTGAGACGTAAGTTTGTATTTTCTGCCAGTTAAAAAGTTGATATACGCAGAAACTGCAATTATAACAGCGTTGTCGGTTTGGTATTTTGGGAGAGCCGAAATGAATTTAATTTTTTGTTTTCTGCTGGCTGCTGCGAGTTCTCTGCGCAAAAATTTGTTTGCCGCCACGCCGCCAGATAAAATTATCGTTTTTGCGCCAAATTCTTTTGAGGCTCTCATAGTTTTTTGGACTAAAACATCCACAACAGCTTTTTGAAAACTCGCTGCGACATCCGCTTTTTCCGCCGTTTCGTTTTCTTTAAGATAATAAAGCACCGCGGTTTTAAGCCCGGAAAAACTGAAGTCGTAATTTTTTGAGTTAAGCATTGGCCGCGGGAAACCGACGGCTTTGGCATTTGCTTTTTGGGCTAATTTTTCAATTTCCGGGCCGCCAGGATACAACAGTTTAAGCATTCTCGCGACTTTATCAAATGACTCTCCGGCCGCGTCGTCTCTGGTTTCACCAATTTTTTTTCTTTCTCTAATTGATTTCATCAGAACCAAAATAGTGTGCCCGCCCGAGACCACCAGTTGGACGGCCGGAAAATTTATCTCTTTTTGAGTCAGCAAAAAACTGTAAATATGGCCTTCTAAGTGATTTGCGCCGACAAGTTTTGTTTTTAACTTTTTGTTTATTTCTTTGGCGAATTCAATGCCCGACCAAAGGCATGGGTCAAGGCCGGGGCCAACGGTAACGGCGATTAAGTCAATATGGGTGGGATTGGAAACTTGCCGAAAAATTATCGGCAGATTTTTTTCGTGTTCCCGGCGTGCCAGATGCGGTACTACTCCGCCCCAGGGCCGGTGGATTTCAATCTGGGAGGCAACAACTTCTTTCAGTATTTTAAAAACCGGCTTTTTCAAGCCACTTTTTGCTTCAATTAAAGCCAATGCGGTTTCATCACACGATGTTTCAATCCCTAAAATTCGCATACTTTACATTTATCACAACTTAATATAAGATAAAAGGGAAATTTAATTTGATATTGCCACAAGGTCCCATCGTCTAGTCCGGTCTAGGACATTGGGTTTTCATCCCAAAAACACCGGTTCAAATCCGGTTGGGACCGCGGGCCCATAGTATAGTGGTAAAATGCCGCAATGGCATTGCGGAGTCGGGAGTTCGACTCTCCCTGGGTCCACCAAAAACTTGCATTTTCCTCTGTGGTGGTCTATATTGGAGATAGTTCGGACGCATTTCGCCGCCTGCGGCGGCGAGGGTTTGGCCAAAAATTCCGAACCAAAATCCTGAACTTAAAAACTGCCAAAGAACCTGATAAAAATATCGGCTCGAACTGCATTTTAATTTTGGGAAAAGAAAATTTTTAATCATAATACGTATATGAAATATCCGCACTTCAAATATAGTAAATGCATTCTTAATATTTTTGTTTTCGCCCTGTTTATATTTCTAGGTACTTCTTTTATTGCTCATGCGGGTGATTCTGCCCTCACCATCACCACCTCTTCACTATTGCCAAACGGACAAGTGAACAGTCCCTATTCCGCTCAAGTTTCCGCCACTGGAGGAACCGGCTCATATGCTTGGAGAATATCTTCCGGTTATTTGCCTTCTGGCCTTTCTTTAATCGCGGCTCAATGTTTTACCGCCCCCTGCCAAGCACCCGTAACGATTTCCGGCACCCCCACCACAGCCGGAACATATATCTTCACGGTTGAGGTCAGCTCCAGCCCATTGGTAGGATACGGCCCAACGCTGGTGGCAAGCAAAGAATTCAGTTTGACCGTGGCGGCTGCAACTTCTGCCCTCACCACATTAAAAGTCACGGCTTGGATCTTAAACGTCAGAAGTGGTCCGGGGACTAATTACAAAATAATTACCCGAGTTCGACGGAACAATGTTCTGGAAAGTATCGGAAATAAGAATGGATGGTTCAGGATTAATTTACCTCAAGGTCGGGACGGCTGGGTTTACGGAAAATTCGTAAGGTAATGAGAAAATCTGGGTTGCAAATAAGTTCGTCGCCAGTTTTTGCTCAAACGAAAATCGTTAGGAAAACTTCCGCCAGCTCCCGCGTTAATCACGGCTAATGGTTAATTTTTCTGAAGCAGGTACTAATTGAAAATTTACCGCCAAAAAAACTTTAAATTGTCAAAGTTCAGAATTTCGGTTCGGAATTTTTGGCCAAACCCTCGCCGCCGCAGGCGGCGAAATGCGTCCGAACTACTTTAAGAATAGACCACCAAAGATATGAATGTTAGAACCAAAAAATATATTATCATTGGGATAATTGTTTACTTATTGTTGGGTATTGCCTACGAAATGACTGGCGAAATGCGTTTATCAAAAAAATATACCGACAATCCATTCAATGCCTTCAAAGACACCTATTCATATTTGCGAGCGGTCACCTTTTCACCTTTCTGGCCAAACAATTTGTTCTGGACAATATATCATTGTGGTAATCCGTTCGGTTGTTAGATCCCAGATAGTTAGGTCTCGAATGACTTGGTTCCAATTGGCACGGATATAGCCCACAAGCTCCGCACGCGTAGCTCAGTTGGTTAGAGCGTCTGCTCGACACGCAGGAGGCCCCCCGTTCAATTCGGGGCGCGTGCACCAAGTAAAACTTATGACAACAAAAACCACAAAATTTTTACAGATATATATGAAAAAAGATTTGCCAGATGTCCGTCCGGGAGATACTGTTCGCGTTTACCAAAAAATACCCGCCTCAGCTTTAGCTAAGGCGGGCAAGAAAGAAGGCGACAAAGAAAGGACACAGATGTTTGAGGGCTTAATCATTGCCAGAAAGCATGGCAGGGAAGCCGGCGCTACAATTACTGTTCGGCGCGTTGTTTTGGGCGTGGGGGTTGAAAGGATTTTCCCTTTACACTCTCCTAATATAGAGAAAATAGAGATTGTTAGGAGGGAAAAAGTAAGAAGGGCTAAGCTTTATTATTTGAGAAGTGCTAAGAGGTAGTTTAAGCGCGGGTGGTGAAACTGGCAACCACGCTACCTTGAGGTGGTAGTGCCGCAAGGCTTGGAGGTTCGAATCCTCTCCCGCGCATTTGGGCGACTAGCTCAGCGATTAGAGCGTCCGCCTTACACGCGGAAGGCCTCAGGTTTGAATCCTGAGTCGCCCACAAAAGTGAACTTTGATAAAATATTTATATACGCCGCGGTAGCTCAATGGTAGAGCGCGTCCCTAAAGAACTGCTCTTTGGGGCCTTCTATAGAAATATAGATTGAATAACTGGGTTAACTCGGGGAAACTTCTTTTAGAGAACAATCCCGAGCCAAGTCCCGAGATTTTAATCGAGGGAAAGGTGTAGAGACTATCCCGAAAGGGAGTACTCTGATAAAAGTCAGGGGAAACGCCCAGCATCCAATATTTCCGGATGGTGATATAGTCCAAAATAAACGGAAGAGGACGGCGTTGGGTGTTCGATTCACCCCCGCGGCACATTTGCGGGTGTAGTATAACGGCCATTATGCGATCTTGCCAAGATCGAGAAGAGGGTTCGACTCCCTTCACCCGCTTTGCGCAAACCCTTGACACACTCCCCCTGGATATGCTATTATGCTAGAACCCCCGAAAGGGGGTTTTAAGATGCCCTTCGACAAGTTCAGGGCATACTGAGTTTATCGAAGTATGGATATAAGCATAGTAAACCCTCTCTTGCTGGTGAGTTTTCTCAGATATCTGGCCCAAAAATGGGCTTCAAGAGGAGGAAAAGCATATTTTGCGGCCTTTGCAGTTACTCTTTTTGCCGCGGGAATAGTGTCAGTTTATGACTTTTTTGCCTCCAAAACCGGAGAGGATTTTGGTGCAAACCTTTCAACTCAACGACTCGTTGTTTTTCAGGGAAACTCCCTAACTCAGATGTCCAACCCCTTTGCTAATTCTTACATAACCCTTGGCACAAGCTCGGGTTTGTCAGAAGGCGGCCAGGGGTTTGACCTGGTTCGTAAAGTGAACGTGGTTGTTACGGCTTATTCTTCCACTCCTTGGGAGACCGACGGCAACCCATACGTTACGGCTTCCGGAGAATGGGTTAAAGACGGGATTGTTGCCATTAACTATTTGCCTTTTGGCACAAAAGTCAGGATACCTGAAGTATTCGGCGACAAAGTGTTCGTTGTTCAAGACCGCATGCACTGGAGAAAGGGAAATTACCACGTTGACGTGTGGTTTCCTTCTTACAAAGAGGCCTTGAACTTCGGAGCAAAGAGAACTCACATAGAAATATTGGAGAGTTAGAAAGCTTGCCCCCACACCTGTGCACAGGTGTGGGGGCTTGGGGCTTGACCGAACTTTTCGTGCCTTGGTATAATGCCATAACGGCCATACCAAGGCGATTTTATTTCCTAAAAATTTTCATGCAGATCTCAATCACAAAAAGAGACGGCAAAAAAGAACTCTTCAATGCCGACAGAATCAACAAATCCATAGAAAGGGCTTGCCAAGGCATTGAAGATCCCATCAGCAAGGTTGTGGAAATAGCTATTGACACGCGGCTGATGCTGTACGACGGCATGACCACGGAAGAAATGGACTATGCCACCATTAACGCGGCCTTGCAGAACGTGCAGGAAGACCCCTTATACGATAAGATAGCTGCTCGCTTGCTTCTCAAAACAATTTATAAGAAGATTCTGGGCGACTGGAGCGAAGACGCCGCCATTTTAAAACAAAAACACGCAGATTACTTCCCTTCATATATAAAAGAATTCGTCAAAGCCGGTCTTTTTGACTCCAGAATGGCTGAAAGTTTTGACCTTGAAAAGTTAGCTCAAGCTTTAGACCTCGCAAGAGACGAACTTTTGCAGTTTGCCGGCCTTTCCACTTTGCTCGACCGCTACGCGATGCGCGACAAAGATCAAAAACCGGTAGAAACCCCCCAGTACTTTTTCATGAGAGTGGCAATGGGTTTGTCTTTTAACGAAAAGGATCCAGCAGAGCAGGCCATAAAATTTTACGACAAAATGTCTCGTTTGGATTATATCGCAGGCGGCTCCACCAACATTGGAGCCGGCACCGTGAGGCCTTCTTTGTCAAACTGTTTCTTGCTGGAAATTCAAGACGACATGGACCACATAGCCAAGTCAGTTGCCGATATAATTAAAATTTCAAAAGCCACCGGAGGAATTGGCGCTTCAATAACAAAACTTCGTGCTTCGGGTTCTCCGCTTTCTTCCAACAACACGGTTTCTTCTGGACCCACGCCTTTTGCCAAAATCATTGACACAACCATACGGGCCGTGCAGAGAGGAGGCAAGAAAAAGGGCGCTCTGTGTTTTTACATGGAAAACTGGCACATTGATTTTCCGGACTTCCTAATGTGGAAGCACAACGCCGGCGACGACTACTTGCGCATGAGGACAGCCAACACGGCCGTTTATCTTTCAGACGAGTTCATGCGCCGAGTTGAAAAAGACGAGCCCTGGTATATGTTTGACCCAAAAGAAACGCCAGACCTTCCGGAACTTTACGGCAAGGATTTTGCCAAGAGGTATCAAGAATATGTTGAAATGGCAGAAGCCGGAAAACTAAGGGTGTTTAAGAAGGTTTCCTCTGAAAATCTGTTCAGGCAAATTCTGGTTTCTCTGCAAACCACTTCTCACCCGTGGCTCACTTTCAAAGACACCATTAACTTGCGGGCCCTCAACAACAACAAGGGCACAATACATATGTCAAACTTGTGCACGGAAATATGTCTGCCCCAGGACAGAGACAACATCGCGGTTTGCAACCTTGCTTCTTTGAACCTGGCCCGCCACATTGAAGCTGGAATCGTAAACTACAAAAAACTGGAAGAAACCGTAAGGACGGCTGTTCGCCATCTGGACAACTTAATTGACATTAACGTTCTTCCTCTGCCAGAAGCCGCAAGGTCGGACAAAGAAAACAGAGCCATAGGCTTGGGCGTTATGGGTTTTGCCGAGGCTGCCGAACTCTTGGGTTTTCCCTACGACGACGAAAGAACGTACGAGTTGGCCGACAAAGTTTTTGAGTTCATAAGTTTTGTTGCCATTGACGAGAGCTGCAACTTGGCAAAAGCAAGAGGTTCTTACAAGAATTTTGAAGGCTCTAGCTGGTCAAAAGGGCAGGTTCCTTTTGACACCATTGAAAAACTGGAAAAAAGCAGGGGAGAGAAAATAACGGTTGAAAAAAAGAGCCACGCAAAAGAGCTTGGCATTGACTGGAACGTTTTAAGGAAAAAAGTGAAAGAAGGCGTGAGAAACGCAACTCTCTTGGCCGTGGCTCCCAACGCAAACATCGGCCTTTTGGCAGGCACCACTCCTGGCATTGACCCGAGGTTTGCCCAGATTTTTTCCCGCAACAAAATTTCCGGGAAATACCTGGACATTAACCGCAACCTGGCAAAAGAGTTGAAAGAACTCGGCCTTTGGGAAAAAGTTCGCTCAAAAATAATTGAAAGGCAGGGCGACATATCTCAAATTGGCGAGATTCCAGACCAGATTAAAGCCAGATACAAAACGGCTTTCACGGTTTCCCCTTTGGCTTTTACTGAGGTTGCCGCGCGTGCCCAAAAATGGGTTGACCAATCCTTGTCCAGAAATATGTATCTTGCCACTAGAGACATTGAAGAGATCTTGCGCATTTACTCCACGGCTTGGCAAAAGGGTTTAAAAACCACCTACTACCTGCATATGAAACCGCGGCATACGGCAGAGCAAAGCATGGTTTTGGTGAATAAGCGTGAACAGCTGGGCAAGGCTGGTTTTGGAGCTTTAGAAGACGGAGTCGGCGCAGCGGATACTTCTCCGCCAGAGGGTATTCCTTTGGGAAATCCGATGCCGGCTGCAGAGGGAGTTGCTGTTATGGAAGATTCAGCGGAGTTCTTGGCGGTCAAAAGGGGTAGTGAAAGTTCTCTTTCTCCAAATATCTGTCCGGTTGATCCTCAAGAGCGTTTGCAGTGCGATTCCTGCCAGTAAAAAACGTAAAGCGAAAAACGTAAAGCGAAAAACTTATGCCTTTAATAGGAAAGGCCTCGCCAGAGGACTACAATCTTCATCCTTCTCTTTACCCTTGGGCACGCCAGCTGTATGAGCAGGCCGTTGCCAACACTTGGTTTCCGCACGAAATCGCCTTAAAAGAGGATTTGGAGGACTGGGCGCAAATGACCGACGACGAAAAACACGCGGTCCAGTTTGTTTTGTCTTTTTTCAACCCAGCTGAGCTTGTGGTCAACCGCGTGCTGGCTCTGGGGGTTTATCCTTATCTCAAATCCGCGGAGTGCCACCTTTACTTGGCCAAACAAATGTGGGAAGAGGCCAACCACTGCGTGGCTTTTGAATATGTTTTAGAGACCCTTCCCGTTGACAGAAGCAAGGTATACGAAAAGCACATTGAAACGCCGTCAATGAAAGCCAAAGAAGAGTTCGTGAACCGCTATATGAAGCGAATGACCGAAGAAAATTACGACGTGTCAACTCCCGAAGGAAAAAAGGACTTTATTCGCAACCTCATCGCCTACAACATTGTTATGGAAGGCGTGTGGTTTTATTCAGGATTTATGGTTATGCTGTCTTTCCGCCAGCGCAACAAACTGCGTAACTTCGGGTCAATGGTTAACTGGGTTTTGAGAGATGAGAGTTTGCACTTGAAATTCGGCATAAACTTAGTTTTAACCATACTTGAGGAAAACAAAGACCTTTTGACCAAAGAGTTTGCCCAGGAGATCAAAAGCATTATCATAGAAGGCGTGGAACTGGAAACCAACTACAACAGAGACCTTTTCCCCAAGGGCATTTTGGGCTTGAACGCCGACTACGTAAACCAATACGTAAAATATGTGGCCGACCGCCGTTTGGAAGAGCTGGGCCTGCCGGCTTTTTACAAAGCCACCAACCCGGCCAAGTGGATGAGCACGGCCACTGACGTTTACGAACTCGTCAACTTTTTTGAAGCTCAAAACACCAGCTACGAAGTTGACTCCAGGGGAACTTAATTTACATGAAATCAAAAATAGGACTTGCTTTAGTTATTTTATACGCAATTTTTGTTGCTTTTATGCTTTGGCAAGAGACTACCTGTGAGAGCTGGGGTTGCGGCTATTCAATAGGTATAACTACGCTTCCTTGGCCGTTTATTTTTGGTGGCAATTCATCATTGCTTGATGTAGGTTTATACATTATTTTGAATTTTTTAATTTTTTATTTCATAGGTTTAGGTATTACTAAACTATTGGCACTGATAAAGTCTAAAACATGATTAAAAAAATAATTCTAACTTTAGTTGCTATTTACTTAGGTGTAGGAATATATTTTGCAATGCAGTTTTCTTACCCAGTTGATGTGGGCACTTTTTTAGTGTAGTAGGTTGGCCATTATTGTTCTTTTGGCCAGTTAACTAGTTTTTGGTGCCCGGGGGGAGATTTGAACTCCCACGCTCTTAAGAGCACAACATTTTAAGTGTTGATTGTCTACCTATTCCAACACCCGGGCATGCTTTCTTTTACCCTTTCCTGAACGACCTCTGTGGTTTGGAGTCAAACTGTGACAATTTGGACATAGTATTCTCAAGTTTTCTAATCTATTATCATGCCTGTCGCCGTTTATGTGATCAAGTTCTAAGGGTAGATAACCATTGACTGTTCTTTGTGCCCAACCGCACTGTTCGCAGTGCTCTGGTTTTAACCCTGTCTTGAACAATCTTTTCTTTAGCTTAAAACTTTGGAAATAGCTGTTCTCTACTAAAATTTTCTCTAGGGGAATTCTTGGTTTTCCAATACCGTGCATTCCCGCATTCCAACCCCGCCCCTTAAAGTGACGATTATCCAAGCCGTATTCTTTAATATATTTTTTAATTTGTTCGTAGTTTCCTCCTGACTCGCGTAGACCCAATCTAGCTAAAACTTGGCGGTAACTGAATGAATCTTTAACAGCTTCAATTAGATGTTCTTTCGTCCAAGACCTATTATTTTTTCCCTTCATTACTAAATTGTATCAAGAAGTAGACGTATAGTCAACAAAGTTCAAATACGTATACCTTACAGATGTGACATAGTTGAGGCCAGGATGAGATGTAAACTCGCTGCGCGAGTTCTCCATCACCCCTCCTTTCAGGAGGGGTTCAGGAGCCCTGGGCTTTTTATATAACCTCCCCAAGGTAAGCCCGCGAAATAAATTTTGTTAATTAACCAGCTTCACTGGTTCTCACTTCCCCCTCCTACGAGGAGGGGGAAGTGAGCCCTGGGTCTTTCATATAACCACCCCAATGTAGACCCGCGAAATTACTTCGTAATTTCGCCCCACGTATAGCGGTTTTGCATTCAGTCGCCTTGGAGGCCTGGGGGAGAGTTGAACTCCCGTATAAGTGTTTTGCAGACACTTCCCTTAACCTCTTGGGTACCAGGCCGCTTTTCAACTTTATCTCATTTTTTGCCTTTTTTCAACGTTTCCAGCAATTCTTCAACTTTGCCCGCTTTTTCGGCTTCTTTCTCCAGGACAAAGATTATTTTTGGAGTCGGCCGCATTTTGAGGCGGCGGTTCAGCTTTTGCTGAAGAAAATAGACCTGTTTTTGCAAAACGCCCAAGGCCTCTTTTTCCTTGCCTTCTGGAAGAAAGGAAACGTAAACTTTGCTCTGGATTAAGTTGGGCGAAGTGTCAACTCTGGTAACTGTTGCCAAAACGCCGCCGGGGAATTCGGCCTCCTTCAGCAGAAGCTGAGCCACTTCCTGTTTTATCAAGGCGTTGACTTTTTTAATCCTGTCGTTCACAGTTCAGCTTTTGTTCTTTCTTCAACGTATATTGCCAAAATGTCGCCAACTTCTATTGTTCCTTGCCCTTCGTAGAGGATGCCGACTTCTTCTCCTTTTGAGGCCTGAGCAATGTCTTTTTTATTCTTTTGCAGGTTGATTATTTTCCCTTTGCCTTTGAGTTCTTTTTCCCTTGAAAGAACTTCAAGCTGAGCGCCTTTTTTAACCTGGCCTTCGGTTATTCTGCCTCCAACAATTTGCCTGTTTTTTTCCGTGGTGAAAACCACCAGAACCTTCATTTTGCCCAAGGTGACTTTGACTATTTCCGGCTTCAGCGTTTTTTCCATAAGCTTTCTTACCTCTTCCACCAAGTCGTAGATAACGTCAAATCGCAAAACTTTAGCTTTCGTCCTTTGCAATAAAGCTTTGGCCGTGGCGTTTTCTTTGACTCGAAAGGCGAGGATAACGGCTTTCGTGTGCGAGGCCAGCTTTACGTCTGTTTCTGAAATTTGGCCGACTTCCGAGCGCAGTATTTTTAGACCGACTTTTTCTTGGGGAAGATTTTTCAAGACCTCTTCAACGGCCTCCAGGGAGCCCAGCGCGTCAGCTTTCAATACTAAGTTAAGTTGCTTTTCTTCCGATTCCTGAATCGTCCTTGCTATCTGCACTTTCTTGGCTTTCTCTAGTGTTGCTCTAAGGCCTGCTTTGGCCTCCTCTATACTTGCAAAAACGCGGATTTGGTCGCCAACGTTGGGAGGTGTTTCAAAACCAAGAACCAATACTGGCTGGCTGGGCTGAGCTTCCTTTAGGGTTTTTCCCTGAAAGTCCTGCAAACTTTTGACTTTTCCAAAAGTGGATTCAGTGCCGACAATCTGCCTCGGTTTTAGTCGTCCCTGACTAAGAATTAAAGTCGCGGTGGCGCCTCTTTTTGCATCCAAGAATGATTCGATCACAACTCCTTTTGCAGAGTCCTCAAGGTTGGTTTGTAAATTTTCCATTTCAGCCACCAAAAAAATTATTTCCAGGAGTTCTTCAATACCTTTGCCAGTCGCCGCGGACAAGGAAACCGCGGGAACTTTGCCGCCCATTGATTCTGTCAGTACGTCTTCTTTTGCTACCTCTCTCATCACTCTTTGGGGGTCCGAGGAGGGTTTGTCGATTTTGTTGAGGGCTACTACAAAAGGTATTTGGGCTTGCTTGATGTGAGTTATCGCTTCTTTTGTCTGCTGTTTTACGCCTTCATCTGAGGCCACTACCAAAACCGCTAGGTCGGCCACTTTGGCCCCTCTTGAGCGCATCAAAGAAAATGCCTCGTGCCCCGGCGTGTCAATGAAAGTGATTTTGCGGCCGTCTTTTTCTATTTCGTAAGCGCCTACGTGCTGGGTGATGGCGCCACCCGGCTTGCCCGAAGGGACTTTGAGTTTGCGAATCGCCAGGAGCAAAGACGTTTTTCCATGGTCAATGTGCCCCATTACTACCACTATTGGCGGCCTCTGAACCGTTTTTTGATTTTTTGTTTCCATTTTTAGCTTCGGCTATTGCTTGTTTTTCTTCTTCGGACAAGGCGTGGCTTGGCTGTCCATTTTTTATTTGTTTTCCGTAAACGCGGTTTCCTTCCCTTGTGTACAAACTCGTGATGACAATCCCTGAGTCCCTTGAGTCAAGCAGAGCCAAAGAAAAACTCTGGTCGCCGCCAACTTCTGAAAAAGGGTTGAATCTGACCAGCCCCACTTTTTGCACGAAAAACTCGCTGTTTTTTTTGAGCGCTTCCAGTTGGCGCGATATTCTCTCAAAACTATCTTGCAGTTCCCTGAATTGCGCCAAAACCTCTTTTAAGTTTTTGGGTTCTGTTTTCTTTTTTTTGAAAAGGTTTAACATTAATTACGCTGGTGTGTATCTTGAAAATTGTTTGAACTGAATTTCCTCTAGTTGTTAAGAAGTAAACTTCTTCAACAGCGCTTCAACAAATGCTTTAGTATTTGGAATAAGTCCCTCATCGTTGTATTTTACCAAACCTGCGTGTGCTGGGCGTAGTCGCGGTCCAGATGATCCATAGCCAAAGGAGTAGAGGGCGTGATTATCTTCTACGTGCTCTATTAAATCATTTCTGCATCTGGTTATTGGACAACATTCAAAACCTTTACCACCCGGTAGCTTTTGAATCAATTTCCGCACACGGTGGGCGACGTTGTAATAATGCTCCAGCCTTCTTTCCATTTCCAATCGCAGTCCCTTTTCTTCTTTGGTCTCAGTAGAATCAGCACCGCTCAAGTAGCCAACCCCGTTTGTTATTTCACGGAAACTAATTGGTATTTTCTGATCGGCGCGCTTAAGTTTGGTCGAGAGCGTTAGTTCACCAGCGCTCACAGTAAATGTGTCAGTTTCTGGGTCGAAGTCAGTGCTCATTCGAATGGTATTAGCCAACACTAATTTCTCATTGAGTATTACGAGCTTTTTAAAAGTAGTGTTTAACTGCTCAATAAGCCGACGTATTTCCGCAGTTTGTTGGAGGTTGACTTTAGATAGAGAGGAATGGTTTATTGTCCATGTCTCAAGAGCCTTAGTCACTCCTACATAAGTTGGTGTATTTTCATCCATGTTATATTTTGAATTAAAACTTATCTTTGTAATTATATCACTGAGCAGCTGGCCTTACTGCCTAACTGGCGGAGAGGGTGGGATTCGAACCCACGTACCTCTTGCGAGGTTAATCGCTTTCGAGGCGATCCCGTTTTGACCACTTCGGTACCTCTCCGTATTTGTTTGTAAAATACGCTTTAAATTTATTAAAATGTTTAGGGTTAGATGAGCCTATTTCTTGGAAGTACCTCATAATCTCGTTTTCTTTTCTAAGAAATACGCTGAATTCTGTTTTTTGGGTAGGGTGTAAACCGAGCCTTTCCAGACTATTTTTAAAAAAACTTAGAATCGGTAAAGATCTATTTGTGAAATTCATGCCGCAGTTCAGATAGATTTTATCCTTATTTCGGTGGTAGTGTTTGTCAACGTAGAAACACCCGTCGGTATCGAATAGTCCTCTTAAACAATCTTTTATGAATTTCTCCGTTTGTTTTATCCATACAGGAACATCTACTTGTTGCTTAACTTTCCCCCCTATTTTTAATCCGTTTTCTACGAGAAACCTAACCAATTCTGTACGTGATATCACAACTGCGATAGTAGAATCGTTCTTCTTGCCGTAATAAACCGAGGGCGTAACTCTAAAAAGTTTTACGAAAAGAGCTTCAACGTATTCTGAGTACTCTTTATCGTCATACTTATTCAGTGTAACGGTAACCTGGCTTTTCGTAATACCGCCGTCACCCAAAAGAATACCTATTAGTTCTGCAAGTCTGGTCGAAAGGATGGGTCGTTTGATAGGCTTTGTAATCCCGATGACCAGGTTTTTTCGATATCTTCCTTCGTTTTCCCACCATTCATACCACCTTTTTTTGCGATACTCTGGGTCACCTCCAATCCTTCCATATTTTCTCACAACTGCCATCCATCCCTTTTTTGCTCCTTTGTTAACGTACCAGAAAGGTTCTTTGATTTGTATGTTTTCCGGAAAGGGTATCTTTGCCCTCCTACATATTCGCTCAAGAGCGGGTAATGACATCAGAACTTTTTCTCTTCTCCAATCAGTCAACGATCTCATATGTACCCCAGCAAGTTTGGCAAATTCTTTTAACCTTAAATTTAACCTAGTTTGAGCATCTTTAAGGAACTTACTTTGCTCGCCTTCGGGAAACGCAATCCGCTTAAAGTACCCGTATTTTTTCTTATTCAGCTCAGGCATACTTCTATGATATCATGTCGATGTTAGCTAAGCAACCTGTATTAAGTTTTACCGTTCATGGCAATTACATACTTTACCACAGTTTTTTAAAAAAGAAAAGCCGCGGCGCGCCGCGGCTTTTCACATTACTAAATTTGTGTTAAAGTTAGTGAGATACGGCGGCTATGGTGTAACAGCAGCACAAGAGTTTGTGGAACTCTCAGAGGCGGTGCAAATCCGCTTAGCCGCCCAAATCATTTCTTCTCCTCTAACCGAACTTTGAGAGTTATCTCTTTTTTGTCGCGCAGGACTTTCATTGATATTTCGTCGTTGATTTTGTATTTTTGCAAAATGTTGCCAAGCGGGTTTTCTTCGGTTATTTTTTCGCCGTTCAACTCTTCAATTATATCGTACTCTTTGAGCCCGGCTTTGTCGGCAGAAGACCTTGGCACCACCGCTCCTTCTCCCAAGCTCTCCCTTACAACCAAAGCTCCTTGGCTCAAGGGCAGTTTGTGAACTTTGGCTATTTCTTTGTTCAAGATAATATATCTGACTCCCAGAAAAGGCCTTTTTATTTTCCCGTATTTGACAACTTCTTCCAAGTCCCTCTTGGCGTAGTTTATTGGAATGGCAAAGCCGATGTTTTGAGCGCCCATAACCATTGCCGTGTTAATGCCTATGACTTTGCCGTCCATATCCACCAAAGGCCCTCCCGAGTTGCCGGGATTTATTGCCGCGTCAGTTTGAATAAGGCCTCGCAGTTGTGCCCCCTGTCCGTCAAGCCCAGAAAACGCCGTAATGGCTCGGCTCATTCCCGAAATGATGCCCGAGCTGACCGTGTCGTGAAACTCGCCCAGAGCGTTGCCCACGGCCACCACTTCTTGGCCGAGTTCAATTTTATCCGAATCGCCGAGTTCCAAAAAAGGGAAACTCTTGTCTTTAATTTGCAAAATGGCGATGTCTGAAATTGGGTCTCTGGAAATCACTTTGGCCGGGTACTTTTTCGCGGGCTCCAAAACCACGGCGTAGTCGGCTTCCGTGTCGGCCACCACGTGCTGGCTGGTTAAAACGTAGCCGTCTTTAGAAACAATGAAGCCAGAACCTCCGCCCACTTTTGTTTTTTCTTTTTGTTTGTCAAACTTGGGCACCACAAACTCCCTGCCGCCAAAAGGCATATAGTAAAAACCCTCCACTTTGGGCAGGTCTTTGGAAACCACAATCGTAATCACAGAAGGGCAAACCTTTTTGGCGATTTCAACTATTTGTGATTTTGGCATTTGGTTTATTTTATCAGTTTTAAGCGTTGTCAACAAGCAAAAGTTTTGTTAGCATGTAAATGCTGAAAGTCCCCCGTGGTGCCTGCCTGCCGCAGGCAGGGAAAAATAGGAGCCCGGAGGGCGACGTAAGAGTCAGATGAAACAGAGTTTCATCTTCACCTTTGTTTTTGCTCCGCAAAAACTCGGTAACCGAAGGTTTCTTAAGCCGGTGGTCGGGGGACTTTCTGCCCTCGTAGCTCAATGGATTAGAGCAGTCCCGTCCTAAGGGAAAGATTGGGGGTTCGAGTCCTCCCGAGGGCACCAGAAAGGAAAAATCAAGCGGTTTTGGTTCGCCTCGCTTCGCTCGGCGACTCATTCGTATTGGATTTTCGGGGCAAAAACGAATTGGCGGTTTCGTTTGGGGGAAAGAAAATTTTTAATTCTGAATTTTAATAAAATGGAAAACCAAATCAAAAACCAATTAATGCCTGACGAAAAGATTATTTGGGAAGGAAAACCAGATAAAAAATCTTTCCTTTTTATGGGGCCCTCTTGGTTCATTATTCCCTTCACTTTTTTGTGGTTTGGGTTTGCGCTATTTTGGGAAATAACAGCCTGGGCAAGCGGCGCACCTGTCTTCTTTTTGCTTTTTGGTGGATTATTTGTTGCCATGGGTTTTTATATTACGATTGGTAGATTTTTTGTCGCCAGTAGAGAATACGATAATCTCTATTATGTTCTTACAGATAAACGAGCTGTTATCCAACAAGGTATTTCTAATCTCGAGTTCCAGTCTGTTGATTTGAAAAAACTTAGCGACATTGAACTTCATTTCAAGTCTTTAACATCTTTGAAGGTATTCTCTCGATAGAATTTCTTCTCATCTTCCCTGTGGCTTCTCTCCACGGCATCATTCTGAGCCGGTTTACCGGGATCGATCAGGTAGTGGATAATACCTTGCTCAGCGCAAAACTTGTCCAAAGAATGTATCGTCTTCACCGTCATATCACTTCTTTTATTGGAACCCGTGTAGTAGTTGGTAAACGTGGAATGGTTATCCGTCTTAATGGCACGGACGCGATGGGGGAAAATCCCCAGCACTTCTTTCAGGAACAGTATTGAACGATAATTGGCCTGCTCATCATACACGGCCATATATCTCCATCTGGAAGCCGTATCAATGGCGGTATATCGGTAATATTGGCGTCTGGCAGCAGGTCCAGGCACGTATTTAACGTCTATCTCGATTAATTCACCCGGCCTCCTCTCAGCTCTGATATATTTGTATTTGATTCTTTTAACCCTGTACTTACGGACCAGGCCCTCTTTCTTCAATATTTTGCCAATGGTTCGGGCGTGGATCTTAATACCTTCTTTCTCCAATTGCCAATGTATCTTCAGGGCGCATTTCTTTGTTTTCTCCCTGATCTCGACAACACGCTCTTTAAGCCAGATCGGGGTTTCTACTCTGTAGGTTTTTGGTTCTGTGGATTTAGGCTCAAGGCCGGCTTCGCCATGCTTTCTGTATTCAGATACCCACCTTTCTAAACTCCTCTTGCCATAGGGACACACTCTTGCCGCATCAACCAGTTTGATCTCCTTATTGATTATCGGGAGCACCCACCTTAAACGCTCCTCTTTGATTGTTTTAGCCATACATATTGCCATTTCTCCAGTTTAGGAGAAAACCGCCATATGTGTGTACACATTACCCGTAGTACTTGACAATATAATCCATATATGCTATTCTTATACAAGAATCAGAATAGTTTGTGAAATCCCTACCGCGAGGGCTTCGCGGAACAGTACCTTAACTTGATGAGGTGAGAACAATGGCTAGGATGATAAGAGTTTTTTTGTATCTTTTCAGCGTGGGGGTTTTCTTCTTCCTCTGGTACTCAGGGGACCTGGGGGTTGGGCACGATCATGGGATCGGTGATCTCATCGCGGCGTTCGAGGAGGATAACAGAGGAGGGGAACACAATGAGGTACTCGAGAAACTGCGAGCACTTCAGAAGTACTTCGAGAACGCCGGGCGCGACGAGTATGGCTGGAACCGCACGAAACCCGGGGAGACAGTTACGGCTGACAGGGTGTTCCTCGGCAACATCTATGGACTCTTCACTCATCCCGTTCCATTCTGGCAACAAAAGAAGGACGAGAAGAAGGGTGGCTGGGGGTACTCCGGTATGGAACACCTCAACGCCTACGATGTCGTCTCGGAGCAGGCCA
>VMFS01000011.1 GCA_007376185.1 Parcubacteria group bacterium Gr01-1014_30
GCACGAGGAAACATTAGAGCAAAAAATTGAAATTATTATGGCGCATTTTGAACAGACAGTGCGAGATATGCTACGGGGTGAGGCAAAAGCGATGATTGTTACTTCATCACGGAAAGCTGCGGCGTTGTATAAACTCACGCTTGATAATTACATGCGTAAAAATAACTTTCCCTATAAAACACTGGCAGCTTTTACTGACTCCATTGAGATAGATGGTCAATCATATACTGAAACATCAATCAATGACGGTGTGCCGGAAGAACATACCGCGCGAGAATTTAAAAAACCAGATTACCGCTTCTTAATTGTGGCAGAAAAATACCAGACCGGATTTGACGAGCCGTTTTTATGCGCAATGTATGTGGACAAACGGCTTTCCAAAGTGCAGGCGGTGCAGACACTTTCACGCTTGAATCGTACTGCGCGGGATAAAGATCAAGTATATGTGCTTGATTTTGTAAACGAGGCGGCCGAAATTAAGGAAGCGTTTGAGCCGTATTACACCACTACTATTATTTCAGAAGGCACGGATATCAACGCCTTCAACGATTTGCGTGCTGCCCTGTTTGTCGCGTACCAAATTGAGGAGGAAGTACTTGATGAGTTTGTCACCCTAATTGACCCCGATGCAGAAGAAATTCACGAGCGCGCTAATTCGTTTCTTGATAACCTTGCCAAAAAAATCATTGACGAACTACCGCATGGAAGCATGGGCGATGTGATCGAAGAAGATAGGTACGGAGAGTTTTTGTCCATTGGCAATATGTATCTTAAACGCTACCCGTATTTAGCACAGGTTTTGGGATATTCTGATTTGGAACACGAGAAATTGTATCTGTTGTTGAAGTATCTTCTGAAAAAATTGCCGAAAGATCCTAAAAAGCCTTTGGTTGAGATCTTAAAATATGTTGACGTTGACTCGGTGCGCGTTGTTCGAAAGCTTCAAACAAAAATTGAACTTTTATCACAGGCGGGCGATGTGCGCGATGAAGAAATTATTCCTCAGACACCGAT
The DNA here is from genome assembly GCA_007376185.1 of Parcubacteria group bacterium Gr01-1014_30. Taxonomy (GTDB): domain Bacteria; phylum Patescibacteriota; class Minisyncoccia; order Minisyncoccales; family 2-12-FULL-40-12; genus VMFS01. The sequence continues at coordinate 1,015 of VMFS01000011.1, forward strand.
TGAGGAAAAAGAAGATCCGCTTTCGCAGATTATCAACGATGTAAATAAACGGTGGGGAGTTGATTTTGGGCCGGAACAGCAAAAGACGCTCAACGCAATGGGCGAAGAGCTTACCACAAATGAATCCTTTCAAAATGTAGTTTACAATAATCCACTTCAGAGTTCAGAGCTTGAATTCAAGAGAGTTTTCGGTGGCAAGGTGGACGACCAATTTGAAGTTGACCGCAAATTATGGGAACAACTTATGAATAATTCTGAATTGAATAAGTATATTGAGAAAAAAATGTTTAGATATGTGGCAGACAAAATTTTGTCGCTACGGGAAGAATAAATTTTAAGACCCATCTTTTATTGATGGACCTAAGGATGGAATCAGGAGATGTATCACGAGCAATCTTTAGCTTAACCTCTTCAGTCGGTCATTGTTGAAATTATTGAGGGTCGCCATCCTTGAGGTGAGTTGCCCGATTGGTACCGAACCATTCTCCCAACCTCTTTATTTATGTTTGGTGTGGTCATGGCCGGGCTTAGGCACGCGCTCGACGATGTGAGTGCGACGATTATTTCGCGCTTTCGAGACCGTGGTAAATCGTCCGGTGTTGGCATTACGCCCGCGAAGGGTAGTTTTATGAGCCATTTTAATTTTCCATCGTTATTTTAAATAAAATCGACCTTTTATACCTCCGTTTTAAGGCCGGAGGTTAGCAGTGTCAAGTATTTCTACTTATCCACTTGACAAGATTTCTTTACAGGAGTAATATGCTAGCATAAAGCTATGGCTAAGGACTTACACAAGAAGCTTAAAACTCTCCGCGAGCAACATGGATTCTCGCAGGAATATATTGCAGATAAGCTCAGTTTTTCCCGTCCGACTTATATGCAGGTTGAAAAAGGCGAGCGAGAGTTGACAATATCGGAGGCAACAAAACTTGCCAGCCTTTTCGGTTTGAGCTTGGATTATTTTCTTGCAAGCGCATCTTCTGTCCAACCCGAAGTCGTGCTTGAGAAAGAAGGGGCAAAAGAAAAAGAAAGCGGCATTCGTATTGTTATGCCTCGGGCGAATGTGAAGAAATTTAGAGAAGTTTTACTCTATGTTTTAAACAAAGTAGGCGCGAAGCCGAATATCGGGGAGACGGCGATTTACAAGATTTTGTATTTTATTGATTTTGATTTTTATGAGAAGTTCGAGGATCAACTTACTGGAGCGCGCTATATAAAGAATCATTATGGCCCTACACCCGTTGAGTTTCAGAAGATTATTGAGAGTATGGAAGAAAAAGGCGAAATCGAGCGCGTAAAGAGTAGCTACTTTCAGTATGACCAAAAGAAATATCTTCCGCACAGAGAGCCGGACCTGCGGAATCTTTCCGCTCAAGAAATTAAACACATTGATGAGGTTCTTGCGCGATTGTCCGATAAAAATGCAAACGAACTTTCGGATTACTCACATAGCGATGTGCCGTGGAAGGTTCATAAGTCGGGAGAAATAATCAGTTACGAGAGCGTATTTTATCGAGATTCGGAACACTCCGTACGAAATTACGACGATGAACTTTAGTGAAACTGATGAATTCGCAAAAAATTTCAAGCGGCTATCAAAAAAATATAGATCCCTCCCGGATGACTTGCTTGAATTCAAAAAAGTTGTCTCCGAGCTCCCGCTTGGCAGCGGTAAGCATTTTGTGATTTTACATAGCCGGGAGGAAGTAAAGATATTAAAGGCGCGCTTCTTTTGCAGATATTTGCGGGGCGCGTCTTTGAGAATTGTTTACGCGTATCAGGAAACGAACGCTACAATTGATTTTATAGAATTGTATTTCAAGGGCGAGCAGGTGAATGAAACCAAAGGGCTTATAAATCACTTTCTGCGTCAACTCCCAAAATAAACGAACATGGCTACAAAATTAGAAGCATCACAAAAAGAAGTTAACAGTAAAAAAGACACGGTAGTTGAGATCCGTTTTCCTGATAAAATCAGCATTGAATTAGTGCAGGCCAATGAATTGCGCCATTACGAAGTTTTTACATGGTCAGCGTCTCTTTTGGCAACGATAGCAGTCGGATTTTGGACGACTTATTTCACGACTAACCCGAAAAGTGGCCAGTTGCTCTGGACGGCAATAGCCGCTTCTATAATCTTTGTAGTTTCTTTAGGTGTAGCAATTTATTATCGCAGAAAGGTCTATCGTGGCAGTTTGATTAAAACTACAACCCTGGCCGATTTCAAGACGGAAAAATAACATGCCTTGGCCAACAAACCCCGAAGGAAAGCCGCTGGCTTCCTACGGGGCAAGAAAATTAGGATTAAGTATTTTTACAGGCCGAGCAGAAAATTAGGAGATTAGTATTTGTGTTTTTGTCGGTTTTGCGCTACTATCAACTATATGGCTATAGATTGGACTGAAATATGCAAAAAATATAAGGGGCTTTGGGTTGGTCTGAAAAAAGACGAAAAAACGGTTGTTTCCAGCGGCAAAACAGTGCGCGAGGTTATGGATATTGCGAAAAAGAAGGGGTATCCCAAACCGATTCTTTTTCGCGTGCCGACAAGAATTTTGCCGTATATCGGCGGATTCTAGTCATGAAGTTCAGATATCATAAACTTTTATTAGACCGCCCCTCATCTTTTTTTGGATATTCAATCTTAAAACCGATTATCCCGATTAAGATTGTTGCGGGCAAGGAGGAAATTGAGTATGCGGCGCTCATTGATTCTGGCGCCGATTTTTGTATTCTTGACGCTGAAATAGGCGAATATTTGGGGCTGAACATTAAAGACGGGAGCCGCATTGAGTTTGGCGGCATCCAAGAGAGGGGTGGGGCAGAGGCGTTTCTCCACAAGGTAACTTTGAACATCGGCGGCTGGGATTATAAAGTTGAGGTTGGTTTCTCTTACGATATTGCCAAACAGGGATTTGGCATTCTTGGACAAAAAGGGTTTTTTGATATTTTTATCGTGAAGTTTGATTATCTTAAAGAGGAAATTGAGTTAAAACCTAGAGATGGATAAAGATATTAAAAAACTTAAGGAGTTTCAAAGATGGTTCGGCAAATTTATTCAAAAGGGCTACGGTAAAAAGTTCCCTGATTTTACTTGGGGTTGTCCTGTTTGTCATGCTTATTTTGTGAAAGAATTATTTGAGGATTTTGTTGATGATATTATTGAAACCGAAAAATGGCTCCAAAAACAAAATAAAAAATCAAAAAAGATTAATAAAGAAAAAATAATCAAAATTTAGACCGGTAAAAAATTAGGAGAGTTCTGGCAATAAAATGATATCGTAATTACTCATGCAGCAACAATCGCCAAGAGGCGCCATTTCCAACTTTTACGGATTGGGCATTGCCCCGGCGCTTTTGGCAGTGCTGGACCGGATGAACTTTCGCCTACCGACTCCAATACAAGTTAGAGCCATACCGGTTGCCATTGAAGGAAAAGATTTAGTCGGGATAGCTCAAACCGGCACCGGCAAGACCCTGGCTTTCGGCATTCCGATGCTTCAGCTCCTGGCCCAAACCAAAAAGCGGGGTCTGGTTATTCTGCCAACAAGAGAACTTGCCCTGCAGGTGGAAGAGTCCTTAAGAAAGCTGGGAAAGGACTTGGGGGCCAGGACAGCCGTTCTCATAGGGGGAACCTCAATGATGCCCCAGATACGGGAGCTGCGCACAAATCCGCATATTCTTGTTGGCACTCCGGGAAGGATAACGGACCACCTCAACCAAAAAACTCTGCGTTTGGACGACGTTGGGATTTTGGTATTGGACGAGGCGGACCGCATGCTGGATATGGGATTTCTTCCCCAGGTAAAAAAAATCCTCAACGTTTTGCCCCGGGACCGCCAAACCATGCTTTTTTCCGCCACTATGCCAGAAGGAATAATGAGAATAGCGGCTTCTTCTATGCGCCTTCCGGTAAGGGTGGAAATAGCTCCGACAGGAACAACGGTAGACAAGGTAAGCCAGGAGCTTTTCATTGTGCCCAGAGAGCAGAAAGGAACTTTGTTGAAAAAGCTGCTTTTTGATCACAGGGGTTCAGCCTTGGTGTTCACGAGAACCAAGTACGGGGCAAAGAAAGTTACGCGTCAGCTGCGTTCTGAAGGCATCAAAGCGGCGGAAATACATTCCAACAGATCTCTGAACCAGCGCAAAGAAGCGCTTGAAGGATTCAAATCGGGCAGGTATAGGGTTTTGGTGGCAACAGACATTGCTTCTAGGGGCATTGACGTGGTGGGCATAGAAATGGTTTTGAACTACGACCTGCCTTCTACTTCGGAAGATTACGTGCATCGCATAGGGCGCACTGCCAGAGCCGGAGCAAAGGGGCATGCCGTAACCTTTGCCACACCGCTCCAACAGCGGGAAGTGAGGGCCATTGAGCGGCTCATCAGAAAGCAACTTTTGGTGAAGCAGCTTCCGGAGCTTCCCAGGGTGGCTTTTGTTCCAAGTTTTGCTCATAGGCGGGACAGATTCCGTCCTCGTAAAAGAGATTTCGGACGGAGATCGGGCAACTACGGGGCGAGCCCCGCTAGAAATTTTACACAGCGGAGCCGCTAAAAAACCTATGAAACAAAAATTTCTAACAGGCAAGAAAAATAAAGGAATGGACAAGAAAGGATTTTTTTGTTTAAATAGAGAATTGGGAAATTTATTATTATGCCCAGACAGTATCCAATTGAAAAATACCGAGATATAGGAATTATCGCTCACATTGACGCGGGAAAAACGACCGTGACCGAGCGGGTGCTTTTTTATACGGGCATTTCGCACAAGCTGGGCGAGGTTCACGAAGGCCAAGCCATTATGGACTGGATGGAGCAGGAGAGGGAAAGGGGAATTACCATTACGGCCGCTGCCACCACTTGCTTTTGGAAAGTTGATGGTCAAGAATATCGTTTCAACATTATTGATACTCCTGGCCACATTGACTTCACGGCCGAAGTTCAGCGCTCCTTGCGAGTTTTGGACGGAGCAGTTGTTGTTTTTGACGGTGTGGCAGGAGTTGAACCGCAGTCAGAAACCGTGTGGCGCCAAGCCGACAAGTTCAACGTGCCCAGAATCTGTTTTGTGAATAAGCTTGACCGCATGGGCGCTTCTTTTGAAAAGGACTTGCAATCAATCTGGCAAAAGTTGACTCCCAATGCCGTTGCCATGCAGCTGCCCGTAGGCGAGGAAGAAAACTTTTCCGGAGTTGTTGACTTGCTGACTATGGAGGCGCTGAAATTTGAAGGCGACTTTGGCCAAACCGTAAAAGAAGAGGAGATTCCTGAAAACTTGAAGGAAAAAGCCAAGCAGTGGCGTGAAAAGCTCGTTGAAAAAATCGTGGCCGAGGACGAAAAGCTTTTGGAAAGGTACTTGGCCAAACCCGCCTCCGCCAAGGCGACGGCGGGCAAGGAGGAAATTTCAGTTGAGGAATTGAGAAAAACTTTGAGAAAAGCAGTTTTGGAGTATAAATTGATTCCTGTTTTTTGCGGTTCAGCCCTGCGCAATAAAGGAGTTCAGCCCTTACTTGACGCCGTATGCCGCTATTTGCCAAGCCCTACAGATTTGCCGCCGGTTAAAGGTATTGAGCCCAAAACCGGCAAAAATATTGAGAGAGCGGCTAACGACCAAGAACCTTTCTCCTCATTGGCTTTCAAAATAGCGGCAGACCCTTATGTTGGCACTTTGACTTTTTTTAGAGTATATTCAGGAACACTCAAGAAAGGATCTTACTTGCTCAACACAACCACTGGCCAAAAAGAAAGAATTGGCAGAATTTTGCGCTTGCACGCTGCTGAAAGAGAGGATGTTTCAGAGGTTTTCTCTGGCGACATTGCCGCCACAGTGGGACTGAAAAATACCAGAACTGGTCACACTTTGTGCGACGAGCGAAATCCCATAGTGCTGGAACAAATCAGTTTTCCAGAACCCGTAATCTCAATCAGGATTGAGCCCAAAACCAAAGCAGACCAGGAAAAAATGGGCGTGGCTCTGAAACGTTTGGCAGAAGAAGACCCTACCTTCCGAATCAAAGGCGACCTGGAAACCGGAGAAACGATAATCTCTGGAATGGGAGAGTTGCATTTGGAGATAATTGTTGATAGAATGAAAAGGGAGTTTAAGGTTGAAGGTTCAGTCGGCAGGCCGCAGGTTGCTTACAAAGAAACGATCAAAGAAACCGCGGAAGCTGAAGGAAAATACATCAGGCAGTCGGGCGGCAGGGGCCAGTACGGGCACGTTTGGTTAAAAGTTGAGCCGAGAGAACGGGGACAAGGGTTTGAGTTTGTGGATGAAATAAAAGGAGGCATCATTCCCAAAGAGTTTATTCCGGCCGTGCAAAAAGGGGTGAAAGAAGCCATGGACAAAGGAATGGTTGCTTTTTACCCTGTGGTGGACGCGAGAGTTACTTTATACGACGGTTCTTTTCACGAAGTTGACTCTTCTGAAATAGCTTTCAAGATAGCCGGCTCCATGGCTTTTCAGGAAGCGGCAAAGAAAGCCCGACCTGTATTGCTGGAACCAATAATGAAGCTGGAGGTTGTTGCGCCCTCTGACTTTTTTGGAGACGCCATCGGAGATCTGGCTTCCAGGAGAGGAAAGATTGAGGAAACGAAAGATCGGCTGAATCTTAAAGTTATTGACGCTTTCGTGCCGCTCTCGGAAATGTTCGGGTACGCCACGGCTTTGAGGAGCTTGACAGAAGGCAGGGGAACGTTTACTATGGAATTTAGCCGCTACGATGAGGTTCCAGGCAACATAGCTCAGGAGATAGTTGAGGGCAAGAGGAAATAAATTACATTGACAAATTTTAAAAGGTTTAGTAATATAATAACATAATTAAAAACCGCTGATTGGTCGCTGATTTACACGCTGATAACACGCTGATTCAGCGTAAATTCGGCGTATAGTTCAGCGTTAATTCAGCAGTTCGCAAACATGGCGGAAAAAGCTAAATTTGAAAGAGCAAAGCCCCACGTCAATATCGGTACTATCGGCCACGTTGACCATGGGAAAACAACTTTGTCGGCGGCAATTTTGCACACCTTAAAGCTGAAGGGTTTCAAAGTGGCGGAAAAGTCCGTGGATGAAATTGACGCTTCTCCGGAAGAGAAAGCCAGGGGTCTTACCATTTCCATCACTCACTTGGAGTATGAGTCGGATAAGCGCCACTACGCCCACATTGACTGCCCTGGACACGCCGACTACATCAAGAATATGATTACGGGCGCGGCCCAAATGGACGGTGCCATTTTGGTGGTGTCTGCCGCTGACGGCCCCATGCCCCAGACAAGAGAACACATTCTTTTGGCAAGGCAAGTGGGTTTGCCTTCAATCGTGGTTTTTCTGAACAAAGTTGACATGGTTGACGACCCAGAAATGGTTAATTTGGTTGAGCAAGAGATCAGGGAACTTTTGAAAAAGTACGATTTTCCTGGAGACAAAACTCCAATAATTAAAGGATCGGCTTTGAAGGCACTTGGAGCAAAGTCCTCGGACGAAGATGCTACAAAACCCATTTTGGAATTGATCAAGGCAGTTGACGATTTCGTGCCCGAGCCCGTTCGCGAAATTGACAAACCATTTTTGATGGCGATTGAAGACGTTTTCTCAATAGCGGGAAGAGGCACCGTTGTTACGGGCAGGATTGAGAGAGGCGTGATAACAGCCAACGAGGAAGTTGAATTGGTAGGCATTAAGCCCACTGCCAAGACCGTGGCCGTGAGCATCGAAATGTTCCAGAAGATTCTTGACGAAGGAAGGGCCGGCGACAACGTCGGGATATTGTTGCGGGGAACCAAGAAAGAAGAAGTGGAAAGAGGGCAGGTTTTGGCAAAACCCGGTTCCATTACTCCTCACACCGAGTTTGAGGGAGAAGTTTACGTTTTAACCAAAGAGGAAGGAGGGCGCCACACGCCGTTTTTCACAGGATACAAGCCCCAATTTTACGTTAGAACCACCGACGTTACGGGCGACGTAACCCTGCAAGAGGGCACCGAAATGGTGATGCCCGGGGATACGGTTAATCTGAAAGTCAAGCTCATCGCGCCCGTAGCTATGGAAGAAAAACAGAGATTTGCCATTCGGGAAGGAGGAAAGACCGTGGGAGCCGGAGTGGTGACCCAAATAGTGAAATAGAGTAAAAGTTCAGAAGGTGTCCATGAAGAAGGAAGTTGCGGCAAAAGACGTAAAGCCAAAAATTCGGATAAAACTGCGTGCTTTTGACCACAAAGTGATTGACAGTTCGGCCAAGCAGATAGTTGAAGTTGCTTCTCGCCACGGAGCCGAGGTGCTGGGACCGGTTCCTTTGCCCACGGAAATCAACAAGTATACCGTGAACAGATCCAGCTTCGTGCACAAAGACGCCAGAGAACAATTTGAAATGCGTCTCCACAAACGCCTGATTGACGTTTTGGAGCCAAACCCCAAGGTAATTGACGCATTGATGGGATTAACTTTGCCAGCCGGCGTAGACATTGAAATCAAGATGTAATACCAGTTGTGTCAAATCGTTTAAGGCTGGGCAATGCCCAGTTTTTAATTTGGAGACCATGAAACTGATAACAGGAGTAAAAATTGGCATGTCGCAGATTTTTGACGAAAGGGGGAACGCTGTTCCCGTAACTTTGTTTGAGCCAAAAAACAGAGACGAAGTTTCCGTTTTTAAGGAAGGCGACAAAGTGAAAATATCCGGTATTTCCAAAGGAAAAGGCTTTCAGGGCGCTGTTAAAAGATGGGGTTTTAAAGGCCGGGGCCAGACCCACGGGGTCAAGCATGAACACAGAACTATTGGGTCTGTGGGTACCTCGTTCCCGGAGAGAGTTATTAAGGGGAAGAAGATGCCGGGGCGCATGGGTAGGCAAAGAGTTACCGTTAAAAACTTAAAGGTGGTGAAAGTTGACTTAGAAAGCAATATAATTGCTGTAAAGGGGGCCGTGCCTGGTCCAAGGGGAAGTTTGTTGGAAGTTAGAGGATAAAATGAAATTTCCAGTTTACAACCAAGAAGGTAAAGAAGTGGGGCACACTTTACTGCCCAAGGAAATTTTCCAAGTAAAGTTTAATCCTGATTTGGTTCACCAGGTGGTTTTAGCCCAGGCGGCAAATCGCAGGAAAGTTATTGCTCATACCAAAGACAGAAGCCAAGTGAGGGGAGGAGGAAAAAAACCGTGGCGGCAAAAGGGAACGGGCAGAGCGCGGCACGGCTCCATTCGTTCGCCGATCTGGCGGGGCGGAGGAGTGGCTTTCGGCCCGACAAAAGAAAGGGTTTTCAGGAAAGCCGTGCCCAGGAAAATGCGCAAAAAAGCTCTTTTTATGGTTTTGTCGGCCAAACTGAAAAGCAATTTGCTGATTCTTTTGGATAAACTTGAAGTACTTGAGCCGAAAACCAAACAGATGGCGCAAACCTTGAAAAAACTGCCCCTAAAGGAAGGCAAGGTTTTAATTATACTGCCTTCATATGATAAAAATTTAATTTTAGCCGCGAGAAACTTGGCAATGGCCAAAACAATACAGGCCAAGGATTTGAATGTTCTTGATTTGCTTTCGTCAAAATATTTACTTGCTCCCAAAGAAGCGATAAAAGTTATAAAAGAAACGTTTTTAGAATCTGCGAAATTAAGAAAAGATAACGAAAATACGAAAAAATAGTATGGCGTTAATAGATATCTTCAAACGAAAACCGAAAGAGAAAGCTGAGAAGCTGCCAAAAAAGAAAAAAGAAGTGAAGGAAGAAAAGCCAAAAGAGGAGGCGCCAAAGAAGGTGGAAAAAAAGAAAGAAAGTTTGGCTTGGCGTTTCTTAAAGTCACCCCAGATTACTGAAAAAGCCACGGAGTTGTCAAAGGGCAATCGGTATACCTTCAAGGTTTCGTCTGAATCAAGCAAGGCGGAGGTAAGAAAGGCGGTTGAACAGTTGTACGGAGTGGACGTTTTGGGAGTGAACGTGATTCGCGTGCCGCGAAAACAAAGAAGGCTTGGAAGAATTACAGGGTGGAGAAAAGGGTATAAAAAAGCTATTGTTAGAATAAAAGAAGGCCAAAAAATAGAAGTTATGCCGAGATAAGTCGGATGAGATAAATCTCATCCTCATCTTCGCTAGCACTTGATTTATGAAGTATAAATTGCTTACAAAAAAAGAGCCGGAAAAGAAACTTCTCTTGCGTCTGAAAAGCAGAGGAGGCCGAGGCTATTTGGGCAGAATAACGGTAAGGCATCGCGGAGGAGGAGTGAAGAAACTTTACCGCATTGTTGACTTTGGGCAGGAAAGGCAGGGAACTGCCAAGGTTGTGGCGTTGGAGTACGACCCTTACAGAACGGCTTTTATTATGCTTTTGGAGTATGAGGATGGCTACAAGCGCTATCAGCTGGCTCCGCACGGAATAAAAATTGGCGACGAAGTTGTTTGTAAAGATGCAGCTGAGATAAAATTGGGCAACCGCCTAAAGCTTAAAAACATTCCGGTTGGAACCTTGGTTTACAACGTTGAGTTAGCCCCAGGAAAAGGCGGGCAAATGGTTAAGGCGGCTGGCACTTCAGCCAAGGTTTTGGCTCACGAAGGAAAATACACCAGTTTAGAAATGCCTTCGGGGGAAGTTAGAAAAGTTCTCTTTGAGTGTTTCGTCTCCGTAGGTCAGGTTTCGCATCCTGAAAAGAGATTTGAAAGAATTAGAAAAGCCGGCCTTTCGCGCTTGAAAGGCAGAAGGCCCACCGTTCGCGGAACGGCCATGACCCCGGCTGACCACCCCCACGGCGGCGGGGAAGGCAGAACCCCCATTGGTTTAAAATACCCTAAGACCCCTTGGGGAAAACACGCTTTGGGAGTAAAAACAAGAAAGAGAAAATGGACGGACAAATACATTATTAAAAGGAGAAAATAAAATGGCGAGATCACTCAAAAAAGGTCCATATGTGGATGAACGCCTCATGGAGAAAATAAAGAAGGCAAGGCAAGGCGAGATTATAAAAACCTGGGCAAGGTCTGCCACCATAACGCCGGAAATGATTGGTTATACTTTTGGAGTGCACAACGGCAAGGAATTTTTGCAGGTTAAAGCCACCGAAGACATGGTCGGCCATCGTCTGGGCGAGTTTTCTCCCACTACAAAGTTTTCCAGACACGGAGGCAGAATGCAGAGAGAGTTAGAACAAGGAGCCGCGGAAAAGGAAGTAGAGAAAACGAAGCAGGACACAGGTCAATAAAATCAATTCACTATGCCAGTTATCGCAAAACTTCGTTATTTACGAATAGCTCCGCGGAAAGTAAGATTGGTTGTAGATTTGATAAGAGGTAGATCGGTCAGAGAAGCCAAGGACGTTTTGAGCTGGACTGTTAAGAAGTCGTCTCCCGTGCTGCTGAAACTTTTGAACTCGGCCGTTGCTTCGGCAAAAAATCAATATCAGTTAGAGGAATCTGACCTTTACATTTCCAAGGTTACGGTTGACGAGGGGCCGAAACTGAAAAGGTTCTTTCCCAGAGCCCGGGGTTCAGCTTACCAGATTCAGAAAAAGACCTCGCACGTAACAATGGTTCTGGACACGCTTGGACACGCCAAACTTAAGAAAAGAAAGAAAGCGGAAAAGACAACTCAGAAAGAAAGGCAGCCAAAAGAGAGAAAGCGCAAAGTTAGGCCAGAAATTGGAACTTATAAACCAAAGCTTGAAAAAGGGATCAAGCGTATTTTTAGACGTAAGTCCTTCTGAGTTGTATACCAGCTCGGAGAGGGGGCGGGGGAACTTGCCAGTTCCCCCGTGGAGGAAAATATTAAAGGTCGCTGAAGCTAAAGCTTCATCTCCCCCTTCGTTTTTACTGCGTAAAAACTTGGTAACCGAGGGTTTTGACACATAAAGTTCACCCAAAAATTTTTAGGGTAAAGGGACTTGCAGATTGGGACAGCCGATGGTTGGACAGGAAAAGAATTCCTCAAAACTTGGAGGATGATTTTAGGATTAGGGAGTTCATAAAGAAGAAGTTGGCCAAGGTTGGGGCGGAAAAAATTGAGATTGAAAGATTCCCCGGAAAGATAAAAGTTATTATTTCCAGTTCGCGGCCCGGTCTTATTATAGGGCGAGGAGGCGAGGGAGTTGAAAGATTGAGAAAAGAGCTGGGTAAAATTTCCTCTGCAAAAGAGATCCGACTGGAAATTATTGAGATTAAAAATCCGTTCTTGTCGGCTGCTTTTGCGGCAGAGTGGTCGGTATCTCAAATAGAAAAAAGGATTCCCTATAGGAGGGTTTTGAGGCAGACGCTGGAAAAAATTTCTTTGCAAAAAGGGGTGAAAGGTTGCCGTATTGAGGTTGCGGGACGTTTGGACGGCTCGGAAATCGCGAGACGCGAATGGTTAAAAAAAGGCCGTCTGCCGCGGCAGACGCTGAGAGCCGATATTGATTACGCTCGAGCAGAGGCCTTTTGCACTTACGGAACCGTCGGAGTAAAAGTTTGGATATACAAAGGCGAAAAGTTTGAGTGATAACGAGCACCCCGCCCTCTATGCATTATGTCTTAACTCATTTAGCTTAGAGGGCGGGGTGCTCACTACGTTCGCATGTTAATGCCAAAAAAAGTAAAACACCGCAAGTGGAGAAAGGGAAGGTCAAGGGGACTGGAGACAAGGGCCAAAGAACTGAACTTTGGAAAGTTTGGTTTAAAGTCAATGGGAACAAAATGGCTAACCGCCAGGCAAATTGAAGCCGCCAGAAGAGCGGTTATACGGTATTTAAAAAAAGGAGGAAAGCTGTGGCTTAGAATTTTTCCGCAAAAACCGGTTACCAAAAAAGGGACTGAGGTTCCCATGGGCGGAGGCAAGGGTTCTGTTGACCACTACGTCTTTCCGATAAAGCCCGGGCGAATTATTTTTGAGCTGGAAGGAATAAGCGAGGATCAGGCAAAGGAGGCATTCAGAAAAGCCGGAGCGAAACTGCCCATAAAAACAAAATTCATTAAAAAATAATGAAGATAAGTGAATTGCGGCAAAAAACAAAAGCGGAGTTGCAAAAACTTTTATCGGATAACCGCGAGAAACTGCGGCAGTTGCGTTTTGACTTGGCTTCTGGCAAGATAAAAAACGTCAGGGAAATAAGAAAAACAAAAAAAGAAATCGCGCAAATACTTACACTAATGAAGCTCGTAAACTATGCCTAAGAAGCAATTGGAGGGCACAGTCGTGTCAAACAAGATGCAAAAGACGGTTGTGGTTGAAGTGGAGAGTCAAAAAGAGCACGCAAAGTATAAGAGAAAGTACAAGGTTTATAAAAAGTACAAAGCCCACGCAGAGGAAAAGTATGAGGTGGGCGACAAGGTTGTTATTGAAGAAACCAGACCGTTGAGCAAAGAAAAGAGGTGGAAAGTGGTGAGAAAAGTATGATTCAACCACGAACAATGCTAAAAGTCGCCGATAACAGCGGAGCAAAGATAGTTCAATGCTTCCGCGTTTTGGGCGGCACGAGAGCCCGCTACGCAAAAGTCGGAGACATTATCGTCGCCGCGGTAAAAACTGCAGAGCCCCGAAAGTTGGTCAAGAAGCACGACGTAGTTAGAGCCGTTATTGTTCGCCAGAAAAAGGAGTTGAGAAGGCAGGACGGGTCATACGTTAGGTTTGACGATAACGCATGCGTCATTCTGGAGGGTAAGACAAAGGAGCCCAAAGGCGGAAGAATTCTGGGTCCGGTGGCGAGGGAAGTTAAAGAGAAAGGTTTTGATAAGGTGGCGGGCTTGGCAGAAGAAATAGTATAAAGCGATGCCAATATACGAATACATACGAATGATACTAATATATGAAAATAAAAAAAGGTGATAACGTTTTGATCATTTCAGGCAAAGACAGGGGCAAGACGGCCAAGGTATTGAGGGCTTTTCCTAAAGAGGCGAAAGTTTTGGTTGAAAACGTCAATTTAAGAAAGAAGCACAAGCGGCCGGGAAGGGCTGGAGAGAAAGGCCAAGTTTTACAGCTTCCCGTCCCTTTTTCTGTTGCAAACGTAAAGCTCGTTTGCTTAAAATGCGGCAAGCCCTCAAGAGTGGGATATAAAATTACCGATGGCAAAAAAGTTAGGGTATGCAAGCAATGCGGAGGAGAGACATAAATAACCAATTTCTATTTTCTGCCTTCTAGAGCAGAGCCCAAGGTTTCCTCATCCGCATACTCCAATTCCCCTCCCACTGGTAAACCCCGCCCCAGGCTGGTTATTTTCTTAGAAAAGGGTTTCAGCAGCCGCTCCAGATACAAAACAGTCGTTTCGCCCTCTGTTGTGGGGTTTAAAGCCAAGATGATTTCTTTTAAGTCCTGGTTGCTTTTTATTCTTTCTTCAAGTTCTTTTGTTCGCAGTTTCATGAGGTCGGTTTTCTTCAGAGTTGCCAAAGTGCCGCCCAAAACAAAATAAAAACCTTTGTATTTCCGAGTTTTTTCCAGGGATTGTAAGTCCATTTCAGACGACACCACGCATAGCAACGATTTGTCGCGGGTTTTGTCGTAACAGATGGGGCAAAGACCGTCTGCAGCCTTGCCTTGAGGGCTTCGACTGAGCTCAGCCGAATGTCCCGCGGCGAATGGTTCAAAAGGGTTGAAACAATTGACGCAAGTTTTCACGCGAGCTCGCAGATTTGAAATCGCACTGATTAACTCGTTTATCTCTTTAGCTGGTTTGCCCAAGAGGTAAAAAACAAAACGGGCCGCCGTCCTTGGCCCTACTGTGGGGAATTCGGTGAACATATCAATTATTTTTTGAATGGAAGCCGGGTACATTATTCCATTTCGTAACTCTTCTCCAGGTTCCTAAAGCTAACGGTTCTGTCGTCAAAAAAAAGTTCAACTCTGCCAACGGGCCCGTTTCTATGTTTGGCTATAATTATGTCGGCTATGTTTTTTCTTTCGGTTTCCCCGCGGCTCTGGCGGTCTTCCCTGTAAATAAACATAACCACGTCAGCGTCCTGCTCAATGGTGCCAGATTGTCTTAAATCGGCCAATCTAGGAATTTGCGGGCTTCTTTGCTCCACGGCCCTTGATAGTTGTGAAACCACAAGTACGGGAACGTTGAGCTCACGGGCTAATGCCTTCAAAGCGCGCGAGTTTTCGGAAACCTGCTCAACCGGGCCGGCGTCCGGCTTCAATGGCTCCATTAACTGCAAGTAGTCAATGATTATTAGACCCAACCCCTTTTCGGCCTGTAAACGACGGCACATAGCTTTCATCTGCAAGGCGGTGGGTGAGGCAGCGTCGTCAATGTAAATTGGGGCCTCTGACAGAACCCCCATTGCCTGCTGAATTCTGGTAAAGTCGTTGTCTTGGCCATCTGCTGAAAGGCGGCCTGTTCGCAAACGCCACAAGTCAACGCCCGAGAACGACGAAATCAGCCGGTCAACCACTTGGTCTTTGGCCATTTCCAGAGAAAATATGCCAACCGGTATTTTTTGGTTCGTAGCGATGTTGGCCGCCATGTTTACTGCCAGGGATGATTTTCCCAAACTGGGGCGGGCGGCCAGAATTATCATGTCGGATTTTTGCAGGCCGGCTAGAATGTTGTCTAAATCGGAAAATCCCGTGGGCAAACCCCTTAAGCCGCCTTTGTGCTGGGATAGTTTGTCTATTCTTTCCCATGCCTCGGCCAACGTGTCTTTTACCGGCAAAAAAGTTTGAGTTAAGCCCTTTTGCGCTATGCTGAAAATTCTCTTCTCGGCTTTGTCCAATAAAACGTTGATTTCTTCCGACTCTGACCAGCCCAAAGAGCTTATCTCGTGGCTTGCTTCAATCAGATCTCTTAAAACCCTTTTTCTTTGCACGATTTTTGCGTAGTTCAAAGCGTGGGAAGCTGTTGGAACTGAATTTACAAGTTCTGTCAAATAGGTGTTGCCTCCAATTTCCTCCAAAAGGCCTTTGTCCTTTAACCGTCCAGAAACCGAGAGCAAATCAATGGGTTCTCCTTTGGCGAAAAGGTCAACTACGGCGTCATATATTTGGCTATTGCTTTTTTTGTAGAAGTCAGACGGCGTCATAAAGTCGGCCACCTTGACTATTGTGTTTTTGTCCAACAGCAGGCACCCCAAGAGCGATTTTTCCGCCTCGTCCGAACGCGGAGGAAGTTTTTCGAAAGAGTCGTTTGCCATGTTTGATATATTAAAACTACCACACTCAAAACCGCTTGTCCACTTTTTGAGATATGAGATTTACAGCTTCTTTATTTTTGGGCCTTCTTGAGTGTCTCGAATGCCGTAGCCCATTTTTTGTACTTTTTGGCGGAGTTGGTCGGCCAGTTTCCAGTTTTTTTCTGCGCGATATTTTTCCCGCAAGTCAAGCAGTTTTTTAATTTCTTGGGGAACAGTCAGTTTTTTCACTTTAGCCAATTTCAGGCCAAAAACTCTGTCAAAGTCAAAAAGCAATTCTTTTTTTTCTTTTGGCGACAATTTTTTATCTTTCAAAACTTCCCAAAGAAGGGCCAGCGCTTTTGGCATATCCAAGTCATCGCTTATAAATTGTAAAAACTTTTCTTTAACTTTTTTAACATTAAGGACTTGCGATGTCTTTGGAGATGTCTTTAGAGATTTTATTTCGCCGATTCTCTGATACAACTTGGCCAGCGCGTTCTGGGTTCCCTTTAATGTTCGCCACGAAAAGCTTAGTTTTGAACGGTAGTGTGAGGTCAAAAACAAATAGCGCAAAGCGAGGGGATTGAAATCTTTTTCAACCAAGTTTTTCAAGGTAATTATGTTGCTTTCTGATTTGGCCATTTTCCCCTCCTGCAAAGTAAGAAAGTCGCCGTGCAGCCAAAAACGCGCCAAGTGCTTGCCAAAGGCGGCCTCAGATTGCGCTATTTCATTTGTGTGATGAATGCTTATATGGTCGATACCGCCAGTGTGAATGTCAAAAGGCAGACCCAAATGTTTGACCGCCATTGCCACGCATTCGGTATGCCAGCCCGGAAACCCTTTGCCCCAGGGTGATAACCATTCCATTTGCCGCGTGACGAGGAGCGGCGACAACTTCCACAAAGCGAAGTCCTCTGGATTTTTTTTACCCGCAACCACTTCAACTCTGGCGCCTGGTTTCAGTTTTCTTTTTTGCGAGCCCGCCAAAACGCCATAGTTTTTTAACTTTGAAGTGTCAAAGTAAACTCCGTCGGCTATTTTATAGGTGAAACCTTTTTTCTCCAAGACCTTAATCAGGTCAATCTGCTCTTTGATGTAGTCGGTGGCGCGGGTCCAGAGGGTAGGGGATTTGATGTTGAGCCGTTTTATGTCTTTTTTGAAGGCGTTAGTGTAAAACTGCGCCACCTGCCAGGCCGTCTTTTTTTCTCTTTTTGCGCCCAGCTCAATTTTGTCTTCTCCCGTGTCTTCATCGGACGTTAAGTGCCCCACGTCGGTAATGTTCATTACGTGTTTCACTCCAAAACCATTGTATTCCAAAACACGCCGCAAGAGGTCGTCAAAAACATAGGTGCGAAGGTTCCCTATGTGGGCGTACCAGTAAACCGTGGGCCCGCAAGTGTAGAGCCTGACTTTTTTGCCCTTGAGCGGCCTGAAAACCTCTTTTTTCCGCGACAGAGTGTTGTAGAGTTTAAGTGCCATTACGTAATTTTATCATACAGTTTTGCCTCAGTAAATCTAATTTGATGATTTGCGGGTTGTATGATAAATTTGTATATTAGGTTCGTTCAAATTTGAATATATTCTGCGGGGAGGGGACTATGGAGAACAGAGGAAGACAAACCATGGCAAACATGGTGGCATGGGCTGCGTTTTTGTTCTGCTGTTGGATGGCTATTTTGGCATATTGGCTTTATATTAGAAATGTGACATATGTTGCCGTCGTATGGGTCCTGCCGGGAATTGGTATCATGGCCACCTTGGCTGACTTAAACTTCCGGAGGCGGCGGCTATGGTTATGGCTCTTGACCGCAGTGATTGCGCTTGTCGGACTCGCCATACTGCTTGTAGAAGTAAGAGGTTAAAGCCCTCTTTTTTAAAGGGCGCGAACGCGCCCTTCTTTATTTTTCAGCGGCCTGAAAACCTCTTTTTTCCGCGACAGAGTGTTGTAGAGTTTTAACGGCATTACACAATTTTAACACACTCCTTGGCCACCTTCAATCTTGTTTGACACTTTTTCCATGGGGCTTGACATGAATTTTTGTTTTGGATATTGTGAAAAAACGCGTGTTTACAACAGGTCGGGGAATCAATAAATTTCAAAATTGATACAATCATTATATATATGACCGAAGAACATCTAGCTCTTATTGACAGGGTAAACCCCCAAGATTTTCATTCCGCGGCGAGAAAGCTCCGCAATTTTTTTGACGAGAAAGGATTTATTGAAGTGCCTGTTCAGCACCGGCTAAGCATTTTGGCGGCTTGCGAAGACCCGAGAACAATCGGGCTTTTTATGTACATGGGCGACACCTGGCCCCTTCCGCAAACGGGCCAGATGTGGTTAGAGTACGAGCTTTTAACAAAGCCGGACTCGCCGGGTTATTACTGCATAAGCTACAGCTACAGAGAGGAACCGAATCCCATTCCCGGGAGGCACAACCTCATTTTTCCTATGTTTGAGTTTGAAACTCACGGGGGTATAAAAGTTCTTGAGGAGCTTGAAGAAGAACTTCTTGAGTCATTGGGTTTTGGTCAGAAAACGGACTTTCACAAGGTTTCTTACAGAGACGCGATGGAGCGCTACAAAGTGCAGGACATTGGCGCTGAGGAAGAAAAAAGGTTGGCCGAGGAGTTTGGAAGGGTGGTTTTTCTGACCGACTTTCCCGAGCACACCTCTCCTTTCTGGAACATGAAAAGAGAAGCAGGTTGCGCCAAAAAGATTGACGTGTTGCTGGATGGCGTTGAAACAATCGGTTCTGCCGAAAGGAGCGCCGACCCGGAGCAAATGCGCAAGAACTTTTTCGCGATAAGCGACGGCATGTACTCGCAAATTCTCTTTTCCAAGTTCAGGAAAGAGCGGGTGGAAAAAGAGCTTGAGAGTTTCTTATCTTTGAACTTTTTTGCCAGGTGCGGCGGAGGAATCGGAGTGACGCGCTTAATCCGCGCCTTAAAACTTGCCAACCTCCTGAACTAAATGTAAGATAGGGTAATATGGAGTTTGCGGAGGGTTTTAAGGTTTTTTTGTGGGCAATGACGCCTTTGGGCGAGTTAAGAGCCGCCATACCCCTTGGCATAACCTTGTACAAAATGAGTCCAATTTCCGCTTATTTTTTTGCGGTTTTGGGCAACTTAGCCGCTGTTTTTCTTCTTTTGACTTTTCTACGTTCTTTTGCCAAATGGAGCTCCAAAAAGATTTATTTTTTTAACCGTTTTTTCGTTTGGCTTTTCTCGCAAACGAAAAATAACCATCAGGACAAATTGGAAAAATACGGGGTTTACTTTTTGCCGCTTTTCGTGGCCATACCCCTGCCCGCAACCGGCGGCTGGACAGCCGCTTTTATTGCCTTTGTATTCGGCATACCCTTTAAGAAGGCCTTTCCCTTAATTGCCCTTGGCGTGGCTTTGGCAGGGTTGATTGTTTTGGCTCTAACTAAAGCAGGGTTTGCGCTTGAAAAAAACTTTGGCTGGCAGGCATTGGTTGGGTTACTTTTGCTGTCATTATTTATTTACTGGCTTTACAAAAAATTATGGCCCCGTTAGAAGTTCTTGGGAAAAAATTTTTAGGATAAAAATTTTTTCCTCTAAACAGACGGGGTAAAACATAAAAATCAAAGTTTTCCCGAAGTCGGTATCTATCGTATAAGGGCAAACTTCTAACGGGGTGGCAAAAAAAGACGCAATAATCGGCTTGATAATAGGTTTTTTAATAGGCGTTTTTTTGTTTATCGGACTGAAAACCCTGCAGATACATGTTTCTGGAAGCTGGCTGATTATACTTTTGTTCCCTCCCTTGACTCTGCTTGGACTCGTGGTTGCGGCGGTTATCGGAAAGAAGTTTTTGGCTGTTTGGCAACTTGCCAAGTTTTTTTTGGTGGGGGCTCTGAACACTTTACTTGACCTGGGAGTTTTGAATTTTTTGATGTGGTCTTCGGGAGTTTACACGGGAGTGTTTTTTGTGCTGTTTAAGGGAACGTCTTTTTTGGCGGCCGCCACCAACAGTTATTTTTGGAACAAGCACTGGACTTTTGAAAGAAGAAACGGAGTTTTTACTGAGCGAGAATATGTTAAATTTTTAACGATAGCCGCAGTTGGGCTTTTGGTGAATGTCGGCACTGCCGGCATTGTGGTAGATGTTATTGGTCCGCAGTTTGGTGTACCAGAGCAGTTATGGGCTAATGTAGGCGCTTTCATAGCCGCTTTCGCGAGTTTTATTTGGAATTTCATCGGCTCAAAGTTTATGGTGTTTAAGAAATAGTTATCAGTTAAAAGTTTAAAGTTTTAGTTAATTGTTATTGGTTAGCATGGCGAACGTTGTTTTATATCGTAAATACAGGCCCCAGACCTTTGCCGAAGTTGTCGGACAAGAGCACGTGGTTCAGACCTTGACCAACGCTATTTCTTCGGAAGGCCTGCCTGCGCAGCCTGCGACGCAGGCGCAGGCAGGCCTGCTTTCGCACGCTTACTTGTTTGCTGGGCCGCGGGGGAGCGGTAAGACATCTTTGGCGCGGCTTTTGGCAAAGTCGCTGAATTGTCAGGGCCGCAAGAACAGGGAACCCTGCAATAAGTGTTCTTCCTGCCTTGAAATAAATCAAGGAAACGCGATTGACTTGGTTGAGATTGACGCCGCGAGCAACCGCGGCATCGACGAAATACGAGAATTGAGAGACGGCATTAAGTTTGCTCCGACAAAGTCAAAATACAGAGTTTTTATAATAGACGAGGCGCACCAGCTTACCAAAGAGGCGGCCAACGCGCTTTTGAAAACGCTGGAGGAGCCGCCTTCGCACGCCATTTTCGTTTTGGCGACAACCGAGATTCACAAAATGATTCCTACGATTATTTCAAGATGCCAGAGGTTTGATTTTAGAAAGTTGACTGCTTCTGAAATAGTCAAACAATTGGAGAATATTTCGCAGAAAGAAGGCGTCAAAGCCGAGAAAGCGGCCTTGGAACTGATTGCCGTAAACTCGCAGGGAGCAGCAAGGGACGCAATAGGAATGCTGGACCAGGCAATAACTTTTTGCACTGGTGCCAAGGATAAGGAAATAACGGTTCAGGAAATAAGAGACCTTCTTGGTCTTGTTGAGGCCAAAGTGGTGAGCCAATTTGTTGAACACTTGAAAAAAAAGGACGCCAAAGGCGCGATAAATTACTTGAACGCAATCTATGAAAAGGGGACTGACTTGGAGGTTTTCGCTAAAGCTCTTACTAATCACTTACGGGATATTTTAGTTTTTCATATAACTCAAGAGTCCGACGTTGGTTTTGGCGCGCAAGAGCTTCAGAGAATGTTAAAAATATTCCTGCAAGTCCAGAGCCAAATGAAATACGCGACAATACCTCAATTGCCCTTGGAGTTGGCCATAGTTGAGTTCTTGAATCCAGAGCAAAAATAGGGTAAAATAAAAGTCCCCCGTAGTGGAAAAACAGGCTTTCGCCGCAGGCGAAAACGCCAGAAACCGAAGGTGTCTGGAGTCGGGGGTCGGGGGATTTTTGCGGGGTCGCCTGCCTGCGCAGGCAGGTCTAATGGTAGGACTATGTGGTATACATATATTCTTAAAAGTTCAAAAAAGAATTGGCATTACGTAGGAAGCTCTAACGACTTAGGTCGTAGACTAAACGAGCACAATGCTTTAAAAGTTGCTTCTACAAAATTCTATGCCCCGCTAGAACTGGTTTATTCGAAAGAGTGGTTGACAGAAAAAGAAGCTAGAGATTATGAAAAAAGAATCAAGCGAAAACGCATTGAAAAAGAATCAATAATAAGGAAAATTGAGAATAAAGGTTCGTGAACAGAGCTGCGGGGTCGTCTAATGGTAGGACAACAGATTTTGGATCTGTCTATCTAGGTTCGAATCCTAGCCCCGCAGCTCTGTGCAGGAAGGGTTCAGGGGTCGCCTGCCTGCGCAGGCAGGTCT
>VMFS01000005.1 GCA_007376185.1 Parcubacteria group bacterium Gr01-1014_30
AGACGCATTCCCCGCAATGTTCTAGGTCAGAGGGTGTACTTTGTTTCTCCCGAAGATCTTATTTTAAGCAAACTGCTGTGGTATAAAGAAAGCGAGTCAGAGCTTCAGTTGCGAGATATTGAGTCTGTTTTGAAATTTCAGAAAAAACTTGACTGGGAGTATCTTAAAAAATGGGCTAAAATACACTCTACATTTAAAACCTTGGAGAAGTTAAAACGAAATGTTTAGTCAAAATCACACCAAGCCGCCTATAAAATCCGTACTTATCGCTATTTTTAGCACAGCCGTTTTGCTTGGCGGCTACTTGGCTCTGGCCGCATGGCAGAGCTGGTGGCCTTTTGAATTACAAAAACAGCAGGCCTGCACGCAGGAAGCTAAAATATGCCCTGATGGTACTGCCGTAGGACGAACCGGCCCAAACTGCGAGTTTGCAGAGTGCCCGCCCGACCCAACCGCTGGCCTTGTCCCGAGCGAAGTCCAAGGGTGGCAAACCTATCGCAACGAGGAGTATGGGTTTGAGGTGAAGTACCCTGGAAATTGGCTCGTTAGTTTAGGTGATCCTCCGAGTCAATCTTCTCCAGCTTTTGGGCCAGCCGAAAATTATAGACCTCTAATTTTTATTAGAGCTGGTGCAAGATCATTGGACATGCTTGAGCGATCCTTAGATTCTACTATTTTAGAGAGAAATGAAGTAGTGATTGGTGGCATGAAAGCTGAGGTTGTATTATACCAGCCACACGCACAAAGTTTACCGGAAAAAGACGTATTTTTTAGTAAAGATGGAATTGATTATCTTATTATAGGCAAAGAAGGCACAGAGGATGAAAAATCTTTAGAAATTTTCGACCAAATCCTCTCCACGTTCAGGTTTTTGGACTAAATTATTTAGTTCCTTGCATTTATGTGTAATTTAGCTATGATGTAATTATGACGGTAGCCACTATACCAAAAGAGCTTACTCGAAAAGGCGAGTTGGTAGTAATTCCTCGCAGAGAATACGAGGATTACTTGCGTTTCAAAATAACTGAAGTGAGGCGTTCAAAAGCTAAAATTGATGCAGGGCTTAGAAAATCGCTGCAAGAACTTCGGCAAGGAAAAGCAGTGGGTCCCTTCGGCAGCGCAAAAGATCTGATGAAATCTTTGAAATTCGTCCGTTAGCTCATGCAAGTTGAATATACTCCTCATTTTAAGAGAAAATTTGCAAAGTTGTCCGACGTAGTTCAGAGTAAATTTGAAAAGAAAATAACATTACTCTTGCGCAATATCCGCCACCCGTCGTTACACGCTAAAAAATTTGACGAAGCAGGAGATATTTGGCAGGCGCGCGTGGACGACAACGCGCGTTTTTATTTTAAAATTACAAGAAACACATATTCTCTTCTTGATATTAAGAAACATAAGGACTAAAAAGTGGGTGATTCTCCTCAAAACAAAAGCAATACCTATGTAGTTGTTGGACTCATCATTGCTGCCGTCCTACTCGGCGGATATTTTGCTTTGGCCGCATGGCAACTCTGGTGGCCGTTTGCAGTACAGCAACAGCAGGCTTGCACTCAGGAAGCTAAACTTTGTCCCGATGGTTCATATGTAGGCCGCACCGGCCCCAACTGCGAATTCGCCGCCTGTGCAGGAGAAGTTGATGTCTCCAATTGGCAAACCTATCGCAACGAGGAGTATGGAATAGAATTTAAATATCCCAAAAGCTGGGATGTTAAAGAGTATTTAGGAGAAGGGCAGATAGAGATTTTGGAATATATTCCAGATACACATAATGTAATTTATGTTACTGAAAGCGCTCGCTCTCTAGAAGAGTGGTTAATAGCTGACGATGAGTGGTCTCTTTATTATGACCCTGAAATGATGACAGACGCAGAGCCATTTCTTATTGGGGGAGAGGAAGCGCTTTCTGTACAAATTAGCGAACTTGTTCTTCCCATGACTATTATTGGTATCAGAAAAAGCGGACGTCTTTATATTATTGAGAGTAATTCTGGATTAATAGATATCCTTTCCACCTTCAGGTTTATTGAATAATTTTTATGCAGAGAGTTTCAAAAGCAAAAGTTAGGGCAAAGTTTCTGGAAAGGAAATCCGCACAGGATATTCAGGACGAAATTTTTAGGAGCATGTCGGCCGGCAAGAAAATTAAACTTACATCCGATTTTTCAATGTTTTTATTAAAACAAAATCAAAATGGATTTCGAAGACTTAATCACAAAAATAGCCGCAATACTTGACAAATTGTCGATTCCGTACGCCATTACCGGTGGCTACGCAGTTTCTGTATGGGGACGCCTTAGGGCAACTTTTGATATAGATGTTATCGTTGAACTCTCAGTAGTCAAAGGAGGTGAGTTAACACAGGCGCTCAAAGCGCTCTCTAAATCTGGCTATATTGATGAGCTGATGGTGACGGACGCTGTTGAAAGTAAGGGAGAATTCAATTTTATCCATACCGAGTCCGGCATAAAAGTGGACTTTTGGGTGATGGAGCAAGATGGTTACGGCAGAGAAAAGTTAGCAAGACGCATTCCCCGCAATGTTCTAGGTCAGAGGGTGTACTTTGTTTCTCCCGAAGATCTTATTTTAAGCAAACTGCTGTGGTATAAAGAAAGCGAGTCAAATCTTTTTCAAAACCAACCTCGCGAGGAACCACCGACTAAGCCAGATTTCGTAGATGATTCCAGGCGGTCACTAAAGCTGCCACTCGCTATTATTTTAATCGTCGCCGCTTTGCTGACTAGCTACTTTGCTTTGGCCGCATGGCAAATCTGGTGGCCGTTTGAAGCACAAAAACAGCAGGCATGCACTCAAGAAGCAAAACTCTGTCCCGACGGTTCATATGTCGGCCGCACCGGGCCAAATTGTGAATTCGCCGAGTGCCCGGACTTTGTGGAAGATATAATTTTTGGCCTCGAAGCAGAGGAGTTTTGCGGCCCTGAACCGCCGGCAGAATGTGGGCTTGGAACGCGGCTCGGTTGCAGAGTTGCTGACAAAAAATGGGATTGCTACGATAATATACCAACTAGTCAGCCCATAGTAACTTTTGAACAATGCGTCGCAGCTGGAAATCCAGTGATGGAAAGTTTTCCGGAACAATGTCGGGATAAAAGCGGAGCACTGTTTGTGAATTGGCAAGGAGCCGGCCAGTTTTGTATACAGATTATAGCCCCTGCTAGAAATCCGGCAACAGGCGAAGTCAGAGAATTTCCTACGCCCTGCGACGTGCCCGAGGGCTGGAAACAAATTTAGTGAATAGTTTTGCGGTGAAGTTTGCGGTAATAGCCGATGGCAAAGCGGTGGGCTTCTGCGTCAACTCGGAGTAAAAGATTGCGCAGTTCGGGCACTAACTCTGAGAGCTTAATTGGCTCTTTTTTATTGCTTTCGTATATTTTTACTCCTTTGTGACGGCTGTCTTTGGTCAGCGCGATGACATTAGTTTTTAGTTTGTAGTTTTTAGTTGTTAGTAAGGCGGCGTTGAGTTGCGCTTTACCTCCGTCAACAACTATCAAGCCGGGCAGAGGCCATTCTTTGTGGCGGAAGCGGCGCGTCAATACCTCTTTTAACATAGCTATGTCGTTGGGTTTTTTGTGCCAGCGAATTTTAAACTTTCTGTATTCTTGTTTGTCGGAGCGGCCCTCTGTGAAAACAACCATGGCGCCTGTCGCAAACTTTCCTTGAATGTTAGAGACGTCGTAACCTTCTATTCTGCGCCACTTCCTCGGCGGCGTAGCCGCTGCCGCTGCAGCTTGGTCTAACACTTTCGCGTTAGACATTACTTTTTCAAGAGAAACAATTCGGTCTCTTAACAGAGCCGCTTTTTCAAAGTCATGTTTTTTGCCGGCTTTTAACATCTCTTTTTCTAAGCGCAGGAGAACAGTTCTCCTTTGCCCTTTTAATACTTTGATTAGGTTTTTTATGTTTGCCTGATAACTTTTGGGGTCGGGGTTTGGCCCAGGGCAAAGGTTCAGATGGCACCAGGGGCATTTTGTCGCGGGGTGCTTTCGGGCCATATAGTACGGAAAAACTTTTCTTAGATATTTCAAAGTTTGCTTCAAAGCCCTTCCGTCCACAAACGGCCCAACGTAATTAGTTTTTAGTTTGTAGTTGGTAGTTTTTAGTTTCGTTTGGTGCGTTATAAGCATGCGGGGCAATTTTTCTTTGGTAACGGCTACGTAAAAGTAGTTCTTGTCGTCGCGCCATAAAATGTTGTATTTGGGCTTGTGCTTTTTTATTAACTTTGCTTCAAGAAGCAGGGCCTCAATTTCAGAGCCGGTCTCAAGATAGCTAACCTTCTTGGTTTGTTTAAGACGCTCTCGGTGCTGTTTGACTCTTTCACGCAGGTTGGCCGCTTTGCCGATGTATAAAACCTCTTTGCCCTTTTTGAAGATGTAAACCCCGGGGCCCTTTGGCAGCCTGCTCACTTGACCCCGTAATACAACTTCCGGCGCGTTCTTTTCAAGAACGCGAAGTCGCCGTAGGCGACCGGAAGATGATATACGGGGTTGAGATATTTTCAACTTTTGTGTATAATTAGCGACCATGACGATAGGCAATTATATCAAAATTCGTGGAGCCAGGACACACAATTTAAAAAACGTGAACGTTGACATACCAAAGAATAAACTGGTGGTGATTACCGGCATTTCGGGTTCGGGAAAATCATCTCTTGCCTTTGACACGCTTTACGCCGAAGGCCAAAGAAGATATGTGGAGTCCTTGTCCGCTTACGCAAGGCAATTCTTGGGCGTGATGGAAAAACCCGACGCCGACTCAATTGAAGGCATAAGCCCTGCCATTTCAATTGACCAAAGAAAGGCCTCGCACAACCCCCGCTCTACCGTCGGCACTATCACCGAAATCTACGATTATTTGCGACTTCTTTTTGCCAGAGCTGGCGTTCCTCACTGCCCCAAGTGTAAAAAAAAGGTTTGGCGGCAAACAATTGACCAAATTGTGGAGCAGGTTTTGAAACTTCCCAGAAAAACTGAGATTTTAATTTTGGGCCCGGTGGTTTCGGGCAAAAAAGGCGAACACCAAGGCGTGGTGGAAGAAATCAAGAGAGCCGGCTTTGCCAGGGTTAGAGTAAACGGAATAACTTACCGTACAGAAGAAGCCCTTGGCACAAAGTTGGACCGTAATAAAAAGCACAACATTGAAGTGGTGGTGGACAGATTAGTCCTTGATAAAGATTTGGATAGGACGAGGTTAGTGGACTCTTTGGAAACGGCTTTGAAGCTGGGCAAAGGAACGGTTAGCGTTAATCGTTTAGCGCAGCCCGTATCGTCTAACGTTAGACGTAAGACGGCAAACGAAACGGGTAGCGATAAACGACAAACGACCAACGATTTACTGTTTTCAGAACATTTTGCTTGCGAGGAGTGTGAAATTTCTTTGCCGGAGTTGGAACCGCGCCTTTTTTCTTTTAACAGCCCTTTTGGCGCTTGTTCTCCCTGCCAGGGCCTTGGCGAGAAACTTGAGGTTGACCCAAAATTGGTTTTGCCAAACCCTAACCTGTCAATTGCCGAGGGCGCCATTTTCCCTTGGGCAAGGGCTTCGCACAAAGTTGGGCGCCAGGGGTTTTTTTGGTGGCAGCTGCAAGAGCTGTCGGAAAAGGAAAAAATTGATTTGAACTCACCGGTTAAAAACTTGCCCGAAGACAAAGTTGATTTAATTCTGGAACTTGTCGTTTCTTCTTTGGAAAGGCGATACCGCGAAACGGACTCAGAATATACAAGAGAGGAAATTGAGCAGTATATGGTGGAGAAAAAATGCGACAAGTGCAAAGGTAGAAGATTGAAGCCAGAGGCCTTGGCCGTAACCGTGGCCGGTAAATCAATAGACGAAATCGTTGAAACGCAAGTTGATAGAGCTAAAGAATTCTTTGAAAACCTACTAAACCCTAAACCCAGCCCTTTCTGGAAAGAGCGGGGTAAACCCTATACCCTAAACCCTCAAGTGCGCAAGATTGTTCAGCCCATCGTTAAAGAAATCGTTAATCGCTTGCAATTTTTGGTTGACGTCGGCCTTGAATATTTAACTATGGACAGGAAAGCTCAAACTTTGGCAGGCGGAGAGGAGCAAAGAATAAGGTTAGCCACTCAGCTTGGTTCAAAACTGACCGGTGTTTTGTATATTCTTGATGAACCATCGGTTGGCCTTCACGCCAGAGACCAAGGGCGACTTATCGCGACCTTAAAGGAGCTGAGGGATTTGGGTAACACCGTTGTGGCTGTTGAACACGATTCCCAAACCGTGCACGCTTCTGACTGGGTGGTGGATATTGGGCCCGGAGCTGGGAAACACGGCGGCAAAGTAGTTTTTGAGGGAACGCCCAGGGCGCTGTTAAAGGCCAATACGTTGACCGGGAAGTACTTATCAGGGAGGTTAGCGGTTAGCGTTAATCGTTTAGCGCAGCCCGTATCGTCTAACGTTAGACGTAAGACGGCAAACGAAACGGGCATCGCTACCGATAAACGAAAGACGAATTACTTAATTATAAAAGGTGCTAAAGAGCACAACCTTAAAAACATTGACGTTAAGATACCACTGGGGAAGTTCGTGTGTATCACCGGCGTTTCGGGCTCGGGTAAAAGTTCTTTGATGCAAGACATTTTGGCCAAGGCCTTAATGAAAAAGTTTTACAGGGCAAAAGAAGAGCCGGGGCTACACGAGAAAATTTTGGGAACAGAACATTTGGATAAAGCTGTCGTGGTTACCCAAGAACCTATTGGCAGAACCCCAAGAAGCAACCCAGCCACTTACACCGGCGCCTTTACATATATAAGGGATATTTTTTCCTCGACGAGAGAAGCCCGCGTGCGCGGATACAGACCAGGCCGTTTTTCTTTCAACGTTAAGGGCGGCAGGTGCGAGGCGTGCGAGGGCCAAGGCGTAAAAAAAATTGAGATGTACTTTTTGCCAGACGTCTATGTTGAGTGTCAGGAATGCAAAGGAAAAAGATTTAACAAAGAAACTTTGGCGGTGGAGTATAAAGGGAAAAACATAGCCGACGTTTTATCAATGACCGTGGAAGAGGCCTTGGAGTTTTTCAAAAACATACCGGCTCTCCATGCAAAGTTGAAAACGCTCAACGACGTTGGTTTGGGTTACATTGAAGTGGGCCAGCCGGCGCCCTCTTTGTCGGGAGGGGAGGCGCAAAGAGTAAAACTGGCAACGGAACTGGCAAGAAAGGCGACTGGCAGGAGTTTGTATATTCTGGATGAACCCACAACTGGGCTTCACTTGGACGACATTAAAAAATTGATTTTCGTTTTACGCGGCCTTGTTGATAAAGGCAACACGGTGCTTTCGACCGAACACCAGATAGATTTTATTCGCGCTTCTGACTGGGTAATAGATTTGGGTCCGGAAGGCGGGGACAAGGGCGGCAGAATCGTGACCGAAGGCCCGCCTTCAGAAATCGCCAAAAACAAAAAAAGCTATACCAGTAGATATCTAAGATCGGGAAGGGCTTGACAATGTTTTTTGGTTGTAATAATATCCAAAGGTAGTAATTAGCACTCAACCCGTTCGATTGCTACTCAGGGCTTCGGCCGTGAGCGGCTCAGCCGAACGGTTGTCCTGAGCAAGCCGAAGGACAAAGGTCTTAATTGCTAATACATAAAACTATGAAAATTAAACCCTTATCAGATCATATTTTAATTGAGCCGGTTAAAGAGGAAGAAAAAACCAAATCGGGCATTTTGCTTCCTGAAACCGTGGAAATAAAGAAATTAAGCAAAGGTAAAGTGCTCGCAGTTGGGATAGGCAAAATTACGGATAGCGGGACTCGTGTACCTGTATCCGTAAAGGTTGGTGAAACAGTTCTCTTCAAAGAACCGTGGTCAGAGGAGAACAAGTTGAAAGAAGGCGATAAAGAGTATTTTTTGGTTGAGGAAAACGACATACTTGCAATTATTATATAAATAACATGCCAAAACAAATTTTATTTAGCGAGACGGCTCGCAAAAAATTAAAAGCCGGAGTTGATAAACTGACTTCGACCATTAAAGTAACCCTGGGACCTAAAGCCCGGCACGTTGTTTTGGACAAGGGCTTTGGCGCTCCTGAAATTTCAGACGACGGCGTTTCCATCGCTAAGGAGGTTGAGTTGAAAGACAAAGTTGAGAACTTGGGCGTGGAAATAATGAAAGAGGTTGCCGAAAAAACCTCTGAAAAAGCGGGAGATGGTACCACAACCGCCATGGTTTTGACTCAAGCCATTGCTGCAGAAGGCCTTAAAAACGTGGCCGCCGGTGCTCACCCACTTGCCTTAAAAAGAGGAATTCAAAAAGGTGTAAGCGCTGTTGTTGAACATCTAAGGCAAAATTCCAAAACGATTTCCAAAAAAGAAGAAATAGCACAAGTTGCTACTATTGCCGGCCTGGATGCAGAACTCGGCAATATGATTGCGGAGGTTTTTGAAGAAGTCGGCAAGGACGGCGTTATCACGGTTGAGGAGTCAAAAAAATTCGGCTTGGAAAGGGAAGTTGTCAAAGGCCTGCAGTTTGACCGCGGCTATGTTTCTCCTTATATGATTACTGACGCAGAAAGAATGGAAGCGGTTCTGGAAGAACCTTATATTCTGGTTACCGATAAAAAGATTGCTTCTCTGCAAGAGCTTCTGCCTATTCTTGAAAAAGTTGTACAGACGGGCAAAAAAGAGCTGTTGATAATCGCCGACGAAGTGGAAGGCGACGCTTTAGCCACCTTGGTGGTCAATAAACTAAGAGGCATTTTCTCTGCCTTGGCAGTGAAAGCGCCCGGCTTTGGCGACAGAAAAAAAGAAATGCTGCAAGACATTGCCGTTCTTTCGGGAGCTCAAGTTATAACAGAGGAGACCGGCTTGAAAATGGAAAACGTTCAATTAAACCAATTAGGTCGAGCCAGAAAAGTTGTTGCCCAAAAAGAAAAGACAACCATTATTGAAGGAAAAGGCGACAAAAAAGACATTGAGGCGAGAATCAAGCAAATCAGGAGTGAACTTGCCGACACGGAGTCCGAATTTGACAAAGAAAAACTGCAAGAACGCTTGGCAAAGTTATCTGGCGGAGTGGCCGTTATTAAGGTTGGAGCCGCCACCGAAGTTGAGCAAAAAGTCAAGCAGAAAAAAACTGAAAATGCTTTGAACGCCACCAGGGCCGCTATTGAAGAAGGGGTTTTGGCAGGCGGAGGCGTGGGATTGTTTAGGGCCGCTGGCGCTTTGGAAAAGCTTGAGCAGGAGCTGGATGGCGACGAGAAAACCGGTGTTCGCCTTTTGAGAAAGGCCTTGGAAATGCCTATTAAGCAGATAGCCGAGAACGCGGGCTTGGATGGAGTTATTGTTGCAGAAGAAGTCAGGAAGAAAGAAGGTGCTTTTGGGTTTAACGCCCATACCCAGAAGTTTGAGGACTTGATAGCCTCTGGCGTAGTTGACCCCACAAAAGTCGTCAGAACCGCTTTGGAAAATGCAGCTTCCGCCGCCAGCATGCTTTTGACCACGGAGGCCGTGGTGGCAGAGGAGCCAAAAGAAGAAGACAAAAAGGGAATGCCTGGTATGCCTGGCGGAATGGGCGGAGATATGGAATATTAGAAATAGGCCTTAGCCCTATAGACTTTGGTTATCCCTGCCCTTGGGCATAGGGGGCGGGTTTTTTTGTTATTTGTGAAATCTTGGGTATAATATATATTAATGTTAGCCAAGGATAAGGAAAAGCCAAAGTTGGCCGAAGTTGTTTCCATTACCGCTCATTATTTGAGAAACCCCCTAACCATTATTAGGACTTATCTTGAGGCGTTGATTTTCGAGGATTTGGGTAAAATCAATCAAAAACAAAAAGAATATCTTTTGGATGCTTTGGAGAATGTTAAGAGGATGAAAGAAACAGTTAATCAGTTTTTGGACATCTTTCTGGTTGAGGAAAAAAGATATAAAATGATATTAGAGCCCGCTGTCTTGGGAGATTTAACTGACGAAGTAATCGGGGATTTTTCACTTTTGACCAAAGCCTCTAATTGTGAAGTTTTTTTTAGAAAACCAAAAAATCTGCCCAAAGTCTTAACTAATCAACTGAAAATTCGTCAAGTGATTGAGAATTTGATCTCCAACGCCTTAAAGTATAAAAGGATAGGCCGTGGTAAAATAGAAATAGCTTTGGTTAAATCAGGCAAAAACATTGTATTTTCTTGTAAAGACGACGGCATAGGAATTCCCCACAAGGATTTTAAGAAAGTATTTACTAAATTTTATAGATCAGAACAGGCCATAGAGTCAGATCCTTCGGGTGCCGGCTTAGGTCTTTATATCAACAAGGCTATTATTGAGTTAAGCGGCGGTAAAATTTGGTTTAAAAAAAATAAAGATTTTGGCATGACTTTTTACTTCAGATTACCTATCGCTCAAGTATGAACAAACTGAATATGAAACAGAAAATCTTGATGATAGAAGACGACCATTTTTTACGGAAAGTTTATCGAGACAAGTTAATTAGGGAAGGTTTTGATTTTATTGAAGCAACCAATGGCATTGAGGGGACAAATAAAATTATTTCTGAGAAACCAGACCTGGTTTTATTAGATTTAATTTTGCCCAAAAAAAATGGCTTTGACGTATTAATTGATGTGAAGAGGAATAAAGAGACCGCTAACATTCCGGTTATTATCCTTTCCAACCTGGGTCAGGAGTCAGATGTAAAGAGAGGACTCTCTTTGGGGGCAAAGGATTATTTAATTAAGCCGGAAGTTGGTCTCTCTCAAGTGATAGCAAAAGTGAAAGAATGGTTAGTTAGAAAGTGATTTTCAATGAAAGTAGATATTGAAGGTCTTAAAAAAATTTTGGTGGATTCAAATTTAATTTCTGAAAGGGATTTTAATTTGGCGACAAAGGAAGCCAAAGAGCAGAAGAAATCCCTGCAAGATTTAGTTGTTGAAAAAGATTTAATTTCTGACGAAGAACTCGGTCAGTTAATTGCTGACCAAATTGGCTTTCCTTATATCAACCTTAGCAAGGCCAAGGTACCAAAAGAAATTTTAGAAATTGTTCCCGAGCTGGTTGCTAGAGAACAAAAAATTATCGCCTTTGACAGGACCCAAGAGGGTTTAAAATTGGCAATGGCCAACCCCGAGAATTTAGAGATAAGAGAATTTATTGAAAGAAAAAGCGGCGAAAGAGTCATACCTTATTTTGCCACCTCAAAAGATATTGAAGATGTTTTAAAGTTTTATAAGAAGGGAATCAGAGTAGAACTGGAAAAATTGGTAGGCAGAACTTTAAAAGAAGTTGAGCAAAAAACAAAAACGTCCGAAGAGCTCCAGCTGCCAGTTATTAAAATTACGGAACTAATTTTAAATTATGGTTATGAAAACCGAGCTTCGGATATTCATTTGGAACCCTACAAAAATAAAACAATCTTGCGGTATCGAATCGACGGAGTGCTGCACGATGTTTTGACCTTGCCAAAATTTTGCCACGATCTTTTGGTCTCGCGAATTAAAATTCTCGCCAAACTGAGAACCGATATCCACGAGATAGCTCAAGATGGCCATTTTTCTTTTGAGGTTCCTGCCGAAAAAGTTGATGTTAGGGTTTCAGTGGTGCCGATTGAAGAAGGCGAGAAAGTGGTTTTGAGATTACTTTCTGAGCGTGTCCGTAAATACGATCTTGAAGATTTGGGACTGCTGGAGGAACACGCCAAAATTATTAGAAGGAATATTAAAAAACCCTGGGGAATGACTTTAATTTCGGGTCCGGCGGGCTCTGGGAAAACTACCACCTTATACGCGGTCTTGAAAATTTTAAATACCAGAAACGTTAACATTATGACGATTGAAGACCCGATAGAATATGACATAGAAGGGGTTAATCAAATTCAGGTCAACCCAAAGACCAATTTAACTTTTGCCGAAGGTTTAAAAGCAATTGTTAGACAAAATCCGGATATTATTATGGTTGGCGAAGTCAGAGACATAGAAACAGCCAAATTAACGGTCAATGCCGCTATGACCGGCCACCTGGTTTTATCAACTTTTCATGCCATAGATTCTTCCACCACTTTGCCGCGCCTATCCGACATGGGGACAGAGCCTTTTCTAATTACCTCAACAGTAAACCTGATCATCTCTCAAAGATTGGTTCGCAAAATTTGTCCCAAATGCATTGAGAGTCATAAAGAATCTTTCTCAGAAATAGCCAAGCTTTTGGGAAGAGATTTAACTCTCAAACCAAAAACAAAGGATGAAACTTGGCTTTTTAAAGGTCGGGGTTGCCCTCTTTGTCAAAAGACCGGCTATTTTGGCAGGACAGGTATTTTTGAAACCCTGGAAATGCAAGAGCCAATAAAAAAATTGGTTATGACCAAAGCCAATGCCGATCAAATTAGAAAGGCAGCCCGAAGCCTCGGAATGAGAACAATGATTGAAGACGGTTTTGAAAAAGTTGAAAGAGGCATCACCACCTTGGAGGAAGTTTTAAGAGCCATTAAAGAATAATATGAACCCCGTTCGCTGCAGCTCCGCTGCATCTCACGCCTCGGATTTCGTCCTCGGCGTTAGAAGTCCTTGGCAGAAAAAATTGCGAAGAAAATTTTTTCTGCGCAGGACAGACGGGGTATAATCAATAAACAATGTCTGTCTGAAATTAGTTTTCACTATATAAGGGCAGACTTCTAACGGGGTGAAAGAGGAAGTAATATTTTTTACTGAACACTTATCTTTGATGCTTAAAGGAGGCGTCCCCATTGTTGAAGTTTTGGAAACGTTAAAGAGCGGAATCAAATCGGAATCTTTCAGAAGAGTTCTTGACGATATTTCGAAAAGTATTTTAGAAGGGAAGAGTTTGTATTGGGCCCTGGGCCGCCATAGCAAAATTTTTGATCAATTTTATATCAGCATAATCAGGATTAGTGAAGAATCGGGAAGTTTAGAAGAAAACTTAAAGTATCTATCACAGAAACTTCGCCGTGACAACGAGATGAAGAAAAAAGTTAAGGGAGCTTTGATCTATCCAGCAATAATTGTTTTTCTAGCTCTGGTTATTACTTTTACCACCACTCTTTTTATTTTGCCGAAAATTACCAATCTTTTTCAGTTTTTAGAAATTGATTTGCCGTTGGCAACTAAAATTTTAATTTCAGCTACCGTTTTTTTTCAAAAATACTGGCTTTTCATTTTAGTCGGGATAATCGCGAGTTTTGTAATTTTAGGATTTCTGCGAAGGTTAAAGCTGTTTAAACTTTATTTTGACAAGATAAGTTTATTTTTACCCTTGTTTGGTCCAATCATGAAAAATTTTAATTTACTCTTTCTTTCAAGAACCCTTTTTACGCTTTTGAAAAGCGGAGTGCCGTTAATTCAAGCCCTAAGAATATGTGCTGAAACCGTTCCCAACGAGACCTATAAAAGAAATTTGCTTTCGGTGAAATTGACAGTGGAGAGAGGAGAGAAAATTAGCAGCGGGTTAGAAAAATTTTCCAAAATTTTCCCGCCCGTTTTTTTCCAAATGGTTTTAGTTGGGGAAAGGTCGGGAACACTGGAAGAAAGTTTGCTTTATTTGGCTGAATATTATGAAGAAGAGACCGACGCAACCTTAAAAAATCTTTCCAATATTTTAGAACCAGCTCTGTTAATTTTGGTTGGCATTTTTGTTGCTTTTGTAGCCATAGCCGTTATTGTTCCAATCTATAAATTTACCGGTCAACTACGGTTTCGTCAGTAATCAATGCCCAATAATCAACCTGGTTTTACTTTGTTTGAAATTTTATTGGCAGTGGCAATTCTAGCTATTTTAATTTCTATAACCATCCCGCTTGGTTTAGATTTTTATAAAAGTCAACAGTTAGAAGCTAATACTCAGGGAATTTTACAGACCTTAAGAAGAGCTCAATCAAAGGCCATGTCAGCTGAGTTAGACTTTCCTTGGGGTGTATATTTAACCAACGATAATTATATTCTATTCAGGGGCAGCTCTTATGCGTCTCGCGACTCCCAATATGATGAAGTTTTTGATTTGCCCTTAACCATTAGCTTATCAGGCATTTCAGAGATCGTCTTTTCCAAACTGGAAGGAAGACCAAATGTTACCGGAGATATTATTTTGAGTAGCAGTTTGGATGTTATGACAATAAACATAAACGAGGCGGGAAGAGTAAACCTTCAGTGACGATGCTGGAAAAAGGACAATCACTTTTAGAATTAATATTGGCAATGGGGATTTTTGTGACCGTTATTGCCGGCTTGAGTTTTTTTGTCTTAGACAGCTATATTACAGGCCGTCTATCTTATGAAATTAGTAAGGCGGATTTTTTAGCTCAAGAAGGCTTGGAGGCGGCAAGATCAATAAGGGATAATAATTTTAATGATTTGGTTGCGGGTAGCCACGGACTAACAATTACCCTTGGGCGCTGGACTTTCCAGGGAACCCAAGAAGATGTTTCCAGCCAGCTGACGCAGGGGATAAGACAAATTCAAATTGAAAATATTGATTCTGATACAAGAAGAGTTACCTCAAGCGTAGCTTGGCTATTTAGCGAAGGAAGAAATCAAGAAGTTGAGCTGGTTAGCTATTTGACAAACTGGCAGAAAACTTCTGGCGTTGAAATAAGAAAACCAACTGTTCATAACGACCCGTCGCCCAGAAGAACCACCAATGCCGGTAACGCTTATGACTACCCGGACGGAACCACCTTTGCTACAACTAACTATGGCGTTAACAAGAACCCCTCAATTACCTTTTACAATTGGCAACTACCAACCCAAGCCTACAACTCTTTAGTCCTAAATTATAGATATCATGCCGGTCAAGCTGCCAACGACCGATATGCTATTGCTTATTCAACCACTGGTTGCGCCGGAACTTTCACCAACTTGATTTCTCCGACTTCCTCGGGAGCTCCAGATACTACGGTTTCAGTTATTTTGGACGCCAGCCAGAATTTGTCTTTGCTTTGTTTGAAAATCTATTCAACGAGAACCGGGTCGTCTGATAACGCGAATCTTTACACCAGAGACATTTGGACTGAAGGAAGTTTTTAAAATGGAAACCCCGCCCTTTCTCCACTCAAGACTTCAGGTTAGTCAACCGCGTAAGGCGAAGCCGCCTATCGGCTTTGGCTATATATTACCTCAAGCTATCAGTGGAGAAAGGGCGGGGTTTACCTTAGTTGAACTTTTGATTTATACTGGAATTGTTGGCTCAATTTTAGTTGTGACTACCGGATTTTTATGGAATATCGTTTTTGGCAGTATCAAAGAAACCGCTTATCAAGAGGTTCAGCAAAATGGAAGATTTGTTCTATTGAAAATGACTCAAGAGATTAAAAAGGCCTCGGCAATAAACAGCCCCATACCAGGTTCTTCTTTGAGCACCCTTTCTTTGGCCATGGCTAGCAGTTCTTTAAACCCTACAGCGTTTGACGTAATTGGCGGACGTTTGAGAATTACTCAAGGCAGCAGCAGCCCTTATTACTTAACCAGCGATTTGGTAACTGTAAGCAACATTCAATTCAGCAATCTTTCGTATCCTGCCACCCCAGGCGCAGTTAGAGTTGAAATGACCATTGAATATATCAATCCCGAAGCAAGAAGCGAGTATCAAGCGGTGATTGATTTAGTTTCTACGGTTTCTTTGGTTCCTGGGGGAGCCCAACCTTAGTTTCAAAGTTTTTATGCAAAATCGCGGTTTCATAGCTTTAATAACGATTTTAATGGTTTCTGCCGTTGCCTTGCTAATTGGTTCAGGCCTAAGTTTTCTTAGTATTGGCGAAGCTAAAATGAGTTTACAGAAAAATAAATCTTCCCAAGCCCATTATTTAGTTACAGCTTGCGTTGAAGAAGCATTAATGAGGTTAAAAAACAACATCAATTATCCGGGAAATGAAATTATCAGCTTGGCTGAAGGTTCTTGCCAGGTTCTGCCCATTGTGGGCAATTGGACTCTAAGGGTTTCAGCCGATTACGCAAATCAAGTCAAGAAAGTGAGAGTTATAATCAACCAAGTTAATCCCAGTATGGAGATTTCTTCCTGGCAGGAGGTTGCTGATTTTTGAGCAAGGCGAAAACCCCACCCTCTATGCTGTTTGTTTTTTTCTAAAAAGGAATTAAAATACGTGTGGCGCTAACAAGTCCTCGCGGTAAAAATTACTGCTTAGAGGGCGGGGTGCTCACTGTGGTCGCATGTTTAATTTTTTTGGTCGCAAACCTTTTGGGCTGGATATATCTGACTATTCAATTGAGATGATTTCTTTGTCTGGCTCGCCAGAAAGTCCACGGCTGCTATCTATGGGCAGAGTAACCTTGGCAGCAGGCATAGTTGAAGATGGAGTTGTCCTCAATAAGGAAAAATTAAAAGAGCGCTTATTAATTTTGGTTGAAAAGCCGGAATTCGGTAAATTAAAAACCAGACAAATTATTTTCTCTTTGCCTGAGTCAAAAAGCTTCATTCACATTTTGCCAACGCCTCAGGTTGTCTTGGGGAGAAAAGAAAGGCAGGAAGTTGAGTCACAAATTGAAAGAATTTTCCCCTACCCCTTGTCAGATCTTTACTTTGATTATAAAATAAGGCAAGGCGCCGCTTTTGCAGAAATTTTAGCTGTAGCCGCGCCCAAAAAAGTTGTTGATGATTACTTAGAGGTTTTCAGAAGCTGTCGGCTTTTACCAATTGCTTTAGAAATTGAATCGGAAAGCTTGACGCGCTCTTTGGTAAACGAAGCAGATAAACCATTTTTAATCGCCGATATTGGAGCCAGAACTACCAATTTTAGCGTTTTTGATGAAAATGGTTTAAGATTGAGTATTTCTCTGCCCGTTGCCGGCAATAGATTAACCCACATTTTGGCTGAAAAACTAAAGGTTTCTTGGCTCCAAGCAGAAAATCTTAAAAGAGAGGTTGGCCTTAATCCGGATTTAGAAAAAGGAAAAATCTTTTTAATTTTGCAAAAAGAAATCCAAAAAATAATTTCAGAGATTAAAAAAATTGATGACTACTTTCAAGAAAAAACCAAAAAAGAAATCAAGAAAATAGTTTTGGCCGGCGGTTCGGCTAACTTGCCCCGTTTAGCTGATTACTTAAGTGAAAATTTGGAGAAGCCAGCAATTGTTATTGACCCGTGGATTAACATAAATATTGACATTTTGCGCGGAAAAGAATATCTGAAAAAAGCCCTGTTGGTTGACCCCGTTCTTTACTCTAGCGCCATTGGTTCAGCTTTAAGAGGGTTGTTCGATCAACCTGAAGCAGCTGGCTTGAATTTACTTCCCAAAAGCCGAGAAAAATAAAACTCCGCACCTTTTCTGCACAGATTGCATTTCATCGCGCAAGGCGCGGCGCAGAAAAGGTGCGGAGAAAGGTCGAAAACAATAAACTGTTAAGATATTTTTTAAATTATGGCTCAGTTCTCAAAGGGGTTTACCTTAATTGAGCTTCTGATTGTCATTGGAATTCTAGTAGTTTTGGTGGCTGCCAGCCTTATAGCCATTAATCCTTTTCGGCAGTTTGCCCAGGCTAATGACGCCAACCGTCAGGCCGGAATAACCAGTCTGATAAACGCAGTTTATCAAAACGTTATTGACAATCGGGGCGCCTTTGCTTGTGCGACAGCTATTCCTACGGTGGCGACCGTAATGGGTTCTGCCACAACATCAGGGCAATATAATATATGTTCTTGTATTGTCCCAAATTATATGGGAGCGCTGCCTTTTGACCCCCAAACCGGAAGCTACACCAGTTGCACGACTTACAATACCGCCTACACTATTCTCAGAGACGCTACTACTGGCAGAATTACCATTGCGGCACCTGCAGCTCAACTAAGCACAATTAGCATAACCCGATAGGCGATTACTTGAAGAGTTGCCACAATAATAAAAGCATGCTCAAATATTCCTGTTACCAGCTAGGAAATTTTTTGTCTTTTCCTGCTACACAAGTAGGTTTGACAATGCAGTAAAAGTTTGTAAAGATTTACAGAAGGAATAAGACCCTGTGGATAAGTTGTTATTGCAATCTTTTAATATGGGTTTATAATTAACCAATGGTCGAATATTAATATAAAAACATTAATAAATATGGAAGAAACAAACAAAAAATACGCGGTGAGCAACAATTCCAGCAATCGCAGTTGGTATAACAGTTGGCATGGTAGCGCTCAACATGCTTTGATCCATTGGGGTATTTTTCTGATTATTGCCGCGCTAGCTTGGTCCATAGTTCAGGGTAGAGTATGGAATTGGGTGTTTAGTTTAAGCGCGCCAGAGCCAATAGTGCGCTTGGTTAAATCCAGCGCCCAACTCTTGCTGGATCCCCAAACCACGGCCGTTACCGAAGGAGAAACATTCTCAGTAGACATAACGCTGGATAGCGGCCAAGGTGGCGTAGACGGCGTGGATATTTATTCCTTGAATTACGACCCAAGCTTGCTGCAAGTTGTGGACAGCGATCCGGAAAAACCAGGAGTCCAGATAGTGCCCGGCGACGTCTTGCCGGTTAATGTCTACAACTCTGTTGACACAAAAGCTGGTAATATTAAATTTTCGCAGTTGACGAACCCCGGCACTACTTTTACCGGTCGCGGTGTTTTGGCCACAATTCCTTTTAAAGCGCTGTCTGCCGGTATTGCGTATCTTACTTTTGACTTTGTCAAAGGCAGCACAGTTGATAGCAATGTGGCTTACGCCGGAAAAGACCGCTTGGATCGCGTAACTGAAGGCGTTTACACGATTATTCCAAAATAAACATGATAAATAGCTGTAGGCCGCTATCTTTGGTGTCTTTGATTTTGGCCTCCGTTTTGGTTTTTTCAGGCCTATTTTTTTTTCAAGTAAAAGCGCAAACTACTGCAACCTTGGCGCTTTCTCCCACTTCAGGTTCCGTTGCCGTCAACCAAACCTTTACTGTAAATATCGCGCTTAATACCGCCGGCGCGCCAGCTGACGGCGTGGATATTTATATGTTGCGCTTCAATCCAAGTGTTTTGCAAGTGGTTGACGCTGACAGCGCTGTCACCGGAGTCCAAATTGGAGCCGGCACTTTGATGCCGAATACCGTGTACAATGCGGCAAACAATACAGCTGGCACCATTCAGTTTGCGCAGTCCGCCTCCGGAGGAAGCAGCTTTACCGGCTCAGGAACCCTAGCCACAATCACTTTTCGCGGGATTGCGGTGGGTAGCTCAAACGTAACTTTTGACTTTACTTTAGGAAGCACAACTGACACCAATGTTTCTTACCAGGGAGTGGACAGGTTGAGCCAGGTTACCAACGGCTCTTACACTGTAACTGCAGCAGGCGACACCACTCCGCCGATTCTTTCCAACGGTCAGCCAACCGGCACTTTGCCTTCAGGAACAACTCAGACAACAATTAGTTTGAATACAAACGAAAGCGCAACTTGCCGTTATTCAACTACTCCTGGAACTTCTTATGCCGCAATGACTAATACTTTCTCAACTACCGGCGGTACTTCCCATTCAACTTTAGTTACTGGCCTGGCTGATGCTACTGCCTACAACTATTATGTTCGCTGTCAAGACACGGCTGGTAATGCCACGACTAACGACTTTACAATATCTTTTAGCATAGCTTCACCGTCACCTCCGCCTCCTCCACCACCCCCAGCACCACCACCACCGCCACCAGCGGGAGGAGGAGGAGGAGGAGGCGGCGGCGGAGGCACTACTGACACTACTCCGCCAGTTATTTCTAATATTAGGATTAGTACGAGCACCTTTTCTTCAGTTACTATTACTTGGCAGACCGATGAGCCAGCCACTTCCCAAGTGGAATATGGAAAAACTATAAATTATGGTTTATACAGTCCATTGAGCAGCGCTTTAGCCACCAGTCATGTGGTTATCATCACTGGCCTTGAGCAAGAAATAACTTTTTATTTCCGAGCAATCAGCAGAGATGCCGCTGGCAATCAAACGTTTGGTTCTCAGAGTATTTTTATCACTACAAACCGGCCAAGGTTGTTAGGCGACTTCAACGGCGATGGAAAAGTTAATATTTTCGACCTTAGTATTTTACTTTCCAACTGGAAAAAGAATAGACCTGAATATGATTTGAATGGCAATGGATCAGTTGACATTTTCGACTTGAGCATCTTACTTTCCAACTGGACAAAATAAATTGTTAATAAAATAATAAAATAAGACCTAAGTTTATGAGAAAAAAATACTTCTTGGTTTTCATCTCCATAATTTTAACCTTGGTTTTTTTCCCGCAAATTATTTGGGCACAAAGCGCCCTACTTTACTTTTCTCCTTCTAGCGGAACATTTACAGAAGGACAAAACTTTTGGCTTACTATAATGGTTGACACCAAGGGCGTTGCGGTAAACGCTGTGGCAGCTTACTTTTCTTATCCTGAAGACAAACTTACGCCTCTTGGGGTGGATACATCTGGTTCAGTGATGACAATTTGGGCAGAAAAAAGCGCCAGCAACGGAAAAGTGGAAATTGCCGGCGGCTTGGTCACGCCGGGTTTTTCCGGAATTAAAAAGATTGCTTCAGTAGGTTTTAGGCCCAAAGTTTCTTCAGGCAGCGTTAATTTTAAATTTAACCAGGATTCAGCGGTTTTAGCAGACGCTGATAACAAAAATATTCTTAACTTAAATCAATCCGGGCAAGGAAATTATAGCTTAGCCCCCAGGCCCACAGCGCCAGCGCCAGCGCCTACACCTCAACCCGCACCTGCGCCTGAACCTGAGCCCCGCTTTCCGCTGATTTCTGAAGTTGAGCTTGGAGAAATTACCAGGAATGAGGCAACTATTTCCTGGAAAACTGACTTAGAGACCGATTCGTTAATTGAATACGGGTTAACTGCCGATACTATGTTGATAACTGTTGCTGATGAATCGTTAACAAAAGAGCACTCTTTGAAACTTTCTGAACTTGATCCGGGGAGGCTTTATTATTTTAGAATTAGAACTAAAACCCAAGAGGGCGTTCAAGGCGCAACACAAGCTTTTACTTTTACCACATTGGGCTATGTCGCTGAAATTAAAGTTTTTGACGCTGATACCAATCAACCATTACCCGAAGCAGAGGTTAAGGTGGCTTTACCTGAAGAAATAACAAAAATTACCGACCAGGAGGGAAAGGTATTTTTTGACCAGTTACCCTTGGGCGAACAATGGATTTCGGTGAAATATCAAGATGTCTTAGCGAGTTATCAAATTACTGTTACCGACCAGGAGCCTCAGAGTTTTGATATAGGGGTTAAATTGCCGAAAATCAAAAAAGGGGTTAGCATTTTCTGGGTTGCCATTCTCCTTATCTTGACTGGTTTAGTAATTATAGTTATCGTGACGCTAGTTAGGAATTGGATTTTAAAAGAAAGAGAAAAAAACATACTTTAAATCATAAAAAATAACCTTGCAACCATAAAAAGCCCCTTGGGGCTTTTTATGGTTGCTGTTTTTATGTTTTTGGGCTATAATGGAATAGTGACAAATGGTCGGCTTTTATTAAACTGTCAACTAAAAACTATAAACTAATTATGAACATTTGGTTAATTGTTTTAATAATTTTGGGAGCTGTTGTTTTGTGGCTTGTTTTCACTTACAACCGCTTCGTCACGCTCATAAATAGAGCAAAAGAGGCTTGGGCAGACATTGACGTGCAGTTGAGAAGGAGGTACGACTTGATTCCAAATTTGGTTGAAACGGTCAAGGGCTACGCGGCTCACGAGAAAACGGTTTTTGAGAACGTTACTAAGGCGAGGGCTCAGGCAATGTCGGCTGAGCAGTCGGGCGACCCGAAA
Organism: Parcubacteria group bacterium Gr01-1014_30; assembly: GCA_007376185.1. GTDB lineage: Bacteria > Patescibacteriota > Minisyncoccia > Minisyncoccales > 2-12-FULL-40-12 > VMFS01. Next base: position 21,736 of record VMFS01000005.1, read on the forward strand.
AAAGTGGCTAGTGCTGAAAACTTTCTGTCGTCAACTTTAAAAACCCTTTTTGCGGTGGCAGAAAATTATCCTCAACTGCGCGCCTCTGAGAATTTCGTGGAACTTCAAAGAGAACTGCGCGACACAGAAGACAAAGTGCAGGCCGCCCGTCGCTTTTACAACACCAATGTTAAAGATCTGAACACTAAAGTTGAAAGCTTTCCGGCAAATGTAGTGGCGAATATGTTCAAATTCACCAAGATGGAGTTCTTTGAGATAGAGGAAGCCGCGGCCAAAGAGCCCGTGAAAGTACAATTCTAATGCTACATCCCAGCTCGGAGAGGGGTCGGGAGAACTCGCTAGTTCTCCCGTGGAGGAAAACAGGTCGCGAAGCGACCGTTAGAAACCGAGGGTTTCTAAAGAGCGAACACATCTTAATTAAAGATGTGTGAGCGACTAATTTTGTATGACCCTATATACCCACAAAGAGTCCAACATAGCCAAGACCTGGGTTTATTTGACGGGATTTTTTATTCTTGTGACTGCCGTTGGGTGGCTCATCAGTTACGCCATGGGAAGCGCTGTGATTCTTTGGTTTGCAGTAATTTTGAGTGTTTTGATGAGCTTTTTCAGCTATTGGTATTCAGATAAAATTGTTTTGGGAATTAGCCGCGCCAAGGAAATAAAAAAGCAAGACGCACCAGAGCTCTATCGCATTGTTGAGAATCTTAGCATCACCGCGGGCTTGCCAATGCCAAGAGTATATATTGTTGAAGAAGCTCAGCCCAATGCTTTTGCAACTGGCCGCAATCCGCAAAAAGGCGTGGTGGCGGTAACTAGAGGGTTGCTTGAGCGGTTGGATAGACCAGAGCTTGAAGGTGTCTTGGCGCACGAGTTAGGCCACATCGGAAATCGCGACATTCTTTTGTCAACAATAGTTGTTGTGCTGGTTGGAGTGGTGGTGATTCTTACTGATTTCTTCTTTAGAATTGCTTTTTGGGGAGGTATGGGAGGTCGCGGCAGAGAAGCCGGGCAGGTAAAAGCAGTTATGATGTTATTCGCTTTGGCTTTGGCAATTTTGGCTCCGATTTTCGCCACTCTTATGAAACTGGCCATTTCCAGAAAAAGAGAGTTGCTGGCTGACGCTTCGGGAGCGCTTTTAACTCGTTACCCTGAAGGGTTGGCCAGCGCGCTTGAAAAAATTTCGCAAGACCCAAACCCGATGAGAAAAGCTTCTGACGCCACGGCACACCTTTTCATTGCCAGCCCTTTTCGCGGCAGAGAAGAAACTTCCTGGCTGCACAAATTGTTTATGACGCACCCGCCAATGGAGGAAAGAGTAAGAGCGTTAAGGGGAATGCGGACTTAAAAATCCGAAGCACGACCACAGCCCATTTCCAATGGGCTGGGTCGCCCAGCCCTTTAGTAAGGGCTGTGGCGAAATTCGAAATTCGAAACAAATTCAAATGACTAAAATCCAAACTTCCAAAACCCGCGTTTTTAACATTTGAATTTAGAATTTAGATATTGTTTCGAATTTCGATATTCGGATTTCGAATTTAAAACTATGACTTGTCCTCGCTGTAAAATCGATTTAGAGCAGACATTATTCTACAATACAGCAGTAGATTACTGCCCTCGATGTCTTGGAATGTTTTTTGACGAAGAAGAGTTGAGATGGGCGAAAGACGCCAAAGACAAAAACTTGGTCTGGCTGGACATCGATCTTTGGAAAGACGAAAGAAAGTTTCGCTTAAACTACGGCGTGCGGCTTTGCCCTTCCTGTCGTTTGCCTCTTTACGAAGTTTACTACGGAGCTTCGCAAATTATTGTTGACGTTTGCAACGTATGCCACGGCATATGGCTTGATAGGGGAGAATTCAAGAAAATAGTCAACTACCTCAAAGAAGAGTCAGACCAGAAACTTCTAAATAAATACGGCAACTCCATGCTGGAAGAGTTTAAAGAGATTTTTTCCGGCCCTGAAACCTTGCGGGAGGAGCTCGCCGATTTCCTGGTACTTTTGAAACTGCTGAACTACAAATTCTTGGCCCAGCATCCAAAAATAGCAAAAGCGATTTTGCAACTGCCAAAATAATCTTGGAGGAGTCGCATAGTGGCCTAGTGCAACGGTTTGGAGAACCGTGACCCTTCGGGGTTTCGTGGGTTCGACTCCCACCTCCTCCGCCACTCAACTCATTTTGAACGAAGTTCAAAATTCGTTCGTGATCTTCGCTTCAAACTTTCGTTTGAAGCTTCGACCAAAGCTCGAAATGAGTTGAGTGTTTCGAGCGAGCGAAGCGAGTCGAGAAACAATGCTCAAATATCATTTTTACATTGCTCGTTGTTTAGATAAAACTTTATACGTTGGCAGTACTGACAATATTGATAAACGAATAATCAGACATAATACTGGTCAGGGATCTAAATGGATTAAACAACATGGAACCGCCGAGATTATTTACGCTGAAGATTATAATACGTTACTTGAGGTAAGAAGGAGGGAAAGACAAGTCAAGAAATGGTCAAGAGTTAAGAAAGAAAATTTGATCTCCGGAAAATGGGGCAAGCTTAAGTAGAAGGCAAAAGAAATTTTTTCATAATGTATGAGTCGCAATAAAATAATTTTATTTCTAATAATCATTGCGGTTTTGATAGTTGCGGGATATTTTTTCATTAACCCAAAAGCTCCACAAACAATATCTCGTTCAACAGCAGTCAGTGTCTTAGCCTCATCGTTATTTAAAACAGAGGCGTGGCTTGGTTTAGACGGGTATCCGGGAGGCATTTCGTTGCGCACTACATCAGACGCCGATCTTCTGTTAAAACATAACAATGCGGACATAGTTTATAGATATAGCACAAGAGATAATCAATTTTCGTTGGTAAATTTAGAAATCTGGTCTAATGCAACGGGCGAAACTGTCGACTGTAATACTCAAGTTGAAAAAGAACCTTGGCGAATCAAAATAGACAGAGAAACAAACAAATTATTGGTGGACGATAAAGAAGTGAAAGGAATTAAAGGTCAAGTTCACTTGCGATATCAATTCACCTCAAGAGGCGATAAATTTGCCGTTCTTTCTGCTGGGGGTAAGAAAGCATCTTCGCTACTACCTTTTTTGGGAGAAGGTGGGGCTTCCGGCGCTCACTATAATCAAGTTTTTAGTTTTCCTGATCTCACTTCAATGTACTCTGTGACTGAATTACCATTCACAACTGAAAAAATAACATATAGAAGTTGTTGGTCTTTTGATGAAAGCTATATCGTTTATTCTGACGCGCTTGATTCTCGGTTGGCTATAATTGTAGTTGAATAACTTTTGGTTTCGGATTAAACTTGAATTTGCCGCCAAACCCCAGTAGCAGAAACTTCGTTTCGCTACGGGGTAGGCTTGGAATTGCTGATGTGCTTGACAGCAGTGATACACTTTTGATACACTTAAAATATGCCAGGTAGTAGAAATTCGACTGCTGCCTCGGCAGCAAAAATAATATAATTAGTCGAATTTTCACTATCTGGTATGCCTACCACCAAAACTCGTTTAAATATCACTCTTTCGCCGGAAATGGAAACGGCGATAAAGCGGCTAGCCGAGCGCGATAGAGTTCCGCAGGCAAGCAAGGCGGCTGAGCTTCTTCTTGGGGCGCTTGAGCTTGAAGAAGACCGCGTTTGGAATAAGTTGGCTCAAAAGAGAGACAGGAGAGGCGCAAAATTTCTTACTCACAACAAGACATGGAAGTGAGCTTTGATATATGTTATCACGAGCTAGTTGTTAAAGAAGACATCCCGCGTTTATCTTTAGAGTGGAGAGAAAAAATTAAACGCGCTATAGAAAACCGTCTTACCACGCGGCCGGAGGCCTACGGCAAGCCGCTTCGCCAGTCGCTGAAGGGGTACAGAAAACTGCGCGTCGGGGACTGGCGCGTAATTTTTAGAATTGATGGCAAAACCATAAAGATATTCATTATTCAGCATCGTTCCGTAGTGTACAAAATGATACAGAAAAGAATCTGAGATTTACGATATTTTCAATGGTTCGATAAACTCACCATTGACCCTGAGCCGAGTCGAATGGGTCAAACAGACACCGCCAACAACATTTTTTATCGAGAGACCGCGATGCTTCAAAAATGAGAACAAGAACTATTATACAAAAAGACTCAAGCAACATAATTAAAGGCTTTGTAGAGCGAGCTGAAAACCTAACTCTTAATCATCCAGGAACAGAAGGACAACTAAAGGAGCTTTTTCTAGGAAATGTTCTTAAATTATTTCTCTCTCAGCAGTTTGATATAGGATCCGGAATCATAACAAACCATAATGGTACGGAAAGCTCCCAAGCCGACATAATAATTTATGATAGGCGAATGATCCCTCCATTCATCTATCAGGGTAATGTTGGAGCTTACCCTGTTGAAAGTGTATTGGCAGTAATAGAAGTTAAATCTACTCTAAGCCCTAACTCTAAGAATGGATTTAAGAAAATAGGAAAAGACGCTAGTAAGTTAGATGATATTTACAAAAAATGTACCTTTTTTGAAAGAAGTAAGTTCAATTCCGATAGCCCGCGACCACCTTTTTTTGCGGTTTTTAGTTTAAAAGAAAATATGCCTAAGCTTTTGCATAAAAATAATAAAAAAGCTTGTAACTGGCTTGATAAAAAGAGCAGATATATTTCATCAGTCTGTATTGTTGGCAAATATTCTTGGATTAGAATGGGGCCGCCTGCTTACCCTAAGGTGGGATGGAAATTTCAAAAAGGTATCAATAGAATATACGAAGAAACTAAGAGATTCATAGCAGTTTTGTTAGATAATGTTAGAACAACTGCTGAAAAGAGGTTAAAATTTTCAATCGAAGAACACAGAGACTGGTTGAGTCAATATATTCGAGATCAAAGTTAATAGAAACAAACCTACATTGAAAAAATACTTTGTTGAAATTTAAATTTACATCAAACACGAATTTAAAGGTGTTTTTGGTTGCTTTAAAATATGGTAAGGTTAAGTAATTATGAATATTCAAACATTAGAAAAAGTTAATCTTTCTAGCAGAAGACTCTAATTTAATCCTAAAAATCTTAGTTCTAGTCTTAGTCACTTGCAGTTAGTCAATAGAGTTGGCAATCCGAACAGGAATCAGACTAAAGAATTTGCCAGCCAAATAAACTTAAGTTAATTCAAGCGTATGAAACTAAATACTTACCTTAACTTTGCGGGCAACACGGAAGAAGCTTTTAACTTTTACAAATCAGTTTTCGGGGGCGACTTAACGCCAATTGTCCGTTTCAGGGATGTGCCCACAGAAGGCGTGAATATCCCAAAAGAGGACGAAAACAAAATTATGCACGTTGGTCTACCTATAGGTGGCCAGATGCTGATGGGAACAGATGCCCTTGAGTCACTTGGGCAAAAACTGGTTTTGGGAAACAATTCTTATATTTCCATACACCCTGACAGCAAAGAAGAAGCCGACAGGATATTTTCGGCTCTTTCTGAAGGTGGCACTATAGAAATGCCAATTGCCGATCAGGTGTGGGGCGACTATTACGGCAGTTTCAAAGACAAGTTCGGCGTGCAGTGGATGGTAAATTATCACGAGGAAAAGCAAAGGCATTAATGAAGGGAGAGTAATTGTGTCAAGGTATTTGACTTGATTTTTGACTAATTTTCAATATAATAATAAAATAAAGGTCTATCATTAAATGGATAAGGTATTAAACAACTATGATTAGAGCAATATGGGGTTTAGCCTGGTTTAAGACGATTTTGGGGATTTTATGGCTCATTCTGTTTATATGGGCATTGGTAGATATTTTGGGCAGCAAGAAAGATGTAGCCACCAAGATTATTTGGATAGTCGTGTGCTTAATCCTACCCGTACTGGGCGTTATTATCTATGTGATTTTTGGAAGCGGAAATAAAGATACTAATACCCCCACGCCACCGTCGGCCCCTCCTACTTCTCAATAATTGACAGATTGTTTTTTTAGTCTATTTTGGTTATAATAAGGCGACTAAACGCCTTATTATTTTTAAGTACACACCGTCAGTTGAAAACTTAGTTGAATGGAGTTATACTGACTGAAGAATAGTATGCCAAACGGAAAAAGCAAAATCATATTGATTATTGCGCTGGTATTGTTGTTGATTTTGATTGTTAGAGGAATTGAACGCAAAAAAGAACAGCAAGATAACGGATCTGTTCCACCAACCCCACAAAATGACGGATCTGTTCTACCAACCCCACCTTCTTCAACTTCAGGCGAGTTTCCTACCCCTACCCCTACTCCAACACCCACTCCAACTCCGACTCCAACTCCAACTCCGACTCCGACTCCGACTCCGACTACTCCTCCAGTGTCAGGCGATTTTCCCACCCAAACCCTTGATTTCTTCGACGCAACTACTGTTCATCCTAACGCCCGCGGTTTCCAGTTAAACGACTATGACCCCATAAGCAAGAAGGTTGTCTTTTATCCTTGGGGCGGCGCGAATAGCGGTCCGAGCGGAGTAATTCTTTCTTACGATACTACCAAAAACTTCTTGGATAAAGGAAGCTATGAAGCGGCTGACCTTACGCAGTTGATTGGTCCTGAAGCAGAGGGTTTCGGTGGTGGTTGTGTAGACAACAACGGCTGGTTCTACCTACCCGCTCTTAGGAAAGACGTTGGCGCTGGTACAGTAGCTAACAGCTTAATGATCCGCTATAAAGGCACCAAGGCGGTTAATGATCGTTCTGCCTACGAGACCTTTGACGTGGCCGGGCTGGGCATACCGAGAATCGGCTGGGCGCCATGCATATATCAGAGCGGCTACGTCTATTATAGCCCGATTCTTGAGAACGGATCTAGAGTTCCACACGGAATCTTCCTGCGATATAACACTGCTCTGGCATTCAATAATACTTCAGCTTGGAGCTGGTATGATATTAAAACTAATGTAAGTTCCAGAGCTGCCGGCTTCCAGTCAATGGCTACTAAGTATCCTTATGTTTATCTTATCCCATTCGGTGTTGGTGAAAGTCTGATCGTAAGATACGACGTCACCAAGTCATTCAACTCTCCTTCCTCCTATCAAACCTTTGACATTGCTACTCTTAACAATAACGTCAAGGGTCCAACCGGAGGAATACTGGTTGGGAATACTCTTGTGCTTGTTCCCTGGAGAGATCTTTCAAAGCCTGGCACCAAAGCGATTATGAGTGTTGCGGCGGCATTTGACACCACGCGGTCATTATCTGATGCAGCAGCCTGGAAATTCTTTGACACTAATACCAGCGATCCAAAGGCGGAGGGGTATCAATTTGGCTGGGCAGATAAACAGGGCTTTGTCCACTTTGTCCCTCAAATCAATAGCTCTGTGACAGTTCCACCTTTTATCGTATGGGACAGCAGCAAACCCTTTGACCAAGTCTCCTCTTGGAAAACCTACAGCAGCGCAGGCGTGACTAATTCTACCGGCGCTGCCTACGATGGAGAAAGTACTGCCTGGCTTGCTCCTTATGGTAATGGTGGAAGCAGTGGTCTCATTACGCAGGTAAAAATGAATTACTGAATCAGTGAAAAACCTAAAATATTGAGTTAGTTCTTTGGCAAACGCCTGGACAAAAGGAAAGCCGTTGCCAGAATAAAAACTCGCTGACTTTTAAATTTGATATTAGCAATATGAATCAAAAAGGATTTATTAATATCATTTTATTGATTATAGTCATCGTTGTAATTGTTGGCGCTGGAGCTTATTTTGCCGCAACCTGGCAAACAATACCCGCGCCAACTCCAATCCCGACACCAAGTCTAACTCCTTTACCGACTCCCGAGCCAACACCCACACCTGTGCCAGTTGGAAGACCTAATTCAACATCTTACAAAGAGGACGGGACTTGCCCTCTTGGGTATGTAGATTATGGCGTGCCCCTCCAGTGTGTTACACCTGAATACATGGAATATTGCAAAACTCACCCTTGTCCGATATGTCTTGCCGGCGACACACTGATTGACACGCCTTCTGGCTTGATTGCAGTAAAGGATTTACAAGTTGGCATGCCGGTTTGGACAAAAAATAAAGCCGGTGAGCGCGTTTCTGGTTTTGTAACCAAAACGTCAAAAACAGCCGTTCCGGCAACTCACCACATGGTGCATTTAATTCTTAATGACGGCCGGGATTTATTTGTTTCTTCGGGTCATCCAACCACCGATGGACGCGCCATCGGCGATCTTGTATCTGGCCAAGCGTATGATAACGCAACCATAGTAAGCGCTATACGCGTTCCTTATGGCGAGAGCGCAACATACGACTTGTTGCCGTCTGGGGACACCGGATTCTATTGGGCCAACGGCATTCTCATTGGCAGTACTCTTCATTAGTGGGCGGGGATTGTAATCGGGTCTGATGGGGCATGGGTCCGCTTTGCGGCGATGAGTAAGGGCAGCGCGCCCACTTGAATTGCCGCGCTTATCACGAATGAAGCGGGGTAGCCGAATACATCAGCAGAGCGGCCCAGAAAGGGTTGGGTTACGGCGCCTCCCGCGCTGTCTAAGAGCGCGTCAAACGAAAGCACCGTGGCTCTATGATGAGACGCAATGAGCCCGTTTAAGTATGCGTGCCGCACCGGCATAGCAACGGCAAAAATAAGCCCCCAGAGTATGAGCAGTAAAACCACCGCCCAAAAGTTCGCGACGAATCCCATAAGCGCTATAACCGCTACTCCTATAGCCTCTGTCGTAATAAGCAGGCCTGTGCGGGTACGAAAAAGACGCCGCACGTAATCAACCGAGAGTCCGCCGACAATTTGGGCTGCCGCCACTATGGCGGCAGCAAGCCCTGCGACGCTGTACGCTTGCGGGTTGCCGTAGAGCTCCAGCAAATAGGGCTGCATGGCGTAGAACACGTAAATTCCAATGCCCGCAAAGGGGGCAGACAGCATCAAGAATTTTACCGAGCGGTTTCGCCAGCCGTTTTCCATGGCGGCAGTGAGCACGGATTTTATGTGCTTTGCAAGCCCAAGGCCTTTCTGCGGCGTGAATCCAAGATCGCGCATCATGAATATGCTTATTAAGAGCGTTACGCCAAGAAAGCCCACGCGGAAAAGATACGGAGCGCCTAAATTGATAAGTTGCGCTATATATCCTCCTGCGACAGATCCCAAAAGCATAGCCGTTCCGCCGAGCGCCTGCCCGCGCGCGAGCACGGATTCCAGCTGGCCTTTGTAGTTTGTGGCGTTTAGGGCATCCACGAGCCACGCTTCCATTGCTCCAGAGAGAAACGTAAATCCAAGCCCCAAAATTACAGAAACAATGGCCCATGCCCACAGCGGCCCGTGGATCTGCCAGAGCCACCAGTATATGAGTGTTCCGATTAAAAGCGTGGCAGAGCCGAGCTCGTACGACTTGCCGCGCCCTTTTGTGTCCGCCACCAATCCTGTGGGTATTTCAAAAAGCACCATGCCTGCGGTAAAAAAAGCGTTAGCGGCAAACGCCGAGGTATTTGAAAGCCCCGCGTCTAAAAGAAAAAGCGTATTAATGCCCCAGATGAATGAAGCGGCAAGGGTGGAAAAAAGCGTTAAGAGATAGTAGGTAAGCTTAACTTTCTTTGGCGTAGACGCCATGAGTTGATGATATAAGAAAAAGGGAAATGCCGCAATGAAATTCGCGATAGCGCCGGACTTATCCATTATTGATTTGCAAGAAAAAAGCGGAATTTGTATAATAAATTATAAAGACTATCAAAGCAACTTTTCCAGAGCGCGGCAGCTTCTTAAGAGTTGCCAGTTAGGAGATGCCGCCAAAGGACATGAATTTCTTTAATAATAAAGGTCGAAGTTGTATTAAAGTAATATAAGAAAAATGAATTATTTGGCAATTCTTATTGCGGCGGTTGCGGATATGGCGGTTGGGTATTTGTGGTACGGACCGCTTTTTGGCAAAACTTGGACGGGAATGATGGGGTTTACGCCAGAGAGCGTTAAAGCCATGAAGATGACTCCCAAGCAGGCAATGGCAGGAGGTTTTATTACTGCGTTAATTTTCGCCTACGCACTTGCGATGTTCGCTAACCTCATTGAGGTTTCAGGTTTAACAGGAGCTTTTACACTTGGCTTTTGGATTTGGTTCGGATTTGTGGCGACAATTCAGGCCGGTTCTTTTCTCTGGGAAGGAAGGCCCTTTAAGTTATTCGCGTTTAACGCCGTTGAATCTTTGATCGCTACTTTAGCGATGGCGCTTGTGGTGGTACTTTGGCAGTAGAGCCAAAGCGCGGCGGATCAAGACTATCTGGAAAATAAGAGAACTTTCATTTAATGAGCGAAAAGCGGAGTTTGGTCCTTAGACATTTTAGAAAAGTTGACAGCGTCATTTACGAAGCGTTAAAGGGTATAAATTTCAAGGAGCGCTCCTTGCTGAAAAAACGCGCAAGTTCTGATTACCTCGCGGCTTTATGCCGCGAGGTAATCAACCAGCAGCTTTCAGACAAAGTTGCTCGTGTGATTGTTGCAAGATTTGATAAAACTTTTGGCCTAAAAGTTAAGCCGAGAGGGCTGCTTGGGACAAGCGACAAAAAGTTAAGGGCTTTGGGCATATCCAATGCCAAAGTGAGCTATATTAAAAACATAGGCCGCGCTTTTTTGCAAAAGCCTAAACATTTCAGCCGTTTGCACAAACTGCCAGATGAAGAAGTTGTCACTAAACTGACGAGCATTAAAGGGGTGGGCCCGTGGACAGCCGAAATGTTTTTAATATTTACTTTGGGCAGAGAAGACGTTTTCTCTTACGGGGACTTGGGTTTGAGGAAAGCGTTCGCCAACTTGTACGGAGTAAAAAATCCCAAGGAGCGCGATCTTGAAAAAGTGGTTTCACGTTGGAGCCCCTTCAAGTCCTACGGCGCAATGGCGCTTTGGAGAAGCGTTGATAACGCTTAGTACCTGAAGTTGTGGTATAATATAAATGTATGATGGAGGATCTGCCGCGCACAGCTCCGCGGTGGGATAAATACCGTTTGAGAAGACTGAGAAAATCAATAATTAATCCGCACTACTACGGCGACATTGTCAGACGTCTTTTCTTGACCGCGGGAATTGTTATCGCTTTTTCTACTCCTCTTTTTTTCCATTTAGCGCCCAAACTGTCAATCCCTGTTTTTTCATTAATCGTTGTCGTGACTTTGGTGTTTCTCGCGGGTTATACCAGCCCCGCCAAAAAACGCGTCGTTGAACTTGACATAATCTCCTCGGCGTTGGCCATAGTTCTGTTTGGCATAAGCGCTTTTCTGGCTTGGAGGTCTGATCATCCCGACTGGCACAGGGTTTTCTTTTTCTTTTTGCTGTCAGGTCTTGGGTTGATATTCATATTCGCTCTTTACTACAGCGTAAAGTCCCTGCGCGGCATTAGTTCTTCAAAGGAATCCTACCCGGAAATTTAAAGATTGCGTTCATTGACTTAAATTATTTCTCCGTGGTATCATAAGCACTTGATATATGCCTGAAATTCACATACGCGCTGAAGAAATTTTAACCATAGGGCCGTTTCCGGTTACCAATTCTCTTTTGGCATCTTTTTTGATTTCAGGTTTAATGGTGGCCGCCACTTTTTTTATGCGGAAAAAAATGGCTTTTATTCCCGGCAAAATTCAGAATTTTTTTGAAATGATAGTTGAAGACATATTAAAACTGATGGACTCCGTTTTGACCGACAGAAAGCTTTCGGAGAAGTATTTGCCGCTCGTGGCCACGATTTTTCTTTTTGTTTTGGCTTCAAACTGGCTGGGTTTAATTCCGGGAGTGGGCGCTGTAGGGTTTAAAGAGAACGGGGTTTTGAAGGCCTTTTTGCGGCCGCCTTCAAGCGACCTAAATTTTACCATAGCTTTGGCCGCTATAGCCGTTTTCGGCGTTAATTTTTTTGCGGTTTTGGCGTTGGGTTTTAAGAAGCACTTTTCCAAATTTTTCACTCTTCGCAATCCGATTTTTTCTTTTGTGGGGTTGATTGAATTTGCCTCAGAATTCATTAAAATCATTTCTTTTTCCTTCAGATTGTTCGGAAACATATTCGCTGGTAAGGTTTTGCTCTTAATAGTCGGTTTTCTGGTGCCTTACTTTATACCTTTGCCTTTTCTGTTTCTTGAAATTTTTATAGGGTTTATACAGGCCTTTATTTTTGCTATACTTACGCTGGTATTCATCGCCATGGCCGTGCAGCCAGAATCGGCCCACTAAAAGGTCGTTTTAAAACATTAATACTATTACCAATTAAGTCGCCAGCTCGGAGAGGGGTCGGGAGAACTCGACCAGTTCTCCCGTGTAGGAAAACAGCGAGGCCGAAGGCCAAGCGTTAGAAACCGCGGGTTTCTAAAGAGCGGCGTAGTGCAACGAGCCGCGACTGATTGGGCATTACCATTATGGATCCAGCATCAGCACAATTACTGTCAATAGCGCTGGTTATGGCTGTGGGCACGATTGCTCCGGCTCTTGCCATAGGTTTAATAGGCTCCAAAGGCACTGATGCCATTGGCAGAAACCCGGAAGCCGCCCCAAAAGTCCAGACAGCAATGATTTTGGGCATTGCCTTTGCCGAAGCCATAGCCATTTACGCCTTGGTCGTGGCGCTAATTTTGAAATTCGTTTAGCAAATGTCAGAGCTTTTACATCAACTTGGCATTGATTGGAAACTGCTTTTGAGCCAAGCGGTTAACTTTTTGGTTCTTTTGGCCGTCCTAACGTTTTTTCTTTACCGGCCTCTCTTGAGGATAATGCGCGAGAGAAGGCAAAAGATAGAACTAGGCATGCGAGGGGCCGAGGAGGCAGAGCATATAATAGCCCAAGCGGAAGATACAAAGAAACAAAAGATAGCGGCGGCCGAAGGTCAAGCCTTATCCATAATTTCAAGCGCAGAAAAAGAGGCGTTAAAGCAGAAAGAGCAGTTGATTTTGGAAGCTCGCTCAAAATCGGACGCCTTGCTTGAAGAGGCCGCAGACGTTGCCGAGCGCCGCCTTATAGAACAGCTTTCAAGTTTGCTGGCAGACGCGAAGCAGCTTATAAAAGACGCGATAGTGAAGACCGTGTCGCTAAGGCCGGACCAAGTTGACGAAAAACTAATAGACCAAGCTGTACATCAGATTAAATCCCAAATCCCAAATTCTAAACACCTTTTTGACGTATGAAGTATTCACCGGAGTTATACGCCAGAGCGTTTATGGAAACGGTGGCTCAGGCCTCCCAAGTAAAACAAAAAGCTCTGCTTTCGCGTTTTCTTGAAATCATCGTAAAAAACGGCGACTACCTAGGGATTAAAAAGATACTTAGCAAGATTGAAGAAGCGGTCGTCAGGGAAAAGGGCGGGAGAATGATTACTTTGGAGTTTGCGAGAGAGGTTGAAAAAGAGCTGGCGGAGCGTCTGAAAAGCAGTTTTAGCGATAATGACCATATTTTAACGTTGCTCAATCCGGAGCTGGTTGCGGGCGTAAGGGTGTTGGTTGACGGGGAGTCGGAACTTGATATGTCTCTGCAGAGAAAACTTAAAAAACTTTTTACATAATGTTACGCTTCAGTGTCATACGATATTCTTGAAAAACTTAAGAAGGAAATTGAAGGATTCAAAGAAAAGCCCGAATTTGCAAAAGTAGGCGTAGTCGTGGAAGCCGGCGACGGCATAGCCAAAATCTCGGGGCTGTCGGGAGCTTTGAGCCAGGAACTCTTGATCGTCCAAACAAAAGATTCTGAGGTGCCAGCTTTAGCTTTTAACTTGGAAGAAACACTTGTGGGCGCCGTGGTTTTAGGCCAAGCTCACTCCTGTCAAGTCGGCGACAGAGTTCACAAAACAGGAAAAGTTCTTTCAATAAAGGTGGGTCAAGAACTCATAGGCAGGGTCTTGAGTCCTGTTGGGGAGGCGCTGGACGGAAAGGGCGTTTTGTTCAAAAAACCACAAGAGGCCGCTGATTATTTTTTGGAGAGACAGGCTCCTTCGGTTATTGACCGCGAGTCGGTAAATACGCCGCTTCACACCGGAGTCAAAGCCATTGACTCAATGATTCCCATAGGCAGGGGACAGAGAGAGTTGATAATCGGGGATCGCCAGACCGGTAAAACCGCCTTGGCGCTTGACGCCATTTTGAACCAGAAGCAGGACCGGGGTAGGCCACAGGTTATTTGCGTTTATGTGGCCATCGGGCAGAAAAACTCAAAAGTCGCGAAAATAATAAAAAAACTGCAAGAAGCCGGAGCCATTGATTACACAATTGTGGTTTCTGCTCCCGCTTCCTCGCCCGTCGCTCTTCAGTATTTGGCTCCATATGCTGGCTGCGCCATCGGCGAGTACTTTATGGACAAGGGCAGGGATGCTTTGGTTATTTACGACGACCTTTCAAAGCATGCCGACGCATATAGACAGCTCTCGCTTTTGTTACGTAGGCCGCCAGGTAGGGAAGCGTATCCAGGCGACATTTTTTATCTGCACGCGCGACTTTTGGAAAGAGCGACCAAGCTCAATCCCGAAAAGGGCGGCGGGTCCTTGACCGCCTTGCCCATAATAGAAACAAAACTCGGAGACGTTTCAGCTTACATTCCTACGAACGTCATTTCAATAACCGACGGACAAATCTATCTTGAATCTGGTCTTTTTTATCAGGGGATTCGGCCTGCCTTGAACGTCGGGCTTTCCGTGTCTAGAATAGGGTCCTCGGCCCAGACCAAAGCTATGAAAAAAGTGGCGGGGCGTTTACGCTTAGAGCTTGCTCAGTTCAGAGAGCTTCAGGCCTTCGTGCAGTTTTCGTCGGACCTTGACGAAAACACAAGAAAACAGATAAGCCGGGGCCGGCTGCTGACAGAGGTTTTGAAGCAAGCCGATTCTTCGCCTTTGCCCTTTGAGTGCCAAGTTGTTTTGCTTTTCGCCGCCTTGCAGGGATTTGCTGACGACGTGTCTCTTGAAAGAGTAGGGGTCTTTGAAGAGCGTTTTGAAGAGTATCTGGAAAAACTTCACCTAGAAGACATTTTGAAACCGATTCAGGAGACGGGCAATCTGGACGAAAAGACCGAAAGCGCATTAAAAAAAGCTCTAACCAATTTTAAGAACACTTTTTAGAACATGGAGTCCTTGCAAAACATAAAATCGCGCCTTCGCGCAGTTCGCAACATCGGGCAGATTACCAAGGCAATGGAAGTTGTGGCCGCTACTAAAATGAGGAAAAGTCAGGAAATAGCTCTCAGGACTCGCCCTTATGCTTTCAAAGCGCTTGAACTTTTGAGCAAACTTAGCCGCTTCTCACCTCTGGAAACGGCTTTGACCAAAAAGCGGCAGGTTAAGACAACTTTACTCGTTGTCATTGCTTCTGACCGCGGTTTGGCTGGCGCTTTCAACACTCAAGTATTTCGATCAGCTGAAAAGCTATTCAAAGCCGACAGTGTTTACGCGGCCGTGGGAAAGAAAGCAGGAAAGTTTATTTTGAAAAAAGGTTTATCTTTGGTTTCCGGTTTTCAGGGTTTTGGCGATTTTGTGAGATTTGAAGACATAAAGCCCTTGGCCGACTTTGTCATAGACGGGTTTAAATCGGCCAGGTGGGACCGTGTAGTTACCGTGTCAATGCATTTTCGCACGGCTTTAAAACAAGAGATGGTAAACCAGCAGGTTCTTCCAGTTGACTTTGAAAAAATTGAGGAGACCGTAAAGGCAATAGTCCCGGAACACGGTAAGTACGCAGAATCTCTACCAACTACCAACTACAAACTACAAACTGCAGGCATTGACTACCTGTTTGAGCCTTCTGCCAAAGAAACGCTTGAAATGCTCATACCTCATTTGGTTAAAATGCAGATTTATCATTTGGTGCTGGAGGCAAATGCGTCTGAACATTCCGCAAGAAGAGTGGCTATGAAGCAGGCCTCTGACAACTCAGACGAGCTTTTTTCCGCTTTTACCCTTCAGTACAACAAAGCTAGGCAGGAAGCAATCACCAAAGAAACGATTGAAATAACGTCAACCATCGAGCGTTAGCTAAGATAAGGAAGAGATTTGTCTCTTCCGACATCGAGCGTTAGCTAAGATAAGGAAGAGATTTGTCTCTTCCGCCAGGAAGCTTTAACATGATCAAGGGGAAAATTGTACAAATAATCGGTCCCGTTGTTGACGCTGAGTTTTCAGAAAAAAGTCGGCTTCCTGCCATTGGTTCGGCCTTGGAAATAAAGCTAGGGCAGAGAAAAGTTGTAGCCGAAGTCGCCAAGCACTTGGAACCCGGACGAGTCAGGGCTTTCGCGCTTTCTTCAACCGACGGCCTTTGCAGAGGAGCAGAGGTTGTTGACACGGGCGGCGCGATTAAAGTTCCTGTGGGACCCGAAGTTTTAGGCAGAGTGTTTAACGTTGTCGGAGAACCCGTTGACCTGAAAAAAGCCGACTTCAAAAAGTTTTGGCCTATAAAACGTCCGGCTCCTCCGCTGACGAGGCAGTCGGTTAAAACGGAAATTTTTGAAACGGGAATTAAAGTTATTGACCTTTTGGCTCCGTTCGTGAAAGGAGGCAAAGTTGGGCTTTTTGGGGGAGCTGGCGTGGGCAAGACCGTGCTTTTAACAGAGCTCATGCGCAATGTTGCTGAAGAGGCAGGCGGTGTGTCGGTCTTTGCCGGAGTGGGGGAAAGAACCAGAGAAGGCAACGACCTTTTGAAGGAAATGAAAACATCCGGAGTTATCAACAAAACAGCTTTGGTTTTCGGGCAGATGAATGAGGTTCCCGGAGCTCGTTTAAGAGTCGGGCTGTCTGCTTTAACAATGGCCGAATATTTCCGCGACGAGGAAAGAAAAGACGTACTTTTGTTCATAGACAACATTTTTCGTTTCTCGCAAGCAGGTTCTGAGGTGTCAACTCTTTTGGGGCGACTGCCCTCTGCCGTGGGCTACCAGCCGACTTTGGCAAACGAAATGGGCGAGCTTCAAGAAAGAATCACTTCAACTTTAGATGGTTCCATTACTTCGGTTCAGGCGATTTACGTGCCAGCCGACGACATTACCGACCCGGCGCCCGCGGCCACTTTCTCGCACCTTGACTCAACCATTGTGCTGTCGCGCCAGTTAACTGAAATCGGCATTTACCCGGCGGTTGACCCCCTGGCTTCAAACTCAACCGCTCTTGACCCGAAAATCGTTGGAAAGGCGCATTATGAAACTGCAAGACAAGTTCAGCAGATTCTTCAGCGCTACAAAGAACTGCAGGATATAATAGCCATCTTGGGCATGGAGGAGTTATCGGATGAAGATAAATTAACGGTTCAGCGTGCCAGAAAAATTCAAAAATTTTTGTCCCAACCCTTTTTCGTGGCCGAAACCTTCACTGGCAGGGAAGGAAAGTTTGTGCCTTTAAAAAAAACCGTGAAGGGCTTTTCAGCCATTATTGAAGGAAAACACGACGACAAGCCCGAGGACTTTTTCTACATGAAAGGCGAATTATGAAGTTGACTGTTTATTCATTAAACGGCGTTGAGTTTCAGGGAGAGGTAGAGGCCTTCAACGTCAAGACGCAGATCGGCGAAATTACGGTTTTGGACAAACACCGGCCACTCGTTACAGTGCTGGCAAAAGGCGTAGCCAAAATCATTAAACACGACGGTTCAGTTGAAACAAAAGAAGTTAACTCCGGTTTTCTTGAAGTTATGCCAGGTTCCCGCGTTGACGCGCTGGTTAATTAAATAAGAATTTCATTGTACGTTTTCTCGTATTCAGACACCATTCTTTCAGCGGTAAACTTTTCTTCAACAAGGGCTCGGCAATTTTCTCTCAATTCAAGATAATCTTTTTTAGGCATACCGTATATTCTTTTTACTGCCTCAACCATACCGGCAATGCCGGTTTTTTTAATCAGCCAGTTTCCTCTGACGTCTTTTGGCGAAGAGTTGACGATAAATCCGGTTTGACCGTCTTTTACGATTTCTGGCACAGACCCTCTGGCAAAAGCGACAACTGGGGTTCCGCAAGCCATTGATTCTATCATTACTAGACCAAATGGTTCTTCCCATTGTATAGGAAAAACTGTTGCTTTTGATCTGCCGTAAAAAGAAGGGACCTCGCTTCTTTTCACAGTTCCGTGATATTTTATCTTTCCCTCGCTTCTTTTGACCTTCTCCATTATGCGGTCTTGGACATAATTTCTGTCCAATTCTTCCATAGAAAAGGCTCCAATAATGTCCAGCTTTTTTTGGGCTTTTTCGACAACTTCAACGGCCTCTCCAATGCCTTTTGTCTTTTTCAATCTTCCAGTAAAAAGTAGGTTGTTCCCACCTTTTGCCGAAAAGGGGAACCTTGCCAGTTCCAGGCCGTTGTAGATGGTTTTCGTAAACTTGAGACCAGGGTAAGATTTTCTTTGGTAGTTTGATATGGAAACAAAGTAGTTCTCCTTTTTTCTAAACAACTTTTTGAGCCGACTTTCTAATTCAGGATACAAACAAATGCCGTGCACAGTGAACACAAATGGAGTATCAACTTCCTTGGCAACAATGAGTTCTGCCAAAGGATTATTTGTATGCACATGCACCAAGTCAAACTTTTCTTTCCGGCAGGCCTCAATGAGCCGCAAGTAAATATCCATCTGCAAACTCATTATCATTGTTGTTCTCAAACTGGGGTTGGCAATGCTGTAAAGCTCGTTTCCTGAGATAATGGACCGAAAGGGGTTGGTGGAAGTAAAAATTTTTTTTACTTTTATGGTAGAACTCTTGGGGCACAGAAAAAAAACGTCATGCCCCCTTTTTTTTAAAATTAAAGCCAATGGCACACTCACATTGGCATCTGCTCTTATTAAATCTTCTGGCGGAGGAATCGGCTGGATGTCGCTTATGTTGGTGAAAAGTATTTTCATACCTTGCCGCCGATTAGTTGGCTATATATGTTAGAAATCTGTTCAGCTATTTTTTTCCAGGAATAATTTTCTACAACGTTTTTATAGCCGTTTTCCGTTAAAGTTTTTGCCAGCTCAGGGGACTTATGAATTTTAAGAACTTTTTCTTTCAAATCAACAGGGTTTCTTGGTTGAAACAGGAGGCCGTTTACGTTATCTTGGATTATTTTAGCCAGTCCGCCGACGTTAGAGGCGATGATAGTGGTTTTACAGGCCATGCTTTCTAGAGTCACCAGACCGAAGGGTTCGTAGTAAGATGGTACCACAAGCGCGTTGGCCGAGCAATAAAAAAGATGCAAGCGGTTATTGTCAACGCAGCCAAGAAAATTGATAGTATTTTCCATGCCAAGGTCTCCGACGATTTTTAAAAGCCGCTGATATTCTTTGAAGTCATCTGTGTTTTTCTGGCGACCGTAGATTTTGCCCCCTATTATTAGAACTTTTAAGTGTGCAACTTCGCTTTTTAATAGATTGGCAGCGTGTATAAGCGTTCCAATGCCTTTTCTCCACTCCAGACGTCCCACAAACAAGATAATAAGCTCTTTTTCTGGCAGAGCGAGTTTTTTTCTGGCTTCCTGGCGGGAGACTGGAGAAAATATTTTTAAGTTAACGCCTCCTGGGATAACCTCTATTTTTTCCTCGAAGGTCTTGTATTGTTGTTGTAAAAAAAGCTTTTCCGAGCTGGACAAGCTTATTATTGCGTCGGCATGTTTGCTTATTTCTTCTTCAAGGGACAACCTTTTATCAAAAATGTCTTTGCCGTTGTTCTTGTAAGAGTATTGCTCTTTTACCTGCAGACGAATTTTGCCAAGAGAGTGAAAATTCTGCAAAAAAGGAACTGAAAACTGCTTGCTGGCTTTCGCGGCCAGCCAACCGCCGTCCCAGTAATGTCCGTGGAACAAGCTATAGGAGTTTTGACGGTTGATAAACTTAAGAAAGTTTTCGTATAACTCAGGCAGAAAGTCAAACAATAACTTTCTGCTGATGTACTTTATTGGCCCTCCTTGCAGTCGGATTAAACGGGAATTTCTGCCAATCAAAGATACTGATTTTTTGTGACGGCTGTCCAGCCGGGCAAAAGCATCAATAGACCAGCCATTTTTATCCAACTCCCGTAAAAGAGAATTAACATAAACAGCTTGGCCTCCGCTTTCTTGGGCTCCCAGTTGGGCTAGCGGGTCGTCATGGCAAAACATTGCCACTCTTTTGCGCAGAGGACTTTTATCTGGCGCTGGCTCTGATTCTGAAGATGTTTTCTCCATCTTAAAAACCCCCGTTTATGGGGAAATTATCATATTTTAACTTTTGCCACCAAATATGTCAACTCTTTAAATTTTTTCGCATTTATGATATAATACATATGTATGGCAAGCTCGCAGGTTGCCGAAATCAAAAACCGTCTTGACATCGTTGAACTAATCGGCTCTTACATAAAACTCCAGAAAGCTGGAGCCAATTTTCGGGCTCTCTGCCCTTTTCACTCGGAAAAAAGCCCGTCGTTTTTCGTTTCGCCCTCGCGCCAAATCTGGCATTGTTTTGGAGGTTGCGGGCAGGGCGGCGACATTTTCAAATTTATAATGCTGATTGAAGGCGTGGAATTCGGCGATGCCCTGCGTCAGTTGGCTCAAAAAGCCGGAGTGGTTTTAAAAAGAGAAAGCCCGGAATTGCGCACTCAACGCCAGCGGCTTTACGAAATTTGCGAGCTGGCAACTTTGTTTTTTGAAAAGCAGTTGGAAGAACAAAGGAGCGGAAAGTTAGCCAAAGAGTATCTTCTGAGGAGGGGCATTAACGAAGAGTCAGTCAAAAAATGGCGCATAGGTTGGAGCCCAGAGGTTTGGCAAGGACTTTCCGATTTTTTGGTGAGCAAAGGGTTCAGCAGAGCAGAGATTGAAAAAGCAGGGCTTTCCGTTAAAAGCGACAAAGGATCTTTTTACGACAGATTTCGCGGCCGCATAGTTTTTCCGGTGTTTGATTTGAGTTCTCAAGTAGTCGGCTTTGGCGGCAGGGTTTTTGCTTCGTCCGCCGAAGCTTTAGCGAAGGCGGAGAAAGAGCAAGTTGCAAAATACGTTAATATTCCCAATACTTTGCTTTACGATAAAAGCCGGATTTTGTATGGTTTGGACAAAGCCAAGCAAGACATCAGGCAAAAGCAAGAGTGCATACTCGTTGAGGGTTACACCGACGCCATTTTGGTTTCTCAAGCAGGCTTTCCCAATGTTGTGGCGGTTTCGGGCACAGCTTTAACTCCTTTTCATCTAAATATCCTTAAAAGATATTCAGAAAACCTCTTAACGGCTTTTGACATGGATTTTGCCGGAGATTCCGCCACCAAAAGAGGCGTTGATTTGGCTCAGGAGATGGGTTTTAACATAAAAGTTCTGCTGCTGTCGGAAGGTTCAGACCCAGCCGATATTGTCGCTCAAGACGCGGGACTCTTTTCAAAACTCTTGCAGGAGGCCCGTTCAATACTTGAGTTTTATTTTGAAACAACTTTTTCGCGTTTTAACCCGGCTTTGCCCGAAAATAAAACAGCGATTTCCAAACTTTTGCTCCCAGTCATTAAAAGAATTCCCAACTCCATTGAGAGGTCTTTTTGGGTTAGAGAATTGGCGAGGCGCCTTGAAGTGAGAGAAGACGATGTGCTGGAAGAGTTAAAAAAAGTCGGGCCAAAAAAATACGACCGAGTTCCAGAAAATCAGGAGACCACTGTCGTACATCAAAAATCGCGCCGAGAACTTTTGGAAGAACAACTTTTGGCGCTGGCGTTTAAGTTTCCCGAATGCCTAAAATCGCTTGACCAAGAGGCCCAAGTCGTTCTTGCCGACTTAAAACACAGAGTCGAGGCGCAGCAAGAGTATTTTAACTATATTTATTTGAAAGCCGAAGTGGAAGAACTGCAAAAAAAAGATGCCCTGCCCGAAATTCAGTTCTGCCTGAAAGAAATCAAGTGTTTGGACATTAAAAATGAACTGGGGCAAATTTCCAGAGAGATAAAAAAGGCGGAGCAAGAAAGAAACATTCAGAAAACGGCTGAGTTGACCAAGAAGTTTGACCGAATAAGCAAAACAATGATTCAGCTAACGTAAGTTAGGGATTGAACGTTGACAAAAAAATAGCGGAATTTGTTGAATGGTAAAGGAGATGAGGAAATGAAGCGAGGAGAGACGTCGCGAATTGAAAGGTACTTGCGTGATTTCAGGGAAAGGTTTGAACCTTTCTTAACTGGATGGTTGGAAAGAGAGGTTGTGCGTTTGACTGAAGTTGACAGGATTGGCAGGGTTATGGCCGAGGCCATCAGCGAGTTCACCCTAAGAGGCGGAAAGAGAATCAGAGCCGCATTGGTGAATATTGGTTATAGTTTGGCAGGAGGCCTTGACGCTTCCAGGATTTTTCTGGCATGCGTGGCTTACGAACTGCTCCACGCTTACTTTTTGATCCAAGACGACATTGCTGACAAAGATTACACGCGACGGGGCAGACCAACCGTTCACCGTAGATTCCAGGAAATCTACTCTGAGATACTGAGCCCTCTTTCGGAGGAGGAGAGGGAGCATTTTGCCAACTCGATAGCGATGTTTGACGGCAACATATGCCGTTCCATGGCTTTTAAGGCACTTTCAGAGCTTGACTTCAGCACCGAGCTAGTTCTCAAAGCCGTGAGGCATTTTGGCGCTCTTGATGAGAGCACGAATGTTGGACAAGTGGTGGACATCTTGGCGCCGCTTAAGGCAGGGTTTATGGAAAAAGGCGTTATGAAAATCGCCCAACTTAAGACGGCAAGATACACCATTGAAGGGCCGTTGCAGCTTGGAATGATTTTGGCGGGAGCTGGCGATGAACAGTTGCGCCAGATCAGCGATTACGCTATACCAGTTGGCGAAGCTTTCCAGATTAGGGATGACATTTTGGGGGTCTTTGGTTCAGAAGAGGAAATGGGGAAACCCGTTACTTCCGACCTTGAAGAGGCAAAAAAAACTTTGCTAACGGTTTTTGTTCAGCGAAGAGGAGGAAGGTTTTGGAAGAAACTGTCTCCTGTGCTTGGCAAGAAAGGATTGACTCTAATGGAGCTTAAGGAGGCGCGGGCGATTTTCAGAAGCTCCGGCGCCCTTAGGGAAGCAGAGGTGTTTGCGTGTAAGTTGGTTGAAGAAGGGAAGTCGGCCCTTGGACGTTTGAGTCTGCCTGAAGAATTTAAGGCATTGCTTTCGGAACTCGCCGATTATCTGGTCGCCAGGAGGACTTAAGGAGGTGGTGATGACAAGCCGCCGAAAAAAAAGATTTGCAAGGACTGTTGTGAACTTCTTGGCACAGCTGTTCCCATTCTTTACCAAAAAAAGGGGGGTTGCCTTGATTGTCAGGAACCAGATAGGGTTAATTCTTGTGCTTCGGGAGCTCGAAACAAAGCCTGAAATTGGCAAGCATGCCGGAATGTTTTCAATTCCAATGGAGACGGTTGAGCCGGGGGAGCATGACGTTCAGGCTATTAAGCGGCTTATTGAAGAGGAATTGCCCGGCTTAATCTCAAAAATCAAAGTTGTGCAGACGAGATTTGGTCTTTATAGAGTCGGCCACCGCACTTGGGCCACACTTTATACTGCCACTGCTTCCGATGACTCCTTGCCCGACCCACAAGCCGTCGGCGTTGCCGGACACCAGTGGGTTTCCCCACCAGAAGCGTTGGCCTTGCATTTGCGCAGAGGGGCCAGAGAAATGATTGAAGATTACATTAGTGGGCGTTCGTTCGTAGTACGTCGTAACTGCCGTTGAATATTTAAAGCAACACAGTTGTTCCTTTCACCGTTTGACCGATTAACACTTTACTTATGAGATAAGGCCTTTGTCCGTTAAACACAAAGGCCTTCTTATTTTTTAGGAATGCTAGTTGCTTCAACTTACCTGGCATTTGTCCCGAAACGTCGTTTGCTCCCATTTTTTCAATAGCGCCGTGTTTTTTTATCAGCGAGTTAAGTTCTTTTCGGTCAAGAAGTTTCATAGGTCTTTCGCTTCTTGACGGCGGAAAATTTTTATAAACACCCTCAACGTCCGTGGCGAAAAGAATTTGAGAGCTCTTGATTTTTTTGGCCAGGATTACGGCTATTTCGTCAGCTGAAAGAATATAAACTTTGTCGCTTCCGCCCAAAACCAAGTCGCCGCCCAGCAGAGGCGTACCTCCTCTTTTGACGATTGTTTCAAGGACGGAAAAGTTTCTCAAAATGGTTTTATCTCGCTGCCTTTCAAACAAAGAGCTTGTTTGCAGGGGGACCAAAGGCAGGCCTGTTTCTGCAAATATTTTGGCAATTTGGTTGCCGAGGTTTCTTAAAGTTGTAATAACTTCGGCTATGTTCCTCAAAGAGTAGGTTTCAATTTTGCGATTTTTTAACTTGTACTTATAAACAAGCGGATGGCCGAAAGATCCTGCTCCATTCAGCAGAATGAGCTTCAGCTTCGGTTTTTGCCTTAGAGCGCCGGCGATTTGTTTAGCGGTTTTTTTGACAAATGCAGTTTTCAAAACTGGTTTGCCGAGTTTTTTTTGGGTGATAATACTTCCGCCGAGCTTGAGAATTATGGTTTTTGGCATCAACTTAATTATATCATGATTTGATATTACGGCCGTAACCTGCTAATATACAAAAGTTCATGAAGAAATCTAAAAAGCCAAGAAAGATTGGCGCCAAAAAGTTAAAGAAAAGGATCTCAAAACGCAAACCTCGCAAGAAAGTTGTTTCAAAAAAAGCGGCGCGCAAGAGTAATCCAAAAAAAAGAAAAAGAGTGATCCGCCGGGGACCCCGAAGTAGAGCAGGCTCACTACGGGGCAGGGTTTTTTCGCCGGAAAAAGTTGCAGAGCTTGTTGACAAAGGAAAGGAAAGGGGCTTCGTTACAATGGCTGAAATCTTATATTTCTTTCCCGAAATGGAAAAAGACGTTCAAGGTCTGGAGAACTTGTACGAGGTTTTGGAGAAAGGCGGCGTTGAAGTAAAAGAAACAAAGGGATTTTTGCAAATCCAAGAAGAGTCGGGCAAGAAAGCCGCAAAAGTACTGGAAC
>VMFS01000006.1 GCA_007376185.1 Parcubacteria group bacterium Gr01-1014_30
TTCCATTCTGGCAACAAAAGAAGGACGAGAAGAAGGGTGGCTGGGGGTACTCCGGTATGGAACACCTCAACGCCTACGATGTCGTCTCGGAGCAGGCCAGGAAGTTCATGGCTTCCCACATCGCTCCTATGGTCGCCATTCTCGACGACCTGAAAGTTGTCGCGGCGTAAGCACTTGCCGCACCTGTCCAATGACCCGCCTAGTAGCAAAAACGGCGGGTTTTTTCTTTTTTGAATTTGAAAGAACAAAGAATTTGCCGCTAAAGCACCGAATTTTTCAAACGAAAGTGATTTGAAAAATTTGGTGAATCGAGTTATAATTAACTCGATTAAAAACTTGAAATTGTCAGCGGTGCGGCGGAGCCGCGATTTCGGAATTGCACGGGGGGGGTTTCCTCGCCGCCTGCGGCGGCGAAATGCGTTCGGACTAATTTCAATATACTGCATAAGATCGTAAAAGGTCGCGTAAGACAACTTTCAAAAAAACTTATGGCTATTTTTGGAAAATCGCCTTCAACAAAGCCGGAAAAAGAAGCTCTTCAACCCTTAAAGCCAATGCCAAAGCCCGCGCCAGAAAAACCCAAAACAATGTTTGAGCAAAGCAAGCATTGGGGCAGAAGCGATTTTGTGAGAAGGGCGACAGAGGGCTCTTTGAGTATAGGCGGCAGAGGACTTGATAGCTACGAGCGAAAAAAGGTGATGGGAGAGCTTTTCCCTTCTTCAAGATTCGGTACCCACATTTCCAACCAAGACGTCAAAAGAACGATGCGCGAGCTGCGCAAGCAGGCGTGCTCCGGCTCTTGGACCCAGAGAAGCGAGGCGCAAAGAAAGCTGGACTACTTAAAAAAAAGCACAGGAATTAATATTTAAAGTCGTGTTCACCCACTACAGGACTGAGGGGATTGTTTTGAAGAAAACCGACAGAGGAGAGTCAGACCAGTTGTTGACGGTTTACACCAAGGACTTCGGCCGTTTGGAGATTTTGGCAAAGGCAGTCAGGAAAATTTCTTCAAAACTGCGTTCGGCTTCCGAACTTTTTTATTTATCTGAAATAGAATTCATACAGGGTAAAACCTTAAAAACCCTGACCGACGCCGTTTTAATAGATAAGTTCTCGGCCATAAGGAGCGACTTAAAAAAATTAAAAGTTGCCTATAAAGTTGCCGAAGATTTTGACAATTTAATCAAAGGCCAAGAAAAAGACCCAAAAATCTGGCATTTACTCAGCGAGACATTTCAAAGGTTGAATAACCAGTCATTGGTTATTAGCCGTTTGTCATTGGTCTATTATTACTTTTTCTGGAACTTGGCCTCTTTGTTGGGTTATCAGCCCAAAATTCAGGATTGCTTCGTGCAAGGACAAAAGACCGACTGCGACGCCGTAAAAATCATAAAAATTATTTTAAGGAAGGATTGGAGCCTATTGATACGATTGAAGCTGGAGCCCCGATACTTAAAATCATTGAAAAGCGTTTCCAGTTGGTATAGTGTAAAAATACAGGAAGAGTATGAAACATAAGTTCGTCGTTTTTATTTTAATTTTAGGAACCTTGATCGGGCTTTCAGGCTACTACTATTACCAGAGAAATGTTTACTCAAGAGAGGTTTTGCGGCTTGAGATTCTGGGTGAGCCAGAACCACAGGCCTTGGCAGGAATAGACTATTTGGTCAAATACAAAAATAACGGCAACGTGTCGCTGGAAGACGCAGAGTTAATCTTTCAGTATCCGGAAAACTCTTTGCCCTCGGGCGAGCTGCGCCAAAGAGCGATAACGCCCTTGGAAGACATTTATCCTGGAGAGGAAAGAACAGCGACGTTTTCAGGAAAGCTTTTGGGCAGAGAAGGCGAAACAAAAACAGCCAAAGTCAGTTTAAAGTACCGTCCAAAAAACTTGAAGGCGTTTTTTGAGTCCTCAACCACTTTTACCAGCAGAATTAAGTCCTTGCCTTTGACTTTTGAGGTTGACATTCCTTCAAAAGTGGAAGCTGGCAAGGAGCTTCAGTTTTTTATAAATTACTTTTCAAACTCGGAGTGGCCAGTCGCTGGATTGAGAGCTAAAATTGAATATCCTTCGGGGTTTGAGTTCTTCTCAAGCAAACCCCAGGCTTTGGACAAGACAGAGTGGGATTTGCCCCTTTTGCAAAAGACAGACGGCGGCAGGATTGAGATTAGGGGCAAGCTCTTAGGCGACCTTCAAACGCAAAAATCTTTTCGGGCGACTCTTGGTTTGTGGTCAGAAGGCAACTTTATTTTGCTGAAAGAAGTGACCAGAGTTGCTGAAGTTATCAGGCCTTCGCTTTTGGTTTTTCAGCAGATTAACGGCAGTCAGCAATACACAGCCAGCCCGAGCGAAGTTCTTAACTACGAGATTTTTTTTAGAAACATAGGCCAGGAGCCTTTTCAAGAGCTGTTTTTAGCGGCAAACCTTGAGGGGGAGGCCTTTGACTTTGACACGGTCAGGTCTGACTCCGGGCAGTTCAACAAAGATGGCGGCTTCATTACCTGGGATTGGCGGGAGATTCAAAAACTAAGATTTTTGCAAGGAGGTGAGGAAGGTAAAGTGGAATTTTGGGTAACTTTGAAAGGCGGCTCCGAAACCCCCTTGTCGCAAAAGAACCATTCTTTGAAAAATACGGTTGTCATATCGCAAGTCAGAGAAGAGTTTGAGACCAGATTAAACTCGCTCTTTGAAGTTTCACAAATGGCCTTTGTCCAAGACGAGGTTTTCCAAAGTTCTGGCCCCGTTCCTCCCATAGCTGGGCAAACGACCAACTATACCATACTTTGGGAAGCAAAAAACCTTTACAATGACCTCGCAGGCGTTACAGTCAGGGCTACGCTTTCGCCACAGACGCGCTTAACCGGTAAGATTTTTCCAGAAGACGCTCCTTTAACGTACGACTCCGCATCAAGAGAGGTTGTTTGGTCTTTGGGTAAACTTGAAGCGGGTTCCGGCATTGACAAACCCTCTCCAAGTGTAGCTTTCCAGGTTGCTTTTAATCCGGACTCATCGCAAGTAGGGCAGACGCCTCAAATTGTTAGCCAAGCGAAAATTTCGGGGCAAGACACTTGGTCAGGGGCTAATTTGGAGAGTACGGATAGCTCAATAACGGGCGGGCCCGTTGGTCAGTAACAATGAGCGACTTAATGGACCCCCCCACCAAAATTTGGTGGGGGGCAGGCAAAATAGTTTATGCCAGAATTAAAACAAGTTAATCTAATGGATAAGATAGTGAGTTTATGTAAGAGGCGGGGTTTTGTGTTTCCGGGTTCTGAAATTTATGGAGGGCTTTCGAATTCTTACGACTATGGGCCGCTTGGCGTTGAGCTCAAGAACAACATCAAGAAAGTTTGGTGGGAGCGGTTTGTTCATAGACGTGATGATATGGTTGGCATCGACGCGGCGATAATTATGAATCCTAAGGTTTGGGAAGCAAGCGGGCACGTGAAAGAATTTTATGATTCTCTTATGCAGTGTAAAAAGTGTAACTCTATTTTTAGAGATGACGAAATTCCAGGATTTATTGTTCGTCATGATAAGTATGACGCTGGCAAAGTTAAAGATCTAACCTGCCCTGAATGTAAACAAAAGGGTGATTTTACTTCACCTACTCTTTTTAGTCTCATGTTCGAAACAAATTTAGGGCCAGTGAAAGATAGAAAATCTAATGTTTATCTCCGCCCTGAGACGGCCCAGGCAATGTTCGTGGATTTCAAACAGATATTGGATACGAATCCGCGGCTGAAGATACCCTTTGGCATTGCCCAGATTGGCAAGGCATTCAGGAATGAGGTCACACCTGGCAACTTTATTTTCCGAACGCGTGAGTTCGAGATGATGGAAATTGAATACTTTATTCGTGAAAAAGAATGGAAGAAGTGGTTTGATTACTGGCTTGATGAAATGAAAGGTTGGCTCCGCGACGACTTGGGCATTTCCGATGAAAATCTTGAGTTTGTAGAGATTCCGGAAGGTGAGCGCGCGCACTATTCCAAGCGGACTATTGACATTGAGTATCAGTATCCATTTGGCCAGAAAGAACTTTACGGACTGGCCTATCGTACCGACTTTGACTTAAAAGCGCACTTCAAAGAACTTCCTTACCGTGATCCAGAAACCGGTGAGGAATTCTGGCCGCACGTGGTTGAGCCTACGTGGGGAGTGGATCGTTCGGTCCTCGTGGTACTCCTTGAGAGCTACACCGAAGAAAAAGACCGGGTTGTTTTGAGATTGCCTCCTAAACTCGCGCCCTACAAAGCGGCCGTTTTTCCGTTGCTCGCGAACAAACCGGAGTTGGTCAAGCTTGCTCGCAAAATTTACGAGGACTTGAGGAAAGATTTTACAGTTGCCTGGGACGATAGGGGAAACATTGGCAAAAGATATTACAGCCAAGACGAAATCGCAACGCCTTGGTGCATCACCGTTGACTTCGACAGCTTGAAAGATAAAACAGTAACCATGCGCGACCGCGACACCACCAAGCAAAAAAGAGTAAAAATCTCCAACCTCGCAAAAACCATTTCTGAGGCCCTTGTATTGTAAAGCCTTTATAGAATTTGAAAATTAGTAGCGATAGATAAAATATAAACAATGGCTTTTGTTAATACACTTCCTTACATAAGTAATCCCATTGAGGAGTTTAAGGATTACAAGTTCGTTGAGTGGGAGTCGGGCATCTATCCTCGGTTCAAGGGCGGTGTTAAGCAGGAAGAAATTAATTTTTTTGTTGAGTTGATTACGAAAAGAGGTTTGAGACAAATCCTTGATTTTGGCGTTGGCGGGGGTCTGGAGTTAAGCAACATTATCAAAACGCTACAAAAAAGGCATTACCCCTTTGAGAGCGCTGAAGCTAACGAAGTAGACGACACTTTTATAAAAATGACCTCCGCCCTTTTCAAGAAAGAGAAACAGAGCGTTTTAATCCACAAAGCCAACTGGCTTGATTTGCCTAAAGCAACACCGCCCTACACTCATAATTTCGACTTCGGCTTTTTAACTGGCAACTCTTTGACTTATATAGGTGGCGGTACGCGGGAATATACCAAGAAAGCCCAACAGAGTATTGTTAGCAAGTTTGCCGGACTTATTGAAAAGGGCGGCTATATATTCATAGATTCCCGCAATTACGACTACATAAAATCGTTGATGAACTTGCCCAAGGAGGAAATCTTTCAGAATTTCACTTTTGATTATTCAATTTACTATCATGGTTTTCAAAAAAAAGTATTGGTATTTCCGGCTTATATCAGCGACACGGTTGTTGTTTTACATTACTATGACAAAGAAAGGAAAGTTTGGAGCAAACTTGATCTTTATCCTATTTATCAAGGCGACATGCTTGAAATTCTTGGCAATGACTTTAAGGTTGAGAAAATTTTTTATGATTTTGGCAAAAGTAACAAAAACAAGAGCTTGTTCGTTCAGTATTTAGCCAAGAGGAGGTAATGAAAAAGAAACCAGGTGTAAGGAAACTGTTGACAAAGATATATCCGTTGTATATACTTTAGGCATATGGCTAAAACTACAATCAACATCAAGGCGGATAGGGAGGTAAAAGAAAGAGCGCAGAAAGTGGCTAGAGGTCTCGGTATGCCCCTTTCCACCATTATTAACGCTTACTTAAACCAGTTTATTCGCACAAAGGAAGTTCACTTTTACTTGGAAGGAGAACTAAAACCTTCTGTTAAGAAGCGTTTGGACCGCCTTCAGAAGGAAGCTCTGGAGGGAAAAAATCTTTCGCCGACTTTTCGTACTCCTCAGGAAATGGATGTTTATTTAGAATCTCTGCGTTAATGGAGATAATACTCCACAGGAGCTTTGAGAAGAAATTCATTAAGCGCCCTCCGAAAATTCAGGAGGCGTTTAAAAACCGCCGGAATTTATTTCTGGAAAATCCGCTCCACCCGCTTCTCAACAATCACCCGCTCAGTGGCGACCGGAAAGGTCAGTGGAGCATTAATGTTACCGGCGACTGGCGGGCCATTTATGTGTTTAGAGATGAAAGTACGGTCGTTTTCATTGACATAGATACTCACAGCAATCTTTATAAATAATAAAGAAGCGGTATACTTTTTTAAAGGATATGGTTAGAAAAACGACTTTGAAAAACGGGTTGAGAATTATAGCGGTTCCGCAGTCAAATACAAGGGCGGTTACGGTTTTGGTGCTCGTGGGCACGGGGTCAAAGAACGAGAAAAAAGAACTAAACGGCATTTCTCACTTTTTAGAGCATATGTTTTTCAAGGGCACGAAAAAAAGGCCCACCACCACGGCCATTGCCGAAACATTAGACAAAGTTGGAGGCATTTACAACGCTTTTACCGGAGAGGATTACACGGGATATTTTGCCAAAGTGGACAGCCCTCACTGGGAGTTAGCTTTGGATTGGGTTTCAGACATTTTTTTTAACTCGCTTTTACCGCCAAAAGAAATTGAACGCGAAAGAGGAGTCATTATCGGAGAAATAAATATGTACCAGGACCACCCCATGGATTACATTGGGATTTTGTGGCAAAAACTTTTGTATGGAGACCAGCCAGCCGGGCGCCCGGTTGCCGGAACCAAAGAAACGGTGTCAAAGATATCGCGACAAGATTTGTTTTCATATCGGCTAAGCCAATACACGGCTTCAAACACCATTGTTTGCGTGGCGGGCAACGTTGAAGAAAAAGAAGCTGTTACAAAGGCAAAGCAGTATTTTTCAAAAATAAAAGCGGCAAGCCCGCAAAAGAAATTAAAAGTCGTTGAACGACAAACAAGGCCGGAATTTCTTCTGGAACAAAGGAAAACCGACCAAACCCACCTTTGTTTGGGAGTCAGGGGTTTTAATTTGTTTCATCCACAGAGGTATGGCCAAGAGCTGCTGGCCGTCATTTTAGGAGGAATGATGAGCTCTCGCCTTTTCATAAAAGTCAGGGAACGGCTGGGCTTGGCTTACTACGTAAGCACGTCTTCTGAAGCGGACCCCGACACAGGGTTTTTGGTGACGCAAGCCGGACTCCACAACGACAAGGTTGAAAAAGGCATCTTAACCATACTCAAAGAGTACAAAGAAATTTCGCAAAAAATAGTTCCTGCAAAAGAGCTGCAAAAAGCCAAGGACTATGTTAAAGGCAAAACCGCTCTAACTTTGGAAACATCCGACAGCCAAGCGAGTTTTTTCGGCTTTCAAGAGCTCTTGAAAAAAGAAATTTTGAACCCAGAACAAATTTATAGAGAAATTGATAAAATCACGCAAAGTGATATTCTGAAAGTGGCAAGGGCTTCTTTCAGACCAGAAAAACTGAACTTGGCGCTTATTGGTCCTTTTTTTGACAAAAAGAGATTTGAGAAGATATTAACTTTATGAATATGGACGACGGAAAAACCTTGGACATTTCTTGGGCGACGATGCTAAAGATCGGCGTAGCAGCCATTAGCTTTTACCTTTTGTATTTGCTCCGAGAAACCGTTGTTCTAGTTGTTTTCTCTCTAGTTATTTCGGTTTTGTTCGCGCCGGCTATTGACTTCATCCAAAGAAGAGGCATCAACAGAATTTTGGCCGCCAGCTTGGTTTTCGTTGCGGTTTTCGGTTTTTTGGGTTTTTCGGTTTATTTGATTTCCTTGGCTTTTATTTCCGAAGTTCGCCAAGTGACCACTGATTTCAGCTATTATTTTGAACTCTTGGCGCCGCCTTTGCGAGGCCTCGGATTTGAGGCGTTCCAAGATCTTGAGGTTTTCTTGGGCTCGCTTGAAGTATGGTTAAGAGGGGCTTCAGCAAACATTTTTGCAGCTTTATCAGTTGTTTTTGGAGGTGTTTTTGACGCTTTGTTCATATTTTTCCTGGCATTTTTCTTTTCTCTGGAGGAAAGAGAAGTTGAGAAGGCCATAAGAGTGCTTTTCCCGAAAAAGTACGAGGAGTTGGCTTTAAGAATTTGGGTAAAGTCGCAGCAGAAAATTTCCGGGTGGTTTGGAACAAGGATTTTAGCCAGCGTTTTCGTGGGCTTGGCAACTTTTGTGGCTTTGAAGATATTCGGGGTCAACTACGCCATCAGTTTGGGCTTGTTTGCCGGCGTCACCAACATAATTCCTTATTTGGGACCGCTTTTTGCCGGAGTTGTAATCGCGGCCCTGGTTCTTATTGACGATTGGCTAAAGGCCTTGTTCGTGCTAATCGTTTTTATTTTGATTCAGCAGGTTGAAGGGAACATTCTAAGCCCGATTTTAACGAAAAAAATAATTGGCCTGAACCCGGCTTTGGTGCTGATAGCTTTGATTGTCGGGGGAGAGCTTTTTGGATTTCTGGGAGTTATTTTGGCAATCCCCTTGGCCGGCATTCTGTTTGACTTTTTGACAGAATTTCTTACAAAGAGAAAGACGCGGGACATGCAACCTCAATGAGCCCCGTTAGAAGTTTGCCACTGCTAAACACTTTAAACTTTGAACAGTTATTTTATTTGGTTAAACCCACGCCAAAAAAGAACCTCTGGTCTTTTTTGGCCTATGACGCATATGCAAACTTCTAACGGGGTGAGCCAGCTTTTTGTTACGGCTACGCCCTTGGGCAACCTCAAAGACGTTACTTTGAGAGCGCTGGATGTTCTAAAAGAGGTTGATTTAATTTTATGCGAAGACACTAGGGTAACGAAAAAATTGCTGGAACGTTACAATATAAAAACGCCCCTTTTAAGTTATCACCAGCATTCAAAAATTCCAAAGCTTGACCACATCTTGGAACTTTTGAAAAGCGGCAAAAACTTGGCTTTGGTTTCGGATTCTGGCACCCCGGGTGTTTCTGACCCCGGAGCAAAGTTAATTGAATTTGTCCAAGTTCGGCTTCCAGAAACCAAAATTGTGCCTGTTCCTGGGGCTTCGGCCTTGGCCGCGGTAGCCAGTATTTCTGGGTTTCCAATGGACAGATTTTTGTTTTTGGGCTTCCCGCCCGCCAAAAAAAAGCGAAAAAAGTTTTTTGAAGAAGTAGTTAGCTCAAAATACCCCGTAATTTTCTACGAATCACCTCACCGCATTATAAAAACCTTAAAAGAACTACAACTACTAACTAAAAACTATCAACTAAAAACTAAACTAGTTGTTTGTCGTGAATTGACCAAAAAATTTGAGACAATTTATCGCGGGACTGTTGAGCAGGTTTTATATAAACTAGAAAAGAGCCAAATTAAAGGAGAATTTGTGGTAGTGGTTGACAAAAAATGAAAAAGAAAAAGTTTTATATTACAACCAGCATAGCTTATACAAACGCGTTGCCCCACGCCGGCTTTGCTTTGGAGCTGGCGCAGGCCGACGTTTTAGCTCGCTATTACAGAGGATTGGGCAAAGACGTGTTTTTTTTGACCGGAACAGACGAACACGGCAAAAAAGTTGCCAAGGCCGCAAAGGAAGCTGGAGAGTCACCCCAGGAGTTTACGGATAAAATTTCTTCGCGGTTCAGAGCGTTGACCAAAATCCTCAATATCTCAAACAGCGACTTTATCAGGACAACCGATAAAAAGCGACATTGGCCGAGCGTCAAAAAGGTTTGGCTTAAACTGAAAGCTAAAGGAGACATTTACAAAAAAAAGTACCAAGGGCTTTACTGCGTCGGCTGCGAGGCCTTTATCGTAAAGAAGGATTTGAAGGGCGGTAAATGCCGCATACATCTGCGATTTCCAGAAATTGTGGAGGAAGAAAATTACTTTTTTCGGCTGTCAAAGTACTCAAAAAAGATAGGAGAGATTCTTCGCAGCGGCAAAATTAAAATAGCGCCGCAAAAGAGGAAAAACGAAATGCTGAGTTTTGTGAAGCAGGGTTTGCAAGATGTCAGTTTCTCAAGGCCGAGGGTCGCTGAGACTTCGTCTCCTCTCCCGCCTCATTTCGCTCCGCGAAAATCGGCAAAGGATTTGAGCTGGGGCGTGCCCGTGCCAGGCGATAGCAAGCAGACGGTCTATGTTTGGGCCGACGCTTTGGTAAATTACATTTCTCTACTTGAACACATTACCAAATTCAAGAGATACTGGCCGCCGGATTTACATTGTTTGGGCAAAGATATCTTTAAGTTCCACGTTTTAATTTGGCCGGGAATGATTTTGTCTTTGGGCTTGCCTTTGCCGAAAGCAATGCTTGTTCACGGGTTTATTACCGTCGGCGGGCAGAAAATGTCAAAGTCTTTAGGTAACGTTGTTGACCCCTTTGAA
Source organism: Parcubacteria group bacterium Gr01-1014_30 (assembly GCA_007376185.1). Lineage (GTDB taxonomy): Bacteria > Patescibacteriota > Minisyncoccia > Minisyncoccales > 2-12-FULL-40-12 > VMFS01. The sequence continues at coordinate 10,171 of VMFS01000006.1, forward strand.
TTGGTTCGGAAATATGGCGCAGACGCGGTTCGCTATTTTCTTTTGCGCGAGATCCCGGCGACTGAAGATGGGGACTTTACGCACCAAAAGTTTGAAGGTCGCTATAACGCTGATTTGGCTGGAGGTTTAGGGAATCTTGTTGCTCGGGTTGTTGCGCTTGCAGGAAAACTAAAAATGCAAAACGTAAAGCGCAAAACTACAACTCAAAGCTTAAAATTAAAGATAGAGATAAGTAAAACTTGGAGAAAATATCACAAAACTTTAAAGGAGTTTAAGTTTAACGAGGCGCTATCGGCTGTCTGGGGGCTGATTGCTTCTTGCGACCGTTACATTGAGAAAGAACAACCGTGGAAGGAAAGCAAAAAACAAAAAGAAGTTATTGGCCATTTATTATTCGTCATTAGTCAAATAGCCGAGATGGTAAAGCCGTTTTTGCCGGAAACCGCGGAGAAGATTTTTGAACAGTTGAAAATCAAAAAGAGAAAACCCTTGTTCCCGCGGGTGTAACCCCGTTAGAAACTTAACGAGAAAGTAGGTAATACCACCCTTCAGAGACGAAGTCGGCTTCGCCTTTTGGAGAATATACTACTTTGCGCCTGGCTGAGCTTCTAACGGGGCGTAACAAACTTGACAAGCCCGCGTCATAATATAAACTGATAAAATGACGTTCAGCGCGGCGCCGCAAAATCATATTTTGAACCCCCGGCCAAATCTATTTTGATTTGGTTTATTTTGTTTATCATCAACCTTGGCAGAGGTTGGCAGGAGGCCTTAGAAGCGAAAAACTAAAATTAACTTTAGTCCTCCGGCCAACCGGAGGACTTTCAGTTTTTGTCTGAGGAACGTTTACCGTTTTCAAAGCAGGCGTTCCCCAGGTTGAAACTTAAAAACTGAATAAAAAGCGGCTCGCTCTGAAGAATCGCGAAGAGAGGGTCATCATGCGGGGAGTAAGGAATATTACGGTATGCCCTTCTTGCCTTGAGGAAATTTACCGTCCCAGCGATGCTGTTGTGATTTGCGGACTTCGCGTTCACGACAGACAGTATTGTCGGGATAAAGTTCCGGAAATTAAGAAGGAGTTGGAGACGAGCAGCAGCGGCCATCAGAGGAGGAAATGAGGAAATTAATTTTTAAGAAAGGGGAGTCAGTATTTTTACTGCCTCCCCTGTTCCATTTCCGGTGAAATTTTATTAAGATTAGGAATATGCCCAAACTAATCGATACTCACGCTCACTTAAATTTTAACGCATTCAAGAACGACGTTGACAAGGTTGTCAGGCAGTGTTTGGCAAACGACGTCTGGATGATCAACGTTGGCACGAAATACGAAACCAGCCAAAAAGCAGTGGAGTTGGCTCAAAAATACGAAAAGGGTGTTTTCGCGGCCATTGGCTTGCACCCTATTCACTTGGACACTGGGTTGGTAAAAATAAAAAACGATACAGAGGAAGTTGAGGTTCACGCGGCAGAAGAGTTTTTTGACTATCAGAAGTACGAAGAACTGGCTAAAAGCCCAAAGGTGGTTGCCATTGGTGAGGTTGGATTGGATTATTACTGGCGGCCAAAAACAACAAAAAAGAAAGAGCTTTTCAAGCAAAAACAAAAGGACTTACTGACAAAACAGCTTGACTTGGCAAAAGAACTTAACTTGCCCGTAATCTTTCACTGCCGCATGGCCTACAACGATCTGGTAGAGATTTTGCGAAAGCGCCGTAATATTAATAAATATACACCTGACGAATTATTAATAAAAGGAGTGGTGCACTGTTTCGCGGGTAGTTGGCAACAGGCGCAAAGGTTCTTGGAAATGGGCTTTTGCCTCGGCTTTAACGGAATAATTTTCAAAAAAATTAAGGATATCGATTTTGAAGAAGTTATCAGAAACACACCTCTGGATAGGGTCTTGCTTGAGACAGATTGTCCTTACTTGGCGCCGCCTCCAACAGAGGGCCGAAACGACCCCTTGACCCTAAAGTATATCGTCGAGCGCGTTGCCAAAATCAAGAATTTGAGCTATGAAAAGGTAGCTGAGGCCACCACTGAAAACGCCAAAAAACTCTTCTCTATCTCTATATGATTAAATATAGCCCGCAAAAGATTGAGCGAAAGTGGCAGAGAGTTTGGTTAAAAAGCGGAATATATTGGGCAAAAGACGGCTCAAAGAAAAAGAAATCCTATATTCTGGTTGAGTTTCCCTATCCTTCGGGAGAGGGTCTGCACGTGGGGCATTGCAGGCCTTATATCGCTTTTGACATTCTTTCTCGCAAAAGAAGAATGGATGGTTTTAACACTCTTTTCCCCATGGGCTGGGACGCTTTTGGTTTGCCCACGGAAAACTACGCCGTGAAAACCGGAATTCACCCTAGAGTTGCCACACGCAAAAACACCGCTTTTTTCAAGCGCCAGCAAAAATCCTTGGGCCTTTCTTTTGATTGGAGCCGCGAGATTAACACCACAGACCCGGGATACTACAAATGGACGCAGTGGATATTCTTGCAGCTTTTCAAAAACGACCTTGCCTACAAAGCGAAAATGCCCATTAACTGGTGTCCTTCCTGTAAGATTGGTTTGGCTGCCGAAGAAGTCATTGACGGTTCTTGCGAGAGGTGTGGCGCTAAAGTGATCAGGAAAGAAAAGGAGCAGTGGTTATTGCGAATTACCAAATACGCCGAAAGGTTAATTCAGGATTTGGACTTGGTGGATTATCCGGAAAAGGTAAAGACCTTACAAAAAGATTGGATCGGGCGCTCGGAAGGGTGGGAAGTTCAATTTCCAATTTCCAATTCTCAATTGCCGAACGAGACGAAGTCGAGCGAGGCGCGAGAGGAGCCGAAGGCTCCTCGAGCTTCAATTAATGTTTTTACCACAAGGATTGACACTCTTTTTGGCGCAACATATCTGGTTTTGGCGCCCGAGCATCCTTTTATCGAAAATTCGAAATCCCTGCCTGCGCAGGCAGGCGAAATCCGAAATTCGAAATTTGTTCAAAAATATATTGAAGAGGCAAAGGGGAAAACAGAAAGAGAAAGGATTTCAGAAGTCAAAGAAAAAACAGGAGTTGAGCTAAAGGGACTTGTAGCCTTAAATCCGGCAAACGGAAGAAAGATACCGATTTACATTGCCGACTACGTTTTGGTTCACTACGGAAAGGGCGCAATTATGGCCGTACCTGCGCATGACTCTCGCGACTGGGATTTTGCCAAAAAATACAACCTGCCGATAATAGATGTTATAAAACAGCAACAAGATACAAGCAACAAGATACAAGATACAAAAGCGTTCGCTGAGGCTCCGCCTCCTCTCACGCCTCGGCTTTCCGCCTCAGCTTATGAAGGCGAAGGGATTTTGATTAACTCGGACAGGTTTACGGGGATGAAATCTGAAGACGCAAGAATCAGGATTGGAGATTGGTTACAAAAGCAAGGTCTGGCCAAAAAGACCGTTAACTATAAACTGCGCGACTGGATTTTTTCCAGACAACGTTACTGGGGAGAGCCCATACCGCTTGTCTTTTGCGAAAGGTGCGCCCTTCGACAAGGCTCAGGGCAGGGCTGGGTTCAGATTCCTGAAAAGGATTTGCCCTTGAAGCTCCCAAACGTTAAGGATTACAAACCAACCCAAGAGGGCGAGTCGCCTTTGGCAAAAGTTAAAAGCTGGGTTGAGACCAAATGTCCCAACTGCCATGGCTCAGCCAGGAGGGAAACCGACGTTATGCCAAACTGGGCAGGTTCTAACTGGTACTACCTCGCATATTTGATGCGAGGAATTTTTAGTTTTCAATTTCCAATTTCCAAATATAAAAAGGTGTTTAAGTACTGGATGCCTGTGGATTGGTACAACGGAGGCATGGAACACAGCACTTTACATTTGCTGTATTCTCGTTTCATATTCAAGTTTTTGTGGGACATTGGAGCTGTCCCAAAATCCATTGGTCCAGAGCCCTACAAGAAACGAACTTCTCACGGAGTAATCTTGGGCGAGGGCGGAATTAAGATGTCAAAATCCAAGGGCAACGTGATTACTCCAGACCAAGTGGTTTGGCGACAAGGAGCCGACACTTTAAGAGTTTACGAAATGTTTATGGGGCCGTTTGGCGAAACTATCACTTGGGATCCAAAGGGTGTGAAGGGAGCGAGAAGGTTTCTTGAAAAAGTTTGGAAACTGTTTGGAAAATACGAAATCCGACCACAGCCCATTTTCAATAGGCTGGGTCGCCCAGCCCTTATTCAAGGGCTGCGGCGAAATCCGAAATCCGAAATGCCGATTTCATCGAGCATCCTCGACAAAGTCGGGACAAATCCCAAATCCCAAGCCCCAATTTCCCAACTCGAGCGTCTTTTGCACAAAACCGTTAAAAAAGTTGGCGAAGACATAGAAAATTTGAGGTTTAACACGGCGATTTCGGCTCTGATGGTGCTGGTGAATGAGTTATCAAAAAATAAAGAACAATTAACAGAGAACAATTTAAAAGTATTTTTGCTGCTCTTAGCTCCCTTTGCCCCGCACCTTTCAGAAGAGCTTTGGCAAAGAATGAGATATAAAAACAGCGTTCATTTGCAACCATGGCCGAAATACGACCCAAAACTTGTCAAAGAAGAAACTTTCACTTTGGTTATTCAGATTTCGGGCAGAGTTCGCGACAAAGTTGAGGCGCCATCTCGCATCTCGGAAAAAGAAGCCAAAGAGCTTGCAATTTCTTCAGAAAGAGTTAGAAAGTGGATTGCAGGGAAAGGAATAAAAAAAGTGGTATTTGTGCCGGGAAAGTTAGTGAATATCGTAGTGTAACGGAGACCCCGCCCCCTAAGCCGTCGGATTTATTATCCAAAGTGAATTTTCTGCTCGTGATACGATTTACTCTGAGGATGATATTAAACAGCATAGGGGGCGGGGTACTCCTTTCAGTCGTATGTGTGGCATAGTCGGCTACATCGGCAGACAGGATAACCCTCGGTTGGGGCTGGAGGCGTTGAAACGTTTGGAATACAGGGGTTATGATTCCGCGGGCGGAGCGTGGTTTGATTTGGGAAAGAGAAAAGTTTCGGTTTTGAAAGCCGTTGGCAAGATAAAAAGATTAGAAGACAAGTTTCCCGACTATAAAATCTCGGGCCGCCCTTTCATTTTCCACACCAGATGGGCCACTCACGGCGGCGTGACAGAAAAGAACGCGCATCCCCACTGGGACTGCCAGAAAAACGTTTTTCTGGTGCACAACGGCATTATTGAAAACTTCAAAGACCTGAAAGAAAACCTTATAAAGGAGGGCCACCGATTTGTCTCAGAAACAGACACAGAGGTTTTGGCGCACCTTGTTGAGAAGTTTTTCCAAGGCAGGTTAGAAGAAGCCGTGAGAAAGGCCTTAAGTTTGGTGAGAGGTACTTACGCTTTGGCAATCATTGCGGCAAAAGACCCTGAAAAACTGGTTTTGGCGAGAAACTCAGCCCCCTTGCTCATTGGTTTGGGCCAGGACGAGTTTTTTGGGGCGTCTGACCCTTCTGCGGTTCTGGCGCACACAAAAAAAGTTGTTTACCTTGACGACGGCGACATGGCCGTTTTAACGCCTGCTAACTTTTACATTCAGGATTTTAAGAAGAATAGAGTTGACAAAGTTATCCATGAAATTGACTGGACTTTGCAAGAAGCCCAAAAAGGAGGGTATCCCCACTTTATGCTCAAAGAAATAATGGAACAGCCAGAGTCCTTGGCCAACGCTTTAAGGGGGCGGTTGATAACGGAGCAGGGTTTGGCAAAACTCGGAGGGTTAGAATTGGTTGAAGATAAACTGCGACAGGTAGAGCGCTTAAACATAATAGCTTGCGGCACCGCCTACTTGGCGGGCATGGTCGGGGAGTATATGCTGGAAGAATATGCCGGCATTCCAACTGAAACCGACTTGGCTTCAGAGTTCAGGTATAGAAAACCAATTTTAGACAAAAAAACCGCCTCCATTTTTATTTCCCAGTCAGGAGAAACTTTGGACACCTTGGTGGCCTTGAGAGAAGTTAAAAGAAAAGGCGGCCTTTCTTTGGCTATTGTGAACGTTGTCGGTTCTTCGGTAACCAGAGAGACGTCAGCCGGAATTTACAACCACGCGGGCCCAGAAATCGGAGTGGCATCAACCAAGGCCTTCACTTCCCAACTGGCTCTGCTTGCTTTGCTTACTCTTTTTTTGGGGAGGCAGAGGCAAATGTCTTTTGTGATGGGACAGCGTTTGGCAAGGGAGATTTCAAAACTGCCTGCTTTGGCCGCTGAAACCCTGAAAAAAACTTCCAAGCAGGCAAAAAAACTGGCAAAAAAATATCATAAGTTCAACAACTTTTTGTATATGGGCAGAAAATACAATTACCCCATAGCTTTGGAGGGCGCCCTTAAACTGAAAGAGATTTCGTACATTCACGCCGAAGGTTATGGAGCTGGCGAAATGAAACACGGCCCACTGGCTTTGATTGACAAAAATTTTCCAACCTTTGCCATTTGCCCCACGGATTCAGTTTACGAAAAAACTTTTTCCAACATGCAGGAAATTAAAGCGAGAAAAGGAAAGATAATTGCCGTTGCTACCGAAGGCGACAAAGAAATTAAGAGCGTTGCCGACGACGTAATTTACATTCCCAGAACTTTGGAGATGCTCACGCCGATTTTGGCCGTAATGCCTTTGCAGCTTTTCGCTTACCACTGCAGCGTCTTGCGCGGCCACGACCCCGATTATCCCAGAAGCTTGGCAAAGTCGGTAACGGTGGAATAGTATGTCGCATGTTCACGAAAAAATTGATTTTGTGGTTTCAGCGTGGATTGTCTATGAAGACAAAATACTTTTGGTTTACCATAAACTTCTGCAGATGTGGCTGCCCGTAGGCGGTCACGTTGAGCTTGACGAAACCACGGACCAAGCCCTGTTTCGCGAAGTTAAAGAAGAGTGCGGGCTTGATATAGAAGTTATTGGAGAAAAGCCTCCATACCTTGAGGGTTCTTCCGCAAGATTTTTATTGAGGCCCGCATATGTTGATATTCACCCTTTTGACGACAAACACCAGCACATAGCCTTGGAGTATTTTGCAAAAGCAAAATCAAATTCGGCGCGATTATCAGAACGTGAACACGAGCAAATTAAATGGTTTACTGAAAGAGAGTTAGACGACCCGCAATACAATGTACCAATCGCCGTGAAGTTTCTTGCCAAAAAAGCATTAAGATCAGTTAAATAAAATATGAAAAAACGCATTGTTTGCTTGGGAGGAGGAACAGGGACTTCGGTGGTTCTATCGGGCCTTAAAAAATATCCGGTTGAACTGTCGGCCATCGTTTCAATGGCAGACAGCGGAGGTTCCAACAGAGTAATCAGAGACGAGTTCGGGCTTTTACCCACGAGCGATATAAGGCAGTGTTTCGTGGCTTTGGCCCAAGACCAGAATAATCTGGAACATTCTTTGAGAGAGCTTTTTGCTTATCGTTTTCCCTTGGGCAAGGGTTTCAAAGGAATGACTTTCGGCAATTTGTTTATGGCAGCTTTGACCGACATTTTTGGTTCTCAAGTAGCGGCGATCAAAAAGACAGGCCAGATCTTAAGAATTAAAGGAAAAGTTTTGCCAGCCACACTGACCAACTCAAATTTGGTGGCTATTTACGAGAACGGCAAAAAAGTAGTGGGAGAGAGTAAGATTGACGAAACGAAGAGAGGCGGCAAGGTTAAAATAAAAAAGGTCTATTTGAAGCCGGAACCTCGCGCCTATCCGGAAGCGGTTGAAGCTATCTTGAAGGCGGATTTGGTGGTCATTGGCCCCGGCGATTTATACACCAGCTTAGTGGTAAATTTGACGATTCCAGGAATTGTCAAAGTTCTCAGAAAAACCAAAGCCAAAATAGCTTATGTTTTGAACTTAATGACCAAGTTCGGTCAAACATATGGTTTTAACGCCAAAGAGCACGTTTCGGTGATGGAAAAATACCTTGGCAAGGGATGTTTGGATTTTGTCTTGGTCAATTCAAGAACCCTGCCCAAGCCCGCCCTAAAAAAATACAAGAAAGCCGAGGAGCTTCCGGTTGTTGACAACTTGGAAGATAGTTATTTTAAAGTAGTAAGGGGTGATTTTCTAAGCTTGAAAGAAACAAAAAAAGTTCCGGGTGACGTTTTGAAAAGAAGTTTAATTCGCCACGATTCCGACAAGTTGGCCAAAGTGTTAATAAAATTATGCAGACCCCGTTAGAAATTTTACACAGTGGGGCCATTCAGAAAAACTTATGAATCAAAAATTTCTAACGGGGCAGGCGGTAATCTTGGCCGCGGGCGAGAGTTCCCGCTTCTGGCCCTTAAATAAAAAACACAAGTCGCTTTTTTGCCTCTTGGAAAAGCCTTTGATTTTATTAACTCTTTTGAACTTGAAAAAAGCCGGCGTCAAAGAGGTCGTTATTCTCCAGGGAGTCAGCAAGGATATTGAGAGCGAGCTTAAAAGACACAAACTGCCCCAAGGTCTAAAAATAAAGTATGTTGTTCAAAAAGAACCCCGGGGCACTGGCGACGCATTGCGTCAGGCGGCAAATCATTTGGAGCAAAAGTTTCTGGTTTTATACGGCGATGACTTTTACGGAGAGAAGGACTTAAAAAACTGTCTAGCCAAGTTTCCGTCCGTTTTGCTTAAAGAAACAAAAAATATTTCAAACTTCGGGGTGGCGGTTGTTGACAAAGACCGCGTCAAAAAAATCGTTGAAAAACCGCTCCGGCCTCCAAGCAACCTCGTCAATGCCGGAGGTTATTTTATTCCAAAAGCAGTGCTTGAGGAAAAAATAGCCGAGTCAGAAAGAGGTGAATTGGAGATAACTGATTATATTAATCGGTTAGCCCAAAAAAGTAAAGTGTATTTTGTAAAAGCCAGCGATTGGTTTCCTTTGTCTTTTGCGTGGGACTTGCTTGCCGTTAATGAGTTTTTATTAAATGGTATTAAAACTAAAATAGAGGGAAAAGTTGAGAAAAACTGCCATGTTCAGGGCCCTGTTTTTGTGGGTAAGAGAACTATTATCAAGAGCGGAACTTACGTTGAGGGCCCGGTCTGGATTGGAGAAAACTGCGAAATTGGTCCAAATTGTTTTTTGAGGCCTTTTAGTCATCTCGGAGATAACTGCCGGATTGGACACGGGGTTGAGATTAAGAACTCGGTTGTTTCCAAGGGTTCAACAATACCTCACCTTAACTATGTCGGCGATTCAATTATCGGAGAAAACTGCGACCTCGGCGGCGGGACAGTTTTTGCGAATTTGCGGCTTGACAGACAAAATGTGAGGTCTAAAATTAAAGGAATTATGGTGGATACTGGTAGGAAAAAGCTGGGAGCTGTTTTGGGCAGAGGAGTTCAGGTTGGAGTGAACAGTTCTCTGATGCCCGGCGTTCTGGTTGGAGAGAATTCTGTCATTGGCCCTCATTCTTTAGTGCGTGAAAACGTTGCCGACGACACTATTTTTTACTCAAAATTTGACAAAGTTGAGCAAAAAAGAGTTCCTTAAAAACTGAGTAGGAAACCCCGTAATACAACTTTCGGTGCGCTTCGCGCAACATCGCCCAAGGGCGATCGAAAGATGATATACGGGGAAACCCCGAGAAAGGAGGGGGCGATGGCGAAGCTGATAAAGTTGGAGCCAGGCGAGGTTGTACATATTGAGATACCCGGGTGGTTCGCGGATTCAAGCGCCCCGAAGATTATCTGTCAGGTTTGCTGTAAGTATTTCGGGCGCCACAGAATCATATATTTGCTTGAGGATCGAAGATTTTGCGTCTGCGAAAGCAACTTTCGGGAAGAGTTCCCATGCGGGTTCAGTTTCTCCGACCGTATGAGCAATGATGAGATTCGGATTGAGGCCGACAGACATATTGAGAGGTTGAAAGCGCGCGTTAATGATTAGCGCGCTTTATTGTTTTTCTTGCGCGATTTTGTGCGGCCGTGGTATTGTTAGTTAACATGACGGCACAGGAAGCGGCAAAGGCAGTGAGGCAAGGAAAGGTTTTGGTTTGTCCAACAGACACGGTTTACGGCTTGGTGTGCGACGCAACCAACAAAAAAGCGGTTGAAAAATTATTTAAAGTAAAAAAGAGAAAGTTATCAAAGTTTTTGCCAATTTTTGTCAAAGACATCTCAATGGCAAAAAGATTGGCTCATATTGATAAAAAACAAGAGAAGTTTTTAAGAAAAGTTTGGCCGGGCAAAGTAACGGCGGTTCTGGAGCGTAAAACTAAAAGCGCAAAGCGAAAAATATACGGAATTGATAAAAACAAAATCGGCCTACGAATTCCTAACTACAAATTAGTACTGGATTTGCTCAAAAACACAAACAGGCCTTTGACTGGTACATCAGCAAATATTTCTGGAAAGCCCGCGTCAACTAAAATTGGAGAAGTTTTACGGCAGTTCTCCGGCAAAAAACACAAACCCGATTTAATAATTAACAGAGGCAACCTGCCCAAAAGCAAACTATCCAGAGTTGTTGATTTAACCGGAAAAAAAATAAAAATTTTAAGAAAATGACTCTAAAACAAACAGACCCCGAAGTTTACGAAATTATAGAGGCGGAAAAGCAGAGGCGAAGAGAAGGTTTGGAAATGATTCCTTCAGAAAATCACACTTCTCCAGCGGTTTTGGAGGCCTTAGGTTCAATTTTGACGGACAAGTATTCGGAAGGTTATCCGGGTAAGCGTTACTACGGGGGCAACGAGTTTATTGATAAAGTTGAAAACTTGGCTATTGAGCGCGCCAAGAAGGCCTTCCTCGTGCCTTATGCCAACGTGCAGGCGTATTCCGGAACGCCCGCAAACACGGCCGTTTATCTTGCCGCTTGCGAAGTTGGCAACATGATTATGGGTCAGAGTTTGCCAGACGGCGGGCATTTGAGCCACGGAGCAAACGCGACTTTCTCTGCGCGTTTTTACAAAAGCCAACCTTACCACGTGAAATCGGACGGCTATATTGATTTTGACGAGGTTTGGCGTCTGGCGAGGGAACATAAGCCAAAGCTGATTTGGGTTGGGGCTTCGGCCTACGCGAGACAGTTTCCTTTTGCGGAAATGGCAGAAGTCGCCGATGAAATTGGCGCCTGGCTTGCCGCTGACATCGCTCACATTGCCGGGCTTGTTGTTGCCGGGGTTCACCCCAGTCCTGCCCCGCATGCGCACATCATAACCACGACAACCCACAAAACTTTGCGAGGGCCGAGAGGCGCCATTGTTATGGCAACTCAAAAAGGCCTTGAAAAAGACCCGGACCTTGGAAAAAAGATTGATAAGGCGGTTTTCCCGGGAGGAGTGCAAGGAGGTCCGCACAACCACCAGACCGCCGCCATTGCCGTGGCTCTGAAAGAAGCAATGACGCCTGAGTTCAAAGAATACGCAGCGCAGATTACCAAGAACGCCAAAGTGCTCGCCGCAGGGTTAATGGAAAGGGGAGTTAAAATTGTCTCTGGCGGAACGGACAACCACTTAATGCTTATTGATTTAACTCCCTACGGAAATGGTCTCGGCATTTTTTTGGAAGAGGCGCTGGATATGGCTGGCATCACCGCGAACAAGAACACGGTGCCTCAAGACCCTTCTTCGCCTTTTTATCCTTCTGGCTTGCGTCTTGGCACGCCGTGCATAACCACGCGAGGAATGAAAGAGAAAGAAATGACTGAAATCGCCGCTTGGATAGCCAGAGTTGTTGACTTGATTAAAGATTACCAACTGCCCGAAGACAAAGGAGAGAGAAAAAGTTATCTCAGGAATTTCAGAAAAGAAGTGGCCGTTAGCGAAACGCTTAAAAAAATAAAAGAAGAGGTCATAGAGCTAAGCAAAAAATTCCCCATCCCAGCCATACACTAATGGCTTTTGATTTATATCTCTTTCAAACAATAAATCAATTCGCGGGGAGATTTTCGTGGCTGGATACTCTCGCCGTTTTTTTGGCCAGGTACTTTGAGTTTTTTTTGATTTTGTCTTTGCTTTTGTTGTTGGCGTTCAATTCCAAAAAGTACTGGCGCATGTTAACTGAAAGTTTTGGCGCGGCCATACTTTCCAGATTTGTCATTACAGACTTAATACGCTGGTTTTGGCAAAGACCAAGGCCGTTCGTTGAAAACCACATTAATTTGCTTTTTGACTACAATGCTTCGGCAGCTTCTTTCCCTTCGGGGCACGCGGCCTTTTATTTCGCTTTGGCCTTGACGCTTTATCTCCGCAACAAAAAACTCGGCTCGGTTTTCCTCCTTGCCGCTTTTTTAATTTCTTTTGCGCGCGTTTTTGCGGGCGTGCATTGGCCCTCAGACATACTAGCCGGAGCCGTTATCGGGATATTCTCCGGCTGGCTTGTCTTTAAACTCTCCAAGAAGTTGAGATAAAAGGTGGTGCAGTATTCTTAAATTAGTCCGAACCGCTTTCGTCCCGACTGCTGTCGCGGGCGAGGAAGTCCCCCCGCGAAAAAATTCTGAAAATGCGGCGGAGCCGCACCGATGATAATTTCCAGTTTTTCTTTGGCGGCAAATTCTTAATCAAATCTTTTCAAAAAATGACCAACTTCATTTTTGGACCACCAAGCAAAATCCGCCGGAACATTTTTCTTGGTAAATTCTACCACTTCGATTATTCGATTACCAAAACTTCCGATTTTTGGCTTGGTGCTCAATTCAGCTACGACAAGAGGAACGATGGCCCACTGGTCGTCTTTTTTCTGGACAGAAGATTCGATATCAACAACCTTATACGATTTTACACTAATACCCGTTTGGGATTTTACAATTCGTTTTACACATTGTTCTACAGACTCACCATATCGAATCAAGTTGTGACAAAAATAAAGAAGCCCATTCGGATATTTTTTAGCGTGTGGCGGCGCTTCATGTCCGGGAATACTTTTTCGTCTCAACGCAATATATTTTCCATTCCACTTCAAAATTATCTCAAAAGTAAGGTGAGTGCCGCCCCTTACTTGATATTTCAAGGGCTTACCAAAATTGGCTTCTTTATTTTTCCAAATGTATTTGAAGCTCATAGGATTAAAAAATTTTCTTCCCCCAAAATGCGAAATCGTGAATTCGTTTTTACCCCCAAAATTGAATACAAATTAGTCGCCGAGCGAAGCGAGGCGAACCAAAACCGCTTGCAATTTCCAACGTGGTGTGGCTTTACAAAGCCGCTCGAACCTATTTTAGCAAAAATTTCTAGAAACTCCCAGGAGGCCGCGCTCCGCGCGGCCAAATGCTTCTAATTGCGCTCGGCCAGCGAAGCTGGCCTCGCGCTGATCTGCCGCCGCCTTTCTGAAAAAATTGCCGCCGGATTTCGTGCCAGTCAAAGACTGGCGCGCCGCCTAATTTAGTCCGTAAGCGAGGCTTTAGTGAGGACAACTAAATATTTCTCAAAATAACCCCCATCTTCTTCATCATCGAATTTTTTATGTTCTACCCTTAAACCAAATGAAGCCGCAGCTTCAAAGAATGCTTTATATTTCCTCAAAAATTCTTCCTCCGACTCTGCTTTAAAAGGATATAGCCTTGCCTCACCGCCTACTTTCAAGACACGGGCAATTTCCGATAGCCAGTTCAATACTTGCTGTTTATCTTCTTGCCTTAATTTCTGATGCATATCCTGTTTTTCTTCCGCCCATTCTAAATAACTTGGTTCTGAAAACCGAGAAACAGAATATAATCCAAAAATTCTGTCAAATGTTTTATCTTTGAATGGTAATGCTTCGGCTTCACCAGCAACAGATTTTCTTTGCCAATCCGGCAGACGAGTAACCTTTTGCCCCATTTTGGCTTTATAGTATTCTGGATTTAGAGATACAACATTAGTATTTTGATCAGCCAATTCTCTCGACAGGTTTTCATTCTCTCCTGAACCCAAATCGAGAACCTTTTTTCCAGCTAACTCGTCGCGTTTAAAATCCAAAGCCTTCTCGTAATCTGAAAGGCTCCTGCCTGTAGGTATGGTAGTTTTTTCAGTTGTGCTTTCCCAATATTTTTCCATATTCCAAGGCGCTTATGATTTATTAAAATTTTAGCGGTTTTTGTATTAAAAAGAAAGAGGCCCACGAAATCTCACGTTGAGATAATCGCAGGCCCATATGCCAGATGAGAGAACAGCTGAACTTACGAAACTCTGGCGAGTTTCGCAAGGTGGGGAATTTGAGGGACCTAATCAAGCCGCGATCTACAAAATGAATAATCTTTCCGCCATCTACAGAATTACGAGCTAGTCTATCGGGATGCCACGAGATAATTCCATCCGCTTTTCCTTGTTCCAAAAATGACAACATTTCTGCGAATTTCATTCGTCCGGGTTCTTTTGCGGTTTTGGCTTCCTGAAAGAAAGCGACAATTTCCAGTTTTTCTTTGGCGGCAAATTCTTAAAAATTATGAATCTAAAAAAATATCAAACAACTATGGTCCTCTCTGCTCATATTCTTTCGTTTCTACAAATCGAATTTCTTTTTCGGTTTTTGGAATTGTCCAAAGATTTAGATGACTTGAACCAAAATCAGAATAGAAAAGTGCTAAATGTGCTTCAATTAAATTTTGATATTCCACCATTTTCTTCATTGTTACAAAGCTGGCGTTACTACCTCGGTCTGCGTACCAAACTACAGAATATTTATCAAAATCAACTTCCGACATTACAGGTTGATTTGGATTTTTCGGAAAAGGTAATCCTGAAACTTCATCGTAGGCGTTTACCATGTATTTCCATATATTCTTTAGTTCTGCTTCTGTGCGAAAAATCCCGCGATATATGGAATAATCATAAGATTTCTTTAAACGCCAATCAGTATGCAAGTCTACTTTCTGGAATGATATTTCGCGTGGTTCTCCGCTCGGTTCTTGCGGAACCTCTTCCTCAATCCCAATTTGTTTTGCGTTATACCAACCAGTGCCGGACCCATTTGTACACAACTTTTGGTATAAATCACCAATTGGAATATCGCATAAATAGCGAATGCAAGGTGAATTTGTTTCTGCCTCGCATTGCTCTTTTGATGCAAACACTTTCGGCATATTCAACAAAGTTTCTTTGTTTAGTACAAAAAATGCAAAACCACCGACGCCAATCAGAAGCAACAAAATTACAATGAGTAGTAAATTCTTTTTTAACATAAAAATGATTAAAAATTTTCTTGCCCCCAAAATTAAAACGCAGTTCGAGCCGATGTTTTTAACAGGTTCTTTGGCAGTTTTTATCGGCGCGGCGGAGCTGCACTTGCGGGCAGAGCTTCCTCGCCGCCGCAGGCGGCGAAAACCGTTCGAACTATCTTTAAAATACAGCACCACTTAGGAAAAGTCAAAGAGTTTTGGTGCCGGGGGAGGGAATCCAACCCTCAAGCCTTGCGGCACGCGATTTTGAGTCGCGCGTGTTTAGCGGTTTCACCACCCCGGCGCAGTTGAAATTTTAGCAGTTCTTTGATTATTTTTCAACATTGGAGACACACTCTTTGCTGGAGCATTTTATTTGCTTCCTTTTTGTTTCCACGAGCAGAGAGCCGCACTTTCCGCATTTTTCGCCGGTTGGTTTATCCCACAAAGCAAAGTCGCACTTTGGGAATCTGTTGCAGCCGTAAAAAATTTTCCCTTTTTTGGTTCTTTTTTCGGTTATTTGCCCTTTGCCGCATTTTGGGCAAGCTACATTCAAGGAGTTCTCTTTGAGCGATTCTGTGTATTTGCACTTTGGAAACGTGGAACAAGCGTAAAACTTTCCAAACTTGCCCAAGCGAATCAAAAGCGGAGAGCCGCATTTCGGACAGGTCTTGTCGGTGGGTTCTTCAGTAAACTCTTTTTTTGAAACCTCGTCGTATTTTTTCTGAAGATTTTCTGCAAATGGGTCGTAAAACTCGCGAATTACATTAACCCATTTCATCTCGCCCAAAGCTATTTTATCCAAATTTTCTTCCAGGAGCGCCGTAAACTTTATGTCAACCACTTCTGGGAAGTGGTTGACTAAAATGCCGTTAACAACGGTTCCTATTTCCGTGGGCCTGAATCTTTTTTGTTCGTCTTTCTCAATGTAGTTTCTTTCCTGCACCGTTGACAAAATCGGAGCATAAGTTGAGGGGCGGGCAATGCCTTCCGTTTCAAGGGCGCGAATCAAAGTAGCTTCGGTGTACCGGGGAGGGGGTTGGGTAAAGTGCTGTGAGGGAATCAGTTTTATCAGCTTTAAAAGCTCATTTATCTGCAAAGGCGGTAATTCTGTTTCTTCGTATTTTATCGGATAAACCTTTAGGAAACCATCAAACCTAAGAACTTGTCCGGTAGCTTTAAATGTGTATTTTGGAATTTGGGATTTGGAATTTTGGATTTGTTTAGGATTTCGGATTTCTGATTTCGGATTTCCGGCTTCGATTTCTACAGCGGTAGAATCGAAGCCGGCCTGCGCCATCTGCGAGGCCAAGAAACGCCGCCAGATTAAGTCGTAGAGCTTGAGTTGGTTTTGTTCCAGTTTAGCTGAAATTTTATCTGGAGTGTTTTCGGCATAAGTTGGCCGCAAGGCCTCGTGAGCTTCCTGGGCGCCCTTTGATTTGGTTTTGTATTGTCTAAACTGATGGTAGTTTTCGCCAAAAGTACTGACTATAAATTTTTTGGCAGTCCCCAAGGCAAGCGACGAGAGATTTAAGGAGTCGGTTCTGTGATAAGTCGTCCAGCCCTTCTCGTAAAGCTGTTGTGCCAAACTCATTGTAAGTTTGGCAGGCCATCCGAAGCGGTTCCAGGCGGTTTGCTGCAAGGTTGAGGTTGTGAAAGGCGGCAGAGGATTCCGCCTGACCTCTTTTTTGTCAACGCTTTGAACCTTGTATTCTGCCCCTTCCAGGTCCCTCAAGATTTTATCTGCTTCTTCCTTGTTTTTAACCCCAAGTTTAGGAATAATCTTCTCGTCTTTTTTAACAAGTGAAGCCGAAAATTCGCCACCTCCTTTTTTAAGAAGTGCCTCAATACTCCAATATTCTTGCGGCACGAATTTTTCTATCTCTCTTTCTCGTTCCACCACCAAGCGCACCGCCACGGACTGCACTCTGCCTGCTGACAAGCCTCTGGCCACTTTTTTCCACAAAAAAGGCGATAGCTTGTAACCAACGATGCGGTCCAATATTCTTCTTGCCTGCTGGGCGTCAACTAGCTTTTGGTCAAGTTTTCTCGGATTTTTCAGCGCTTCTTCAATCGCCTGCTTGGTGATTTCGTGGAAAACTATTCTTTGGTAGGGATTCTTTCCGTTCAAGTCCAAAAGATAAGCTAAGTGAAAAGCAATTGCCTCTCCTTCTCTGTCTTCGTCTGTTGCTAAAATCACCAAACTCGCTTTTTTCGCCTCTTTTTTCAAGACATCCACGTTTTTTTTCGCCTTGGGAATGACGACGTATTTCGGGTTAAAGTTCTTTTGCAAGTCAACGCCGAGCTCGTTCTCGGGCAAGTCGCGAATGTGACCGTAAGAAGAAAGGACTTTGTATTTGGGTCCCACGTACCTGGAAATGGTTTTTGATTTTGTAGGGCTTTCAACTAGAACTAATTGCATATATATTTCCGCCTAAGTTTCTAACTCTACCTTTTATTTCCAAAACCGCAAGGGTTGCGGCAACCGAGCTTGCCGGAAGTTTCGTCTTCTCAATAATTTTGTCAATATACAAACTTTCTTCTAAAAGAGCGTTAATTACAGCATGCTCTTTTGGGTTGTCGCCCACTGCGCTGCCGGCCTTTACAATCTTGGGAATTTTTAGTTCCTTTAATACATCGTTGGCCGAGTCAACCAGCTTGGCGCCTTTTTTGATCAAGGAGTGTGACCCCTTTGAATTTGAAGAGTAAATTGAGCCTGGAATCGCAAACAATTTCCTTTTTTGAACCAGTGCGCAATCGGCCGTGATCAAAGCTCCCGACTTTTGTTTAGCTTCAACAACCAGCACGCCCAGAGACAGTCCGGAAACGATGCGGTTTCTTTGAGGAAAAGTGAACTTTGTGCCGCGGGTTCCTGGAGGGTATTCGGAAATCAAGCAACCCCCAGTTTCCAGTATTTTTCCTGCCAGCTTAAGGTTTGATTGCGGGTACAAGCTTTTTTCGTCAAGACCAGTTCCCAGAACGGCAATGGTTCTTTTCCCCCTTTCAACAGCGGCCTCATGCGCAAAAGTGTCAATGCCCGGAGCCAGCCCAGAAACAACTGTTAAGCCGGCGTCGGCTAAATCTCCGGCCAGGCCCAGAGCCGTTTGCTTGCCGTAAACTGAATATTTTCTTGCTCCCACCACGGCAAAACAGTTTTCTTCAGGTTTTATCTCTCCCTTGTAGTAAAGAACTTTTGGCGCATCTCTGATTTTTTTCAGAGCTCGGGGATAATTTTTGTCTTTGATTGAAACTTTTTTTATTTCAGCCATTAAGTAAATGTAGCACCAATTTTCAATTTATCAACCGCTTCTGACAACATCTGGCAGTATAAGTTTAATCCCACGCGGTTCACACTGCCCGATTGCTCTCTGCCCAGTATGTTTCCGGCGCCTCTTTGCTCCAAATCTTTTTGAGCTAGCCGGTAGCCCGAACCCAGCTCTTCTGCTTCCTTTAGAGCCAAAATGCGCTCTCTTGCCCGAGGAGACAATTTTTTCGGATACAGGAAATAGGCATAGGCCTGCGAGCGGGAGCGTCCAACTCTGCCCCTTATTTGGTACGCCTGCGCCAGTCCTAACCTTGTTGAGTCGGCAACGACCAAAGTATTGACGTCTGGTAGATCCAGGCCGTTTTCAATTATGGTGGTGGCCAACAAGACGTTGGTCTTCTTGCGCTGAAAATCTTCCATCACTTTTGCCAGCTCCTTTTCTTTCATGCGGCCGTGAGCTAGGCCTAAACGCAACATGCTAACTAATTCACGGAGAAGTTTTTGGGCAAAGCCGATTGTTTGGACCTTGTTGTGCAAATAGTAAACTTGGCCGCCTCTGGAAAGTTCGGACTCAATTGCGGCTTTAACGGTTTTTTCTGAAAAGGGTAAAATGATCGTCTTGATGGCGTATCGGCCCGCAGGCGGCGTTTGAACCAAGCTGACGCTTTTTAAAGAAGAAAGGGCCATATAGAGAGTTCTTGGTATGGGTGTGGCCGATAAGGACAGCATGTCAAGAGAAGCGCGAGCGCGTTTCAGTTTTTCTTTTTGCTTGACCCCAAATTTTTGTTCGTCGTCTATAACCAGGAGTCCCAGGTTTTTGAACTCAACGTCTTTTGACAGAAGGCGATGCGTGCCGACAACAATGTCAACTTTGCCGCTTTTTAAGTTATCAACCGTTGCTTTTTGTTCCTTTTTTGTTTGAAACCGCGACAAAACCTCAACTTTCAAAGGCAAGTTTTTTAACCGCTCTTTGAAGTTTTGGAAATGCTGTTTAGCCAATATGGTTGTGGGGCAAATAAGAGCTGACTGCCGGCCAGAGCCCGCAGCTTTTACCATTACCCGCAAAGCTATCTCGGTTTTGCCAAAACCCACGTCGCCCAAAATTAGTCGGTCCATGGGCTTTGGTTTTTCCAGATCGCGCATAACGTCTTCAATCGCTTGGAGCTGGTCCGGGGTCTCTCGGTGCGGGAAACTCGAGGCTAAATGAAAGTCAATTTCAGCGTCTGGCAAGTAAGGCGGTCTTTGAGCAGTTTCTCTTTTGGCGTATATTTCCAGAAGCTCTTTGGCAAACTTGATCGCGTCTTCTTTCGCTTTTTTCTTCGTCTTCTGCCAGCTCCAACTGCCCAAGCGCGAAATTTTGGGGTCGGTAAAGCCAACGTATCTTGAAAGCTTTCTTTCCAAACCCAGAGGCACGTAAAGTTTGTCGCCTTGCGCGTACTCCAGAAGATAGTAGCTTAAATCTTGATGTTGCTCTACGCCGGCGAATCGGCCGACCCCGTGGTCCAAGTGAACCAAATAATCTCCGGGTTTTAATCCTGTTATGTCGGAAAACAACCTTTGCGACTTTAGCCGTTTTTTTAAGATCTTCCTTGATTTTTCCCCATCGGTGACTTTTTGGGGCAGTTCTGAAATTTCTTGGACTGTGTTGCCAAAAAACTCCAAGCGGAAGGCACCTTGTGAGTTTACTGGGAAGACGTCGATGAGGCCGCCTCTTTGGGCGAACTCTCCCAGTTCTTGAACTTCCAAAACTTTTTCATAGCCCATTTCGTCAAGTTTTCTTAGAAGCTCGGAAAGCTTGCAGATTTGATTTTTTTGGAGATATATTGTGTTGTTTTCAAAAAATGACTGGGTTTTTCTTGCGGTCAAAATTGCGTTTAAGTTCTGTTCAAACCAAAAATTCCCCTTTTCCAAAAAGTAGGTGGTTAAGCTGACTATTAAAACCCTGTCAATAATTTTATCGGTTATATTCATTCACCGAGCCCCGTAGGTCGGAAGAGATAAACCTCTTCCTTATCTTCGTTAACACTTGATGGGCGAAGGTAAAGATGAACTTCAGTTCACTTCTGACATTGCTTTTTCCACCCCTTCTTTTAGCGCAAATTCAAGGGCTTGGCAAGTTTTTTTTATAACTTCTTTTACCACTCTTTCTTCTCCTTTCGTAAACTTCCCCAAAACAAATTTCTCGTCCACGGGTTTCTCGTCCACGGGTTTCACCCGTGTATTTTGTGCCTTTATTCCTATACGGAATCTGACAAAGTTTTTCGTTCCAAGCTCGTCAATGATTGATTGGACTCCTTTGTGGCCCGCAGACCCCCGGCCGAGTGAAATTTTGAGTTTACCCAGCGGCAAGTCCAGGTCATCGTGAATTACGTATAAACTTGTAACGTGTAACTTGTAACGCGAAACTAGTTTTTTGACTGCTTTGCCAGAGTCGTTCATACCAGGTAGTGAAAATTCGACCACTGCCGGAGGCAGTGATAATAAACGAAGTTTAGTCGAATTTCTACTACCTTGCATAAAAGTTGTCGGTTTTGCCAAAATCACGCCTTTCAAATTCAAGCACTCAAGTTCGTCAATGACTCTTGCACCGATGTTATGCCGCGTTTTTTCAAACTTTTTGCCAGGGTTGCCCAATCCAACAATAAGTACCATAAAAAGATAGAATCTAGAATTTAGAATATAGAATCTAGAAGGAGAATACGGAATATAGAATAAAAAGGGGAAGTTCTCCTTAAATTCTTAATTCTAAATTCCCATTCTATATTCCAGATTCAAGATTCCAAATTCTAAACTATTATACCACCGCCACTTGTAAAACTACAAAAATTTGTTATAATCACAAAGGTATGAAATCGCTCTTTGTTTTTATTTGGGAAGTCGTAAAGGTGGTCGTGATTGCGACGGCAATCGTTGTTCCGATACGCTATTTTTTGTTTCAGCCGTTTTTGGTGAAAGGTCAGTCAATGGAGCCAAATTTTGCCAACGGCGACTACCTGATTATTGACCAGCTTTCTTACCGCTTCAGAGAGCCTCAAAGAGGCGAAGTTGTGGTTTTTAAGTATCCGCAAATGCCTTCTCAAAGATACATTAAGAGAATCTTGGGGTTGCCCGGCGAAACCGTTGAAGTAAAAGAGGGAAAGGTGGTGGTTTCGGGTTTTGAGCTGAAAGAGTACTACTTGCCGAGCTCAGTCTTTACCGACGAGAAAGGATTCGAAAG
Organism: Parcubacteria group bacterium Gr01-1014_30; assembly: GCA_007376185.1. GTDB lineage: Bacteria > Patescibacteriota > Minisyncoccia > Minisyncoccales > 2-12-FULL-40-12 > VMFS01. Next base: position 31,728 of record VMFS01000006.1, read on the forward strand.
AGTTGCTCTGGGTGAAAACGAATACTTTGTTTTGGGCGACAACAGGCCCGCTTCTTCTGACTCCAGAGTTTGGGGCATTCTTCCCGGAGAGAACATCATTGGTAGAGTTTTTATAAGAGCTTGGCCCTTTGTCGTCTTTGCAAAAGTAGAGGCGCCCGAGTACTAAATTATGGCTAAGAAACCAAAATTTCAGCGGCCAACGGGGATGTACGACATTCTGCCCGAAGACCAGAAGTACTTTCAGAAGGTTTTGCGCGCGTGCGAGGGAGCGGCGGAGTTTTACGGGTTTGAAAAAATAGATACTCCGGTTTTGGAAGAGACCGCGCTTTTTGAAAAGGGAACTGGCCTTTCAACAGACATCGTTCAAAAAGAGATGTATTCTCTAAGGACCAAAGGAGGGGACTATTTGACTTTGAGGCCTGAATGGACTCCGGGCATTGTCAGGGCTTACATTGAGCACGGAATGTTTAATCTGCCACAACCCGTAAAACTTTGGCATTTCGGTCCCGTCTTTCGCCACGAACGCCCCCAGGCAGGCCGTTTGCGCGAGTTTAAGCAGTTCGGTTTTGAGGTTTTTGGAGAGGTAAGTTCGGTTATTGACGCGCAAATTATTCAGATTTTCTGCAATATCTTAAAAGAGCTGCGGCTGAAAAACATAGTCGTTGAAATAAACTCAATCGGCGACAGCAAGTGCCGTCCTTATTACAAAAAAATGCTGGTGAGTTATTTCAGGTCGCGCGAACAAGGACTTTGCTCTGACTGCCGCCGCCGTTTGCGGGAAAACCCATTGCGAATTTTGGACTGCAAGGAAGAAAAGTGCCGCTTTTTGGTTTCTCAGGCGCCCCAGCTAATTGACCATCTTTGCGAAGAATGCCACAGTCATTTCAAAGAGGTGCTTGAGTTTTTGGACGAGCTGGAAATACCTTACCATTTGAATCCCTACTTGGTTCGCGGCCTTGACTACTACACGAAAACGGCTTTTGAGATTTACGAGAATTCCCACGAGGGTAGGCAGCAGGGAGCTTTGCCGTCTGGCGGCAGGTACGACAACTTGGTTAAGCATTTGGGCGGAAAAGACACTCCGGCTTCGGGCGGGGCTAGCGGCGTGGAAAGAATTGTCAACTTGCTCAAAGCAAGGGGTTTGAAGTTTCCCCAGCCCCCGAGTCCAAAGATATTTTTGGCCCAGCTCGGGAGTTTGGCCAAAAGAAAGGGAGTAAAATTGATGGAGAACTTCAGAAAAGAAAGAATCCCTGTGGCAGAGTCATTCGGCCGTGACTCGCTCAAAGCGCAAATGGCAAGAGCAAACAAGCTGGGAGTTGAGTACACTTTAATTTTGGGGCAAAGGGAAGCGCTTGAAGGCGAAATTATCGTGCGAGACATGGAGAATGGAAACCAAACAACGGTGAAATTGGACGAAGCCGTTGCCGAAATGGAAAAAAGAGCTAAAAAATAAGGTGGAAGATTGCATTTTTTGCAAAATAGCCAATAAAGAAGAAGCGGCTGAGATAGTTTACGAAGATGAAAGAGTTGTGGCTTTCAAGGATATTTATCCTAAAGCGCCAGTCCATATTTTGATAGTCACTAAAAAGCACATACATTCGGCAAATCACATTGAACCGGAAGACAAGGAGTTGGTGGGAGAGCTGTTTCTGGTTGCCAAAAAAGTTGCCAAAGAGCAGGGGGTAGCGGAAACGGGCTACCGACTTTCCTTTAACGTTGGGAGGGACGCGGGGCAAGTTGTAGACCACTTGCATATGCACTTGTTGGGTGGTAAGAAGATACCGCTGGCGTAACAATTATTATCAGCATATTTCCCACATCGGAAGGGGGTCGGTCGGGTCGCGGGAGTTTCCGCGGAGCGGAAACTCCCGACCTGGAAACCATCCGGTTTCCCCGTATAGGAAAACAGGCT
>VMFS01000001.1 GCA_007376185.1 Parcubacteria group bacterium Gr01-1014_30
TCCGGAATATCCTGTGCGGATTTCCTTTCCAGAAACTTTGCCCTAACTTTTGCTTTTGAAACTCTCTGCATAAAAATTATTCAATAAACCTGAACGCTTGCCCAGCCCTTCCAGAAGGGCTGAAATTTATATAATCTTATTCTATAAATTTGAAGGTAGATAGGATTTGATCGAAGATATTATTAAACTCGGGCTTTGAGTTTTCGATTCGAATAAATATATTGCCATATGGAATTACCACCATCGTCCCAACTCCTCCCAATCTAGCCGGATACAATCTGTACGCAGTTTTGCTATCTATATTTACTTGTGTATCTTTGGCAGGATTATCAAATGCTTTCAAACCAGAATCTTCATTATAATACTCTTGGGATTCTAAACTAATCGGATTTTGATCATAAGCGACAATAATATCCACTACGCAATCAGACTTGGTAACGCAACTACCATCGAGAGCCAGATTCTCCGGAGAATACAGTAATAAACCGTTTTCTTTGGTTCTAACTACCCATGCCGCAGGATATTTAAACTCAAATCCATGCTCCTCGTTGCGGTAGGTTTGCCATTCCTCGACTTCGCTCGGGACAAGGCCAGCAGTCGAGTCAGGCGGGCACTCTGCAAACTCGCAGTTTGGGCCGGTGCGGCCGACATAAGAGCCGTCGGGACAGAGTTTAGCTTCCTGCGTGCAGGCCTGCTGTTTTTGTAATTCAAACGGCCACCAGCTCTGCCAGGCGGCCAGAGCAAAGTAGATGCCTACAACAACAACGATTATAACAAGACCAACGATTACGTACTTTTTTTGACTAAGCATATTTTTAACTGCTTATACATATATACTACACTCATCTTGCTAATTGCGTCAAAGCCAGATTTCTGTTAAAATAATACTAATATGAGCAACTTGGCTAAAAACTCTGTCTACGTTCTGTTTATATTTCTGGCGGTTTCGGCACTTTTCTCTTTGTTTTATCAACCGTTTGAAAGCGTGGAAGAGATTTCGCTTAGTCGCTTGGCCCAAGAAATCAACCAAGGAAACGTTCAAAAAATCACGGTTTCTGGCAACGACATTACGATTTTGTACAAAGACGAGTCCAAGGCCCGTTCAAGAAAAGAAATGGAAACAGGCCTTTCCCAGTCCTTGCTGAACTTGGGAGTCAGAGAAGAAGCGTTGGCTGGAGTTGAAATTGAGACCAAAAAAGAGTCGGGCTTAGCGGTCTGGCTTGGGCCGGCTATATGGTTTTTACTGCCTCTTTTGATTTTCTTGTTTTTCTTCTTTTTCATTTTCAGGCAGGCCAGGACCGGCGTGACGCAAGCTTTTGACTTCACCAGGGCGAGGGCGCGGCTCTTTGGAGCCGAAGGCCACCCCAAAGACAAGATAATTTTCAAAGACGTGGCCGGGCTCAAAGAAGCCAAAGAAGAATTGAAAGAAGTTATTGATTTTTTGAAAAACCCGAAAAAGTTTTTGGCAATGGGCGCCAGAATTCCAAGAGGCGTTTTGCTCTTGGGTCCGCCGGGAGTCGGCAAAACGATGCTTGCGAGGGCCGTGGCGGGTGAAGCCAACGTGCCTTTCTTCCACACTTCCGGCTCTTCTTTCGTTGAGCTTTTTGTTGGCGTCGGGGCCTCGCGGGTTCGCGATTTGTTTTCTACGGCCAAGAAAGCAGAAAGATCAATTTTGTTCATTGACGAGCTGGACGCCATTGGAAGAGTGCGGGGCTCTGGCATTGGCGGAGGCCACGACGAAAGGGAGCAAACTCTAAACCAAATCTTGGTTGAAATGGACGGCTTTGAAAGAGAAAGCGGAACCATTATTCTTGCGGCGACAAATAGAGGAGACGTTTTGGACCCGGCGCTCTTACGTCCCGGGCGCTTTGACAGAAGAGTTGTACTTGACTTACCCGACGTTTTCGACAGAGAAGAGATTATGAAAATTCACTGCCAGGGAAAACCTCTGGCCGCAAACGTCAACTTGCGCGAGATTGCCGAGCGCACTCCCGGATTTTCAGGAGCAGACCTCGCCAATCTGGTGAACGAGGCCGCCATTCTAGCAGCCAGAAGAAATAAGCAGCAGGTATTCCAGGAAGAAATGCTGGAGTCAATTGAAAAGGTCTTGCTGGGCCCTGAAAGAAGATCGCACGTTTTGTCAAAAAAAGAAAAGGAAATCGCGGCTTATCACGAAGCAGGCCACGCCTTGGTGGCGGCTTCTCTGCCGGAATCGGAGCCAGTCAGAAAAATTTCCATAATCTCGCGGGGAATGGCAGCTGGCTACACTTTGAAGGTTCCCACCGAAGACAGAAAAATGAAAACGAAAACCGAGTTTTTGGCCGACCTTGCAATGGCTTTGGGCGGCTACTGCACCGAGAAAATAAAATTCGGCGAGCTGACAACAGGCGCCTCCAACGATTTGGAAAAAGCGTCAGAGCTGGCCAGAAAACTGGTGAAACAATACGGCATGTCGTCTCTGGGACCAATTTCTTTTGGCGATAAAGAAGAAATGATATTTTTAGGCCGTGAAATAGGAGAGCAAAGAAACTACTCTGAAAAGGTAGCGGCGCAAATTGACAAGGAAGTGGAAAAGTTTATGAAAGGAGCCGAGGTAAAAGCAACTAAAATCTTGAAGAAAAAAAGGCGGCTGCTTGACAAAATCGCCAAAACCCTTATTGAAAAAGAGACGATTGAGAGGGAGGAGTTTGAAGCGTTGATAAAGGGTGCTTCGGCCAAGTCCAACAAGCCAAAAAGGAAGAAATCGTTGAAAGTAAAACTTAAAAAAGTATAATTTTGCGCGCCTGTAGCTCAACGGCGGAGCATGCGTCTTATACACGCAGGGTTGGAGGTTCGAGTCCTCCCGGGCGCACACTTCAGAAAAAGGCAAGCCAGAGGAAGCCGCCTCGCTTCGCTCGGCGGCCAATTCGTATTGAATTTTGGGCGAAAAAATCAGTTGGCGATTTCGTAAAATATGGTTCGAGCCGATGTTTTTCTCCGGGTTCTTTTGCTGTTTTTATCGGCGCGGCGGAGCCGCGCTTTGCGGGGGCACTTCCTCGCCGCCGCAGGCGGCGAAAGCGGTTCGAACTAATTCAAGTATTCTGCACCATGATAAAACTAGACGGTTTTTTGGAAGCCATTTGGTGGGCGGCCTTGCAGGCCGCCCATTGAGTTTGTCTGATCTCTAACGAAAAAGTTCCGGGGAGTTCCCCAGGGCTTTTCCGCAGGCAGCTGCTTTAATTGCAGTTATATTGAACTGGCTTTACAATTTTGCAGGATACGAAAAAATCTTTGTGCCCGTGTTCACCCACACGTTCTGTACAGTTTTCTGGCTCATATTTAATGTTTTCTGTTGGATTAAAGTTTCCCCTATGAGCCTTGCAGACTTCAGCATCATTCTGAACTTTCGTATAGTTGTTGCATTCTTTTTCTGCATCTTTCGCTACTTGCTTTGCCAGGTTCTTCCTGCAGTCTGCTTTCGCATTTTCACAGCTATTACCAGCTGCGGCCGCACTAACGCCTTCTGCCTTTGCTTCTTTGATAGTGATTTCATCTGCTATGCAAGCCTTTGGCACATCAACGAGTCTGGAGTCTGTGCCAGCCAATGCTCGTAATGGATTTTTCTCTTGTGTTTTTGCTGGGTTTTCACTTCTCTCATCACCTTTTTGTGCTGCAGTTTGATTCAGTGTTAATCCAATTCCTCCCAAAACGACAGCGCCGATAGCCACGACGATCAGAGATTTTTTCAATAATTTTGTCGTCATATTTTTGAAAGATAGGTATGTTAAGCTTACATCGACCTTTCTTATACTATCTATTAAGCGTGGGGGCAGTGTCAAGTATGCTTTATTTTTCTCGCGGAGGCGTCATTATCTGTTTGGGTTAAGAAATTCTTGTAAAATACGTTCGAGCTTGGTTGTATAAATACACCAAAAACAAATCCGGGCAGGCGCCTGCCCGGATTTGTTTTGAATACGCCGCCCTGGTGGCGTATTCGGTTATTCTCTGCTTTGGCCGCGTCTTTTTGCCCTGGCCGCGGCGGCTTCATCTCTTGTCAATTGTTCTGCCTCTTCAATGAGCTCCTCCTCCAAATCGGTCAGTTTTATGCTTGGATTCACCATTCTTAGTTCCGTCAAAAAATGCTCCTTCTCTTCTGCCAGTTTTTCCGCCAAATCAAAATCACCGTCTTTTTTCGCTTTAAGCCAGGCTAACTGCTTTTTAATAAACAAGCTTGCTAACTCTTCCTTTTTTGCTTTTGAACGTCCGGAAGAAACTCCGGGAAAACTTTTTCAGGCATTTTAATTTTAGTTGATGCCCCCGGGAAGAATCGAACTCCCATGTCCGCCTTAGAAGAGCGGCGTTCTGTCCGTTGAACTACGGGGGCCCCGCCCTTTCTCCGCTCAAAATTTGAGATTGGTCAACCGCGTAAGGCGAAGCCGCCTATCGGCTTTGACTATATATTATCTCAAGCTATCAGTAGAGAAAGGGCGGGGCGGGCTTACATTGGGGAGGTTATATAATAAGCCCGGGGCTCATTTCACCCTCCTCATAGGAGGGGGAAATGAGAACCAGCGAAGCTGGTTTAACGAACCTAGTTAATCCACGAGCTTCAGAATGGGTCATTATACTCCCTAAACTGGGCTTGGTCAAACTTTTCCTGACGCTCCTGCCGGGTCTTTAAAATATCTTGCAAAGCCGCCTCGTTAAGTACCGGATAAGCCGGTAAAACATCTGGTTTTTTTCTCTCAGCCAAAAAAACGTATTCGTAAAAAACCAAAATTCCTAAAATCGCTGCCAATAGAATCAGAATCAGAGAAGCAAAAAAAGCGTTCTTGGCCAAAAATAACGGCAGTTTTTTTAGCTTTTTTAAAGGCGCGGAAAGCGTTGTCAGTTTTTTAAATTTCAGGTTCATTGTATACTTCACTGTTTTGTATACCAGGTAGTAGAAATTGGACTGACTTCGTCATATTTAGCCGCCTTTGGCGGCGTCGAATTTTCACTACCTGGTATAAACCTTTATGGACACCACAACCTTCGTGCCAGGCCCGTCTGCCAATTTTCTAACAGTTATGTCTGAAACCTCAATCAAGTAAGTGCCGTTTTCCAACCGCTCCAAAAACCTTAAAAAGTTCGGGAAAGGCCCTTGGGCCGAAATCTGAACCAACAAACTCGGCCAAAGGTCTTTTTTATCAGCTTTTTTGGCTATTGACGTAATTTCTATCTGCACTGCTGAAGTGGTGGCCTCCCGTTCAAGAAAATTTATCAGTTCCAAAGGAACATCAGGGTCAATGAAAACTTGTGTCATCCTTTCCAGATCCGGAAGGCGCTTTTTGTAAAGTTCTTGGGCTTCCAGGTATAGGTCCTCTTCCACGGCCGAGGACAAAAGTTTGTTTTTCGCTTCCAAAAGCTGTGTTGAGTTCTCCTTAATCCCTCCCAGCAAGGGATAAACAACTAAGGCAATCAGCAGTAAAGATATTACAGAAAAAACCACTATTGAAATGTACGTTTTCTTAACTGCGTTCATAGAGCTATTTTAAAAGTCGTCTGAAAGTCAATGTTTTCTGGCTTAATCCAGTTCTGCGGCGGAAAGTAAACTTCACTAAACTCTTCTTGAGCTTCCAACCTGTTCCTCAAAGAAAGCAAAACATCTCTGCTTGGCGAAAATCCAGAAATAACAACCTGCCCGCTTTCCCTCTGCCAGGAAAGCGAAGTTAAACTGATCCCCTCTGGCAATGCCTCAAAAAGTTTATTTAAAACCGGGAGCGAGTAGATTTGTTTTTCGTAAAAGGACTTCAGGTCCAAAATTTCTCTGTTGTTGCTATCGGTAACCTGACGAAGCTCCTGCAACTCTGCCGTGTGCAAAAGTTTTTGCTCAGCTTGGACCAAAGTTTCCAAAGAGTGCGTAACGCTTTGAATATAAATCTTTATAGAAAACAAAATTAAAATTAAAGAAGCCAAAAAAAATAAAAGAACTATCCCAAGTATCAAAACGGCGCGGAAGAGCTCTTCTTGCCTAAGCTCTCTTTTTTGTTGCGGGGGAAGCAGGTTAATAATCATGTTTTTTACTATCTATCCCGCGCAGGGCCAGGCCCAGCGCCGTTGTGTATCGCAAGGATTCCTCAAAAGGCAGATCTGGCACCTCTCTCAAGGGCTCGGGCAGAATATTCGCCCAAGGGTTGCCCAAAAGCACTGGCACTCTGAATTCAAGCTCAAGAAAGTCCATGAGCCCCTTAAGATTTGCTCCGCCGCCAGAAATAAAAATCTTTTCCACCCCGGGTTTGACGGCTCCCCCGCTGATTGGGGTGGAAATATGTTCATGCGAAGCGTGATTTTTATAGTAATTAAGGTACTTTCCTATTTGCTCCACCAGAGCGATTAAAGTCGGGGTTGCCGCATCAAAAATCTCTTTCTTCTTAATGCCGTATTTTACCTTTAATTTTTCGGCTTCTTTTAAGTCAACGCTGAGCGTTTTTGAAATAACCTCAGTGAGTTTCCACGCGGAAACAGGTATGGAGCTGGTAAATCTCAAAGAGTATCCGGAAAAAATTATAAAACTTGTTCGCGTTTCTCCCAAATCAAGCAAAAGCACGGGGTAGGGAGTAACCTCGCCCTTCACCAAAGCTCGGGCCACGGCCAAGGACTCTATTTCCAGGGCTTTTGGCACGAGGCCTGCTTTTTTCAAACACTCCAAGTGCGGGTCAACTGTTTTTCTGGGGAGGGCCGCAATCAAAACGTCGGAATGGTCCAAACTGTTAACTACGGGCCTGACAATTTGAGAGTCAATATACAGCTGTTCAACCGGCAAAGGAACGTAGTTTTCTGCCTCGTAGATAACGGCCGACTTTAAGTCCTCTTCTGGCATCTTGGGCATCTGAATAACCTGCAAAAACGCCTTTTCTTCTGGCAAAGAAGCCACGACGTATTTTGTTCTTAAAGAACCTCTCACTTTTTTGACGGCTCTTTTTATAGCTGCAACAAGTTTATCTTGATTCATCACTTTTCCTTCATGGATTACTCCGGGTTCAATGGGCTCCTGCCCAAAACAGGCAAGGCCCAAAAACACGCCTCTTTTTTTGAGTTTGATAATCTTTAGAGACAAGTCAGAAATATCCAAACCGAAGGCATCGGGTTTTAAAGTCAAAAAATCTAGCATCTTAATTTAATTATAACAAAACTTCCTGCTATGATAATTACTCGGTTTCTTCCCAACTCGTCACAATCCATCCCGCGCTAGGACCAGAAGTGAACGAAGCATTTTGCAACCCGATCTCATAAGTAAGTTCGGCACTGTTTTTAAGACGGACGCCGTATGCCGTTACTTCCCGTAAATCGGCGTTATTTTGAATTTCAACAAAACCGTTCGTTGAATAGATAATATCAACCACTGCAAAGTTTTGAAAAATCACCGCTGCTGATGAAGAGGGGAAGCCGGGGAAAGTAGAAAGATACATCAAATAACTCCCTCCTTGTCCAGATCCAGAAGAAACTGTGTTATTTTTAATGTCAATAACGCCATCTGCTATGATAATCCCGCTGGCTGAACCGTAACCAGCATCAAGATGGACTCTTGCGCTATTCTGTATTGTTATATTGCCGGTAACCCAAATTGTTCCTTGAACAACAAGCTCGGCGGTATTCTGGATAATAAGATTTCCTTCTATTTTTACTGGACCCAAGAAAGAAGTGCCGCTGTCTCGAGTATAGCTGCCTATGGAACCGCCGTCACTCGCTTCTTGTTTCCACTGATCAATCTGTGCATTAGAAATAGGGAAAGTTTGAGGAGCCGGAGGCGACTGAAGCACAAAGGAGCTAAACGTGCAATTAGATTGGCTTAATCCGTAAAATATTCCTGTAATATTTGTGTTTTCGCAAGCGGCGGCATAGGCGTCTTGACCTACCTCAATGCCTGCATCGCTTCCTCCTCCGATTTGATTTCCTCCGCCAGCAACCTGAACTGTTCCAGTAATTTGCGCAGTGTTGGTATGCACAAAATTTCCATTTGAAAAGACATTGCCAATAATTCTGCTTGCATTTTGCAAGTCAATCCCGCCATCACCCACCTGTGCCCCATAAAAAAATCCCACGCCACTAGCAGAAAGTTCATATACGACCTGGATTTTCCTGAAAAGGTTCTGTTTGGCTCCCTCAGCTGTAATGGTCCTTGCTCCTGCCACCATATCGGAAATGGCAACTTCAACTGGAAGATTATTAATCTCAACAAAGTAAGTACATGGCTGCGGAGAACATATGGTCATATTTTGACCAAGACGCAAAAGCGCGTCTTCTATGCCCGCTTCAGCTAAATAGTAAGCTTGGCTTGAGTTGGTAATGTTATTGGAAATTCTTTGCTGACCCAAAGTTAAAAAAGCTAAAGAAATTGAAATGCCCAGCATTATGGTTAAGACTAAAATAGCCATAAGAAGGGCGGCGAAACCTTTTTGACTATCAATTAGATTAAACATATTAGTAGGACCTAAGCGATATGGTTGAACTTGAGCTAGCTGACGCTTGATACTCCGGTCGGTTTGATTGATTTTTAAACTCCAATTCCAGCTCAATACGAATTGAGGGAATTTCTCCCGTAACAACTCTTTTAAAAACTAAGTTGGTGACCTCAACTCTATCTGAAGTCAAAGCAATCGGACTTTGAGATTCTTTTTTAAGGCAGAGTTGTGTTTCACAAAGATAAAAATCAATATAAGTTGTTGTCTCGCCCGGTGGCAAATAGTGCAAGGTTTCCAAGGAAAGCTGATTGGAGAGAGTAGTTGGAGTATAAACGCTGATGGCTTCTTTTATCTCGTAACTCATGGCTCCCATGACTATCCTCGCGTTATCCGCTGTTTCTCGCATAACGCTTGCCTTAGTACTGGAATTAATAGCCCAGATTAAAAAAGTTATAACTGCTGAGCCTATAATAACCAGAGCTGCAATATAAACTAAAATTTCAATTAAAGTGAATCCTTTTCTACTCATTGCTGCCAGTTAGTTAAAAAAGTTGGCACTTGGACAGTTTTGCCTTCCCAGGAAACAATTACTGTTATTTTCCTGGTGTCGGGATCGTTGGTTCCCTCGCTTTCAACGATATCGTCATTTGCGTCGCGCTGAACATCTGAAAAAAATATCTGTCGATTAAAAATGTCAATCGTCTCTTGGCCCAAAATTAACTCCCATTTTGGAGGAACATCGCTATTTAGTTGAATAAAATAGGGAACACCGGCGCTTAAAGCCCCTATACCGTTGCTATCCCAAGTTGTCCCGTCCCGAAAATTCCTGACAGCTTCCAGCGCTTCTTGTGCTAACTCGTTAGCTCTGGTGGTTTCCTTTATCAAAAATAAATTCCTAAGAGAAAAAGCAGCGAGTCCAAAAAAAGCGACAAAAGCGATAATAACAATAGCAGCCAATACTATAATTTCTATTACTGAAAACCCTGCCGAAAATTTTTTATCCCGCACCTTTACCCGAATACCCTGCGACCTTGCCGCAGGGATGGGGGAGTTCTCTTCACCAATCCTTTCCAGGGGGTCAATACCCTGTGGAAAGGTGCGGGATTTATTTTTTATTACTGCCATTGAAATTGGGTAACAAAAATTGATGTTGAAGTAACATTCAAGCCATCGGTTGAATATTCAATAATGCTGCCCGATGCGTCCTGGTCAATGGGAATAATCAGTGATTTATTATTATATCGTCTATCGCGTTTAATTGAAAATTGAGTGTCTGGATTGTTCAACCGGTGGGTCTGGATTTGTATTTTCTGTAAGTCGCCGGAAACATCAACTTCGCCTTCCCAAAAAATCTGGCCGCCTTGTAGGTTCTGACTGATGATAATATCTTGACTTACCCCGCCATCAAAAGTTAAAGTTAATATTTCTGACATCGTATCTATAAGACGGCTGTAATCAACGTGAACATGCCTTGAGTCTGCTATTCTGTCTGTATCTGGAGGCGAGGTTTCCTGGTCTAAAGTTACTCTGCCCGACTCTTGAATAAAAATTTCCCTAACTCTTGATGTATCGCTTTTTAGTCTAAGCGAAATGCTGCCAAATTGACTCGCTAATCCAGTTATTCGTTCAAAAACAATTTCAGAACCCCCTCCTAAATTAATATCAAAAATTTCAACCGAGCTTGCTAGTTTGTTGGTTGTGTCAAAAGATGTATCACGAGAGACGTAATCTGAGCCCTTAAATAGGGTATACTGGTGAGTTATGCCGGTATTATCAAAATAAACTCCCCACTGATCGGCTCCTTCTGACGCCAAAGTCCTATTTTGAGCCAGCCTTAGGGCGTTGATTACTTCATCGGCCGATCTATTTAAGTCCGACTCTCTCTGCAAAACAAGAATTGCTGAAGCTGAAATTCCCGTTAAAATCAATAAAACGCCGATTACAACCAATAACTCTGTTAAAGTAAACCCCGTTAGTAGTTTGCCCTTGTGCATTAGGTACCGATTTTGAACAAACATATGTTTTTCTGTTCGACCCCGTCTGTTCAGAGGAAAAAATTTTTTGGTAAAAAATTTTTTCCCAAGAACTACTAACGGGGTAAACCCTTGGCAATTGGAAGTTTTCATCATTGAATAGCTCCCAGCATGGCGTACATTGGTTGAATCATTGAAACCGCGAAAAAACCGACCACGGCTCCTATAAAGAGCATTAACGCAGGCTCAACGACTGCCGACAAATTCTTGGTGGCCGAGGCCACTTCTTCCTCGTAAAAATCTGCCAGTTTGCCCAAAATGTCGGCTGTCTCCCCGGTCTCTTCACCTATTTCCATCATCTCCAAAACCAAAGAAGGGTAAAGGTGCTGGTAAGGTTTCAACGCCTGGTAAATTTTTTCGCCTTTTCTGACCTTCTCGGCGGCATCTGCCATTGCCTCTCTGAAGTAAAAGTTACCCAAAGACCTGGAAATAATCTCCAAGCCTCTCACAATCGGTACTCCGGCCTTAATTAGAGAACTCAAAGTTCTTGCCGTGGCCGCGGAATTGATTTTCCTGACAAGGCCGGAAATAACCGGAAACCTCAAAAATAACTTGGCCAGCAGGCGCTTGCCGACTTTTAAGTTGAGGACTAAGCGAAACAAAATAAAAAGCAAAAGCGCCGTCAAAATAAATAAATACCACCTTTGGACCAAGGAAGTTCCCAAAAAAATTACAAACTTGGTGGTAGGAGGAAGTTCAACGCCGAGCTCGTTAAAGGTTTCGGCCAGTTTGGGAATAACCACTACAAGCATAAGCACGCCTACTCCTACCATCGCGGTCAAAACCACTGCGGGGTAAACAGTAGCGCCGGCAATTTTTGATTTCAGCTCGTGTTCTTTTTCCATTTGTTCTGCCAAAACATTGAGAACTTCTTCCAAGGTGCCCGACTCCTCGCCCACTTTTATCATGTTCTGGAAAAGCTCCGGAAAAATTCCCTGGTGGCGAGACAGCGCCTGAAAAAAACTTTCTCCTGTGGTTATTTGGTGGGCGATGTCCAGCAAAGCGGCTTTGAACTTTTTTCTTTTTGTTTGTTCAGCAAGTATCCGCAAAGCCCGCGGCAGAGATATGCCCGAAGCCACCATCACCCTTAAATTTCTGGTAAAGAACATTTTCTCCTTCAGCCCCACTCCTCCGAAAATCGGCAGCAAAGAGTTCAGTTTTTTAAAAAAGGCGGCGGCCGACCTCCTCTCTTCTTCTTCCAATACTGCTTTAACCAAAAGCCAGCCCTCCTCTCTTAAAACTTTGGACAACTCTTTCTCGTCTTTAGCTTCCAGGAAACCCGACTTTTGCTCCCCATTTTGTGACCTGGCCGTGTAAAAATACTTTGGCATCCCCGTATATTATTTTTCTCTGTCCATAACGAAGTCGGCGAGTTTAAACAAAAGGCCTCGCCAGACGTTATCGGGCAAACCTCTGAGCTCTTTTTTGGCTTTCTCTAAGAAACCCCTTGCCAAAAAATCCGACTCTTTTCTGCTATTGGTTTTGGCTATCATAGCTATTCCTTTTTTAACGTCTTTTGCGGTTACTTTGCCTTTTCTCAATATAGCCAAAAAGTTTTTTTTGTCGGCGGAACTAAACTCTCTGAAACTTTTCAAAATGACGATGTTCCCGAGCTTTCTTTCCACTATGTCGCCGCCAATGACTTTACCAAATGTTTCTTGTTTACCGAAAATATCCAAGATGTCGTCTTTAATCTGAAACACCAGTCCCAAATTAAATCCGTACTTTCTTAAAGACGCCAAATCTTTCTTGCTAGCTCCAGCGGCCATCGCGCCCAAAGCGCAGCACGTTCCAAACAAATGCGCTGTTTTTCCCCCTACCATCATAAAGTAATCTTTTTCGGTTACCTTATAATACCTATTTTCGACAACGTAGGGCTCATCCTCTCTCCCTGACTGTTCAAAGAGAATGTCCATAATTTCGCCGTCCATAACCGCTTTTAAACTTTCGGCAAAAAGCTCCGCCACTTCAGCCGGCCTTTTTACTTTAGCGGCCGCTTGAAAAGCTGACGCCGCAAAAGCCCAAGAAACGCATTCAGCAATTGACCTGCCAAACTTGGACCAAACCGTGGGGCTTCCCCTTCTTAAAGTGCTGTTGTCAATAATGTCGTCTATAATAAGAGTGTAGTTATGCAGTATCTCCAAGCCCGCTGCCTGGCGCAAAACGTCTTTGGTTTTGCCGCCAAGCATTCTGCAGCTGACTATGGCCAAAACAGGTCGCAACCTTTTGCCTCCGGTCAAAAAGTGATACTTAACAAGCCCTTGATGCTTTTTATCAACAAAAGAAGCCAAAACTTCCTTGATATAAGAATCAATAACTTTGCTGAATTTTCTCAGCGCAAAATCTAACTTTTTAAAACCCCTGCGCATTTACTTATATTAACAACTTAATTCACAAATTAAAAGAGAGAGAGGCTTGGCAAGACTTAGGGTTGACAAGATTTCTTGGGCTGATATAGTAAGAGGTGCAAAAGCAATGGAAAAAATGTCTATGGCAGAAAAGGAAATTTCCCTTTGCAGAACTTTTGTTAAAAATATCCTCGGGGGAATCGTTTTTGGCATTCACGCCTTGACCTTCGCCAAAATGATTCGTTGACGGGGACTGACCAAAAGTTTATATTTCAAGTTAGTCCCCTCAAAAAAGGGGATTTTTTGACCCCCACAGTAAAATGACGGACGAAAAAATTTTTTACCTAACTAAAAAGGGGTTGGAAAAAGTGAGGCGGGAGTATGCAGAACTCAGAAAGCTTCGTTTAGCCAAGACGAAAGGAGACGTGCCCAGAATTTTGCAGTCAGAGGACGTAAACCCGGAATACCTATCTTTCCAGGAGGACTTGGGCTTTTTGGAAATAAGAATAGCCGAACTGGAAAACATCCTGAAAAACACCAGGATGATTAAAATTCCGCCCAAAGAAAAAAGAGAGGCCGTCAACTTGGGAGCCACGGTAACTTTAGAAGAGCAAGACGGCAAGGTTAACGAGTTTATGATTGTGGGAACTTTGGAGGCCAATCCTATTCAAGGTAAAATATCTTCGGAGTCGCCCGTGGGCAAAGAACTCTTAGGGAAGCTGGTCGGCGACCAGGTAACCATTTCTTCCCCAGTAAAGGTTGTTTACAAGATTAAGAAAATAAAGTACCAGCTTTCATAACGCTTTATTACTCATATGAAAGGCGTTCTTGATTTTTTAATCGCGGCAAAGCAATTAACGGAAAAACCGAGGGCTGGATGGGTCGCCAGAAGAGTCCAAAGTCCGGAAACAACCGCCGAACATATGTTCAGAGTCGCCTTCATGGCTTATATTTTGGGAAGCAAAAAAGGGCTCAGATTAAAGAACTGCTTAAAAGAAGCCGTTTTAAGCGACTTTCCTGAAACTAAAAGGGGCTCTGACGATTTTTTGAGGGCGAAAAACTCTTTGGCAAAATTAACTGCTCCTTTAAGAGAAGACCTTCAGCGCGAAATCACTCTAAGATGGCTGGAGTCAGAAAAAGAAATTTCCAAGGAAGGAAAATTTGTCGCGCAGCTGGACTTGGTGGAAAACTTGATTCAAGCTTTAGAATATCTCGGTTCAGGAGGCAGCCGGGATTTTCTTGAGTTTGCAGAGAAAAAAGTTGACGACCCGCTTTTGAAGAATTTTCTGGAAGTAATCAAAAAAAAGTTTTACGGCGCGAAAAGCGCCAAAAAGCAAAAAGAATTAAAGAACATTCTGGAGTTCTTGCTGCAAGTCGGCAAGTTAAAAAGGATGGGCAGATTGTATTGGAAGTTGAGAAACATTAAAAATCCGGAAACCGTTGCCGACCATATCTATACCCTAACTTTAGCCGCTTGGCTTTTGGCTGCTGGCAGAAAAGAGCTGAGTTTGGAAAAACTGCTCAAAATGTCGCTTTGCCACGAACTGTCAGCCGTTTATACGGGCGATACCACGCCTTACGACAGGATTTTAAGAGAAGGCGGTACGGAAAAAAGGGAAGAAATATTAAAAAGAGTGATTCGCCTTTCAAAAAAGGAGAAAGAAAGCATTTTTATTCAGGACTACAAGCAGGAAAAAAGGTCTCTGGAAAAACTCGTGCACTCTCTCGCCCCGCACTTGGCGAAAGAAATAATCAAACTATGGCAAGAATACAGAACCAAGAGCTCGCAGGAAGGAAGATTTCTGTCACAGCTCAATGTCGCGGTGATGTTGCTCCAGGGGCTCATCTACGAAAAGAAGTACGACAATTTTTCAGCGGCTCCACTTTGGGAGTTGGCTTTTGAAATTTCTGACCACACCTTGATCTTGAAGTTTCTTGACGAAATGAAGCAAAAATTCTACACCTAAAATAGTTTTTATCCTGTCAAAATCGGCCCTAAAATAAAAAGCGGGGTTGCACCCCTGCTTTTGTTTTTGAGGTGAGTGGGATAAAACCCCGCACCTTTTCACGTTTTGTATTATATCTCAATAATCCAAACAAAACCTTTTATTTCGTTGACCAAAGAAAAGGTGCGGGGTAAAATAGAAAAACAATGAAGTTCTCAGTTTCAACAGAGGGACACAACCACGTTATTGACATCACCGACAAGGTTTCGGAGTTTGTAGAAAAGTTTGGGGTCAAGGACGGCTTTGTTTTGATTTCCTGCCCCGGGTCAACGGTTGGCATCACGACTCTTGAGGCGGAACCGAACTTGATTGAGGACTTGCGAGAGTTTTTGGAGAAACTGGTTCCTGCAGATAAAAAGTACCGGCACGCCCAAACCTGGGGCGACGACAACGCGCCCTCGCACATCAGATCGGCCTTAATTCCGCCTTCTCTAACTGTGCCTATCGAGAACAGAAAATTGGTTTTGGGCCAATGGCAAAACATTGTTTTAATTGACTTTGACAATCGTCCGAGACAAAGGGAAATTTATGTTCAAGTCAGTAAACAAAGTAATTAAAACTCTGGTCTTTTACGACCTTATTCTGCTCTTTGGCTGGGGACTTGTCGTGCCTATTGTCGCGATTTTCATCGTCGAAAACATCAAAGGAGGCAACGCTCAGGTTGCGGGAGTGGCTATTGGCGTCTACTGGCTCTTAAAATCCGCGTTGCAAGTGCCCATAGCCAACTACTTGGACAAAAATCACGGCGAGAGAGATGATTATTACTTTTTGGTAGGCGGAACTATCTTAGCGAGCTTAACTCCTGTTGGTTTTATTTTTGCTTCCCTACCATGGCATATTTATCTTTTACAGGCGTTGCACGCTTTGGGAATGGCAGCTGCCGTGCCTGCTTGGGCCGGAATCTTTACAAGACACATTAACAGAGGAAAAGAAGCCCAAAGCTGGGCTTTGGACAGTTCGGCCGTGGGTATTGGCATGGGGGCGTCTGGCATTGTAGGAGGCGCCATAGCAGAAGTTTTTGGCTTTACTCCGGTTTTTATTCTCGTTGGTATCTTGGGCATAATTTCTGCCTTGCTGCTTTTCCTAATCAAAGAAGACCTTTCGCCCAAAGGAAAAGTATTTCCTATGCCAAAACCGCAGTAAGATGAAAAATCAGGAAATAGCCAACATTTTTTACGAGATAGCTGATTTTCTGGAAATGGAAAGAGTGGCTTTCAGGCCCCAGGCTTATAAAAAAGCTGCCCTAACTTTGGAAGCGATGGAAAAAGACGTGGCGGATGTTTACAAAGAAGGCGGCCGGGCCGCATTGGAAAATATTCCCGGAGTGGGCAAGGGAATTTCAGAAAGGATTGAAGAATATTTAAGAACCGGAAAAATAAAGTACTTGGAGCAGTTAAAGAAAAAGACGCCCGTCAACATAGAAGAAATGATAAAAGTTGAAGGACTGGGTCCGAAAAAAGTGAAAGTTCTTTTTGAAAAGTTGGGGGTAAGAAACTTAAATGACCTGGAAAAGGCGGCCAGAGCTCACAAAGTAGCTCCCCTTTTTGGTTTTGGCGAAAAGACCGAAAAAAACATTTTGGAAGGCATAGAGTTTTTGAAAAGAAGCAAAGGCAGGTTTTTGCTTGGCGAAATTTTACCCATGGTTTCAGAAATCAAAGAAAAATTGGAGAAACTGACGGAAGTTGAGCGCGTTGACTACTGCGGCTCAATAAGGAGAATGAAAGAAACAATCGGCGACGTTGACTTTTTGGTGATTTCAAAAAATCCAGAGAAAGTTATGGATTTTTTCGTTTCTTTGCCCGGCGTCGTCAAGGTCTGGGGTAAAGGAAAGACAAAAGCGTCCGTAAGAGTGAAAGACGGCTACGACATGGATATAAGGGTGGTGCCAGAGCGGGTTTACGGCTCTGCCTTCCAGTACTTTACCGGCTCAAAAGAACACAACATCGTTACCAGAAAAATTGCCATAGACAAAGGTCTAAAACTTTCAGAATACGGCCTTTTTCGCGGCTCAAGGACTGTTGTGGGCAAAACAGAGGAGGAAATTTACAAAGCGCTTGGCATGGTCTGCCCACCCCCAGAAATAAGAGAAAATCAAGGCGAGATTGAAGCCGCCCTTCGCCAAGCTCAGGGAAAACCTAACGGATTGCCAAAACTGGTTGAACTCGATGACGTTAAAGGAGACCTGCACACTCACTCTGACTGGAACGGAGGGAAAAACTCCATTGAAGAAATGGCAAAAGCCGCCCAAAATATGGGTTATGAGTACATAGGAATAGCTGACCACACCAAGTTTTTGCGAATTGAAAAAGGACTAAATGAAAAACAACTGGAACAACGCAATAAGGAAATAGAAAAACTAAATTCTAGATTCCAGATTCAAAATTCTAGATTCCGCATACTCAAGGGGTGCGAGGCGAATATAATGAATGACGGTTCAATTGACATTAAAGACGAGGCCTTGGCAAAACTTGACTACGTCATTGCCGGAGTTCACTCCAACTTCAAAATGGAAAAAGATAAAATGACGGAGAGAATGATGAGAGCAATGAAAAGTCCTCACGTTGACGTAATTTCCCACCCTACGGGACGTTTAATTAAAAAACGTGATGAGTACCAAATCGACATGGAAAAAATTTTTAGGGTGGCTAAAGAAACCGGCACGATTCTAGAAATAAACGCTCATCCCGAAAGATTGGACTTAAACGACCAAAACGTCCGCCGCGCCAAGGACCTCGGAGTCAAAATGATAATCAACACCGACTCCCATCACAAAGACCAGTTAAGATTTATGAAGTTTGGGGTAGCGCAAGCCCGCCGCGGCTGGGCCGAAAAAGAAGACATAATAAATACGCAACCGTTAGAGAAATTGCTGAGATGCTTTAAAAATTAACCTAATTGACCTAATTATTCTAATCAAATACCGAATCTCGCAAAGCGAGGCGAGGGGGGAGATGAAACGAAGTTTCAGCGACCGCCAATGTCTAATACCAGAATGCCAAAAAACGTTTAGACATTAGACATTCAGGTATTAGTATTTGATTAGGTTAATTGGAAATTAGAATAATTAGAATAATTTATCACATATGCCGGTAGAGAAATCGGCCGGCGCCGTAGTTTTCCGGCGCGAAGGCGAAAATATAAAATACTTGCTCTTGCATTATCCGTCTCTAGCTCAATCTGCAAAATCAAGAACCCAAAAAAGTTATTGGGACTTCCCGAAGGGCCACATTGAAAAAGGAGAAAAGGAAATTGATACGGCCAGACGTGAAGTTAGCGAAGAAACCGGACTGATCGACGTCAAGTTTATTGAAAAATTTAAATCAGTAATAAGATATTTTTTCAGATTTAAGGGGGAAAACATTTTAAAGTTCGTTACTTTTTATTTGGCTCAAACCAAAACAAGCGAAGTAAAAATTTCTGAAGAGCATTTGGACTATGACTGGCTGCGCTACGAGGAAGCGATTGAAAAATTAAAGTTTAAAAACGCCAAAGACGTTCTCAAAGCAGCCAACGAGTTTTTAACACGCAATGAAGCAAAACAATAACAAATACCCCGGTAGTGGAAGTTTGGCAAATCGCCAAGGGCGGCAAAATGGATTTTTGCGGAGCAAAAATCACAGCCGAACTTCTACTACCGGGTACGTTATCGGAGTTGACGGGGGCGGAACAAAGACGATTGCCGCCCTAGCCAACTTGCAAGGCAAAATTTTAAAAATGGGTAAATCCGGCGCTTCCAGTCCGAGAAATGTTGGAATTGAAAAAACCGCCAGGAATGTTGCCAAAGCAGTCAAGAAAGTCTTACCAAAAGAGAGAAGAAAAGTCCTGTCCATTTTTGTCGGCTTGCCCGCCGTACAAGAGGAGTTTGAGTCAAAAGTTATGGAGATAAAAAAAATAATCTCGCGGCAAGTTAAGGGAAAGTTAGCCGTGGGTTCTGACCAACTGGTGGCTTTCAGGTCGGGAACCGACAGCAAAGACGGCATAGTCTTGATAGCCGGGACCGGCTGCGTGGCCCACGGCTGGAAAGGCAAGAAAGAACATAAAAGCTCTGGCTGGGGCTGGCTGGCCGATGAGGGCTCTGGTTTTTGGATAGGCCAAAGAGTTTTTCAAGCGGCTTTCAGGGACTTTGACGGCAGAGGACCAAAGACATCTTTGAAGGTTCCTATTAAAAAAATATATGCAATATATGCGCAAAATTTTGTTAAAGAAGTTTCTTCGCTTTCAATAATATGCGACCAACGCGCCCGCAAAGGCGACAAGGTTTCAAAACTCATCTTAACGGAGGCAGGCAGAGAGCTGGCTGAAAGCGTCAAAACCGTAGTAAAAAAACTGAATTTGGCAAAAAACGCATTCCCTTTAGTTTTGATTGGTAGCGTTTTAAAATCAAAAATTGTTTTGGAGCAACTAAAAAGGGGGGTTAAAAAGTACTACCCAAAGGTTCAGTTTGTTC
Organism: Parcubacteria group bacterium Gr01-1014_30; assembly: GCA_007376185.1. GTDB lineage: Bacteria > Patescibacteriota > Minisyncoccia > Minisyncoccales > 2-12-FULL-40-12 > VMFS01. The sequence continues at coordinate 19,258 of VMFS01000001.1, forward strand.
AACCAGAAAAAGAGCCGGTAACAGGAGCTGTAAAACTAGCCATAGAGCAAATAAGGAGCTAAATATGCCATCCTTCCAAGAAAAAGTTTTTCAGGTTGTTAAGAAAATCCCCAAAGGCAAAGTCTTGACTTATAAACAAGTTGCCCAAAAAGCAGGCAGACCATTAGCTTGGCGCGCCGTAGGGAACATTTTAAACAAAAATAAAAACCCGAAGATTCCTTGTCATCGGGTAATTCGTTCTCACGGCATCCTAGGTGGCTACCGCTCAGGGCCTAGGAAAAAGGCATTCTTATTAAAGAAAGAAGGTGCTATTTAACTTTTTCAACTATCTTTTTAAAAATTTCAGGATGGCTTTGAGCCAGAGTTGCCAAAATTTTTCTATCAAGCTCTATTTTATTTCTTTTAAGATAGTGGACCAGTTTGCTGTAAGAAATCCCAAACTGTTTACAAGCGGCTCCAATCTGTTGTTGCCAAAGCCTCCTAAAGTTTCTTTTTTTTGTTCTCCTGTCGCGGAAACTGTAAGTCCAAGCATGCAACAGAGCATCCTTTGCCAACCTGTATTTTGCTTTTCTTCCCCAGCGAAAACCTTTTACGTGCGACAATAAGTATTTCCGGCGCTTGTGCGCCATTTTCCCTCGCTTAACCCTGGCCATAAATCAACTTTTTAATTTTTTTCGCTTCCCAGCCGGAAACCTCAACCAATTTACGACCCTGTCGCACTTTTTTGCCAGATTTTTTTGCACGATAGTGATCCTGACCGGTTCGGCGGCGCAAAACTTTGCCTTTTCTTGTAATCTTGAAACGTTTTAGTATTGACTTTCTAGTTTTCATTATTGCTTCGAAATAATTATTGTAAACCCTCTCGGCTCTCTTTTTAGATCTCTTTCAGTTTTTACCGGAACCACTTTCCCCAGCATCTCAAGAAACTGCCTTATCTTCTCTTTGCCCTGGTCTCCGAATGCCTTTTCCCGGCCTCTCAAGGGTAACTCTACTCTTACTTTGTCGCCCTTTTTTAAGAACTTTTCGGCCTGTTGGGCTCTTATTTCCAAGTCGTGCGCGGAAATGTTGAAACTCAATCTGATGCCCTTGAGTTCGCCGGTGTGCTTTGGCCGGGTAGCTTTTTCTTTCTTTTGGAGGGTGTAAAGGTACTTGCCGTAATCCATCAACTTGCACACAGGCGGTTCAACTTTCTCGGTAACCTGAATTAAATCAAGCTTGCGCTCTATGGCAATGTTCGCCGCTTCTTCAAAAGAAACAACTCCTAATTGCTTTCCGGTCTCGTCAATAAGCCGAAGCTCTTTTGCCTTTATTTGTCTGTTGACTAATGGTTTTTTCAGCAAAATTGGTTTACCCTGAACTTGTTGAAAAGTGGTCTATTCTTGAAATAGTTCGGACGCATCTCGCCGCCTGCGGCGGCGAGAGTTTGGCCAAAAATTCCGAACCGAAATCCTGAACTTTGACAATTTCAAGTTTTTCTTTGGCGGCAAATTCTTTACAAATTTATGAATTTGAACGAGTTTATCATTCCTTCAAATGTCGCATCTTTTCCAGTAGCATATCCAGCTTCTGGTTCAGTGCTGATTATATATAGAAAATCATCCTTTGTCACGAAAACATTTCTGTGCATACCTTCTTCTCCGCATGTATCTATCTCAGAACCTTGGATGCCATCGAATTTTGGTTGTGGACGCAGACCCGATGCTACACAACGATTTAATCCAAGAAAAGAGTTGGCGTTCAAGAACTCAAGATTTTGCGGCGAGGCGACGAAGCTTGGCGCAATGTATAATTCAACCTCACAATAAAATTCTGCTCGCTCCACTGATGCAAAACAAATATTCAAAAGAGGAGAAAATTCCGGTGGTCGGTAAAATAAGGCTTGTCCTTCTAGTGGCTCAATAGTGGGAGGATACTTAATTTCAAATCTGTATTTGTCATTCCGATATGCTTGCCAGTTTAAGGTTTCAATTTTTGTTGTTTGTGAAATGGGGATGTTTGTTAACTTTGGCTCTGATAATTTTGATTCAGGTAGAAAACGAAGCACGAGGAATAAGGTTATCCCCGCAATTATTAGGATTAAGCTCGTAATCGAAAGTATTTTCTTGTTTTCTCTACGGAAACTGATAAGAGAAAAAATGATACCAAGCAACGGCAAAACAATAGGGAAACCAAAGTGTTGTGGTAGATAACCCAGTGGATAATCCGGCAAATAGGCTATAAGAATTATAGGAAATAAAACAGAAGCAAGCGGATGTGTTTCCGGAATATCCATAAAAGCTATCACTGCCTGTGTAAAAACTAGAACACTTATAATGAAAGAAATTATTGCAAACTTTGAAAATTTTGTTTCCATATGTGAAAAAATTTTCTTTCCCCAAAATGCGGAATCGCCAACTGATTTTCTCGCCCCAAAAACCTTACGATTTGGCCGCCGAGCGAAGCGAGGCGACTGCCCCTTGCTTGCATTTTCCTGTCCGGTGGAGATGCCGAGAGTTGAACTCGGATCCAGAAAGTTTGCCAAAATCGTCTACAAGCTTAGTCGGTTTAGCCACCTCAAAACGCTGGATATAAAGCCGACAAAACTCCAACATTCCTAAGTCCCTTGAGTTCCCTGGTTCTGCGGGACGAAAAACCAAGACATCTCGATTTTATGACACCTGATGCCGCCTATCGAGAATCAGCGGTTCAGATGCCGCTAAGCTAAAGCTAAAGCGGGTTCTCTGTTAAATAAGTTGGCGCTTATTTTTTGTTTTGCCCGCCTGCGCAGGCAGGCGGGCAGGCCTGCTGATTTTGACAAATCATTCCTGTCTACGCCTTCCATCCCCCGATAGTTCAAATTTAGTCGCCCGTTTTTAAGGCTCGTTGGATTTCTCTATCCGCCTCTCTTTTTTTTATCAACTCCTTTTTGTCAAACTTTTTCTTCCCTCGAGCCAATCCGAACTCAAGTTTTATTCTCGCTACCTTAGTATAAACCTTCAAGGGCAGCAAAGTCAAGCCCTTTTGCTGCGCTTTACCTGTTAAGTATTTGATTTCCTTTTTTTTCAACAGCAGTTTTCTGGAGCGTTCCGGGTTGTAATCAGCAGGCGCGTTTTTGGGCTGGTAGGGCGATATTTTGGCCCCAACCCAAAATGCCTCGTTGTTCCGCAAAACCACATAGGAACCTGCCAAATTCACTCCCCTCGTTTTTATTGACTTCACTTCCTGCCCAAGCAAAGAAATACCAGCCTCAAACTTCTCAAGGATTTCGTAATTGAAGTAGGCCTTTTTATTTTCAGCCAATACAGTCATCTATTTCATTCTACCAAAAAACCCTGTAAAATAGTAAAGGGACTGTCCCTCCCCTGTCCCTATAATTCATGAGGCAGCCGAGAAGCTTTAGCAAAGATAGTTTTTGGCACGTTCTTAACCGCGGAGTAGCTAAAGAAAGCATCTTTCGCGAGAAAGGAGACTTTATCTTTTATCTTTATAAAATAAAAGAGCTTATTAAGAAGTACCCCGTGGGAATTCACTGTTATAATTTTATACCTAATCACGTTCACTACTTATTAAAACAAACGACTGACGTACCTCCTGGCAAATTCATTGGCAGCCTTCACACAAGCCTAGGGATTTATATTAACAAAAAATACTCTCGTTCTGGCCACTTATTTCAAGATAGGTATAAAGCAAGGCCTCTGGGAGAAGAAGCTCTGTTGCCAGTATCTGTTTACATTAATCTGAATAAAGTTCTTGAACAGACTCAACACGTTCAAGAGAAACGAATTTCAAAAAACCAGTTAAATAAACTACTAGAAGAAGCAACAACAGACCCCTGGAGCAGTTATGCTGTTTATTTAGGACTAAGAGAAGACGGTATTACAGATAGTAAGTTCATTTTATCCTTACTATCCGACGATATTCAAAAAGCTCGCAAAGAGTATAAAAAACTGGCAGAGGAACTTATCACTTCTGGCTTCTTCTTGAAAACGCGCGGCATCGTTTTCGACTAGGTTTGTTAGGGACAGTCCCCGGACTGTCCCTCTTTCCTCTTAGAATTCTCTCCGGGCTGCATCGCATTCGGAATCTTCAATTCTCTTACTTTCCGCACCAAGTAGCAACAAGTGCAATGCGTATAGTGCGGCACGCCGAGAGCAGAAGTATCCGCTCTCGCTCTGGCGCGCGCTATCGCGGAGTTCGACCGCGCGGAACCTTGGCCCCGCACGCACTATCTACTATCCGCAATGATTATATCACAAAAAAAACGGGCTCCGCGACAATTGTCTTGTCGGGAGCCCAAAGAATAAATCTGCCTGTTGGTCGGAAGTACCCAAGGACCCAAAGATACAAAACCTAGGGACCAAGGGCCAAAGTGCGCTACTTGCCGGAGACAGCGATACGACCGCGGCGATCCACGCCGCGGCCCAACCAGCCCCAGTGCAGGCACCAGCGCCGGCCGCCCTGGTCCAGACAAGCCACGCACCGGCCGCTGTCCGAGTTCACCACGACGATACCCGGGAAGTCAATATAGACCTTCCCGAGAAGAGCCACGAAGGCCGGATGCTCGTCCTGGTGTTCCACAAGCCAGTTGGCCTGCTGGTAACCATGCAGGATGTCCTGCTTTGGCTGGAGGCGGCGCTCGTACTCCGCGCCGTTGATATAATGCTCGCCCTCGCGGATGACGGTGCCGAGGTGAAATGTAACCGCCTCGGTCGGAGAGGTGTCGCGCTCAATGCCTTCCTCCTCGCGGATCCAGGGGTACTTCTCCCTGAGATCTTCGAATGTCGGGCACGGCAGGGCCGGGATCTGGAGCGTGAGCTCGTCCGTCAGAATGAGCGTCTCCGCCACTGCGATAATCTCTTGCACCTTGGCGATGGCGAAATCAGCGCTCACGAACGCTCCCTCCTTGCGCCGGAGGATACGCTCTGCCTTACGGCACTTGCGCACGAACTCGTCTACCTTGTCGGCCGTATTCTGGTACAGCATTCTATCCTCTCCTTTGCCTGCCGCTTATCCTGCAGGATTGCAGGAACTTAGGCAGGACTGGTTGCTCGTCGGAAAATATCTAAATATCCTCCAGCGAGCAACCAACTTTACAGGCAGTAAAAATATATTGTAAAAGTGCAATTTAAGCTGTTTCCAGCTTGATATTTATATTATATACCAATATAGAATAATTGTCAATAGTTTGTAATGGTTCAATAACTTAGAAGCACTGCGGGGTAAAATTAAAGCTCTGCGCCAAATCTCGCAGTTAAAAGTAAAATTACCAGAAGAAGAGATGCTTTTAATTTAGGCAAGAATACGATAAAGTGAATCCAAGCAACACCGCAATAGTATGATAAGGCAAGAAATTATAAAGTCAATTGAGAAAGCAACGGGCAAGAAAAACATACGCTTGGAACGGTCAGAAAACCCAGAGCACGGCGACTATTCCACCAGTATCGCCTTGAAACTGAAGAAAAACCCGCAAGAAATTATCAAAAAACTCCTGTCTGCGCAGGCAGAAAAGTCGCCTTTATTTGAAAGAGTGGAAGCGGCTGGGCCCGGATTCATCAATTTTTACTTGTCGGAAAAATACATACTAAAAGAACTCGCCAAAGCTCAAAAAGACCTGTCTCTGACCAACCCCGCGTGGAAAGGCAAGAAAGTGGCGGTTGAGTTCACCGACCCCAACCCGTTCAAAGTATTCCACATAGGGCATCTTTATACAAACACTGTGGGTGAAACAATATGCCGACTTCTGGAGGCAAGCGGGGCTAAAGTGAAAAGGATAAATTACCAAGGAGACGTAGGTTTGCATGTAGCTAAAGCGGTTTGGGCGCTCAAGCTTAGTTATCCACTTGAACGCGCCTATGCTACGGGTAATAGCGCCTTTGAAACAGACCCTGTGGCAAAGAAAGAAATAGAAGGATTGAACAAAAAGATTTACGAAAGAAGCGACCCTGCTGTCAACAAAATTTACGACAGAGGTCGAGCTCAGAGTTTAGCCGCGTTTGAAAAAATTTACAAACGCTTAGGAACTAAGTTTGACTTCTACTACTTTGAAAGCGAAATTGGGAAAATTGGGAAAAAAATTGTTGAAGAAGGCCGGAAAAAAGGCGTTTTTGAAAAATCTGAAGGAGCAATTGTTTTTCCCGGAGAAAAATACGGTCTGCACAAAAGGGTTTTCATAACCTCTGAAGGTCTGCCAACTTACGAAACAAAAGAATTGGGTTTAGCCCCCATAAAATACAAGGGCTTCAAATACGACCTTTCAATTATTGTTACCGGCTCTGAAATTATTGATTATTTCAAAGTGCTAATTGCGGCATTGAAAAAGATTTACCCAAAACTTGGCCAAAGAACTATGCACTTAGCTCACGGCATGCTTTTACTAAAAAGCGGGAAAATGTCTTCAAGAAAAGGAAATATCGTTAGGACCGAGGATTTGCTTAACCAGGTTAAGCAAATGGCTCTGCAAAGAAGCAAAAACGAGGAGATTGCTGAAAAAGTGGCTTTGGCCGCTGTAAAATATTCTCTTTTGCGGGTTGGTCTTGGCAAGGATATAATTTTTGACGCTGTTGGCTCTTTAAGTTTGGAAGGCGACACAGGCCCTTACTTACAGTACACTCACGCGCGTTTCAAAAGCATTTTGCGTCAACCAGGTGTTGAACTGAAAAAACTGCCAGCTTCTGTTAAAATGAGTCAGCTTGAGAGGCGGCTGGCAGTAGCGCTTTTGCGTTTTGCCGAAGCAATTCAGGACGCGGCAAGCTCTTTCTCGCCGAATGTTTTGGCAAACTACCTGCACAACACAGCTATGCTGGCTAACGAATTCTACCATTCCCACCCTGTTACGCAGGAAAAAGACAACGCTAAAAAGCAATTAAGAGTCGGCCTCGTAAAAGCTATAGCCGCGACTCTTCAAAAAGGTCTTAGCATTTTGGGCATTTTTGCCCCGGAAAAAATGTGAACACTATGAAACTTCATCAAAAAAAATGCGTGCCATGCGAGGGTTATGAAAAACCGCTTGAGCCCTTAAGGGTCGCCGATTATTTGGCCCAAGTTGATGCTTGGCAGACCGACAACAAAAAAATATGGAAAGAGTTCAAATTCTCCGACTTCAAAGAAACGATGAGTTTCGTGAACAAAGTGGCTGATTTGGCAGAAAAAGAAGGGCACCATCCTGATATGCAGGTGCATTATTCCAGAGTGAAAATTGAGCTTTGGACTCACGCCATTTCCGGCCTTTCTGAAAACGATTTCATACTGGCAAGCAAAATAGACAAGCTTCAATAAAGATGCGCAAACTCAGAAACACCTACTACGTTTTGCGGCACGGGCAGACGATTTATCAAACAAGAAAGCTGGCGTGGATGTACCCGAAAATTGACAGTAAGAGGGTAAAATTAACAAAGAAAGGCGAAAAACAGATAAAACTTGTAACAAAAAAGCTCAAACGACTTAAGATTGATTTGATCTTTTCCTCCGATTTTTTCAGAACCAGACAAACAGCAAAAATAGTGTCAAGAGCGTTGGCTCCAAAGAAGGTGGTTTTTGACAAAAGGTTGAGAGACATAAATTTGGGTGTTTACATGGGCGGAAAAAAAGGATCATTTTACGAACACTTCCCTAAGAAGTCAAAAGTGAGATTTACAAAAACGCCTCACCGCGGTGAAAGCTGGCTGCAATGTCAAAGGAGAATCGTGGGCTTTTTGAAAAAAATTGACAGAAAGCATAAAAACAAAAAAGTTTTAATTATAAGCCACGGCGATTCTTTGTGGCTTTTGGAAGGACGGATTAAGAACTGGTCGCAAGATAAATTGCTCAAAGAAAAGAAGATGAGTTACATAAACACGGGCGAATTAAGGAAATTATATGGAACTTAACTTTCCCGAAATAGAGAGAAAAATACTGAACTTTTGGGCAAAAAAAAGAATTTTTGAAAAGCTTCGAAAAAAAATAAAAGGGGGGAAACGCTTCTCGTTTTTGGACGGACCCATAACCGCCAACAATCCAATGGGCGTTCACCACGCATGGGGCAGAACTTTAAAAGACCTCTTCCAGCGATACAAAGCAATGCAGGGTTTTGACCAGAGGTTTCAGAACGGGTTTGACTGCCAAGGTCTTTGGGTTGAAGTTGAGGTAGAAAAAGAACTTGGTTTCAAAACAAAAAAAGACATTGAAAAATACGGCATAGACAAGTTTGTCAAAAAATGCAAAGAAAGGGTCCTGAAGTATTCCAAAATTCAAACTGAACAGTCAATTCGTTTGGGCCAGTGGCAGGATTGGAAAAACTCTTACTACACGATGTCTGACGAAAACAACTATGCCATCTGGGGATTCTTGAAAAAGTGCTGGAAAAAAGGGTACTTATACAAAGGTAGGGATTCTATTCCATGGTGCCCTCGCTGCGGAACCGCCATTTCCCAGCACGAAATTTTAACAGAAGAGTACAAAGAGGTGTCGCATGAATCGGTTTATTTCCGTTTGCCGGTTGTCGGCTCCAAAAACGAGAACTTGCTTTTGTGGACGACTACTCCGTGGACTCTTCCTGCCAACATTGCGGCTGCGGTTGACAAGGACTTGGACTACTCTTTGGTCCAAGATTATCAGGGACTAAGAAACTGGGTTGCCAAAGATTTGGCCAAGAAAGTTTTCGGCGAGGGGGCTAAGGTCGTGAAAACCGTCAAAGGAAAGGATCTGGCCGGGCTAAAGTACTCTTTTGTTTTTGACGACCTGCCTAGAGTAAAAAAAGCAGCCGAAAATTCACCCGACAAATTTCACTCGGTTGTGTTAACGGACAGCCACTTGCTTCCCATAACAACGGAGCAGGGAACGGGACTTGTGCACGTGGCGGTTTCTGCCGGGCAGGAGGACTTTCAGCTCGGAAAAAAGTTAAACCTTCCTATGGTTGAGATCATTGACGAGGATGCAACCTATTTGGACGGTCTTGGCGAGTTTTCAGGCAAAAACGCAAAAAAAGAACCAAAAGTCATTTTAGATTTTTTGGCTTCCAAGGAAGGAACTATTTTTAAAGTTGAAAGCTACAAACACCGCTACCCTACTTGCTGGCGCTGCAAAGAAGAGCTGGTTTGGCGCGTTGTTGATGAGTGGTATATTTCTATGCAGAAATTAAGAACGATTTTGATGGAAACCGCCAAAAAAATAAACTGGATACCTTCTTTTGGCCTGGAAAGGGAGCTTGATTGGTTAAAAAATATGCAGGACTGGCTTATTTCAAAAAAAAGATACTGGGGGCTTGCTCTGCCAATTTTTGAGTGCGCCTGCGGTAATTTTGAAGTAATCGGCTCAAAAAAGGAGTTAAAGCAACGAGCTGTCAAAGGATGGGAAAAGTTTAAAGGACACTCTCCCCACAGGCCGTGGGTTGATAAAGTTAAAATACAATGTAAAAAATGCGGCCAACCCGTTTCAAGAGTAAAGGACGTTGGCAACCCTTGGCTGGACGCCGGCATAGTTCCTTTTTCCACGTTAAAGTATTTTTCAAACAAAAAGTACTGGGAGAAATGGTTCCCGGCAGAACTCATCTGCGAGTCCTTCCCCGGACAGTTCAAAAACTGGTTTTACTCTTTGCTGGTGATGTCTCAGGTCTTGGAAAACACGAATCCGGTTAGAACAATTTTCGGGTACGCTTCCGTGAGAGACGAAAAAGGCGAAGAAATGCACAAATCCAAAGGCAACGCCATTTGGTTTGATGAAGCAGTGGAGAAACTGGGAGCTGACCCTCTTAGGTGGCATTACGCCAAACACAATCCCGAAAATAACTTGCTGTTCGGCTGGAAAGCTCTTCAAGAAACAAAAAGAACTCTTATGACTCTGCAAAATTGTTTCGTCTTCTTTTTCACGTACGTGGAAAAAGGAAAAATTAAAGAACAAAGCTCAAAACTGCCCCCTAAAAGTAAAAATCTGTTAGACCTATGGATTGTTTCGCGGCTCAACGGCTTAATTGGCAAAGTCGCCGAGAACTTAGATGAATACAACGTTTCTTTTACCGCCTCTTCAATTGAAAAATTCTTTGTTGACGACTTGTCTCTCTGGTACATTAGACGTTCCAGAAAGAGATTTCACGAGACAAACGCAAGAGAAGACAGAAAAATGGCGGCGGCTACTTTAGAGTACCTACTGCTGAATCTCTTGAAACTAACTGCTCCCATAATACCGTTTTTAACAGAAGAAATTTATCAGGGTCTGCGCTTAAAAAGAAGGCGAGAGTCGGTACACTTTTACGACTTCCCCGAAGCCAACAAAAAATTGGTTAACCTGAAGCTGGAAGAAAAAATGCTCAAGGTAAGAGAAGTTGTAACTCAAGCCCTGGCTGAAAGGGGCAAAGCGAAGATTAAAGTGAGACAACCGCTAAACGAATTAAGAATTACTGATTACGGATTACGGAACGAAAAGGGTTTGCTGGAGCTGATAAAAGAAGAAGTTAACGTAAAGAAAATAACTTTTGGCAAAAAGCTGAAACTGCAAAAGGAAATCACCCGCCAGTTAAAAGAAGAGGGCCTAATGCGAGAAATTATCCGTAACACCCAGGAAATGAGAAAGAAAGCAGGTTTGACTCCAAAAGACAAAATTGAAGTCAGATATTTTGGGACGCCTGCTTTGAGTAAAATTTTAGAAAGAAACAAAAAAGTTTTTCTGCGAGAAACTTTTTCTGAAAAGCTTAATTTTTGGGAAGATAAGAAAGAAAGTTTAATAGCTGAGAAAGCGTTGGAAGTTGACCACATGAAGCTTTGGCTGGGAATAAAAAAATGTTAAGATAAACCAATGCGCCGTTCCGTTAATTTTTCCGTACCGATTTTTACGGCTTTGTTGCTTTTCGTGGCAGCACCTTTGCTGTTGTTCAGTTCAACATACCTATTCTACCAAGAGGCAATTAAACAACTGACTGCCGAAGGCTTTTGGCTGGAGGCAGATTTAGAGTTGGTGAAGGAAGCTACGCTTAAGATAGCTCTATGGCAGGGCGTGGCCGTCTTTATTGTTTTAACCTTAGTGTATTTAGTTTTGTATCTTGTTTGGTATGCGGTAATATTAGCCCCCTTGCGCCGACTCTACAAAACCATACTAAGGGTACGGCAAGGAGACATAGAAGCCAAAGCCGAGATTCGCGCAAAAAACGAAATTGGAGAACTGGCCAACTCATTCAACGAGATGGTCAACGAGCTGAAAAAATACCAGGCGGACTTGCAGGAGACAAAACAGTCGCTGGAAATAAGAGTTGCATCCAGGACAAGGGAGTTACAAGAGATTGCCGACACTCGGGAAGAAACAATCAAAGCGAGAACCAGAGACCTTCAGGCCAAAGTAGACGAACTGGAAAGGTTTCACAATTTAACAGTGGGCAGAGAGTTAAAGATGATAGAATTAAAAAAGGAAATAGCTAAACTGAAAGAAGAGTTGTTAAAGAATAAACCCCGCCCTTGAAGTTGACCGCGCCAAGCGCGACTTATTATTTTTAATGTCAACTTCAAAGGCGGGGTAAAGGTCGAAAATAAATAATAAGCGTAACGCGGATTAAGCTCGTATTATGACCAAAGCAGGAGTAGGTTTAAGTCAAAACTTGGACGACCACAGAAAGGCCGGTTTTGAAGCGGCCTCTCAAGCGGTGGAAAAACTGGGAGGTTTAGCGCCTTCCATTCTGTTTTGTTTCTCTTCCATTAAATACAATCAAGAAGAAGTGTTAAGGGGCATTAGAGAAGCTGCTCCCGCAGCTAGCATTGTGGGCGGAAGCGCTGCTGGCGAGATTACTTCTTGGTCAACCGTTTTTGACGGCGTAAATGTTTTGGCGATTTCTTCTAACTCAATAAGGTTTGTTACCGGGGTGGGAAAAGGAGTGTCAAAGGACAGTTTCAAAGCAGGAACCGCCGCGGCCAAAGACGTCGTGAGTAACTCTGGCGGCAAAAAACCAAATCTCTTTATTATGCTGCCAGACGGCATGACGGGAAACGGGGCGGCAATTGTTGACGGGATAAAGAGTGTCTTGGGAGAAAATGCTCCAATAATCGGCGGGTCCTTGGGCGATGACTACTTCTTCAAAAAAACATTTGAGTACCACCAAGACCAAGTGCTGACCGACTCAGTTGTCGGAGTAGGCCTTTACGGCAGTTTTGAGTACGGTTTTGGCATTAAACACGGCTGGGAGCCGGTAGGGCTTCCACTCAAGGTAACTAAAGCTGACGGAGTAAAACTGCAGGAGGTTGACGGAAAGCCGGCGCTCAAGGTTTACGAGGACTATTTCGGTAAAGAAGCGGCTGAACTGGTTAGAGAACCCTTAGCGCGCATGGCTTACACATATCCTCTTGGTTTGGCGGTGGAGGGATCGGACGAACTTCTGATTAGAGATCCGGTCATAGCCAACGAGAAAGGGGAAATTACCATGGCCTCGGCGATTCCCGAAGGCACGACCATAAGGCTTATGATCGGTGACCGCGATAAAGCCATTGTAGCTGCAAAAAAGGCGGCTCAGGTTGCGCGCGAACAACTAGAAGGGGCCGAACCCAAGTTCATCCTGATGTTTAACTGCATGGCTCGCAATCGTCTTTTGGGCGTCAGGTGCCATGAAGAAAACGAAACCGTCTCTCAAGCCATTGGGTCTGGCGTTCCTATGAGCGGCTTTTATACCTACGGCGAGCAGGGACCGCTTCTCGGTAAAAAAGGAACGCCCGCATACTTCCACAACGAAACAATGACTTTGTTGGTAGTGGGCGAATAAGATGAATAAGGTTCAGCGAACGGCGTCTCCTTTAGCGAAGCGAAACGCGGGGGTAAAGGAAATAAAACGGCTCCGAAATACGTTGAGAGTGCGTGATTTGGAGTTGGCCGAACTTAAAAAAAAACACGCCATTGACCTGCAAGAACTGGATAAAGTCGCCAAAATGCTGGTGCAGCGAGACCTGGAGCGTTCGCAGATAACAGAAAAGAGGGAAGACGAGTTAAAGCAGTTAAAGGAATCGCGCGCGGCGTTATTAAACATACTGGAGGACGCGCAAGCTGCAAGGAAGTTTGTCCAAGAAGAAAAAGAGAAAATTTCTGCAATAATCGCCAACTTATCCGACGGACTTTTGTTGTTTGACGCTCAAGACCGATTGTCTATGGTTAATCCCCAGACGGAAAAAATTTTTGCCGTCAAAGAACAAGACCTAATCGGCAAAACCATTCCACAGCTGGCTGCCTTTCCAGCTACAAGACCAGTGGTGATTCTGGTGAAAAACGAAGGGGAGAAAATTTTCAGAAAAGAAATCAAGCTAAGAGAAAAAATGACGCTGGAGGTTACAACCGTGCCTTTGACGATTGGAAAAAACCAGCTTTGGACCTTAGTGGTCTTGCACGACGTTACCAGGGAAAAACTTATAGAAGAGATGAAAACCGAGTTCGTATCTCTTTCCGCGCACCAACTTAGAACACCTCTCTCGGCCATAAAGTGGACTTTAAGATTACTTCTGGACGGAGAGCTGGGAAACATAACCCAGGAACAGCGAGGTTTTCTTGAAAAGACCTATCAGTCAAATGAACGAATGATTGCTTTGATTAATGATCTCTTGAACGTTACCAGGATTGAAGAAGGAAGGTACCTTTCCAGGCGCGTCTTGATAGAGCTTGAACAGATCTTGCAGATTGTGGTAAACTCTTACAAGGAGGAGTCAAAGAGAACGAACATCGGATTTAAACTGGAAGTCTCAAAAGAACCTCTGCCTAAGGTGTTGGTTGATTTAGAGAAAATACAAGTAGCTATGCAGAATCTTCTTGATAACGCTTTCAGGTACACTAGGGCCGGGGGGCAAGTGACAGTTTCTTTGAAAAGTGATAAGAAAGAAGTAGAGCTCTCTGTAAAAGATAGCGGAGTGGGGATCCCCAAAGACCAGCAAGAAAAAGTGTTTTCCAAGTTCTTCAGAGCCGCCAACGCGGTTAGAATAGAGGCGGAGGGTTCCGGACTTGGGCTTTTTATCGCCAAAAATATCGTTGAGTCGCACGGCGGCAGGATCTGGTTTGAATCCGAGGAAGGAAAAGGTTCAACGTTCTATTTCACTCTGCCGGTTGCAGGTTAAATAAAGGTATTATAAAATATATAAAGCTTCACTCCGCTCAGTACCATCTTAATCAACACTTTTTATGAAAAAAATATTGCTTGTAGAGGACGAAGAGATTATTTTAGACCTCATAAAACGGAAGTTGTCCCAAGAGGGCTACGAAATCGCAAGTGCCAAGGACGGCGAAGAAGGGTTAAAGGCTATGAAACAGTTCAAGCCCGACCTTGTTTTGCTTGACGTCGTTATGCCCAAGCTTGGTGGTTTTGAGGTTATGGAAGAAATGAAAAAAGACGACCAGTTAAGAGAGATGCCCGTGATCATTATTTCTAACTCGGGGCAGCCAGTGGAGATTGACAAAGCTAAAGAGCTGGGTGTCAAAGACTGGCTGATAAAAACAGAGTTTGACCCGCAGGAAGTAGTTGACAAAGTGGTCAATCAAATAGGTAAGTAAAGTACTTCGCTCTGCTCAGTATTATCTTAATCAACACTTTTTATGAAAAAAATATTGATCATCGAGGACGATAAATTTTTAAGAGAGCTGATTGCCAGAAAACTTGAAAAGGAAGGGTACGAAACTCCGCAAGCCGTGGATGGAGAAGAAGGTTTTAAAAAAGTCGTGTCAGAAAAACCTGACTTAGTTCTGTTGGACCTTATACTGCCCGGTATTGACGGCTTTGAACTCCTGTCAAAGATAAAAAACGACGACCAGCTTTCACGCATTCCGGTGATAATCCTTTCCAATCTAGGGCAAAGAGAAGACGTTGACAAAGGACTTAGCCTAGGAGCCATTGATTATCTAATTAAAGCTCACTTCACTCCCGCAGAAATTATAGAAAAAGTCAAGAAAGTTTTATAGTGAACCCTGTTAGAAGTTTGCCATAATCAAGCACGTCAAATCTTGAACAACTACTCTATTTGGTCACACCTACGTCAAAAAAAAAGGCCTTGGGTCTTTTTGGTTGATAACGCGTATGCAAACTTCTAACGGGGTGAATAAAAACGCGCGCCTATTTGCTGACAACTACCTGAAAGTCGGCAAGGCCTCGGATATTGCCCAAAGAAGGCAAAGAACGATCTACAGAACCTTTGAGATGCTTCCTGGGGGTCTCGCTTGGGGAGCTCTTTTTTTGGTTGTTTTCCTTTCCTGGAAAAGGCCTATTTGGATATCTTTTTTTATCATTGCTTTCGTTTTGTACTGGCTGACAAAGTCGGTTTATCTTTATTTTCACCTAAGGGGCGGCTACAAAAAAATGCGAGAGCATGAAAAAATTGACTGGCTTGAAAAACTTAAGGGTTTGAAGTTTGGAGACTGGGAAGACATATATCATTTGGTTATTTTCCCTATGTATCTTGAGTCACTAGAGATAATCCGCGAGAGTTTTTTGGCTTTGCAAAAATCAGACTACCCAAAAGATAAACTGATTGTTGTCCTGGGATGCGAAGAAAGGGTAAGCCAACACGCTCAAATCGTTGCCTCGGCAATTCAAGAGGAGTTCGGCTCCAAATTTTTCAGGTTACTGATTACTTGGCACCCGGACGACCTGCCTGGCGAAATTCCAGGGCACGGCTCAAACGAGACCTGGGCCGCAAAAAAAGCCAAAGAGCAAGTTATAGATAAGCTGGCAATTCCATACCAGAACGTCATTGTTTCCTCTTTTGACGCCGACTGCCAAGTTTTTCCAAAATACTTCAGCTGTCTGACATGGCACTACTTAACCGCAAAAAGGCCTCTGCGCACAAGTTTTCAGCCCTTACCCCTTTATATAAACAACGTCTGGCAAGCCCCTATTTTTTCTCAAATTTTCGCTTTTTCGGCGAGTTTTTGGCACACCATGAACCAAGAAAGGCCCGACAAACTCATCAGCTTTTCCTCGCACGCTCTTCCATTCCAAGCCCTCTTTGAAGTCGGTTTCAAACAGACCAACGTGGTTTCGGACGACTCCAGAATTTTTTGGCAGTGTTTTTTGCACTATGATGGAGACTACAGGGTACAGCCTCTTTACTACCTGGTTTCCATGGACGCAAACTGCGCGAAAAACTTTTTTAAGACGGTTGTCAACACTTACCGCCAACAAAGAAGATGGGCGTGGGGTGTTGTTGAGATTCCCTACTTTCTTTTCGGTTTTTTAAAGAACAAAAAGATTCCTCTTTCAAGGAAATTTTCGCTTGGGTCAGAAGTAATAGCCGGCCATTTTTCGTGGGCAACCGCGCCCATCTTAATATTTCTTTTAGGTTGGCTACCTCTGGTTTTGGGAGGACCTGATTTTTCACAAGCCCTCATCTCTTATAATCTGCCAAAGATTGTCAGCAGAATACTTACCTTGAGCATACTGGGATTGGCGATTTCGGCTTATCTGAGCATTATGCTTTTGCCGCCCAAACCCCTGGACTTGGGCCGCTTTAGATACTTGGTTTTCGGTTTAGGGTGGCTTCTGGTCCCGGTGATGATGATTTTTTTCTCCGCGCTCCCGGCTCTTGACGCTCAGACCCGTTTGATGCTGGCTAAATACATGGGTTTCTGGTCAACCGAAAAAGTGCGAAAATCATAGATTTTCGCACTTTTAGAATTCAGAATCTTGAATTTTGAATTTAGGGAGGCCTTCCCTCTATTCCACATTCTGTATTCCAATTCCAGATTCTATATTCTAAATTCTAGATTCTTACTCAAGATGCACTCTTTCCCTAAACTCTCTTAACCTCTCCCTTAATAAGGGGTATTTTTCTAATTCCGGGTCCAAGTGCAAAATGTCTTTTGCTTCGTTTCTCGCTTTCTCAACCAAAGAAACGTCAGCTAAGGAAGCCATTGCCAAATCTGGCAGACCCCACTGCCTCTGCCCGGAAAAGTCGCCAGGTCCCCTTATCTTCAGATCCTTTTCAGCCAACTCAAACCCGCTGTCTGAAGACACTAAAGCGCGCAAACGCCTATTGGTGATTAAGCCCGGTGATTCGGTAAACAAAAAACACCAGGACTGCTCTTGCCCTCTCCCAACCCTGCCGCGAAACTGGTGAAGCTGGGCCAAGCCGAACTTCTCCGCTCCCTCAATAAGCATTATGGTGGCGTTGGGTATGTCAACTCCAACCTCAACCACCGACGTTGCCACGAGCACGTCTATTTCCCCTTCTTTGAAGTTCTGCATAACTTGTTCTTTTTCTTTTGTTTTCATTTTGCCGTGAAGCATGCCGACTTTCAGGTCGGGAAAAACGTCTTTGGAGAGCTTCTCATACTCTTGTTTCACCGCTTTTACGTCCAACCAACTGAACTGCCTTTGACTAACCTGCCCGTTTAATTGGCCATTAGAAGTTTTGGAGGGTTCAATTCTCGGGCATATCACAAAGACCTGCCTTCCTGCCTTTACTTTTTCTCTTATAAACTCGTAGGTCTCTCTTTTTTCTTGCGGTTTCACTATTTTTGTGATTACTTTTTTCCTGCCCTCGGGCATTTCATCAAGCAGAGACAAGTCAAGGTCGCCAAAAACCGTCAAAGACAAAGTGCGCGGTATGGGGGTTGCGGTCATAGAAAGCAGGTGCGGAATGAGTTTTGCTTGCCCGCCGTAGCCTCGGCAGAGGCGGGCCCTTTGCTCTACTCCGAAGCGGTGCTGTTCGTCCACAACCACAAGGGCAAGATTCGGAAACTTCACCCCTTCCTGAATCAAAGCATGCGTTCCTACGGTAACGTCGGCTTCTTCTTTGATTTTTTTCTTGCCAGTCATAAGACCTACTTTTATATCAAACACGGCTAGCAGTCTGTCAAAAGTGTCGTAATGTTGGTTTGCCAAAATTTCAGTTGGCGCCATAAACGCGGTTTGAAAGCCGGCTTTGACGACATTCAAAATTGCAATTGCCGCAACCACGGTTTTACCGGAACCCACGTCACCCTCCAGCAAACGGTTCATGGGTCTTGGTTTTTCCAAGTCCTTTAAAATCTGCCAAGCGGCTTTCTTTTGAGCTGAAGTTAACTTAAAAGGCAATCCTCCTACAAACTCTTTAATCACTCCCAAATTAAGCGGTACGGCCTGGGCTTTTTCTTTCGCAAGTTTCAGTCGTTCTCGCAAAACAAAAATAGATAGTTCAAACAACTCTTCAAAAGCGAAGCGTTTTTTAGCTTCTTGCGAGGACTCAAGATTGTCGGGGAAATGAATCTGCCACAAGGCCTGGTTAAGAGGCAAAAAATCAAACTTTTGTCTTATTGTTTGGGGCAAGGGATCTGGCAACTTGTCTTTTATTTCCAAAAGCACGGGTTTTACTATAAATCTCAGCCACTTTGACGACAGTCCTTCGGTTTCCGGATAAACAGGAATGAGACGTCCTGTATGCGTTAAGTTGGAATTTGGAATTTGGAGTTTGTTTAGAACTTCGGATTTAGGATTTCGGATTTTCTCATAAGCCGGGCCTGATAAATACATAGCCCTTCCTTTTTTGGTCACTTTGCCAGCCAAACAAACGTAGTCGCCCTTTTTGAAAGTGCTAATTAAATACGGCTGGTTGAACCAAATTGCTTTTAAAGTTCCGGTTTGGTCTTTTAAGGTCGCTTGGGTCAAAACCATTCTTTTCCTGAAAGTCCTTATGTTTTTTAGGTCGGTGATTTCGCCCTGAAAACAAAAAGGCTTGCCCGAGGAAGCTTCAGCGAAGGCGGGGCCGCCTTCTTCAATGTGAGCTATCGGAATAAGATTTGAGAAGTCCTCGTAGCGGTGAGGAAAGTGAAAAATAATGTCGCGCACCGTTTTGATGCCCAAGCGCTTTAGCCGTTTTTGATACCAGGGCCCAACTCGCGGCACTTTTTCAACGGGAGTTGAGAGTTCCATAATGCTTGAACTAAGTAGAATGCCAAATAAGCTCTAAAATGTCTTGCAAGTTCTGCTCTTCAATAAACTCTGAGCGGTCATCTCTGTTATGGTAATGTTTCATAATTTTCGGAACTTTGCCTCTGCCCAATAGGTTATACCTTAAAAGTTCAAAGGCAAATCGCAGTTTAGCTTTACCTCTAAAGAGTGGCTCTAAAAAAGGCGTGTCTTCTTTGGGAAAGGTAGTTAAAGAAACGGCCTGCTCAAAACCAGCTTCAATAAAAGAATGGTGGTCTGAAACGAAGCCGCGTTCAACTGGAAAACTGATTAGCGGTATTCTGCTCAAAGGCAAGTGGATAACGGAAAATCCTAAATTTTCAGCAATCTGCGATACCGGCTTCAACCGACCCGTCTTTGTGCTTGGCCAAAACAACAGCATGCGCCCCATACCCACGCCTTCCAAATTGTAAACTTTTTCCAAATCAGCTATGCCAAACTCTTTCACGTACACTTTTGACCCGCCACGAACGGCCCAGCCGTCTTCCAAATCAAAGAAAATAAATCTAAGCTGAGCGTTTTTTGGTCTTTGCAACAAACGTTCCAAAAAGCCCAAAAGCACAGAGACGCCTGAAGCGTTATCGTTGGCTCCCGGCGTCCTGAACCAAGCGTTATAATGGGCAGTCAAAAGAGTTCTTTTGCCGCCGTAGCTTTTGTTAAAAGGATAATCAACAATAATGTTTTGTCCTCTTGCCAATAGCGTTTTAAACTGCTGAACAGAAAAAGGGATGTTTCTTTGCTGAAAAAAACTTTTGATATACTCTCCTTTTTGCTGGTTATTTCTAGCCTCCAGCTCTTGTATGTACTTGTTCATCTCTAGCCCGTGTATCTCTCTCTAAAGTACTATAAATTTTCTCAAAAATCAACTCGACTACAGTGATTGAATCTTGACCTCAGCAAGAATAGTAATATACTAATAAATAAGCATATGCATAATTATTAGTACAAGCTAATGCGAAAGGTTACGAAAATAAAAATAAAATACTATTCTAAGGAAACCTTAAAATATTTGCTTTTAGCGGGAGTAATTTACATTGCAGCTTCTAATCCACACTTTTCTTTGAGGATAGCTAAAAATCTCTCAAAGATACGCAAAGATTTATCCAAAGAGAAAGCGCGTAGATCATTTAACTACTTAAAGAACAGGGGGCTGGTTGAAATAAAAAAAGATGGCCATGATGTTATTATTGCCTTGACCAAAGAAGGAAAAAAGATGGCCGGGAAGTATCAAATAAACGATTTGGAAATTGAAAGGCCAAAAAAGTGGGACGGAAGGTATAGATTGGTCATTTTCGATATTCCCAATAGCACGGGATTTATTCGCAACGTTTTAAGAAGGAAGTTAAAGGAGTGGGGATTCTACTTTCTTCAAAGGAGTGTTTGGGTTCACGCGTTTGACTGTAAGGAGGAAGTAAAATTGCTTAAGGAATTTCTTGGATTAAGTAAAAAACAGGTTCAGTTTTTGGAAGTTAGCAGAATAGAAGACGATACTTACCTAAGAAAGTTCTTCAATCTCTAATATACTAATAAATATGCATATGGACAATCATTGGTATATAACCTGCTTAACGAGGTGGTGCCTGATTGCATGTTCATATTTGTTAAAAATTTTAGTATAATGCGCCAATGGCTAGAGAATGGAAAAACGCTATCTTGGCAGGTTTTGTAATTTTCTTGTTTTCGGCTGCCTGGCTTTACTTAAGACGTTGGGGTGCGCCTTTGAGCGAGGTTTACGTTAAGCTTTCTTTTTCGGGGGTTGCCGTCTCGGGAACCGCTCTAATTGCCATGGCTTATCTTTTTGGTTCTATGGCGCATTTCTGGCCAGAGACATGGGAGGCAAAAAAGGGGCTCCGCAAGTACTACGGGCTTTTCGGGTTTTATTTGATTGTGCTTCATTCAACGTGGGGATTTTTATATCTGTACCCATCGTTTGTCGACTTGCCCTTTATTCTTGGTATTTTGGCGTTTCTTGTCTTTTCGGTCGTGGCCTTTGCTTCTTTATCATTCGTTGCCGAAAGAATGGCGACTTCTGTCTGGCTTTTTGTTCAACGATTGGGGTACTTGGCGCTTTTGCTGGCCACTGTGCACTTCGCTCTCCTTAAATGGAGGGGATGGCTGGCCTTTTCAAGCTGGCCTTATTTTCTGCCGCCTTTGTCTTTGCTGCTCTTTATTTTTGTGACGTTTGTTTTTATAATGAGAATACTTACATGGATACAGGGAAGCAAAAAATCTTAATAGTGTTTTACAGTTTGGGGGGCAGTTTGGCGAAAGTGGCAAAGGAAATCGCCAAAGGGGCAAAAGAGGTTGAAGGCACTGAAGTTGAAATAAAAAGAGTGAAAGAGCTGGTGGCAGATGAGGTTTTTGAAAAAAACCCGAGAATGAAACGGGATAAAGAAATGCTTGAAAAGGAATTTGAAGAAGCCGCGGTTGAGGACTTGATTGAGGCCGACGGCGTTGCCATTGGCACGCCCGTGCACTTTGGCTCTTTCGCCTCTCAAATAAAGCAGTATTTAGATCAGCTCTCGCCCGTGTGGCTTGAAGGAAAGCTGGTCAACAAGCCGGTTTCGGTTTTTTGCGCTTCGGGCTCCCTGCACGGGGGAGAAGAAGTGGCTCTTTTTTCCTTGTTGTCGCCGCTCATTAACTTTGGTATGATACCAGTTGGCATACCATACCCTATACAAGGAGAAGGCCCCGAGTTTGACGCCGGCTCCCCTTTTGGTGTGGTTTACGTTACGGGCCACGGGAAAAACAGAAAAGAGTTTTCCGAATCCGACAAAAAAGTTGCCAGAATCCTGGGAAATCGTTTGGCCACCATGACCAAAATAATCAAGTGCGGCTGTGACAGCTGCAAGGTCTGCCGCTCAATGGCTCAACTGCCGAGTTCCGCGTCAGCGAAGCGAGGCGCTCACTAAGCTACGCTCAGCTCGCACCCGTCGCTTCGTTTGGGCGTGAGAGGAACGCAAAGCGTTCAGCGAACGGCGCACTGAAATGCCGGAAAAAGCTAGGTTCAAAAGAATACTGCTTAAGTTGTCGGGCGAAACCTTGGGAGGGCGGGGAGGTTTTGGTCTTGACGTAAAAGCGGCTGAATACATAGCCGGAGAAATTAAGTCATCGAGCGACCTCGGCTGCCAAACTGCAGTTGTCATCGGCGGAGGAAACTTTGTTAGAGGAGAAAAATTATCCCACTTTGGCGTTGACCGCTCAACAGCAGATTACATGGGCATGCTTGGAACCGTGATTAACGGCTTGGCTTTGCAGAGCATACTTGAAAAAAAATTCGGCTTGGCAACGAGAGTCATGACGTCTTTTGAGATGAAAGCGGTGGCTGAACCATTCTTTCGCCGTAGGGCCTTGAGGCACCTTGAAAAAGGTAGAGTTGTAATTTTTGCCGGAGGCACGGGAAGCCCTTATTTTTCCACGGACACGGCAGCTGCGCTCCGCGCCTCGGAAATAGAATCTAAAGTTATTTTGAAAGCCACCAAAGTAAGAGGAGTTTACGAGAGCGACCCTAAAACCAACAAAAACGCCAAGTTCCTGCCGTCTATCTCCCACCTTGATATGGTAAAAATGGGGCTAAAAGTAATGGATTTGACCGCCTTGACCTTAGCTATGTACAACAAAATTCCGGTAATTGTGTTTGACGTTTTTAAAAAGGGAAATTTGGTAAAACTTCTGCTTGGACAAAAAATTGGAACTGAGATACGAGGGTAATTGTGAATATCCTGTGGACAAAGCGCGGTTGACAAACTTTTGGCGGTTGTATAATCTAATAGCCGAGGGGGTGCGGGATTTATTCCTTAAGGACACGGGACTCGGAGAAAGAGGTTAGATGTAGCTGTCTGGATAGGTCCAACTCCAGGGAATTCCAAATTAACCGAATTCAGCGAGACCGCCCCCTCTTCAAAAAACCCGGTCGGCTTGCGTCCGGGTTTTTTGATTAACGAACTTATGGTAAAATAAAAACATGAAAAGGGGAGAAAACTTTGAAATAGTCGTTTCAGGTGCGGCTCATATGACGCACTGCTGTTCAGGCATTAAAGAACTGTCTAAGGAAGTGGGGCGAGAAGTTGCTCGCCAGGGCTGCAACTTGGTTACCGGCGCCACCACTGGAGTCCCTTACTACGCGGCTCAGGGATGCAAGAGTGAGGGCGGTTTTTCCATTGGTTTTTCTCCAGCTTCCTCCGAAAAGGAACACTTAAAAACATACCGCCTGCCTTTGGACGCTTTTGATGTTATGATTTACACGGGCGCCGACTATGTGGGCCGCAACGTTCTTATGACAAAATCGGCCGACGGCGTAATAATAGTTTGCGGCAGAATAGGCACTCTGCACGAATTTGCCACGGCCTTTGAGATTCAAAAGCCCATTGCGGTTTTAGAGGGCTCTGGCGGCACCGCCGACAAAATAAGGCAGCTTGCTTTGGGGCCTCACCGCGGCTTCACGAAAATTATTTACGAAAGAAGCCCAAAAGAACTGGTTAAAAAACTTATAGCCTTGGTTAAGGCAGAGAAAAAGAACAACCACAAGGTATAAAAAGGTCGGAGCATTACAAAACTAACCAAACATGGCGCAAAAAACTCCTTTGTCGGAAGGGAAACCAATCGGCAAAGTAAGCCACTATTTTTCCAACATAGCCGTTGCCGTTATTGATTTGACTGGCGGCCTTAATATTGGTGATACCATTAGATTCGTCGGCGGGGAAACCGATTTTTCACAGGAGATCTCGTCAATGGAGATTGATCACAAAAAAGTTGAAAAAGCCAAATCTGGCGACTCGGTCGGAACGAAGGTTGAACAGAAAGTCCGTGAAGGATACAAAGTTTATAAACTCTAAACTATAAACCGTAAACTCTAAACCCTAAACTCTAAGCTTTTATGGAGATTTTTATTCAGTTGCTTTTGGCCGCTCTTTTGGGTGGATTTATCGGCCTGGAAAGAGAATACAAGAAGAAGGAGGCCGGCCTCAGAACCTATTCTTTGGTTGCTTTGGGAGCTTGTTTTTTTGTAATAGTCGCCTTCGAAAGTTTCAACGTTTTTAAAAATGAGGCGGCAGTGGATTTTGATCCTACTCGCATAATCGGCCAAATTGCCGTGGGGATAGGTTTTCTGGGAGCGGGACTGATTATTTTCCGCGGTTTCCACGTTGAGGGCTTAACGACGGCCGCGGGCCTATGGGTGACGGCAGCAGTCGGAGTTGCCGTTGGAGCGAAGCTCTATTTGCCCTCGGTCTTTGTTGCTCTGTTGGCCGTTATTGTCCTAGCCGGCCTGCGGTTTGCCGAAGAAAAATTTTTTAGAAAGTAATGGAAAAAGCCAAGGCGCACATTTTTGTTTCTGGAAGTGTACAAGGCGTTCTTTTTCGCGACAGCGCCAGGAGAAAAGCCCGGAAGCTTAAGGTAAAGGGCTGGGTTAGGAACTTGCCAGACGGCAGAGTGGAGATAATTGCTGAAGGAGAAAAAGACAGAGTTGAACAAATGATTAATTGGGCAAGAACAGGCACAATTTTAGCAAGGGTTGACAATGTTGACTTTGAGTTTGAGGAATATAAAGGAGAGTTTGACGACTTTGAAATAAGGTATGCCCCGTAATACAACTTCCAGTGCGTTTTTCCAAAGAGAAACACAAAACCGCCGGAGGCGACTGGAAGATGATATACGGGGTATGGGTAAAATTTTCTGGACTACGCACTCAAAACAAAAAATGCGTTATTACCAGCTGTCGGAAAAAAGAGTTCTGAGAGTGTTGAGAAAACCCAACAGAAAAGAAGAAGGCATTGTTGATGGAACAATCGCCAATATGCAGATAGCTGGTACCAAGAAACGGCCAACTGAGGTTTGGACTATGTACGTAATTTTGAAAAGACCAAAAGGCGTTAAAATCATCAGTGCCTGGCGCTACCCCGGCAGGACTCCTCAGGGCCAAAGGCCTATTATTCCAGACGACGTTCTAAAAGATATACTAAAAGAGCACTTAAAATAATTCTGTAAGATTATGCAATTCGTCGCTGACTTTCATATACACTCAAAATACTCGAGAGCGACCTCAAAGGAGATGAACTTGGAACAGCTTGACAAGTGGGCAAAGCTAAAAGGCATTAAGGTTTTAAGTTGTGGCGACTTCACGCATCCAGAATGGTTCAAAGAGCTGAAAGAAAAATTGGAGGAACAAGAGCCCGGGCTTTATAAACTGAAGAATTCCGCCAGCGGCACCAGGTTTATTCTTACGACAGAAATCAGCTGTATTTACTCAAAAAAAAATAAAGTTCGTAAAATCCACATTTTGATTTTCGCTCCTTCGCTTGAGTCGGCGGAAAAAATTAACGCTAACTTGAGCTGGATAGGCAACCTGAAAGCTGACGGCAGGCCCATTTTGGGAATTGACGCAAAAGAGCTGGCCAAAATTGTCTTGAACGTTTCAGAAGAATGTTTAGTCGTTCCGGCTCATGCGTGGACGCCTTGGTTCAGCATCTTCGGGTCAAAATCCGGTTTTGACTCAATTGAAGAATGTTTTGAAGAATACTCCAAATATATTTACGCCATTGAAACAGGTTTATCAAGCTCGCCAGGTATGAACTGGCGGTTGTCGACTCTAGATAAAATAACTCTTATTTCAAACAGCGACAGCCACTCTGCCAGAAAAATAGGCAGGGAAGCAAACGTTTTTGACACAGAACTTTCTTTTGCCGCAATCGCTGAAGCTATAAAGAATAAAAACCCGCAAAAACTTTTATACACGGTTGAGTTTTTCCCCGAGGAAGGAAAATACCATTGGGACGGCCATCGTCTTTGCCAAGTAAGTTTGGCGCCTGAGGAGTCAAAAAAATCACAAAACATTTGCCCAAAATGCGGTAAAAACTTAACGATCGGTGTGCTGAACAGGATTGAGGAATTAGCCGACAGGCCAGATGGTTCAAAGCCACCCCAAGCCATCCCCTTCAAAAGCTTGATTCCTTTAGAGGAAATAATTGCCGACGCTCTGGGCGTATTGCCAGGCGCCAAACAAGTTGAGTCTGAATACAAAACCTTAACTGAAAAATTTGGTTCTGAGTTTGAAGTTTTGCTGAACGTTTCTCGCCAAGATTTAGAAAAGGCCTCATCTTCAAAAATAGCTGAAGGCGTTGAAAGAGTGCGAGAGGGCAAAGTTCAAATTTCTCCGGGCTACGACGGTGTTTACGGGAAAATTAAAATTTTCTCTGAAGGCAAACCAGCACCGTCAAGTCAAAAGTCGCTTTTTTAACTTTTATAAACCAAAAACCCCGCTATAAGCGGGGTTTTTGCGCTGCTCGCGAGATACTAGAATCTCCTAGGTCTGCTGTCACGAAACTTTCTCATGCAGTCCTGACACCTGATGGTGTCCAAGCGCGCCGGGTCTGGCTGAAAAGGCAGTTGGGTAACCGGAGTTCCGCAGTCCTTGCATTTGATGTTCATTTCGGTTACGTCGTACATCTGCCTTTGGAAGCCGCCTGAGCGGTTTTCGTCAAACTTTTGAAATGCCATGTAATTTGAGTGTTAAATAAAAAGCGACCTTTTTTGACTTCTAAGCCGCTTTCTACTTAACTTTGCCCCGTATATCATCTTCCAGTCGCCTGCGGCGATTTGCGCGCGGAGCGCGCTGGAAGTTGTATTACGGGGCTTTGGCTTTTTAAGCTTACTTAAGATATCCAACGACTTATACTGTCTAGAGCCATTATACACTACTCAAAAGAAATGTCAACTGCTCTGTGTATCTTTACAGTACGGCTCGAAACCATTTTCTGAAAAATTGCTAACGCAATTTTGAAACTTCTCCAAATCCGCTCGGGTGCGGCGGAAGGAGGGGGCAAAAAGAAAAAGGGATAATAATTTGGAAAGAAATTCGCGAAGTTCTTTTTTCGTTTTGGCTTGATTATTATTGACATTTCTTGTAATGTGATTTTGGTATTAAGCCCGATTGTCGGGCTTAAATCGTACATTCCCAACTAAAAACAGGAGGACAGCGACATGAATGACCGAAACTTCCGACAGATGCTGGAAGCCCAGTGGTCTCGCGGCAATTTCGTCTGCGTCGGACTCGACAGCGAGTTTGGCAAGATTCCAGAATCGGTAAAAACGGATCGTCGGGAGGACTACATAGAGACCGTAGTTGACTTCAACAACAAGATCGTTGAGGCAACGAAAGACCTCGTGTGCGCCTACAAGCCGAACGCCGCGTTTTACGAGGCGCACGGCGTAGAGGGTATGAGAGCTTTGCGCCATACGATCGAGAACATCCATCTGATGGCGCCAGACGTTCCGGTGATTCTCGACGCGAAGCGCGCGGACATCGGCAATACCAACGCGGGCTACGTGGATGCGGCATTCGGCTTTCTGCGTGCGGACGCAATCACAGTGCATCCGTATCTCGGAGCCGAAGCGCTTCAGCCATTCCTCGCACGAGCGGAGAAGGGTGTCATCGTGCTTTGTCGCACTTCCAATCCGGGCGCGGGCGAGTTTCAGGATTTGTCCGTGAACGGCGAGCCGCTCTATCGCTTCGTCGCGCGTCGTGTAGCAAGCGAGTGGAACAAGAACGGCAACTGCGCGCTCGTCGTGGGCGCAACGTATCCCGATGAACTCCGCGAAGTCCGCGGACTCGTCAGCGATATGCCGATTCTCATTCCGGGCATCGGCGCGCAAGGTGGCGACGTGGAGAAGACCGTTTCCGCGGGCAAGAACAGCCGCGGACAGGGCATGATCGTGAACTCCTCGCGTGGCATCATCTTCGCCTCGAAAGGCGCGGACTTCGCGGAAGTGGCTCGACGCGAGACCGAGAAGCTCCGCGATCTCATCAACCAGCACCGATAGAAAGGAGGTGAAATCATGAACGAGCAAGAAGTTCTGCAAGTCCTCGGCAAGGTCGGAGCGGTCATCGCCGACAGCCACATCGTCTACACGTCAGGGCTACACGGCACGGCATACGTCAACAAGGATGCGGTCTATCCGCACACTGCGGAAACGTCCCGCCTCTGCCGCGCAATCGCCGAGCGGTTCGCGGATGACAACGTGCAAGTGGTCATCGCCCCAGCAATCGGCGGCGTGATTCTCTCGCAGTGGACGGCACATCATCTCTCCGAAATGAACGGCCACGAAGTGTTCGGAGTCTACGCCGAGAAGTCCGAAGGCGGAGACGCCTTCGTCATCAAGCGTGGCTACGACAAGCTCATCGCTGGCAAGAATGTTCTGGTGGTGGAAGATGTTCTCACCACTGGCGGCTCTGCCAAGAAAGTGGTCGAAGCCACGCGAGCCATCGGCGGCAACGTCGTTGGTCTCGGAGTCCTCTGCAACCGCGGAGGAATCACGCCGCAAGATGTGGCAGACGTTCCGAAGCTCACATCGCTCGTGAACGTGAAGCTCGACGCGTGGGACGAGGCAACTTGTCCGCTTTGCGAGCAGAACGTTCCGGTCAACACGGATGTCGGCAAGGGGCGCGAGTTCCTCGCACGCAAGCAAGCATGAATCCGCAACGGGTTCCACGGGTTCGCTATCGTAAGGTAGCGAACCCTTTTTCTTTTTGTAGAAATTTCAAGGAGCAAATTTATTGCGAAAACAAATTTTTTCAGCTATCATTTAGTTGTATTTGTTTTCGCAATTGTCGGCGCAGAGTAAATCAAGCTATACACTTAAATTACTCTCAATGAGCTTGTCCAACAGCTTAGAGGGCGGGGCGGGTCTACCTTGGGGTGGTTATACAACAGACCCAGGGCTCCTGTTCCCCTCCTTTAGGAGGGTGGACAGGAGAACTCGCGAAGCGAGTTTAATTAACGAAGTAATTTTGCGGGCTCTATTATAGCGGGCAATCAACCACTGCCCAGCCGCCGTCTGCCAAACCAGTCCACTCCATTACTCCGATTACATCAAAGAACAAGCTGACAATTATCCAAGCGGCGTAAATCAAAACCAATCCGATTATTGTCCAAGTGAAGGTTTGCTTGGCTCTTGAAAGCAAAGCTGGACCCCCCTCTCCTCCCTTTGCCACCACGCCAAAGTAGGCAAACACATACATAAACCCGCCGATGGCTATCATTAAAATGGCTAAGGGTGGAACAATCCTGGTTAAAAGGTACTGAACTACGTTTTGGAAAAGAACAAAGATGTGACAAAGCTGACACGCTGGCTCATCTTGCCCTCCGCAAGGCACGAGCCCAGCCGCAAAAGAAACCAAAGGCATGAGCAAGATTCCCAGAATAATCGTTATAAACAAAATTGAAAATTGAAAATTGAAAATTGAAAATTTCCCCATGGTGCGCCTGGTAGGATTCGAGCCTACAGCCTGCGGTTCCGAAGACCGCCGCTCTATCCGGTTGAGCTACAGGCGCGCAAGCCTACTCTACCACAAAAATTGAAAAAAACAAGAAAATCAATTAGAATTAGGAATAAAGAATGGGAATTTTGAATAAAGAATTTAGAGAAACCCCCTTTATTCTGAACCCTATATTCTCACCCTTAATTCTTAATTCATAATTCTGTATTCTTGTTTGCGTTTTAACATGAAAATCCCTGCCCAAGTAAAAGAAGTTATTAACAAATTACAGAAAAGCGACTTTGAGGCCTACGTTGTCGGCGGGTGCGTGAGGGATTTGTTGCGCGGCGTGGAACCTGGCGATTGGGATGTGGCGACTTCGGCAAAACCAGAAGAAATTCAAAAAGTATTTCCGAAAAGTTTTTATAGCAACCAATTCTTCACGGTAACAGTTCAAACTGGCGGCACCAAAGCCCAACTTAAAGAAGTGGAAGTTACGACTTTCAGGAAAGAGGCAAAATATACCGACAAAAGACACCCAGACAAAGTTGAGTTCGCCAACTCGCTTAAAGAGGACTTGGCAAGGAGAGATTTCACTATAAACGCAATAGCCGCTGACAGTAAACTTGAAATAACCGATCCTTTCTCGGGGCAAAAAGATCTTAAAAGTAAAGTTATTCGGTCTGTTGGAAATCCGCAAGATCGCTTTAATGAAGACGCTTTGAGAATGATGAGAGCTGTCCGGTTGGCTACGGCTTTGGGGTTCGCTATCGAGCCAAAAACGGCTGACGCAATTAAAAAAAACTCTCCCTGGCTGCAGGCGATTTCCAAGGAAAGAATCAGAGACGAATTCGTAAAAATCGTTATGACAGAAAAGGCGGCAGAGGGCGTGGAACTGTTAAGAGAGCTTGGCCTTTTAAGATATATTGTTCCAGAATTGGAAGAGGGCTACGGAGTGGGGCAAAACAAACACCACATTTACGACTGCTATCACCACAACCTTTATGCCCTAAAGTATGCCGCTCAACAGAACTTCAGCAGAGACGTTCGTCTGGCCTCCCTACTGCACGACATAGCCAAGCCGAGGGTGAAAAAAGGAGAAGGGCCCGATTCTACTTTTTACAATCACGAGGTCGTTGGCGCCAAAATGACGGCTCAAATTTTAAGCCGCTTGAGGTTTGCCAAAAAAGACATTGAAAAAATAGCCAAGCTTGTCAGATACCATCTTTTTTACTACAATGTCGGCGAAGTAGGGACATCCTCGGTAAGACGGCTGGTAAGGCAGGTGAGCCCTGAAAATATGGAAGAGCTTTTGCAGGTGAGACAGGCAGACAGAATCGGCTCTGGAGTTCCCAAGGCAGAACCCTACAAATTGAGGCACTTAAAGTACTTGATTGAAAAAGTGAGCAAAGATCCCATCTCTCCGAAAATGCTCAAAGTTTCTGGCAACGACGTAATGAAGGTTTTGAAAATAGGGCAAGGGCCAAGAGTGGGGCAAGTTTTGGACGTTCTGCTCGGCTATGTGCTGGAAGACCCGAAGAAAAACAAGCGGGATTTTTTGGAAAAAGAAATTGAAAAACTGGGTAAGCTATCCGACGAAAAATTAAAAAAATTATCCGAAATCTCCAGAAAAGAAAGAGAAAAACTGGAAACAAAAAGGGACAAAATGACAAAGAAGAAATATTGGGTTACTTAATCCGAAGGATTAAGTAAGGGTTCTATCATTGGGGAGTTTATATAATGAACCCAGGGGTGTCGCACCCCTCTGGAAGAGGGGGAAGGCACATACGGGGCATAGTATACCGGCAGTACACACCCTTCGGGAGGGTGAAGATTGAGTTCAATTCTCAATGCCCCGACGGGCCATTAGTATAGTGGCAATACACCGCATTCGCATTGCGGAGACGTGAGTTCGATTCTCACATGGTCCACCATTTCAGATTTGGGTCGGAAGTTGCCTCGCGGAGTTTATCCCGCACCGAGCTTGCTCTGGTGCGGGGCTCGGCGACCAAATCATAAGGTTTTCTGGGCGAAAAAACCAGTTGGCGATTCTGTTTTTGGGAAAAGAAAATTTTTAATCATATATATGCAAGAAAATTTTTACGATATTTTACCGTATATAGTTCTAGTTTTGGTTATTATATCTTTCATAGAGAATCGTAATCGTATTATAGAAAAAGAAAAGGCATATACTTTTTTCAAACAAACAAAAAAGTTTTTTGTACTTTTCGCAGTCATTCAAAGTTCAATACTCTTATATCTACACTTTTTTGTATATCCGACACTCAACAATGCTTTTAGTGAATCTAATTCTACTTCTTTTCTTCTAAAAATCAGTCCTTACTCAACTTTTGTCATTATTCCCATTGTAATTGCTGTTACTCTCTTTGCTTATTTTTCAAAATCCATTGCGCAGGAGTTTGAAGAAAACCTAAAAAAGCATAAAGATGATGTAAAGATTAAGATTAGTGATCTAACCACTGGAAAACTTAAATTATTAATTAATTTAGTAATGTACTTACCTCTTTTTGTCATAGTACTTTTTGTGCTTATACCTGGTTTCCAACTAATTTCAGTTGCATCAAATTGGCGGTTAAAGTAATTATATGAAAAAATTGATACTTAAATATCCTTTGGCTACTTGGATGAGTATAGGATACTTAATTTTTATCGCGATCTTATTTATCGGCATTTTTCTAAACCGTTTTGCTGTATTTGGTGAATTTGGAGACGCACTTAGTATGACATTTTTCCTTTGGCCATATCCATTAGTCCTAGCTTTGCAAACTTGGATAAATCCTAGTGGTATCAATTTTTTGTTATTTGCATATCCTCTTGGGCTTGGCTTGGTCATTTTTTTCGGATTTTACTTACAACGACTGCTTAAAATTTCTAATGAGTCACCGTATTCTCATGTGTGGTCAATTTTGTTATTTCCCATTCCTTTAATACTATTGCAGGTTTTTGTTGCTGGGTTTGTATATTTTGTTTTGGGTTTACCGATTGGGGAGTAATTTTTTAATCATGGCCTGTCACCTTTAACTATTATGGAAGACACACCAAGTAATAACCAAAATCAACAATATTCTTCAAAGCCGGGAAAGATTCTTGCATATCTTTTTCTTAGTGCTTCAGTGGTAGTTTCTGGTTTGTTCTTTTTTAGTAAATGGGCAATTAACGCAGAATCATTTGGAAAATATGATCTGGGCTATGGGATATTTTTTTCATTTGTTTTTGCTTCTCTCATTTATGTCTCCTTGGGACTTGCCTTTCTTAGTTTTCTGGCAGCGCTGATAAATTTTTTCCGCCATCGCCCAGTTCGAATATATCTTTTGAGCATGGTTCTTGCATTGTTACCGATGGGCTATCTATTTTTGATTGATATAATATAGGGATAAGTATTTTGCCGCCAAAGAAAAACTTGAAATTGTCCTCAGTAGTAGAAGCTACGCTTCACTACGGGTCAGGCATTAGCGCGGCGGAGCCGCAACTTCGGAATTTCGCGGGAGGCTTTCCTCGCCGCCTGCGGCGGCGAAAACCGTCCGAACTATTTCAAGAATAGACCATAAGAGTTATCCACATTGAACCCACAGACCTTCAGAAGGCCGCATAAAATCTATATTTTCAAGGCCCTCTCAATCCCCGAGACGAGCCTGATTTTCGGGAACTAGACCCCTGGGGATAAGTTGAACCGGTGACGCTGGTCAGGTATCGGCTGATTGTGAAGTACATTGAGGCGATGCGCGACTGGGAGTTGTGCCCTTGTTGAATTCTGACGCCGTGCTATTCTCAAAGTAGTGAATGAAGGACTTCTGGGCGCCCCACAGATGATCACTTGTATCGTCATGTCAGCGAACGGTGGCCCTAGGCCAAGCTTGCCAACATCCGTTTGTTTGGTGCTACGAGGTGCGCGATCTCCTTCGAAGCGTCCCTGATACAACATATGTCCAAACGAGCTCTAAAGATCTCACTAATCGTCCTTATCGTTGCGGCCGCAGCCACAGTGATCTTGATGACCAGGACCGAGAAGCCTCTCGAGTCGCCGCCGGATTCCAAAGATCTCATCCGAGATTCCTCTGTCACCGACTCAAACCGCACCGTTTCAAATCGTCAGGCTGACCTGTCAGTCCGCAATGAGGACGCTATATCGCGCTCACGTGGTCTCCTGAGGAAAGCGCAATTGAATATGCTGTTTCCGCGCTCTCTCGATAGACGGTCCCTGGGAGGAGCTCTTTCGGAGGCCTGGCGCTCGACCCAATAGTGTCGATTTCACGCCGGAAGCCACCGAGCGAGAGCTGTGTTATAAGGTCGAGGGTCTAGATGCGAGCGGCAAGATGATTCGCGGTTACGAACCAGTCTGTGTGCCGCCATTCGTGGGAAGCCACAGCCATGAGGAGTAAAGTGAGTTCTGACTTTTTCAAGCAAACACCACAATAATTATAAAACTAAAAGAATCAGACAAAAAATTTCTGGTGAGAGATTTACCGGCAGAGGATTTGGAAATCATAAAATCTGACGGCAATTTTTTGTTTGATTCCAAAAGCAAAAAATACATAGACTTTTTGATGGGCTGGTGCGTTGGAAATATCGGCTGGAACAACAAGGAAGTAAAAAAGAGGCTCAGCCAGTACAAGGGGCCTGATTATGTAAATCCTGCCTTTTTGTATAAATCGTGGGCGGAATTAGCGGAGCTCCTGGCAAAAATTACGCCCGGAAAATTGCAAAAGAGTTTTCGCGCCACCGGCGGCACCGAAGCTGTGGAAATTGCGCTCCAAGCGGCAATGTCGCACACAAAGAGACATAAATTTATATCTATAGAAGGCAGTTATCACGGCCATTCAATTGGCGCCATGAGCGTTGGTTCTTCTGATTTTCGCAGTTGGTACAGCAACCTTCTGCCCGATTGCTACAAATTAGAACCGCCGCTTGACGAGAAAGCGGCAGATAAGCTTGAGGAACTTCTTAGAAAAGGCGGCATCGCCGCCCTGATTATGGAGCCGGTAATTTGCAACTTAGGCGTAGAAATTCCAACAGCGGAGTTTATGAATCGCGCCAAAGACCTATGTAAGCAATATGGCGCACTTCTCATTATGGACGAGGTGGCCACCGGTTTTGGCAGAACAGGAAAACTTTTTGCGTCAGAACACTATGGAATTGAACCGGATGTTATGTGTTTGGCAAAAGGTATCACGGGTGGATATGGCGGGTTGGGCGCTACCATTGCAATAGAGGAGGTTGCAAAATCTATGGAGTACGAATTTAGTTTTTATTCAACATATGGCTGGCACCCCTTAAGCGTAGAGGCGGCTATTGCAAATATCAAATATATTGTGAAGCACAAAAAGCAGTTGGAGAAAAACACAAATGAGATGAGTAAATATTTTGTTGAGCGCCTTTCACGAATGAAATTCAAATATCCCGCAAAAATTCGCGCAAAGGGTTTGGCAATCGGTGTGGAATTTGAGCGAGCCGGATATGCCAATGAGATCATGAAAAGAGCTCAAGAGAAAGGTGTTTTGTTCTCGCCTTTAAGCGACAAAATATTTACTCTATTCCCTGCTTTGAATATTGACCATGAAACCGCTCGGAAAGGACTAAATATTATTGAAGAATGTCTGTAAATCTTTGGCGTCAAAAAATTTGGCCAAAGCACTTGTTGGTTTCGGCTGATGAGTTATTGAAATAAATATGAAAAAAATAATATTTTCAATACTGATAATCGCACTGGTATTTTTTGTACTGATAGTTATCGGGGAAAATAGGTTTGAAAATCCGATAATGGTTTTGGACGATGTTGATTCAAGCCCAGTTCCCGGAGAACCGGGACTCGCCAGAGTAAATGAGTCGGGCTGGTCGGTTCCTGTAAAGCTCGGATTCAATGACATCGGCTGGGAAGATTCAAGCTATATAACCAAGGACGGTAGATATGTTTTGTTTTTTTACCATCCGACTCCGAGCCAGTTTGACGAGGAGGCAAAAAAAGCCACCGGCGTAAATGACGGAAGAATCTATTTTAGTAAAAGGCCGTTCACCACAAAGGAACTTCATCCTGCTTCCAAGCCAGGCTTTCCTTCGGACGGCGGACCCTACATAGCCCAGAACGGCGATTTTTATTATATGAGCATCGGGATTTTTAAACCGCTTAGAATAGTGAAAAATGGAAAGAGGTTGAACTTGGGTACCGGAGATGAAGAAAGTAATCCGCACTATTGTGATGCCGAAGATGAATTATATTTCGATTCCCCGGACGGCCAAAGAATAGCGGTTCATAAAAACGGCGAAACCACGTTTTTACCTGAACCGATAAACGTACCCGGCACTCAAAATTTTCAGGCTTTTGTCGCCGACGATTGCCAGACGATGTATTTTACTTCAACAAGGGACGCCAGTGAGGGGATACTTCCTTTACAGGTTTATAAATCACAGAGACTCGGGGAATTTAAATGGAGCCAGCCGCAGCTGTTTCTGATTTATCCCGGAACAGGAGGGGTGGGAGAATTTTCAATGACAAGGGACGGCAATCAAATAGTGTTCACTCAAATGGCCCGCGATGCAGACGGAGTTTTTAGAAATAATATATATTATGCCGAGAGAGTCAGAAATTAATTTATTAGGAGGGGAATCTTTTATCCATGCGCGTCGTGTTGATGTTGCCGAACTCGAAACGATTGGTGTGAAGGTGAAAAAGTTTACCGTGACAAACAGAAAAAATGATATAATATCAACGAGATAACAAAAAATATGAAATACATTAAACAAGTCATCACAAAGAAAAACTTGCTTTTTATCGCGATTTTTGCTCTCATCGGCTTTGCCGCGCTGCAAATTCCGGTGGCGCAACTGGAAGGATCCAAGGCAAAGTTCACGGTCTATGACGCTTTTGCTCCCATAGCCGGAGCTTTTATAGGGAGCGTGCCAGGAGTTATCGCTGTCTTTTTAATGCAGTTTTTCAATTTTCTAGTTAAAGGAGCGCAAATAGCTGATGCAGGCACAATCATCAGGTTCTTTCCAATGCTTTTTGCCGTGCTCTACTTTGCCAAAAAAGGATGGCTTAACCTTGCCGTTCCGTTAATAGCGGCCGTAGCTTTCATAGCTAATCCTACAGGCCGCGAAGTTTGGTACTTTACGCTGTTTTGGACAATTCCGATAATTGTTTACTTTCTGCGCGACAGATTTTTGTTTGCCCGGGCCCTGGGCGCCAC
Organism: Parcubacteria group bacterium Gr01-1014_30; assembly: GCA_007376185.1. Taxonomy (GTDB): domain Bacteria; phylum Patescibacteriota; class Minisyncoccia; order Minisyncoccales; family 2-12-FULL-40-12; genus VMFS01. The sequence continues at coordinate 55,553 of VMFS01000001.1, forward strand.
ATTTTCAGCTCATGCTGTGGGCGGCGCCCTGTGGATTTGGACTTTCGCGCTTCCTGCTTCGGTTTGGCAAGGGTTAATACCGGTCGTCGCCACGGAACGCTTGCTATTTGCTGTTGGAATCAGCGTATCGTTCGTTCTTGTGAACAACCTTCTCTGTTTTTTGGAGAAAAAAGGCCTATTGCGTTTGGGCTTTAAAATTGACCAGAAATACCTTGCGCCTGTCTTGCGCAGCAGCTAAAACAACTACCTAATACCTAACGCCCCCAATTGAGGGGAAGTTAAAAGTATTATGAAAACAGTTTCAGGATCTAATAAGTCAAATTCTGATACCAACGAAAGTATTTCAGAGCAAAGCTCTACTTTAAGCGGCTTTAAGAATTGGAGACTAAAACACCCTATTTTATGGGCGGTTATACTATCTGTGGCATTAATATTTATTACGAGATATATTGTCTATAATATTCCAGAGCTGGATTTACTCTATAGGATTACTCTATGGTTTATTGCGCCTATCCTTGTATTCGGTGCAATATATAAGCATTTGGCAAAAAGGCCTAAAGATATAGCAACTGACAGCTTAGAGGATGTCAATAGAATAAATAGAAAGCAGGCAATTTTACTTCTTTTGCTACTTGCGTTAGAAATGCCATTGTTGCTTCTAAATTTATACGTGTTTATTGGTAACAAAGGCAGTATTTATGGAGATTATGGCGTTTTAACGTTTATATTCGGACTTACTTTATTTATGCCTAGTCTAATAGCCTTTATTATATTTCTACTCGGATATATAAAAGGAACTTTTAGACATTGGCAACAACTAAGCAAGTATAATAGAGCGAGTTTCTTTATATTCTTATTTCAGTTCGTATTGTATTTAAAATTTCTAAACTATTTTTAAGATGGATAAAGCGGCTTTCGTTGTATTAATAATTGTAACCGCCCTTTTAGGAGGAGGCATTATTTACTTTCACATAATTAGCAATACTCCCGCAGAAGATTTAATGGGTGTTGATTCAAATAATAATGGCGTAAGAGATGATGTTGAAGACTATATCAATAGTAAATTTTCAAAACCAGAAGAAGGGGAGGCATTAATGCAGTATGCCAAAAGGCTTCAACTACAAATGGCCTCTTATCAAAACCCTGAAGAATCTAACAGATTGAGAGTATCGTCTGATGATAGTTATATTGATTGCGCTGAATATATTTTTGGTCAAGATAGGGCATTTGATTTAACAGATGAGATAAATGAGGTTGTTATTAATACCCCAAGCAGGCAAAGAGCTTATGACCAATTTAATAGAAATCTTACTGGTGGGGTATTTGGTCTAGGAGAAGAGCCATCTATAAGTGATTGCGAATTCTACAATGACTTGATTGATGATTGGAAGCTTTATCGTAACGAGGAATATGGCTTTGAGTTTAAATATCCCGAACTGGGATTAAACCCAGCCGAGATTAATCAAGTCGGAAGCATGATAGAAGTTAAGTACTGGAGCGAACAACTAGATGAACACAGCCTCGTCTATACTATTTCTATAACAGAAAATGAGCAGGGTTTGGATCTATTTAACTGGTATACAACTAATATTGACCCGGAACGCATAGTCTACAAAAATTTAAATATTGATATTATACGGTTAAAGAGTGGCGCTGAAATGTATAAAATAAATACAAAAACGAAGCCAATTCCTAATGAATACCTAGATAAATATGGGCCCATAGACGCTTTGGCCTATATTATGACTCCTGATGAGCGGTTTGTGTTAACAATATCTGGAAACCAAGAGACAGGCCTTAGCGATAAGGATCTAGATCTAATTGTTTCAACCCTCAAATTCATTAAATAACTTTGCATTTTGATTTGTCACTTTGACTTTTAATTTTTGAATTTTCACAAAACTCTCTCAACACTTAATCTTATAGACAACATCTAAGTCTAAATCTCTTTTGCCCACTAGCTTGCCCTATTCGGTTTTTAGTGGTAGTTTTTATATATATGGAACAAATGGAACAAACAAAAAAAACCGGCTTGCCCGCCGAAACTTCAGCGAAGGTGGGGCCAAAAGACGTGCTTTTGCATATCTTCGTCATTATCGCGCTATATACCAGCATGATATCTTTGAGCGCGGTTTTGTTTGGACTGATAAACTTTTACTTTCCAGACCCTCTTTGGGAATATGGACGCTATTTACGAGACGCTTTAAGATGGCCCTTAGCCGTTCTTACGGTGATGTTTCCCCTGTACCTCTGGGCAAATATTTTTTTGCAAAAAGACGTAGTGCAATATCCTGAAAAAAAGACCCTAAAAACCAGAAGGTGGCTGCTCTACATCACTCTTTTAATCGCGGTCTTGGTGATAGCGGGAGATTTAATAGCCATAATTTTCAGATACCTCCAGGGAGAATTTACCATAAGATTCTTCCTTAAAGCGGTGGCAGTGTTTTTGGTAGCGTCTTCGATTTTCCTATACTACGGTTGGAACGTACGCAAAGAAATTTCGGCGACCAAGGACAAAAGAATGAATGTTTTTGTCAAAGGCGCGATTTTGCTGGCAATTGTGTCCATTGCTTTTGGCTATTTTACAACCGGCTCTCCGCAATCAGAAAGAATGCGCCGCTTTGACGAAAAAAGAGTTTCCGACCTTCAGCAAATCCAATATCAAATTATTGAGTTTTGGAGAGCTAAAAGAATACTACCCGCGTCTTTGGCGAATCTAAGAGACGAATTGCGGGGCTTCATTCCGCCCAAAGACCCTGAAACAGGCAAGGAGTATGAATACAGAATAACTGGAGAGTTGTCTTTTGAACTCTGCGCCGATTTTAAAACGTCCAGCGAACAAGGCTTAAAAAACGCTGTCCCCGCCTATCGCCAACCTGTTGAAATGTTTCCAGGAGAAACCTGGCCTCATTCACAAGGCATAGAGTGTTTCCAAAGAACCATAGACCCTGCATTTTACCCGCCTTTAGGTAAGACGATAGAGTGAACAAAAAAGAGTTTTATGCAGGGCAAACAACTGGGAAGTTTTGGTGAGAAAATCGCGGAAAATTTTCTGAAAAAGAGAGGGTATAAGATTTTGGACAGAAATTATTACTCAAAATTCGCTGCGGGGCCTCTGCGCGGAGAAGTTGACATAGTGGCAAAAAGGGACAACGTTATCAGCTTTATTGAAGTAAAAACTCTGCTTTCTCAAGAAGCTTTTCTCCCCGAAGACAAGGTTGACTGGAAAAAGCAGAGAAAACTCGTGAGAACTGCCGAAAGCTGGCTAATGAAAAACAGAATTCCTTTGGAGTCGCCTTGGCAGATTGACGTGGTAGCGATCATTACCGACTTTAGTCGCAAATCTGCCAAAATAAGGCACTTCAAGAACGCTATCTGTTAAAGTGCTTTAAGGCACTTTTTTTATTTTGGAAAAAGGGTATAATAAATAAAATATGTTAGAAAAGAAAGAAAAAACAAAAATAATAGAAAAATACAAACTGCACGAGAAAGACACTGGTTCTACGGAAGTTCAAATAGCCCTGCTGACGCAAGAAATAGACCGTCTGCTTTCGCATCTCAAAAAGCACAGAAAGGACTTCCACTCAAAAAGAGGTCTTTTAAAGCAAGTTGCCAAAAGAAGAAAACTCCTCGGCTATTTGAAAGAAGAAGACGAACCAAGGTACAAAAGTATTGCTAAGAAAATAGGACTAAAAAAATAGAAATCCGAAGCACGAAGCACGAAATCCGAAACAATGCTTAAATTACCAAAATCCAAATGACCAAAACTGGTTTTAAACATTTAAACATTAGAATTTTGAATTTGTTTCGAATTTCGATATTCGAATTTCGAATTTAACAATTTATGGCTATTAAGCACATCGGTCAGCGAGTTGGCGTGTTGATTGACGTTCAAAACCTGTATCACTCTGCCAAGAACTTGTATGGCGCGAGAGTGAACTTTAGGGAAATTTTGCGGTTGGCGGTCTCGGGAAGAAACTTAATAAGAGCGCTCGCCTATGTAGTGCGTACGAAAACCGGCGAGGAAAAACCGTTTTTTGATGCGCTAACCAAATTGGGTATTGAAACGAGGATCCGTGATTTGCAGGAGTTTTACGGAGGCATGAAAAAAGCCGACTGGGACGTAGGCATCACCATTGACGCAGTGAGAATAGCTCCGGACGTTAACGCTGTAGTTTTGGCTTCGGGCGACGGCGATTTTTTGCAACTTGTTGAGTATTTAAAGAACCAAGGCAAAAGAGTGGAAATTATGGCTTTTGGCCGTTCTGCTTCCTCGCGATTGAAAGAAGCGGCTGACGAATTTATTGACCTAGGGCAAACCCCCGCAAAATATTTGCTTAAAGGCCGTTGAGGCTTCGCCTCCTCTGCCCGAGCGTAGCAAAGGGCGTGAGAGGAACGAAGTTCAGCGAACACATCTGTGTTTTTAATAAATTAAAAACTTGATAAATGACAGATTATAAATTGGAAATGGGCGGCAGAGAACTTGTTGTAAATATGAATGAACTTGCCGAAATGGCAAACGGCAGCTGTTCAGTCAGGTATGGAGATACCGTGGTCCTGAGTACGGCCGTGATGTCTCAGCAAGAGCGCGACCTCGGCTTTTTCCCATTAACCGTGGACTATGAAGAAAGATATTACGCCGCAGGCAAAATCTTGGGCTCAAGGTACATCAGACGAGAAAGCAGGCCTTCAGACGAAGCCATACTGACCTCACGCCTGATTGACAGGGCCATAAGGCCTCTTTTCCCGCCGCGGTTGAGAAAAGAGATTCAGGTGATTTTAACCTGCCTGTCCTGGGACAGAGAAAACGACCCTGACATTTTAGGGCTCATGGGCGCGTCTTTGTCTCTTTCGGTCTCAAACATTCCCTGGTCAGGACCCGTGGCTTGCTTGAGAATAGGCCGCGAACAAGGAAGCTTGATTTTGAATCCGACCTACAAACAAAGGGAAGCAAGCGATTTGGATTTGGTTTTGGCCGGCGTGGAGAGAAGAGGGGAAATTTTTGTCAATATGATTGAAGCTGAAGGAGACCAGATACCAGAAGAAATCATATTGGCAGCTTACAAGTTCGCCGAGCCAGAATTAAAAAAAATTATCGCCTTCCAAAACAAAATTGCCGAGGACTTGGGCCAAAAAAAGGCCTCTTTAAAAGAGAGTAAACCCGACTTGGAGCTGGAAAAAGAAATTAAAAAATTCCTTGGAAAACGGCTTAAGGAAGCTCTCTTTAACCAAGGCAAAAAAGAACGGGGGACGAATGTCAACGAACTCAAAGAAGAGCTGGCTCATTTCATTGAAAGTGAACACGAGGGAGAAAACAAGACAGAGTTGGCCAGAGAGTTTTTTGAAAAAGAGATTGATAAATTAATTCACCAAGAAGCTATAAAAGAAGAAAAGAGGGTTGACGGCAGAAAGTTGGATGAAATTCGTCAAATCAGCACCCAAGTCGGGCTTTTGCCAAGAACTCACGGCTCAGGCCTCTTTCAGAGAGGGCAAACCAAAACACTTTCCATACTCACGCTCGGAGCTCCCGGAGACGTTAAACTTCTTGAAGGAATGGAAATAGTGGGCAAAAAAAGATTTATGCACCACTACAACTTCCCGCCTTATTCTGTTGGCGAAGTGAGACCTTTGAGGGGGCCAGGCAGAAGAGACATCGGCCACGGCATGCTCGTGGAAAAAGCGCTCCTGCCCGTAGTGCCAGACGTTGACCAATTCCCTTACACCATCAGAGTGGTTTCGGAGATCCTCTCTTCAAACGGGTCAACATCCATGGCTTCTTGCTCGTCAGCCTCTTTGGCCTTAATGGACGCCGGAGTGCCAACTTCAGCTGCGGTTGCCGGGATTTCCATTGGGTTGATGCAGGAAGGTCGCAATTACAAACTTTTAGTAGACATTCAAGGACCAGAAGACCACCACGGAGATATGGATTTTAAGGTGGCCGGCACCAAAAACGGCATTACCGCAATTCAAATGGACGTTAAGATTGCAGGAATAAGTAAAGAGGTTTTAGAGGAATCTTTGTCTCTGGCCAAAAAAATAAGAATTCAAATTTTAGACAAAATGGCGCAAACCTTGCCCTCACCGAGACAAAAGCTTTCTCCCCTAGCCCCGAGAATCTTAACCCTTCAAATCAACCCGGAGAAAATCAGAGAAGTGATTGGACCTGGCGGCAAGGTAATAAACAAAATAATACAGGACTGCGGCGTTTTAATTGACATTGAGGATTCGGGGCTCGTCTTTGTCACCTCTGAAAAAGAGGAGTCGGCTCTGCAAGCCCTCGACTGGATAAAAAATATCGTGAGAGAAGCAAAACCCGGAGAGGTATTTGAAGGCAAGGTGAAAAGAATTCTTGACTTTGGAGCTTTTGTTGAAATACTGCCCGGGCAAGAAGGAATGATTCATATTTCGCAACTGGCGCCCCACAGAGTTCGCAGAGTTGAAGATGTGGTAAAAGTTGGAGACACTGTTCAGGTAAAGGTACTTAACATTGATGAGCAAGGAAGGATAAACTTAACCCTTCTCCAAGGAAAACAAAATACTAAAGCGCAAATCATAAGCTCAAAATAGATTATTCATGGCGAAAAAAGACCAAGCAAAAACAACTTTCTTGCAAGGCGCGAAAATCAGAACGATGAAAAAAGACATCGTCTGGCTGCAGTCTGGCGGCAAAGAAAAACTGCAGGCCTTAAAAGAAGAGAGGCAAGAGAGGGTCAAAAAACTGCTGGAGCAAAAGCGTTTCGCTAAAGAGGAACAAGAGGCCGTTGAAAAAATAAGGGAGACAGCCCAAGTTGAGGAAGAAAGAGAGGAAGAAGAGCAAAGAAGACAGTTGGAAGAGGCGAGGAAAAAAGCTGAAGAAGCAAGAAAGAAAGCAGAGGAAGAAAAAAAGAAAATAGAAGAAGAGCTGGCCCAGGAAGAACGGGAAGGAGCCATAGCCGAGGCAGAAAGAGAAAGAATAGAGGAAAAGAGAGAAAAGATTATTGAAGAGCTGAGAGTAAGAGAGGAAGAGGAAAAAAGACGGCTCCAAGAACTTGAAAAGAAAACGCAAGAACAGCTCCAGAAAGAGAAAGAAGAAGAAAAGGCAAAAAGAGAGCAAGAGCAAAAAAAGAGGGTTGAGGAAGGGCTACGTAAAATAGTAGCGGAGAGGAAAGTTCAGGAGCTGAAAAAAAGCGCCATTTTGGAAAAAATGGCGCCCGTTGTAAAGTCCTTGAATGCAATCTCAATAAAAAGTGCGAATCTGGAAGAGGAGTTAAAGAAAGTTGAAGAAAAAGAGTCGCAAGCAACTGGGGATAAAGAAAGAAGAGAAGCTGAAAAAAGAAGGTGGGATTTGGAAGAAAAAAGGCGGCTGGCGGAGCAGGAAAAGTGGTCTTGGCTAGAGGAAAAAAAGAAATTTCAGGAAACATTGGGCAAAATTGAGGAAGAATATCAGCAAGTCCTGGCAAAAGAAAGAATGCTGAGAGAAGAGCAAAAAGAAATTATCGCTAAAGCCAACAGGGTCAAACTAAAAACAGAAAGAGAGGGCTTAGAAGGTCAGCTTAAAGAGCTTCATGAAGCCCAAAGCGCGCAAAAAGTGCGAAAAGTAAAAGTATATAAAGAGCTACTGGCCTTGGAAGACGACCTGAAGGTTGTCATGGAAATAGAAAGGAAAACGGAAGAGCAAAAAGTCATGCTTGACAAAAAAGAGCAGTCCATGCCCGAACAAGAAAAGTCCGAACTTAAAAAAGAGAGGTGGGAAATAGAAGAAAAGAGAAGGGCCGTTGAGAAGAAGCGCTGGGGCTTAGAGGATGAAAAAGAAAAAGTGGAGACCAAGGCACAAAAGGTCGAACAAGAACTCCGACAGTTGGAAGAAAAAGAGAACCGCCTCTCAGCAAGAATAAAAGCGATAGACGAAGCGCTGACTCAAGGCAAAGGAGAGACCGCAGAAAAAGTCACAGCTACTCCCTCGCGCGCCAAAGAACCGCCCGCGGAAAAAGTTATCCCTGAAGCGCAGACGGAAGTCAAAGAGGAAAAACCGAAACGACCTGAGGGAAAAGAGCCCGAAATCGAAAAACCGGAAGAAGCGCTAAAAAAACGGCTTGAAGAGGCTGTAAAGCGGCTGGGAGTGCTGAAAGCACAAAAAGAGCGGGAAAAAGAAGAAGCCAAAGCAAGAATAAGTAAGATTGCCTTTGCTCCACCGCCAAGTACGCCCCTTCCTCCACTCGAGCGCAACGATAATCGTTCGCAGAGGAACCTTGGACTAAGGCCAAAACCAATAGAAATTATCAGGCCTCTGCCGGAAAAGCCGACGTTTTTGGAAAAGTTTGGCATTAGGATTGCGATTTTGTCGTTGGTTTTCTTAATTTTAACCGTGATTATCGTTTTTTGGATTTGGTTTTTAAGAATGAGGCGGCCCTCTGAACTCCCTCCCCTTTTGCCGCGCGAGCAACGAGAATCCTTAACTCCGCCCCAACAAGAAACTACAACTTTACCTCAAACACAATAACCAATATGCCGGGTAGTAGAAATTCGACTGCCGCCTCGGCAGCAAAAATAATATAATTAGCCGAATTTTCACTACTTAGTATGGACAAAGACTTCATAAATAGAAGCAAAGAAAAACTGGAGGCGCTAAAGAGCACCATTGAAAAAGAACTCCAAGTATTTGCAACAAAGGATAAAAACTTAAAAGATGACTGGGACACGAAGTTCCCTAAGTTTAACGGATCTTCTGGCGGCCAAATGATGGAAGACGAGGCAGAAGAAGTCACAGAATATGCATCGCGCCTGCCCGTAGAATACAGCTTGGAAACGCGACTCGGAAACATTAATGCGGCTTTGGAAAAGATAAAGAAGGGCCGCTATGGGAAATGCGAAAAGTGCGGCGGGGACATTTCTCAAAAAAGGTTACAAGTAATTCCCGAAGCAAAAACCTGCCTCAAGTGTGACTGAATATGTTAGCTAAGGTCTTTTCAGCTGCCATAGTGGGCTTGGACGCCCAGCTTATTGAAGTAGAGGTGGAAACAAGTTACGGCCTTCGCCATTTTGCCATTGTGGGTTTGCCCGACAAAGCAGTGGAAGAGGCAAAAGAAAGAGTGGCTTCGGCCGTCAAAAGTTCCGGCTTCCAATCGCCCAACCAGCAACCTGTTAGGATTTTGGTTTCTTTGGCTCCCGCCGACTTGAAAAAAGAAGGGTCGCTCTACGACCTGCCCATAGCTTTGGGCTATCTTTTGGCGGCCAAGAAGGTAAAATTTGAACACTCAAACAGGATTTTCCTGGGAGAGTTGGCTTTAGACGGCCGCCTGAGGCCCATAAAGGGAGTGGTGTCTTTTGCCATCGCCGCCAAAGAAAAGGGAATTTCAGAAATAATTTTACCGAAAGAAAACGCTCAGGAAGCTGCTTTAATAAAAGGAGTAAAGGTTGTCGGCGTCGAGAACCTAAAAGAGGTTATTGACTATTTGGAAGGCAGCAAAGAAATTAGCAGCTTGCACTTGGACCCCGAACTGTGGAGAAGCCAAAGGGAGTACTCAATGGACCTCTGCTACGTCAAAGGCCAGGAGTCCTCAAAAAGAGCTTTGGAGATTGCGGCTTCCGGAGATCATAACCTTTTAATGACTGGGCCTCCGGGAGCCGGCAAAACCATTATGGCGAAATCCCTACCCTCCATACTGCCTCCTCTAGAGTTTGAAGAAGCCCTGGAAGTAACAAAGATTTACAGCGTGGCCGGCCTCCTGCCAAAAAACAGGCCCCTGATTTCAGCCAGGCCCTTTCGCTCCCCCCACCACACCAGCTCTGAAGCCGCCCTCATTGGCGGAGGAACCCCGCCAAAGCCCGGCGAAATAACGCTTTCCCACAGAGGCGTTTTGTTTTTAGACGAATTCCCTGAGTTCCATCGCGATGTTTTGGAGTCCTTGCGCCAGCCTCTTGAAGATAGGCAAATTACCGTAATGCGCGCCAGACATTCAACAACCTTCCCTTGCTCCTTCCAGCTGGTGGCTTCAGCCAATCCATGTCCTTGCGGAAACTTGGGAGACGAAGAAAAAAATTGCGGCTGCACAACCTCCCAGGTTAGAATGTACACAAGAAAAATGTCGGGCCCTCTAATGGACAGGGTTGACTTATTTATAAACGTTCCCAAGTTAAAGTACGAGAAGCTGGCCGCAGACCAGGAAAAATGCTCTTGCGAGGAAACGAGAGAAAGGGTGAAAAGCGCGCGAGAAATTCAAAAAGCGCGTTTTAACAAAACTGCTACCAACTCCGAAATGACCCTGCCTCAAATAAAAAAGCACTGCCAAGTAAATAGTTCTTCCTCTGAGCTCTTAAAAAAATACGTTGATTCTGGAAAACTTTCTGCCAGGGGCTACCACCGTGTTTTAAAAGTTGCCAGAACAATAGCCGATTTGGACAACTCATCAAGCGTCAAGTATAGCCACGTTTCGGAAGCTTTAATGTACAGAGTAAGGGCGGACTAACGGGAAAACGGATTTCTTGCCCCGGTTACTCCAAAGTGCACGTGACATCCTGTTGACATTCCTGCTCCGGCTGAACCTGGCTGACCTCCCATTAAAGCTATTGTTTGGCCTTGTGACACCTGCTGCCCTTGGCCGACCAAGCTCGTTGAAATGTGCCCGTACATCGTTACCACGCCGTTTGGATGAAGTATCGTTATGTGGTTACCGGCTCCCCCAAAAGCGTACCTGGAGTCAGAAGAAGTCAAAGCCACTCTCTGAGCCTGACCTTGCGCCGCGGCTCGAACAATATCGCCGCATCTTCCTGAAAAGTCAATGGCGTTGTACCAATGAAGTCCTTGACTCACGCGGCAGGAACCAGTCGGGCAAATAAAGTAGCTATCGCCCAAAGGAGCATTGGGCGTGGCAATCGTTTTTGTCGGAGACGGCATGACACCCCCTGGAACAATAATAATATCTCCTATATAAATTGAGCCCTCTTGAGTAAGTTCATTGAAAGCGATAATTTGTTCCGTCTCAACCTTATATCTCTCGGCAATGCTTGAAATAGTGTCTTTTTCCTTAACGTGGTGTATGACCCCGGAAACCGGCGGAATCACGAGTTTCTGCCCAACTTTCAGAGAGGAGCTTTTAGTTAAGTCGTTAGCCCAAAGAAGGGTGTCCAAAGAAACATCAAACTCTTTAACCAAAGACGACAAAGTATCTCCCGCCTCAACGACGTATTCGGTAACAACTTTTCTCTGGGCTTTAGCGTCATCCGTCAAAAATAAAGCTCCCAGCGCTTGAGGGGTTATGACAGCTGTCGGAGCCGCGGCGAGTAAGCTGGAATTGCCCAAAAGCATAAGCTCGGGAGAGCCGAACAACAACCCTTCATTCGCCCCCATAAATGGGGCTGGAACCGACTGACTTGAGCTTTCAGAGATGGCGGCCGAAAGCAGTGTTTTGCCTCCGTATCTTGGATATTTTGCCGCCAAGGAAAAGCCAATTGTCAAAATTACAAAAAAAACCGCGAAAAATGCCGCAAAATAAAGGAAGAGGCTTGACAGAGACCCTCTTTTGAAAATTAACTTTACTTTCTTTTTTAATTTTTTTAGGCCAGAGTTCAGTCGCTGAGCTCCTCGGAGCCGAGCGAGGCGCGAGAGGAGCCGAAGGCTCCTCGAGCGCTTATCCAAAGGCAAAAATATGCCCATATTTTATAAATCTACTTCATTGCAAGGACAATGTCAAGGGTCAAAAACGTCTTTAAAAAACACCGCATTCAGCCTTTAAAGCGCCTCGGGCAGCACTTTTTAGTCGATAAATTCGCGCTTTTTAAGGTGATTTCGGCCTCTGAGCTAAAAACTCAAAACGTTGTTTTGGAAATTGGGCCCGGAACAGGCCTTTTAACCCAAGAGTTGGCAAAAAGATCCCGAAAGGTCATCGCTGTTGAAAAAGACCCGAAAATGATTGACATACTTTCAGAGACATTAAAAGGTTTTAGGAATATTGAAGTTATGTGGGGGGACATACTTAAAATGCAAAGCGCAAAACTAAAAGCGAAAAATAGCAACGTAAAATTCAAAATTGTCGGGAACTTGCCGTTTTATTTGACGGCGCCAGTTATACGAAAATTCCTTGAGGCAAAAGTCCAGCCGGAATTGATGGTCCTTGTGGTTCAAAAAGAAGTGGCTCAAAGAATTTGTTCAAAGCCTCCCAAGATGAACCTTTTAACCGTCGCAGTACAATTCTACGCCGATCCGAAAATTGTCGCCTATATCCCTAAAACCTCCTTCTGGCCCCAGCCCAAAGTTGACTCGGCCATTCTCAAGATAACTCCCCGTGCCGATAAATATGAGGCAGACAAATCATTTGTAAACAAGTTTTTTCGACTCGTTAAAGCTGGTTTTTCTCACCCAAGAAAACAGCTTGTAAACAACCTGTCACAAGGGTTAAAACTAAACAAAGAAGAGACGGTAGCTTTGCTCTCACAAAACAATATTAAGCCAGAACAAAGAGCTGAAACACTATCACTTGAAAACTGGCGCGCTCTCGCCAAAAGCAGTATAACCAGGTAGGGAAAGTTCGGCCGTCTTCGCCGTTTTATAGCCGCCGAAGGCGGCTATGCCGAACTTTCGCTACCTGGTATAATTCAATAATCCAATGGCCCAAAAAACCAAACTTATTACTCTTTTTGTCTTGTATTTTCTTTCTATTTCTTCTCTCACTCCTGTTTTGGCACAAGAGAGGGGGTTGGAAGTTGACTACCCGGAAGTTTTTGGGGACCAACCCCAAAACGTAACCACCCTCCTCCCTGAGTACGTAAAATATTTATTCGGTTTGGGAATCTGGCTAGTGGGCTTGGTAGCTTTCGGAGCAATGGTTTGGGGAGGCATAATTTGGCTGACTGCCTCTGGCAGCCCTGAAAAGATAAAAGAAGGCAGAGACCGCATAACTTCGGCTTTCTTGGGAATAATAATCCTGCTTGCCTCTTACATAATACTCAATATTATCAACCCGCAACTGATTTCTTTTGACGTGCGGCCTCTGCTTGGCATTCCCACAGAGCCAAGGACCCCACCCCCTCCTCTTGAACCAGATGAAATTACTCTAATCGCCAAAGAAATACCTCTTGGCCAGGTCTTGGAACGAGGAGTTTGGGAGCAAGAAAGAACAAACCGGATAAGAACGATTTTTGAGCAGCTTAATGCGTTCCTGCAAGAAGAAATAACGAATAACCCGCGCATAAACCGAATTTCGGATTTGCAAAAATACCTCAAAAAACTTACCGAGGATTGCCAGTGCGGCTTGATGGACGCTTTTTCAGCCGGCCCCTGGCAGGGCGGAGGCGGAGTCGCCTGCACAGGAGAGCCGTGCCCGGAAGAAAACTTGGAAAAAATACGGGAAATTCTTGACGTCAACGAAGAAAAAGTAAGGCGGCTTGTTGGGTTCCGCCAACTGCTAGCCCAAGAAAAAGAATTGCTTGAAACCGCCTTGTCCCGTTTAGCCGACATAGAGCAAGACATAAACGATTGTCAAAACGCCTCGGGCGGCATTTACTCTTTGGCCGAATACTCAAACTTGGCCCAGTTTTACGAGGACTCAGGCAGTAAAACAGCTACAATAGAAAACCCTTACTACGCAAGCAGGGCTGACCCTCTAACTTTTTACTGTCCGACGGGAGGAACCGCTTTTGACTTCCCTTACGCGGCCGAAGTTGACCTTTCCCTTAACGAGCCCATTCCCTTTGAGGCCTCGGCCGACTTTGCTTTTGAACAAATAAGTTGCCCTGTTGAAATACCGGTTGGCGAGGTCTTGGACGGCCTGCGCCAAGAAGCAATTTTGCTTTCAATCAAAATGGAAAAGTCAATATTGCTGATTGACGATCTAACCCGAGAGCTCGCCAGAATTTCCGACCTGATAGACCAGTTCAATGGAAGCCAGTGCGAAGTTTCAACCGGCTGCTTTCGTCCTCCTTTTTTCTTTTTCCTGCCGTGCCTTCAAGTACTCGGAAGCTGCACTGGCACTCCCGGACCCAGAGACGAGCTCGCTGACGCCGTGCAATCAGTAAAAGAGGCCGAAGACGAACTCCTGCTGACAATAGAGCAAACAAAAGAAATATTCCCGAAAGTTGACTTTTTAATAAGGTCTCCTCAAAACCCAATTAACCTGCAAAACGTCAGAACTTCGGTTCAACTGGCTTCCAGTCCTTACAAAGCCGGCGAGTTTGGGCCTGAACAAGATTGGGTTTTGTTAAACTGCGAGGAAGCTGTTGGCAACGTTGGCCCTGACGGCCTGACAATCGCCTCGTGCCAACCGAGAAATTTTTACGCCTGTACGTCAACCGGAGCCACAGAGCCAGCTTTCCCGTCTGTGATTAAAGACAGACCAGCCACCATTATACCTGAAAAGCAATACGAGCCCTTAGAGGCCGCCTCGGACAACTGTCCCGAGGGTTGGCTGTGCAACCGAGACGTAACCTTCTACAATCAATACACAGACGCCTCAGAGCCGGTAAAACAGCTGCTTTCCTGCATGAGACAACGTTTGGACAGGGTTGAAGAAGAAAAAGAGCTGGAAGGAACGCTTGGCCGCATAACCAGCATTTCAGACAGCAAGCTGACCATAGGAACTTGCGACTGGGGAGCGGGGCCCTCGGAGCCTGGCGGCTGCAGTCACACTTACACCGTACGCCAGGGCCGAGAATCAGTTTCAGCTCACTACGGCGGCTCTCTTTGCCGTTACCAAAAAACGTCTTATGCCATTGACGTAGGGGCTAGAGAACCTCTGGAAAAAAGATACGCTGAAGAAATAATTGCAGCCGCCAAAGAATGCGCTCCCGCAGCTTGGATAGGTTACCAGATTCCGGGCCACTATGAACACATACACATAAGTATTGGCAGGGTCAATCAGTGCGGAGCAAATTAGCGGGTAAGCACGAAATCCGAAATTCGAAATCCGAAACAAATTCGAATGGCTGAAATTCAAAATTCAAAACACTACGACCTTGAAAAACGAACTTTTGAATTTGCTAAAGCAGTAAGAATATTTATCAAAAAACTCCAGAAAAACATTTCGAATTTTGAAGACGCAAAACAGCTCGTAAGATCTTCAGGCTCTGTTGGTGCAAACTATATTGAGGCAAATGAGTCGCTGAGTAAAAAGGATTTCATGATGAGAATTATGATATCTCGTAAGAGAAGCTGTAGAATTAATGATGATTTTCAGCGCAATTATGAGAAAAGCTAAATAGTTTATGATATTAGAATTTTGGATTTAGGTATTGTTTCGAATTTCGTGCTTCGTATTTCGAATTTAAGACAATGGCTTTCAATAAAAAACTAATTATCATATCTCTGTTGCTTGCTAGCGCAATAATAGCCGGCGCTGTTTTTGCCGAACAGATTGCAAAACTGGGGCAAAAAATTGAAAATCGTCTGGAAGTTTACGCTCAAACGACGCCTTTGTACTTTATGCCTCGTTTCCCCGACCGCCTAAGCTTCATGGTTTCCGAGCTGGCAATAGCGAGCCAAGAACTGGAATACCTGGGCTCAACTTTAAGTTCTGGAATATCAGACTGCGGCTGTCAAAACGCGGCTTCTGAGTGCTTTGACTGCAACCCAGGAAGAGTTTTAGGCGACCCCTGTCCTCAAAGGCGGCAAATTGAAAGAGACCAGTTTGACCTTGAAATAAAGGCGGACCAAGTTGTATTTTTGCGCCGCCTTCTGGAAAAAGAGCTAGAAATCTCGCTACAAAGAGAACTGGCAACTCTAAGACAAGACGACGCCCAAAATCTGGAAAGCTACCTGGACGACATTCTGTCGCAAATCCAGACAATTCTAGACAGTTCGCGGAGTATCTCGGACCTTTCGCAAACAACCACAGAAACCATAAGCCAGTGCGGGGCGCAATGCGGTTCGGTTGGCGGAGGTTTCGGTTGGCGGGCATGCGTGGGCTTGGTTAGCCAGCAAAAACCTTGGACGGTAAAATGGTCGGCTGGCGTTGCGCTAAGCGACTTGGAGCTTGGCGGAGTTCAAATAAGAAACATTAACCTTGGCTTGCCCCAGGAAATTACGACTCCCCGACTACCCGACCTGCCTTCTTTCGCGGTACAGCTTCCTACCGTGCAAATCAACTTCCCGGAA
The DNA here is from genome assembly GCA_007376185.1 of Parcubacteria group bacterium Gr01-1014_30. Lineage (GTDB taxonomy): Bacteria > Patescibacteriota > Minisyncoccia > Minisyncoccales > 2-12-FULL-40-12 > VMFS01. The sequence goes on from VMFS01000001.1 coordinate 71,616, forward strand.
ACGCCCTTGGGACAAGCCATTAACTTGGCTCCCCAGCCGGTTGTTTTTCGGCCGCCATCACCCCAAGTTCCCCTGCCTCCAACCCTTACTTTATCTTGTCCGTCTTTGCCCAACCTGTCTTCATCTTATCAGTGGCCTGACTCGCAAGAACAAGAGACGATTGCATTTACGCCTTCTGGTTGGGAAGACTGGTTTCAAACCTTTGAAACGTTAAGAGGCATGTGCTTGAACGTCTTGCTTTTTACCTACGGAGGCAACCACAGTTTCGACTACTTCAACTCTCCTGAATACGCGGCCTGCCAAGACCCACCGCAGGTCAGTCCAACTCTTACTGCTATGTGCAACTCTCTTTTGGTGGAGTACCAAAACTGCATAAACAACCCGCCAATAGTATGCGTTCCTCCGCCGCCTGAATGCGACTCGCCTCCGCCTGATTTTGACCCGCAACTCTCTGACAGTTCTCTTGAGCAAGGCGGCGGCTCAGCAACGGCTACGAGCCAAACCATCGGCAACTTCCCCAAAAGCACGCTTGATTGCCCAGTTTCGCCGCCAACCATTCCGAAAATCAGGTTTCCCGACATAATCATACCTGACGTCGTAACCCCCGACTTTAGAGTTTGGCCCTTCATTGACATAAAACTGCCTAATTTTATTTTTGAGGATTTAATCCTGCCAGACCTCTATCTTTGCGACATAAACAACTGCTCTAACCTCTTTCCTGACTTGCGTTTCCAAACGCCGTTTCTTAACATTCCAGAAGTTGCGCTGCCTGCAATTTGTCTGCCTCAGGCTCCTATATTTGCGCCAGGCGCAGGAAACGTTTCAGTAATTATGCCCTGCGTTGGAATAAACAACATAAAATACCCAGTAATGCCTTACATTTCTTACCAGTTGTTCAATTTAGGCAACCTTTTGACCCCCGAGGTGGAATTGCAAGGGATTGAGTTTCCTCTGCCTCGTCTAACTTTTGCCTTCAGAGGCGTTGACATTGACTTCATAGGTCTTCTCTTGGGTTTGTTCTTACCGCCCTTGCCTTCTGGCTGTCTCTCCTTTGACGTTTTGGGTCTTCCCTTAAGAGTCCACTTTGACGATGTAATTTTTAGCTGGCCTTCTTTTCCGCAGGTGCCCGAAATTCCTTTTTGCAGCGAGATTAACCAGTTTTGCCGGCAAATAAGATTGAATATGGCCGACGTAACCAGCAAAGTCGGGCAAATACAAAATATCGTCAACAATGTTATGCAAACCCAAATGCAGACGCGCCTAAACACCGGAGCTCAAACCATAAATCAGCGAATAGCCCAAGCCATTCAGGACCAGCTTGAAGCCCGCGCGCAAAAAGTGCGAGAAAAAATAGAAGAACACGTTCGCCTCAACGCCAGAGTCGTGGCTGGCAAAGTGCAAGTTTCGCCTCTGACAATTCAACTTGACCCGATTGTCATACCCCAGCTTTCTCTGCAAAGTTTATTAGGTATACCAGCCACAATTCAAATTCCGTGGCCCGAAAATCTCAAAAGGGTGCTTTTGAGCCGACCAATAACCTACCAACTGCCTAAGGTGCCTTTGTCTCAACTTAGCTATGAAACCGAGTTTGACTTAAAAATTCCCGGGTTTCAAATGGCAAGGCCAATCGCCACTTTGGGTCCTTTAAGAGGCGGCTGTGAAGCTCAAGCGCCTTCAGGCGGCAACCCCTACCCTGTGGGCCAGATTGATTTGGCTCTTTCTGGCTTGACTCGTGCAAAAAACCAAATTGAAGAAACTTCCCAAAACATAATTGATATATTAAGATGAAAGAAGGCGTTAAATCCGAAGCACGAAATCCCAAGCACGAAACAAACTCAAATATCAAATGACCAAAATCCAAAACGTTTTGAATTTAGAATTTCGAATTTAGATATTGTTTCGAATTTAATTGTATGAATGCTCTGAAAAAGTTTATAGTGTCAGCCGTACTCGCCTTACTGCTTTTTTCTTTCCTGCCCTCTCAGGCGTTTGCCCAAGAAGAAAGGCCGCTTGAGGTCGTGTACCCAAGCATTCCCGGAGCCCCAACTCCAACCAGCGTTGAAACCGCCCTGCCAGAATACGTTCAATACATTTTCCGGTTCGCGCTCATTATCATCGGCTTCATAATTTTCGGCGTCTTGATTTACAACGGAGGCCTATATATGACTTCCTCGGGAAATCCTACAATGATGGGAGAAGCGAGAAGCGGAATTTTGGCGGCAGTTTTCGGCCTATTAGTTCTGCTCGGCTCCTGGCTTATTTTCAACACCATCAACCCGCAGTTGGTAGTGCTTGAACAAACACCTTTGGATCCTTTAAGACCCGTAATGCAAGCTGGCATCTATGTTTGCGTTGACGGGGGGCAAGCGGCTCCCGTAATTTCCAGCTTGCTTCCCAGCTACATAGAGGGTGACCGCGACATACAAATTGAAGCCGCCAAACAAATCGGAGAAACAATGATAGAGTTCAGCTGCTTTAGATTGGGTGCTTCTGGAAACTTTAATAACTTTACGGTGAGACAAGGCCAAAACACTTTCTTCAGCGTGCCCGACGTAAGGGTAAATGAACAAAACGACCTCGTGTATGACGTTTACGAGTACGGCTTAATCTTGCACGAAAAAGACAATTTCAGGGGAAAAGCCATACTCGTTGAACCGCCTTACGCCAGGTTTAACCCCCTTGCCACTGCCAACCTCGGGAGAAGCGGCAACTTCCCTCCTCTCAATTTCATTGCAAAATCATTTACTCTTTTCAGGAAAGTGCCGGAACCCTTAACAGAAAGCCCTGGAGCCACTTTGTTTGCCTGCTTAAACTACAACGAACCGCCTTTTGCGTGCAAAGAAGAGGGCGACGAAAATATTTCTGCCTCTTTCGGAACGGCAGGCGGCGACACAGCATACTTCAGAGAAGCCGATCTTAACACCAACATCACACTAGCTGAAAACACCAGGTCAATACAACTTGAGTCTGAAGACGGTATGTTTGCGGTTATGTTCAGCGAAAACAACTTCAGAGGCGACACCGTTGAAGTGATTAAAGCCGGCGACAGAAACCTTCAAGACAACCCCATTGGTCGGTGCGGCAACGCCTGCACCGCCGTCATTGGCGGAGTTATTAGAATTTTTGGGGGAGAATGCGACTCCTGCGTCAGGTCAATGATTGTCATCAAAGGCAAAGCTCTATGACTAAAAAAATGCCAGCGAAAATAAACTACTTGCTTTTGCTGTGCTCTATTATTGCTATTTCGCTTTTCCCGCTTGGCGCTTCAGCGCAAATAGTGTCGGGCATTGTAGGAGCTCTTTTATTTATCCCCTCGTTGCTTGTAGCTATCGTGTTAGCCCTTCTTATTTTGCTTACAGGATTTTTGACGTGGGTGTCAGGTCTGCTTATGGATTGGATAATCGGACCGACTTTTGTAAGTTTGAGTTTCACCAGGCCATGCCCGCCTCCAAACTTTGTTCAGCCGCTAGGCGACAACTGCAACCCTATAATAGGCGTGGGTTTGAACATTACGCAGGATTTCGTAAACCTGGTTTTAGTGGTTTTTCTGGTGGTTATAGCTCTTTCCATAGCTTTAAGAATCGGAGAATACGGCAGCAAGAAAACTTTTGCCAAGCTAATTTTGGTGGCTCTGCTGGTTAATTTCGCTCCGGTTTTTGTGGGTTTGATTGTTGATGCCGCCAACATTGTTATGAACTTTTTTTTGAGCGGCACAGGCGCGTCTTTCGGCGAAGGAATGTCAAATGTAAACTCTCTCGGCGTACCCGCCGCGAAAACCTTATTTGGAGGAGTGACAAACCTTGATGATAAAATGGGCCTGCTGGCCCAAGGAGCCGCGCAAGTCGTGCTGAACATTGCTTTTATGCTGGTTTTTTTGCTATTTGCCGGACTCTTTCTGGTGCGCTACGTTATGCTTTGGGTTTTAACTATTTTGGCGCCTTTGGCTTTTGTTTTTTGGGTTCTGCCGGCCACCAAAAGATTGTTTGATATGTGGTGGAAGAATCTTATCCAGTGGTCGGTTATAGGAATTCCGATTGCCTTTTTCCTCTATTTGGCGGGCAACGCTTTTGTGCTCTTGCAAAGAGCTTTTATTACCCAGAACACTTTGCCCGGCGTTGAACCTGGCTTTGCGGGCTGGTTTGGCGACGTTTTCCCGTACTTCGTCATTGTCATTTTTATGGTTCTGGGCTTCACAGTGGGCCTGACAACCGGCGCAATGGGAGCTGCGGCTACACTAAAAGCGCTGAAAGTAGGCGGGGCTTGGGCAGGGGCAAGGGGGCTGCGAGGAGTAAGAGCAGGGTACAGGAGAGCGGTGAGTTCTCGTATGGCTGAAAGATTGGGCATAAAAGAAAGAGCCGAAAGGCAAGCAGCGGCAAGATATACTATGCCCCAACGTCTTAGAGATATGCCAGGGATGGGAGGAAGGACTCTTAGAGGACTTTGGTATGGAGCAACTGCGCCAGTTTTAAGCTCTTACTGGGCTCTTAGGCGCGGTATTGGTGAGGCCGCCTTGAGAGCAAAAGAAGGCGACGAAGCAGAAATTAAGAGGAAAGAAAGCGAGTATAAAGGGTCAAACGCCGAAAGAAAGGTTGCGGTAATGCGCGACAGAAGTTTGGGTTGGGAAAAAAGAATAGGCGCTTTGAGAGCGGCTATTGAAGACGAGCAAATTAACGACGTCCGAAGAATCATACAAAACCTTGGCGGCAACGCTGACCAAGAATTAACAAACATTGGCAGAGCGGCTCTAAGAGTGCACCCTGACGTATTCAAACCAATCCGCGAAACCTTCTCACAGTTGGCGGAAGATATGGGTAAGGGATTCTCTGAAAGTATTCAAAAGCAAGCCAAGGTTCACCGTGGTACGGCTCTGAGCGAGGGCTACTCTGGCGTAATAGAAAAAATTATTAAAGAAATGAGTCCTTCGGCGGCTACAAAAATGGACTCTTCTGCGCTTTTCGGCCCAATGCAAAACCCTGTGGTTTGGGAGTCGGCGCAAAAAAACTGGGGTGGCAGTCACTGGGCCCAAGCAGGCGAGGCCTTTGGCAGAAAGTTCGCTGAGCATGTAGGAAGTGAATTTAAGAAAGCGCCGCACAACTTTAGCGACGCGGCCCAAAAATACTTCAGTTCATCTCCAGCCGGACAATCTTTGTACGGGACTTAAAATAAAATAAGAGGGTTGAAACCATTTGGTCCCAACCCTTATAATTCTATTTCCTTTTCGCTTCCTCTTCTAAGGCTGGCCATCTGCCGGCTTTTTTTTCGCCAGGCGGCGATGGTTCGCCGCTTGAGCCAAGCTGAACTTTCATCAAGGCAATAAGTTGGGCAAGCGCTCCGCCCAAGTCGCCTCCGCCTTCAAGACGGATGTCTGTTAGAGCGCGACCGTCCAAGCTCATGCGCCGCTTAATCAAATCCTCAGACAATCTGCGAACCTCGCTCTGCAGATCAACGCTTGCCCCAATCTCGGCTTGAACCGCCGCGAAATCGCGGCCAGTGGCTTCAGCAAGCATCTGCACAACCGTTCCAACGGTTTCGCGAGCTCTTTGCTCGCGAACGTGCAGAGCGGCCTCTGCCTGTCGCCGGCGAATTTGAACTTCTCCTCTGGCTTGAACAATTTCTTGTGGAAGTTCAAAGTCCATTATGCTTAGCTTGCGCAACTCCAGCCCCCAAAGAGCAAGGGTGCGCGCCAAGTTATCGCTCAAAACCTTGTTTATCAAGTCAGAACCTGCTCCAGTTGAAGTCAAGCCATCGTCAAGAGACAGCGAAGTTAAATGCGCGCGAAGCGCGCTTTCGAGTTGGTCTCTGGCCGCAACGCGCCAGTCCGCAACTCTATAAACTGCTCTATAAATCCCGCTGGCCATATCCTCGGGAAGCTCGCCATAGAAGGCCTCGTAAGGATAGTCCGGACTCATAATACGAACAAAGGCCTCAGCGCCAACCGGTGTGGCCGAGCCGTCCTTAAAGTCAATTTTCGGAGCGCCGGTTTCCCACAACGGAATTCTTTGGTCTGAAATCCTAACGCTCGCGCGAATACGCATAATTCCCGGGAGTATCAAGTTAAGCCCTCGCGTAAGCGTATTCCAGTAACTCCCGAAAAGCTCAACGACGCGCCGTTCCTCTTCCTGAACAGCTTGCAGACCCAAGAGAAGGTAAACGATAAGCCCGACTACGATTGCAATGATGGCCCATTCCATAGGTTTCTCCTTCCGATGACGGGAGAAGTGAGTTCTTTGACCGTTATTCAATTTTTAAGTTTCTGCGGAGTTTTAACCATACCATCTATCTGAAATTATGTCAACTCGATGTCATGGTTCAATAGCTTGTAACCATTCTGCTGTATAATTATGGATATGGCTTACTCTCAAAATCCGAACCTGCCTCAGGTCAGGTATAAGGCAGTGGAGCTGGTAAAATATCGCGGCTGGAGCATTAGGAAGGCAGCCAGATATTTCGGTTTTAGCCACTGCGCTGTCAGGCTGTGGCTGAAACGGAAGCCGGAATACGGACCTTACGGGAGACTAGTAATTTCCACCTTGTCTTCCCGCCCCTATTCCCATCCCAGGACATTATCTCCGGAAATAGTATCGCGGATATTGGACATCCGGGCTGAAAGAAACCAATGCGCCGAGATTATCCACCACCGCCTTCTTGGCGAGGGGATCACAATCAGTTTGTCCAGCGTCAAAAGAACCCTTAAAAGGTGCGGTATCAGAAAGTTTTCCCGCTGGAAGAAATGGCACCAGTATCCTCCCAGACCCTTGGCCGGATATCCTGGCCAGCTGGTGGAGATTGATTCGATGTTCGACGGCAGGTTAGATGGCAGATTATCGGCTTATGTCTTGCTGGATGTCTGCTCCAGATGGGGTTATGCCTTGCCGACAATCAGAGTGAACAGCCGTCTTAGTGTCAGGTTTATAGGACAAGCCCAGATAGCCACGCCGTTTTCCTTTAAGACCCTGCAGTCCGATCATGGTTCGGAATTCTCCAAGTGGTTTACCAAGGTGGTGGAATATCAAGGCATCCAGCACCGGCACAGTCGAGTCAGGAAACCGACGGACAACGGCCACGTGGAGCGTTTTATCCAAACCCTGCAGAAAGATTGTCTTAGCAGAATTCCAAGAACATTGAGATCTTGGCGAAAAGAAATCCCTGAGTTCCTCCGGTACTACAATTTGGAAAGGCCGCATATGGGATTAAGCTACCAAACGCCTATGCAAGTGGTTAAAAGCTATTGACTAGAAAACACGATTACAAAAACAAAACCCGTTTCTTCTTTCAAAAAATTAATGAAGAAACGGGACTTAAAAATTAACTCGCGAATACTCTCGCCGATAACGCATAATTCTGGGGACATAACTTCTGGTTTCATAAGGCAACCTGTGCCTAATACCGACAAAGTTTCGGCTTCTGGGGCTGCTGGTAAGCAGCAATCTGTCAACATTCCCCTCTCCTGAATTGTAAGCTGCCAAAGCAAGCTCTTCGTCGCCGTTGTAACGGGCCTTAAGGTCGGCTAAGTACCATGAACCACCCGCAATGTTTTGCGCAGGGTCAAAGGTATTTCTTACCCCGTAACGGCGCGCCGTAGAGGGAATCAACTGCATCAACCCTTGAGCGTTTCTGTAACTTACCGCTCTCGGGTTAAAGTTTGACTCAACCCTTATAACAGCGTAAATAAGTTCTGGCTCCAAGCCGTGCCTTTGCGCAGCTTGATCAACAAGGGAAGCGAGCTCTTGCGGCCTCTCGCCTACAACATTACGGTTAAACGAACGGTCAAAACTTGCTGTGTTACGTCTAAACGTAACCTTACGCTCCGACCGTAGGCTCTCGATCAGCCCAACCAAATACAAACACATTGAACCCGCAACAGCAAGCCCTAAAAACACTGACTTGATTGGCGGCACCGGCGCCTCCTTCTCTCTTTTTAAGTATCCGTTCAACTAGACGTAATTTATATATTTATAGGTTAAAGGACTACAGTCAAAGATAACACGTTTTAAAAAATCTTCCAATTCTGTATATTAGACGCTTTACAGTTTTGCGTGGGGCTGTGGCACGCCTTTTGTAGTGTGTTTTTTATTATTATGGTACAATATCAAAAGAGATATAATTAAGTAGTATGCTTGACTATCCCACAGAACAACTTTGGATTCTTTACGAAAAGTTGCCGGAGGAGTTAAAAGAGGCAATTTTTTCGGAAAGAACGGCTGAAAGCATACACAACATCTGCGAAAGAAACGGCCTGCAAGAAAAAACGCCCCAAGTGGCTAAATACGCGGGCTATGTTTTGCTCGGCCTGCTGTCGCCAGATGAATTCCAGCAAGTGCTGCGAAAAGACCTGAAACTAAAGGACGACGAGACAAAACAGGTGGCTCGGGAAATCGGCCGGTTTGTACTTTTCCCGGTAAAGAGTTCTTTGGAGGCGCTTTACGGAGAAAAGCCGGCTGAAAAACCTGTTTCAAAAAAAACTACGGCAGAGAAAGAAACAGTAGACATTTACAGAGAAATGATTGACGGGGAATGACCAATTAACCTAATTGACCTAATTATTCTAATCAAATACCGAGCCTCGCAAAGCGAGGCGAGGGGGAAGATGAAACGAAGTTTCAGCGACCGCCAATGTCTAATGACAGAATGACCAAAAAGTATTTAGACATTAGACATTCAGGAATTAACATTTGATTAGGTCAATTAGAAATTAGAATAATTAGAAGTTATTTTATATGCCTTACACTGTTCCGCAATTTATTGAGAGGGAAGCCAAAATCGCTGGCCCCTTCACTTTTCGCCAGCTTGGGTTTTTGGTGGGGGCTGGAGCAATTGCTACCTTCTTTTTCTTTTTGCTCCCCTTTTTTCTTTTTTTAGTGGCAACCTTACTTTTGGCGGTCTCTGCCCTTGCTCTAAGTTTCCTTAAAATAGAAAGGGTGCCTTTGCACACGGTGGCAAAAAACTTTTTTACTTCTCTGGCGCAACCGCGCCTTTATTTGTGGAAACAGAAAGCTGCGCCCCCAAGGATTATTAAAGAAGCGAGGCTGAGGCCCGAGCTCCCGGGAGAAGCAACTTTAAAGGTTGTTGAAAAAGGAATTTTAAACAAACTGTCCTCTTTTTTACACACGAAAGCAAAGTAAATGGCAAAACCAACTACACAGGAATTTTTGGAGTTTGAGCAAATAAGAGAAGGCGTTCTGCTTTTGAAAAACAAAGGCTTGAGAGCAGTTATAATGGCTTCTTCTCTAAACTTTGCTTTAAAGTCAGAAGAAGAACAGCAGGCGATTTTATACCAGTTTCAAAACTTCTTGAACTCGCTGGATTTTCCGGTGCAGATTCTTGTGCAATCGCGGCGTCTTAACATAACTGGCTACCTGGATAAACTGAAAACTCTCGAAGAAAAAGAAGAAAACGATCTTCTGAAAGTACAAATAGCCAACTACCGGAAGTTTATCGCTGAAATAATGGCAGGCGGCGTAATTATGCAAAAATCGTTTTACGTGGTGGTGCCGTTTTCTCCGATTGAAGGGGCTGAAGGGACAAAGTTAAGGCAAGTTGCCGCCCTGGCTAGAAAAGCGGAACTGACGGAAGAGGGTTTCCAAAGAGCCAAAACCCAACTTTGGCAAAGGGTGGAATTTGTTGTGCTTGGGTTGCGCAGGTGCGCCTTGCAAACGGCTCCCCTCAACAGCCGGGAGCTGATTGAACTTTTGTGGGGATTTTACCACCAGCCAGAAGCAGAAAAGGGATATTACCCGGAAATCCCGCCAGAACTAATAACATGAATCCCGTTCGCTGCAGCTCCGCTGCATCTCACGCCTCGGATTTCGTCCTCGGCGTTAGAAGTCCTTGGCAGAAAAAATTTGGAAAATTTTTTCTGCTCTGGGATGACGGGGTATAATAAAAAAATAAAGGTCTGCTCGAAGTTAGCTCAGACTATATAAGGGCAGACTTCTAACGGGGTGAGGTTGCCGTTTTTCAAAAAGAAAACAGAGATTGCGCCAGAACTCTTTGAAGAGGGACGAATTACCTTGGGCGACATAGTAGCTCCGAGTGCGGTTGAGATAGGGCAGAATTTTTTTAAATTGGGGGAGCGCTTGGGCAAAACCTACTTTGTGTTTTCTTACCCCAGATACTTGAGCGCGGCTTGGATGTACCCGGTAATAAATATGAACTCCCCCATGGACATTTCTTTTTACCTGCACCCCTTGGAATCGGAAAAAGTTCTGAAACAGTTGAGAAAACGCGTTACCGAGGTCCAATCAGAAATTATGGAAAGAGAAGGAAAAGGCCTGGTTCGCGACCCTTCTCTGGAAACCGCCTACCGCGACCTGGAAGCTTTAAGAGACCAGCTGCAGACGGCACAAGAAAGAATGCTTCGTTTCGGTCTTTACTTGACGGTTTACGGCGACACGCAAGAAGAGATAAAGAGCGTTGAAACCGACTTAAGGTCGGTGCTTGAGTCGCGCCTAATTTACATTAAACCCGCTCTATACCAGCAAAAGGAGGGGCTTACTTCCTCCTCTCCCTACAACGAAGACAAGCTCTTCATAACCACCGCAATGAACAGCGGAACTCTGGCTTCCACTTTTCCTTTTGTTTCTTTTGACCTTTCGGCCAACGAAGGAATCCTCTACGGCATCAATACTCACAATGCCTCTCTGGTTTTGTTTGACAGATTTTCTTTGGAAAACCCGAACTCGGTCATCTTCGGAACGTCGGGTTCGGGAAAAAGTTACGCAATTAAGCTGGAAATTTTGCGACAGCTTATGATGGGCGTTGACGTTATCGTGATTGACCCGGAAAACGAATATAAGTCCTTGGTTGACGCCGTTGGGGGGGAATTCTTCAACGTTTCTTTAACTTCGCCCCACCACTTAAATCCTTTTGACGTACCCCGACCCAAAGAAGACGAAAGGCCAGATGACGTCTTGCGCACAAACATAATTAACCTTGTTGGTTTTTTAAGAACCATGCTTGGAGGACTGACTCCGGAAGAAGACGGCATAATCCACGGGGCTTTGGTTGAAACCTACGCGGCAAAAGACATAACCGGAGACACCGATCCAAAAACTTGGCCCGAAAAAACCCCTGTGATGTCTGACTTTGAAGACATACTGTCGTCTATGGAGGGGACAGAGTCCCTGGTCAAGCGCCTGCAAAAGTTTACCAAAGGCGCTTACTCCCAGTTTTTCAACCAGCGATCAAATGTCACTATGCAAAACCGGCTGGTGGTTTTCGGCATCCGGGACATGGAAGAAGAGTTGAGGCCTGCCGCAATGTACATTGTTTTAAGATTTTTATGGAAGCAAATAACTTCTCAGCTGAAGCGTCGCATTTTGGTAGTTGACGAGGCCTGGTGGATGATGAAAACCGAAGACGGGGCTTCTTTCCTGTTCGGCACGGTTAAGCGTTCCAGGAAATACTGGCTGGGAGTTACCACTGTAACCCAGGACGTGAACGACTTTATGAAGTCTTCCTACGGACAGCCCATTGTCACCAACTCCGCCCTGAAAATTTTAATGAAGCAGAGCCCTGCCACCATTGACATTCTGCAAAAAGCTTTCAACTTGACCGACCAGGAAAAAAACATCTTGCTGGAAACCGCGGTCGGCGAAGCCATCTTTTTCGCGGGTTTAAAGCACGTAGCAATAAAAGTGGTGGCTTCTTACACCGAAGACCAAATCATTACCACCAATCCTGAAGAAGTGGCTCGCATGAAAAAGGCTAAAAAAGAGTTAACTCAAAAGTAAAACATGGATGAGCTCCCCTTTGGACTTGAAGAGCTGAATGAAGAATTGTCGGATGTAACCGAACCCGGCGAGGAGCTATTTGAAGACGATTTTGATCAGATAAAAACGGAGGGGCTGCCAGACCACCCGCATTTCCCGGCGGGCACTTTCGGTTTTGCGGTGTTTGCGGACGCGGTTAAGGTAGCTTCTCTGGGCTGGCTCGGAATATTGGCCGCCATCATAGGCCTTATTACGATAAGGATGTATTTGAGAGGAAAGTACGGCTTTTTAAAAAGATACGTTTGGAAAAGGGCTTTGCTGAAAGCAGGAATCAGTTCAATACCTTTTTTGGGCGCATTTTTGGCTTCGTGGTCCTGGTTTGTCTTTCGCGCCCACTCTAAAAACTGGAAAAGAATTGACCAAATTCTTACCTCGGTAGAAAAATTAATACTGCGCAGAGCTAAACGCGCGGCCTGACCACTATTCTCCTGTCTGGGCCTTCGCCCACGCTTTCTGAAACAACATCTTCTCTAACTGCCAGCTCCATGTGCACAATTCTCCGTTCATAGGAAGACATTGGCTGGAGCTCTTTTTCTTTGCCGGTTCTTAAAACTTCGTCGGCGACTTCCTTTGCCGTTTCTCTTAAAAAAGCGACTTTTTTCTTTTTGTAGTCGTTGATGTCCAAATCAAGGTAAAACGGCTCCTCTAATCTCTCGCCCTGAGCTTGCCGAAGGGTTTTCCTCAAAATTGCCTTCAGAAGGTGCTGAATGGCAGTCAGGGTTTCGCCTCCCCCACCGATAAGGATTTGCGGCTCCTCGGCCGTAACGCGAATTAGCAAAGTTTGGCCTTCAAACATTAAGGTCTCAACCGCGACTTCAAAGCCCATCTTGTCAAAAAAATCCTTAACTTCTTTTTTTATTGTTTCTGCATCAGTTTGGTTAAGCATGAACTTTTCTTGAAACTAAATGTTGCTGCAAAATAGTGAAAAGCGAAGTCGCCGCCCAATAAAGGCCGATGGCCGAAGGTAGCTTCCACAAAATCAACACCGTTACGGCCGGCAAAAAGTAGAGCATTTGTTTTTGCATCATTTTGGAAAAATCTGCCGTCTTAGGGCTTGCCCCCACACCAACTTTTGGTGTGGGGGTTATCATTTTTGTTTGGAAAAACTGGGTAACTCCCGCCAGGGCCGCTAAGAAAAAATTTGGAGATGCCAGATCCAACGCCCCTAAAAATGTAGTGTCAAACTGCTCCGGCCTGGGGACAAACCTGTATAAATACGCCATTTGCTCTGGCCCAAACCCTCGCCAAAACACTTGGTAAATGGCGATTAAAATAGGCAGTTGAATCAAAATAGGCAAAAATCCTGAAAGCGGATTAATTTTTTCTTTTTTGTACAGCTCCAAAGTTTCTTTAACCAATTTCTCTTTATCGTCTTTGTGTTTTTTCTGCAGCGCTTCAACTTTTGGCTGAAGCTGGGCCAGATTTTTTTGCGCCCTTATGGCTTGAACGCCCAAAGGGTAAAGTATGACCTTTATTAAAAGGGTTAAAACAATCACGGCTAAGCCAAAATCGCGGCCCGGAAAGTACTCATACAGCAAAATTAGAGCGTTAAACAGTGGTTGATACAGTGTTAAATTAAATGCGTTGACAAGAAATTCCATTATCTATCTTTTTGTAACTTTAGCTTTAACAAAAAGCTTTGCTACTGTTGCGTCAATCTCTGCAAAACTTTTCTTCTCGCCCCCCGGAAGAACGGATACAACTGCGTCTACTCCGGGCTTAATCATTGGCAACCTTTTGCGAATCGCCTCCCTAATTCTTCTTCTCACTTTGTTTCTGGCAAATGCCTTTTTTGAAACCTTTTGCGAAACGATAATTCCAAAGCGTTGCCTTGCAAGGCTGTTGGAAAAAACTTTCAAAAACAAAAACCCTTCTCTGGCGGCTTTTCCTTTTTTAAAAACCGCCTCGAAATCCCTTTTTTTCTTCAAGGACTCAAACGCCATCTCTTTTTCCTTCTTCTTTTTACCAAAACCCTTTGCCCGCCCCGGCTTTTTTGTCTTATCAAAAAGCCGTGCGTTTTCTTTCTTTTTCTTTTTTTAGGCTGATATGTAACCGACATACTTTTTTATACTACCTCGTAGTCAGAGTTTAGTCAATTCACAATTATTCCCCAGTTTATTAACAAAGAGCTGCTTTTAAGGGTATTTTTACTTTTTCCGGGGCTAGGGTATAATACTTCACAGAAGAGATAACTTTTTTATCTCTATTTTATGACTGGAGAAGAGCTCTGGCAAGCAGTTCTTGCCCAAATTCAACTGAGTATTTCCCCTGCCAACTTCGCCACTTGGTTCAAAAACACCGGAATTGCTTCCGTAAAAGGCGGCGAGGTTTACGTTTCCGTGCCCAATTCTTTCACTAAAGAGTGGCTTGAGAAAAAATACGACAAGGCCATCTTGAAAATCTTACACAGTTTGGACGACGCCATAAAAGAAGTTAAATACATAATTACTAGGCCCTCTGCCCTAAAAATTGACAAAAGGAAAGGCGAGCAGTCCTGGCTGGCGCAAGACCAGCTTGAGTTTGACGAACTAAAGGTGGATAGGGAAACAAATCTTAATCCGCGCTACACTTTTGAAAACTTCGTTGTTGGCCCTTTTAACGAACTCCCCCATGCTGCGTCTTTGGCTGTTTCAAAAAATCCCGGCTTTGTTTACAACCCTTTGTTTATTTATGGAGGCGTGGGGTTGGGGAAAACGCACCTCCTGCAAGCCGTAGGCAACGAAGTTGTGAAAAACGTCTCCTCAAAGAAAGTTAAATACGTTTCTGCGGAAAAGTTTATCTCTGGAGTAATTTCTTCTATAAAAAATCAGAAAATGGAGGCTTTCAAAACCCAATACCACCAAGTTGACGTCCTCGTTTTGGACGACGTTCAGTTTTTGGCGGGAAAAGAAAAAACGCAGGAAGAATTTTTCCACATTTTCAACTCTCTCTACGAAAAAAACAGGCAAATCGTCATTTCTTCTGACCGCTCGCCCAAAACCATACCGGCGTTAGCTGAACGTTTAAGATCGCGTTTTGAAGGAGGAATGTTGGCCGACATCAGCTCTCCCGACTTTGAAACAAGGGTGGCTATTTTGAAAGCAAAAGCCGCAGAAAGGCAGCTCGTCTTGGTTGACGAAATTTTTGAATATATAGCTTCCAACATCCAAAAAAATATCCGAGAAATGGAGGGGGCCCTTAATAGGTTGGTTGCTTACCAAAAACTCCAAAACCAGCCGCCTGACGCCCAGGTCGCCAAACGTTTATTAAAAAACGTTGTTTTGGCTCCAACGAGAATTGCTACTCCGAATAAAATAATAAGCGCAGTGGCGAACTTTTACGACCTTAAGGAAAAAGATCTTGTGGAGGCCTCTAGGAAGCGAGAAATTGTTTGGCCGCGCCAAATCGCCATGTTTTTACTAAGGAACGAGTTAAAGTGTTCCTTCCCTTTTATCGGAAGAAGGTTTAATGGCAAAGACCATACAACGGCCATTTACGCATACGAAAAAATTGTTAGGGAATACCAACAAAATGAAAAATTGGGTGAAGAAATTGAGTTAATTAAAAGGTTGGTTTACGAAACGTAAAAATTGTTGTTTAGAGGAAGTTTGGTGGTAAGGGAATTGGTGATGGAAAAAGTGTGTACGAAATGTTAAAAAATAATCTTTTTAAAATTTTTCTCTTTTTACCTACATTCTATCCATAAATAATCCTCTTTCTTTTTTAAGGGAACCTTCTTTTATTTAAAACTTTTAAACAGTGCTATTAATAATAACTAACTTTAATTTATGAAAACAGTTTTATTACTGGAAAAGTTAAAACAAGTGTTACAAAAGCTTGAAAAGATTTCGCAAAAATCTTTAACACATCCAATTCTTAACACCATTTTAATTAAAGCAGAAAAAAATTTCTTAAACATATCAGCAACCGACTTAGAAATTGGAATTAAGTGGTGGGCCTTAGCCAAAACAGAACAAGAAGGCGAAACAGCGGTTCCCTTACACCTTTTCTCTAGTTTTTTAAACTTTTTACCTAACAAACCTATTACCCTTCACCAAAAAAATAATTACCTTCTTCTTGAATGCGGCCCCTATAAGTCCCAAATAAAAACCCTTCCGCCAGAGGACTTCCCTTTAATACCGATTATACAAAACAAAAACTTTATAGAATTAAAAACAGCGGATTTTTGCCAAGGATTAAGCCAGGTGGCGGAAATAGCATCCCCTTCTTCGGCAAGGCCAGAAATTTCAGGGGTTTTTCTTTCTTTTCAAAAAGAAGCCGTTAAAATGGCGGCAACCGACTCGTTCCGCTTAGGGGAAAAAACAATTTTTGCAGAAGAAAAAGGATTTTCAGCCAAAGGAATGGAAGGGGAAACTTCTTTAATTATCCCCCAAAAAGCAGCTAGAGAATTAGCCGGCGTTTTTGGGGAAGGAAACGAGAACTTTAAGTTTTCTTTTTCGCCAAACCAAATTATGGTTGAAAGCCAAATGAAAGAAACAAGTCATATCGAAACCATATTTGTTTCACGGCTGATAGAAGGGGAGTACCCGGCTTACCAAGAAATCATTCCAAAAAAACACGACACGCAAATTGTTGCGCCAAAGGGCGAATTTATAAACCACCTAAAGGCGGCTTCTCTTTTTGCCGGCAAAATAAACGAAGTCACAATTAAGGTTAACGCAAAAGATTCAAAAGTTGAGTTTTTCAGCCAAAACCAAGACTTGGGTGAACACAGGTCATCTTTGCAAGCCAAAGCAAAAGGGGCGCCTTTAGAAATTTCTTTTAACCACAGATTTTTAGCAGCCGGTTTGGCGCAAATAAAAAGCGCGGAAGTTATTTTTGAACTGCAAAAAAACGAAGGTCCCGCGGTTTTAAAACCTCTGGGCGACCCAAGCTACCTCTACGTGGTAATGCCCATTAAGGCAAGCTAAAGGAATATCAAAGCGGTTTCTCTTTCTTAGCCCTAAGATGTTTCCAGAAGATAATTATAAGAGACAAGAAAAGATATAAACCCGACAGCGCCCACGTCATAAACTCCTTGTCAACACCTAAAATACTAGTGTCAACACCGGGCGTGATAATTATGATAATCGCCGTTATGGGGAGGTAATATTTTGTGAACCGAAACCAGGTGGATGAAAAACTATCAGGCAAAAATATTAGGGGTAGGATAGACAAGAACATAGAGGCAGAAAACAGCATAATAAAGATTGCCGTATTCTCATATCTTCCGGGGGCGCAGAGGGACTCAATGCTCCCATAACATACACCTAGTACCGAAGCAAATATAACCAAGAGTAAAGCACTTAGAAAGAGATGTTTTTTTTGTACGCGCATATTTTTAGTTACTTAACCCGCTTTTAATAATATTAACCATCTCCATAAGTTCATTGACTTCATCTTTGGTAATCAAATTCTTTTTAACAAACTTATTAAGCGTAGCCGATAGGCGCAAAAACGTTTTACCAAGGCGATGTTTTATTCTGTGCTCGCACTTATCTTCCTGCTTCGGCTTTTTATTATCACAAGAATTTTCTTTAGCGATGATTTTCTCTAGCTTGTCTAATATTTTGTAAAGCCTCGCTTTCTTTTTAGGCGAAATATCTAGGGCAGTGATAATTCCTCTTAATATTTGAATTAACTCCCCTTCGCTGATACCTTCGCCAGATTCAATCTCTACGTCAATTGCGTGAATTTCAAAGGCGCGCAATTTTACACAGCGTATGCAAGGAAATCACTGCTTAATTTAGCACTAAAAGCCACCGATTCCCCCAGAAAATGCCGATAGAATAAACACCGCTAAGCTCAAAAATGCGAGGTAAAAACCTCCTCCCCACATCCAAAGGGAGTTTACCGCAAAACCGAATAACCCTGCAAAAATATTTTCATTTTATCCCAACATCTACATAATATCTTTTTTCGTCATCAAGGTCTACGAGTAATTGCCACATGCCCGGCGTCATGGTGCGGGTAGATAAGTTGTAGATATATTGGTTATTATCATAAAATCATATCTAAAAAAGCTGCTTGTGTCAGCGGCGGAAGTAGAGAGTGGAATTTCTTCTCCGGCTTCTTTATGGCGTAGCCAGCTTCTTGCACAACTTTCCTCTTTTTTAAATTATTCCCAACAAGTGGGATCAATAAAAGAAAGCCCCAATAATATAGCTACAAATATTAGAAATATAATCGGTGATTTTAACCAGTATTTTTTGGGTAAACTATCCTTCTTCCTTCGCCATACATCAACCGCAATCCCAAAAATAAAGAAAAGCACCGTATTACCGACAGTGCCAACCGTAATAAAACTTATATCAAGAAGCTCTGAAAATAACTGATAACCAAAACTATCTAAAATCATATGCGGCCACCCTAAAATAAAAACCAAAACTGTATAACTAATAGGAAAGCAAAAATTTAAAAAGGCGTTTACCTTATAAGGATAAAAAAGAAGCATCGACAATACGACAAACAGCCTTTTTATTTTCTTATTTAAACTTATATTAGTGGCCATAATTTTAATAAATCTCCAAATTAATATTACCTTGTTTTGTGGCTAACTGCAATAACTTTAGGCCGGGATAAGTTGTTTTAACGGGCTTCTCGCCAAGTAACCTACTGACTACCACGGATTGACTCTTCTTTTTCTGATAGTTAACCCTGATTTTTTCTTGTTTCTTGATTTCGACGAACTGATCAAAGTCAAGAAGTTCTTCTTGTTTTTCACGAAACTTAACATTGAAAGAATTCTCTGGCGGTAAAATCGGTGGATTATCGTTGTAGGCAATGGATTTTAAGCTTAATTTATTACCCGCCTTTTTATCAATCGAGTCAAAAGTTATGGCAACTTGATTGCCTCCCTCGTCAGTGCCTAAACATTGCTTATTGGTGCAGTTTATAGTTGGCTTTGGGTCAAGATTGTCAGTTGCGTTGAAAACAAACTTATCTTGATTTAGATCGTATACTACAGATATCTCGGGCGATGATTTATCTATTTTTACATTCAAGCTTTGAATATTTTCGTTATTGCCTGCTTTATCCACAGAATAATATAGAATGGTGGCTGTTCCTTCGATGGAAAGTTGTAAAGGCACTGAGTAGTCGTTGAAAGTTTGACCGTTGTCTAAAGAATACTTGGTTGTCAAAATCCCAGAATTCTCGTCTGTCACGTTTAGAGTCAGAGTAACATTGCTTAGAAACCAACCATTTAACCCTGGCTGGCCAATAAGTTCTGCTTGAGTCAGGGGTGGAGTTAAATCCTCGCTTTGCGACCCATTGAGATTAACGCTGGCGTTTATGTCTACAAACTCGCTCGAACTACTATATTTGTAATTGATAAAGCTATTGTCGCTGTTCTCAGAAACGTCAAAAGCAATATTTGTGTCAGGCGACACTGGAATATCATTGAATACTGAAGTGTTTATGGTATTACCGCTGTCAATATCCGAAATAAGCAAATCGAAGGTAGCGTCAGCTTCACCATAGGCCTCTACTGTATATTCCTGCCCATCGTCAATGGGCAGGAATATAAACTTTTCACCGTCAATCATTTCATAGTCCACACTGGGAATGCTGTTTTCCAGACCTCCTTCTATTGGTCCACTATGTCTACCTTGAGAGTAAATATGGACCTCTATGGGACTGCGCCAAGTCAAGGTTTTGCCTTTAAAATTGCAAAATTCCGATGATTCGCTAATATTGCCAGATAACGCTGGTGTTTTTTGGTCTAAAATACCCAAAATCAGCTCTCTTACACCATCTGTGCTGGGCAGTTCGGCGTGATTTCCGTTTCTTACGAAATAACTTTTCGCTCCTGGGGAATATTGACTGCTCGCCATTGGCACGGTGCCATCACCAGATGAATAGCCAATCTTGCCAATTTCACCAAAAAGCGCGAACTGATAAGCGCTTTGAGTTGGAGTTTTACAACCGGTTATGTTGTATATATCAATCCCGCTAAAGTCAAAGTTATGGAGATTTTTTCCAAAGAAACTTTCGGCCTTTTGAAACATCAAGGAGTTTTTATTTTTATCGTTAATAAAGAAATCTTTGGTTTGTTGGTAATCGTAAAATCCGGGATTGCCAAGGAAGCTAAATGGCTTAATATATCCTTGAAATTCGCTAAAGTATGTTGGCCCGGGAAGTAGTTGGTGGAGCGAAGGTATATTTACCGCAAGCTCTTCTATTCTAGTCGAGTCTAACCAAGGGATATTGAATCTATCTCCTTTCAAAAGCACTTTACCGGCTTTAGGCGCGCCAAGATGTGGTGTGCCTATAAAAATCAGTTTATCTATGCTGTCTTCGCCGTATGTCTCTATGTACGCCTTAGTCAAAAGCCCTCCCATACTGTGAGCTATGACATCAACTTTTTGAGAGCCAGTTTGCAATTTAATATCATCTATTTTTTGTTTTAATAAATCTTTAGCGCTGTATAAGTCCAGACGCCAGTCATAGGGGAAGAAAAAGAGATTTAAATCTAAGGAATAATTGCTTTTATTCTCTAAATCTAATCTTAATTCTTCAAAAATATTAATACTAAGTCGCGGTATCCTTAAAATCCTCTCTATGACTTTTTTAGCTTCAATATTTTGCAGTGAGTTTCCATCCTCATCCAGACCTAAATTTTCTGTTAAAAAATTATCGTCTATGTCTAAAAACATTTTTTCTAAATTTATCCAAATGTACTCGCCTTCATTCCACAGCTCTGTTCCTACTATGCCTGGCACAATCAAAACAGGAGTTTTTGGCGACTCACCTGGCGATAAAATAGTATAGTTCTCAATGGGTTGAATTAAAGGATAGTTGTCTCCTGCCAAGTAGGGCAGCTCTCCGAGGCCGTCGTTGTCCGAATCAAAACCAGGATAATCTGACCAGTGGTTGCCCAAAAAGTTGGTGAAGTTTTGGTTTTGGTATTCGTAGGTGAGTTGCTCTAGGGAGTTTAAAATGTTTGGCGGTGGCGTGCTACACCCTATTCCTACCGAAAAGGCAAAGTTCTGCTGATGGCCAATAAAGTTGTTAAGGAAAACCATATTGCCACCTGAACAAAAAAACCTGATGCCGTATTTGTTGTTTTGCGAGACGTTATTTTTGGAAATAGCGTTTTGCTGGGCGTGCTGCAACAAAATGCCGTATTCTCCGTTTTGGGTAATTGCGTTTTCAAGAACTTTGTTATTGAAGTTAAACAAGCTAAGGCCTATTGTGCCGTTATTTGAGATTGTGTTTCTTTCAACAATGTTTCCTTGGCCGCTAAGGTGTAGGCCAACAGAACCATTACTCTGTATAAGGTTGTCGCTTACTTGACTGTCAAGAACGTTGCTTGCCAGCAGCATTCCTGACTCTGTATTACCCGAAACGTGGTTGTTGAGGATTTTGTCTCTCCTATCAGAAAGAGCGTGAAGGCCGACGGCATTTGAGAAAAGATCGTTGTTTTCAAAGGTGACTTCTGAAGATTGGTATGACTCAATCCCTATGCTAAAACTAGAAACCTCGCAGTTTTTGATAGTGACGCCCACCTTGTTGTTTAAGTAAATTCCAAAACCGGTTCCAGAACCCGTTATCCTGTGCCCGGCGCAATCTAAAGTAACGTTGCTTGCGGAAATTTCCACGGATTCAGTTAGATCCTCCGTTAAAACCGTGTCTTCCGTGATAAACGCCGTGCTTTTGATTTCCTGGAACCATACGTGATGGGGTTCTACCAAATCTTGAAGCCAGCTATAGCTCCCGTTTTCATCTGAAACAAAAACAGCCTCGTTTTTGTAGCTGTCTTGATATTTATAGTATGTTTTGTTGGGCTCAAGGCCGTAAAGCTTAAATACGGCTGAAGTCGCGCCCAATGGCGCGACTTCAGTGTCCAAGATAATCATTCCGGGCAAGGCCTTTAAGGTTAAACTTACAGCTTCTGAGCTTTCCAGTTTAACCTGTAGATACTCACTCTCTTTTACTTCAAAGAAAGTTCCGGTTTCTGGCCCGCTCTCTTGGACTAGGAGTGAAAAAGCAGAAGCCTTAAACTCTTGAGCAAAAATAATCAAAGGCAAGGCCAGGCTTAAAAACACCAAAACCGCTAAAATGTTTTTAGTGGAAGAAACTTTTTTTATTACAGCTGTAACATCGCTACCCATTAGTTTGGCCTTAATCTTGTCTCCCGTTTTAGCACCAAGAAGTAACTTTGACAAGGGAGCGTTGCAAGATATTTTTCCCTTAACAACATCGGATTTGCCAATGTCAACTATTTCCCACTCTTGAAGTTCGCCGTTGATCTCTATCGTCACTTTTGAGCCAACACCAACCACAGGGGATTTATGAGTAAGACCCGCGACTTTTTGCATACCTTAATTATTGCGCCTCTAACCCCAAATTATTACACCAAAAATTGTTGTCAATAGTTGACAAAAAAGGTTTAGGCGCTTTTAAGAGTTTGCCCTAAGACGCCTGTTGGATTATAATAACAACAGAATGGCGGCGCATAATTTGTTAGTAAAACACCTTCTGGAGTTCGGCTTAAGCGAAAAAGAAGCCAGGGTTTACTTGGCTTTGCTTGAGTTAGGAATGGCCGCTGTAAGCGAAATCGCCAAAACTGCCAACGTCAACCGCAGTACCGTTTATGTGGTTTTAGAATCTCTTAAGAAGAAGGGGCTGGCGGGGCAATCTCCCGATAAACCCATTGTCCAATACTTCGCATCTTCTCCTGATTTGCTCCTCCATAGTGCAAGCGTTCGCGCTAAGCGCGAAGAAGAGGTTAGAGATAATCTAAAACAAATTCTCCCTGAGGTGAAGGCCCTGCACAAAGATACCCGCCACCGCCCCAAAGTAAGGGTGTATGAAGGTAGGGAAGGTATTGCAGAAGTTTTTCTAGACGCCTTTGATGACAACGACCCTCCCATTTTTAAGGTTTGCGCCAACCCTGTCCAGATGGCAAAATATATCCCCAACTTTATTGAGGAAAATGAGAAACGGGTTTCCAGAGGCATTAAAATGCACGCGATAAACCCAGCCTCTAAAGAAGTAATAGAGTTTAGTAAAGCCCACCCATTGCCAAAGGGGGATGAAATAAGGGTAATCCCAAAAGAGAAGTTTAATTTTCCGGCTAATATTGCGACGCGGGGTAGTAAAGTATCAATTATTTCCATGAAAGGCGACTTCGGCCTCGTTATTGAAAATAAAGAGATCACTGAGAGTTTTAGTAATATTTTTGATTTAGCGTGGGAAATGGCTAAGATGTATGACAAAAAATTAAGAGGTAGTATTTAAACATACAAAAATGCCAGGTAGCCAAAACGGAGATCAATCACAGGATGGGTTGTTGCGTGCAAAATCAATTGCACAGGATACGTTCAATCTTCAAGAGCAGCAGCGTTTGATGAAGCCAAAAGTTACTCTAGACGGCGACCATCTCGGGGTTCGCGATGTTGACTTATTTGTGCATAACCCCAGCATTGTTATCGAGCTATCAGAAGCAAAGCTTCAAGAAGTTGACAAAAGCAGAAAATTCCTTGAGCGAGAACTTAATAACAGGATTATTTATGGGGTGAACACTGGATTTGGACCCATGGCTTCGCATATTATTAACCAAGACCAGTTAGAACGGCTGCAAGAAAATCTTGTCCGGAGCCATGCTGTTGGTATGGGGGCGCCTATTGATACAAAATATGTGCTGGCAGCAATGATTATCCGTTTAAATACTCTTACGAAAAGGTATTCTGGGGTAAGCCGAGGGCTTATAGAGCATCTGCAAAAAGTTCTTAATCACAGGATAGTGCCAGTGATACCAGAACACGGTGCAGTAGGAACCAGCGGAGATTTGGTTCAACTTGCTCATATTGCTTTAAGCTTGACCGGGCAAGGTTACGTGTTTTACCAAGAGGGAAAACAACCTACTTCCAAAGTATTCCAAAGACTTCAGGTACAACCATACAAACTTAAAGCAAAAGAAGGCCTTTCACTTATTAACGGCACATCGGCAATGTGCGGAGCGGGCACATTAAACTGTCTTCATGCTCATAGGTTGCTATCTTTGGCAATTCGTTTCGGGGCTTTTGCCTTGGAACTTGTTCACGCATACGGCGATAGTATTTCTGAAAAACTTCAAAAGGTAAGGCCGCACCGAGGACAGGTTGCAGTTGCAAAAGCTATACGAGAAACGCTTGCTTCTTCTAGTATGCTGCACAGCAGGAAAGCTGAAGAACAGGTTGATATTCCAGACGAGGTAAAAGAAATCTCTGAAGTTGTGCAAGAAATTTACTCGTTCCGCTGTATTCCGCAAATTTTGGGTCCGGTGTACGACGCTTTGTATAAGGCACAAAAAGACATTGAGGTTGAAATTAATTCAAGCTCTGACAACCCAATCGTTGACCTCGAAGGAGATAACTTCTTACACGGAGGAAATTTCCACGGTGATTACATTGCCTTTGCCATGGACCAACTTAAATTAGCCATTATTAAACTTACTATGTTGTCAGAGCGTAGAATAAACTTCTTTTTACACCAAAAACTCAACAACTTTTTCCCGCCATTTTTAAATCTCGGGCAGCCCGGGCTTACGCTTGGCCTCCAAGGACTGCAATTTGTGGCTACCTCTACCACTTCTCAAAGTCAAACCTTGGCTTTTCCACAATACATACATTCCATCCCAACCAATGCAGATAATCAAGACGTAGTAAGCACGGGCATGGAGTCTGCTTTACTTGCGTCAAAAATTATGGAAAACGCCTATATTGTATTGGCCATAGAACTAATTACCCTTGCACAAGCTACCGACTTTCGTGGGGTTTACGACAAGCTTTCTAATTCTTCCAAAGATCTATTCAAAGGAGTACGTTCCGTGTTTCCCAAGATAGTTGAAGACCGCATAATGGTGGACGAACTCCCTAGGGTAGTTGAATTCTTAAAATCCAATCAAACCATTAACCCCTATATAGCTTCAACGAATCATGACTGCTAAGTCCATTGTTGCTGACTTTGATTTTACCAAACAACGAGATTGGACAACCAGCTTTCTTCATTTCGGCATTACCCAATTCGAAAAACTTCTTACAGATAAACCAGAATCGTTTTGGCAGAAAGAAGGAGAGAAACGCGCCTTGAAACTCTTCCATGCAGTCTCCCAAAGAGTTCCTGCTTACAAGACATTCCTTAAAAAGCACAAAATAAACCCAAAGAATATACGGACCCTCAAAGATTTTGCCCAGGTCCCTCCTACTGACAAGAAAACCTATATTCGCAAATACCCTTTAATACAGCGTTGCTGGGATGGGAAACTAGAGACTACAAAATTAGTTGCTATAAGCTCTGGCACTAGCGGGGAGCCAACGTTTTGGCCGCGTAGTAGTTTTCAAGAGTTCGAAGCAGCGATCATTCACGAACTCTTATATCGCTATCTTTTTGATATTCACAAATACCGCACCCTTCTTATCGTTGGTTTTCCTATGGGCACTTATGTTTCTGGTATTGCTACCCTTTTGCCCAGTTGGCTTGTTGCTCAAAAGGGTTATAATCTTACAGTTGCAAGCGTGGGAACGAATAAGCAAGATATTCTAAAAGTGGCCATGCTTCTCCAGAAGAATTATGAACAGATTATCTTAGTAGGGCACCCTTTCTTTATGAAAGATGTAGTGGAAACCGGAAGAGAAATTGGGCTTCAGTGGGGAAAGAAGCGGCTTAAATTTATGTTTTGCTCGGAAGGATTTAGCGAAGAGTGGCGGAGTTATGTATTGAAACAAGTTAAAGCCTCCGTACAGCCTGCCGATATGATAAGCACATATGGTTCTTCTGAGTTGTTGCTTATAGCGTGGGAAACCCCAGCAAGTATTGCTTTGAAAGCAGCTATTGAAACAAGTAAAGGAGTAAAAGGAGAGCTTTTGCACCGTTGGTCTCCTTCGAATCTATTCCAATACAACCCTTTGTTTCGATATATTGAATCTGTTAAAGATGAATTGCTGTTTACTTCGGCAAGCGGTATCCCGTTAATTCGCTACAATCTCCACGATATGGGCAGAGTTATTTCTCTTGACCAGGCAAAACGAGTGACGTCCAAACTTAAAGTACGCTGGCAGTTTCCATTTCTTGCGTTAGGAGGCCGGAGTGATTATGCAGTGGTATTTTACGCTGCCAACATTTACCCGGAGCACATTCGTCAAGCCCTTGACTATAAACCTTTTTTAACAAAACTCACGGGGAAATTTGTGATGCGTAAAGACTATACCAAAAAGCTGGAGGAGTTTTTGGAAATTAACGTTGAGCTGAAAAACCGTGCTAGCCTTGACAAACCCTTTGAACGAGCAATTCAAAAGCGGGTAATCGACCACTTGCAGTCAGTGAACATGGAATATCTTTTCTTGCGCAATAACCTCAAGCAAGATCTCCGTCCGCGTATAAAGCTTTGGCCATACCAACACGAGAGGTATTTCAAATTAAGCCTTAAGCCTCGTTATATACTGTCTAATTAATTATGCAACAAGCAAGACCACAAATTTTCCGTACCCAAAAAGATCAAGCAAAAATACTAGCTCTTAAGAGGAGAAGTAGTACTAATATTGTTGACGCACTTGAGCAGCAACTAAGGGAATTGTTTTTGGCTCGGCACCCAAAATTGAAACTAAGCCCAGAAAAAGCAAAACAAGAAACTGCAAAGTTTTTGAAATCGAAAAAGAAAAAACCATTAGAAAAACAAGGTAGTTGGGTATACTTTAAATGGAATAGAACACTTGTTCATATCTTGGATGAAGATGATTTCTTTGAACTGCGTACGGCAAGAAACAAAAATCTTATTACAAAAGGCGAGCAAGAAAAACTTCGCACTTTTCGCATTGGCATAGCCGGTTTGAGCGTAGGCAACAGCGCCGCCCTAGTTCTTGCGCTGGAAGGCGCAGAAACTATGCGGTTGGCAGATTTTGACGAACTTTCGCTTTCAAATCTCAATCGCATTCGAGGAAGTATTACCCAACTTGGTTTAAATAAAACAATAATGACCGCAAGGCAGGTGTATGAACTGAATCCTTATGCAAAACTAGAACTCTTTGAAAAAGGATTACATCAGGCAAGAGATCTGAAAAAGTTTGTCGCAGACCCGCCTAAGCTAGATGTATTAGTGGACGAAATAGATGATGTTATAATGAAAGTGCAGCTTCGACTAAAAGCAAGAAAACTACGCATTCCTGTATTATCGGTTGCGGATAACGGCACCAACTCTATTGCTGACGTTGAGCGTTTTGACTTAGAGCCAAAACGTAAACTTTATCACGGACTTCTACAGGACAGTAAAGCAAGCAAACTGCAGAGAGATATCTTGTCGAAAGAAAAAATGAGAATGATTGCAGATATAGTAGGAGTAGAGTATGTTACTTCACGAATGAAGACATCATTCCTTGAGGTGGGCAACACGCTATACTCTTGGCCCCAGCTCGGAGGAGCCTCTATGTTAAGCGGTGCTACTCTTGCATATCTTGTGAAAAAAATCGCGTTTGGGGAAAACCTCGAAAGCGGGAAATACGATGTGAACTTCGACCGAATTTTCGAAAACCAGTACGACTCCTTAACGGCAAAACAACGTAGAAATAGAGAGAATAAAGAATTTCTCCACAAACAAAAGGAACTATTTTCTTAATATGGAAGACAAGATAAGACAAATACTCGAGCTTGCGATACGTGCTCCTTCTGGAGAAAACTGCCAGCCATGGAAGTTCCAGATTCAGGGAAATCAACTCACCATTTGGAATATGCCAGAACGCGATAGTTCTCTTTACAGTTGGGGGCAGCGACCATCGTATGTTGCACACGGTGCGTTTTTAGAAAGCGTTGCTATTGCAGCTCCCGCGTTTGGACTTTCTCCCCGTATAGAGCTTTTCCCTGATTCTACAAAAACAGAGTGCGTGGCGCGAATCGTATTTGAAGAATCGCAGCAAAAAATTCATCCCTTGTATCAATTTATTACGGAGCGAGTGACAAACAGAAAGGTTTATAAAAAAATTGTCCTTACCAAAGAGCAAAAGGAAGAACTTTCTAGTATACACATAGGACTAGAGCGTGGCAAAATTATATTTGTAGAACAAGAACAAGACATAAAAACCATAGCTCAAGCTATAGCGGGAAACGAACGTATTATCTTTGAAAACCCGTACATGCATAAATTTTTCTATGACCATATCACGTGGACAGAACAAGAGGATCTCGGAAAAAAAATTGGGTTTTATGTTAAAACATTCGAATTGCCTATGCCAGCAGAAAAAATATTCAAACTTGCGAAGAGTAAAACTTTTGTCAAATTCGCTAACAAGATTGGCTTTTCGAAAATGATTGCAAAACAAAATGCAAAAGTCTATAGTTCGGCTTCTGCAGTAGGAGCAATTATAATGTATAGTAACTCGTCAGTAGATTTTATTGTCGCAGGACGACTCATACAGCGAATCTGGCTTACTGTAACGAAGTTAGGTTTGAGCCTTCAACCTCTTACAGGCATCCTATTCCTTTATCAACGCGTTTCTCAACAGCAAACAGACAAACTAAGTCCGGGACAAATAGACTTTATACAAGAACAGTACAAGCGAATTAAGGAAACTTTTGGGGTTGATAATGAAACTATTGCAATGCTTTTTCGGATCGGAGATGGGGGGAGCCCTACTGCGCGCTCTCTACGACTTCCACTTACGGTTCAAGAATTTTGAGTACATATGTTTTTCTCCAACCGAATCCCCGAACCTAAAATAATGGAGAAAGAAGAAATGAAAGTGTTCGAAGAGTTGAGTAATCAGAACTACAAAAGGTGGATACTTCCTTTTGTAGATGAAGCAATGCAAACACTGAATGTTGAATCAGGGAAAGTTCTTGACATAGGATGCGGGCCAGGATTACTTGTTAAGGAACTCGCTAAGCGATCAAAAAACCTCCGAGTCATTGGAGTTGACGTCTCACCCGAAGCCATCAAGCTTGCCAAGAAGAATTGTCGTTCTCTAAAAAACGTAAAATTTCTTCGCGGCGATGTTACAAGTTTGCCGTTTCCCAATGGCACCTTCGACCTTATTGTTTGCAAAGATAGCTTCCATGAATTCCCAAATTTAAGAAAAGCTCTTCAAGAAGTGATGCGTGTTTTGAAACCCGGCGGGATTCTTTACGCGCAAGATTTACGAAGGGATCTCCCGATGTACTTGCTTCGTCGCGCAATACCCCCTGACACAACTGTAAAAAAACTTCAGTTCTACTCGGCAAGGGCTGCATACATAAAAACCGAGATTCGAGATATATTAAAACAATTAGATATTCAACACTTCTTTATTAAAACAAGAAAACTTACTGAAAACATTAGAAAAAATTATGGAAAGCAAGGCATCTCTTTAATTCAGCTAAAAGAAGGTTTTCAGGCTAGGTATATACTTGTAGTAAAAAATAAATGAACTTGCCTTTACAAATTTTTGCCCTGGAAAACTTAGATCTTTTAATCCTTGGTATAGCAAACACCGCTATAACCCTTTTAGGTGTGGTGGTATTTCTCCGCAATACACGCAGTATTACTTACAAAACTTTTTTACTCTTCGCATTGGTAGCCTCTGTCTATGCGACCGTGAATTACATGAGCTACCAATCTAGTTCTTCTATTCTAGTACTTTGGGCACTCCGTTTCGTTCTTTTCTCTGCTACCTGGTACTCTTTTCTACTGTTGCAGCTTTTTTATGTCTTCCCAAAAGAACGTATTACATTTCCAAAATTGTACAGATTCTTCCTACTTCCAACGGTCACACTTACCTCTTTATTAACCCTAACTCCATTTGTATTCTCGCGGATATCAGAACTAGCGCCGGTAGGTCAAGTTACTAATCCTGAAAGAGGCATGGGCATTGTGCTATTTGCAATCATAAGCATCTTTCTAGTAGCCTACGGACTTTTTACTCTATTTAAAAAGACTTTTAGGGCAAAAGGTGAAGAAAGAGATCAGCTTCTTTTTGTACTGATTGGTTCTCTTATTACCTATGTCTTCATTATTGTATTCAACCTTATACTACCCGTGTTTTTTAACAATACCGTACTCATTCCCTTAGCCCCGGTCTTTACCCTTCCTTTTATTTCCTTCACTGCATATGCAATCCTTCGATACAAGCTTCTGAATATCAAGGTAATAGCTACGGAAGTTCTTACGTTTATGTTGGCGGCGGTTACACTTTTTGAGGTGCTGTTTGCGCGAGAGCTCGGAGTGCTTATTTTCAGAATTGCTATTTTTGTCGCGGTGCTTGGATTTGGTATTTTGCTTATTCGGAGTGTAAGAAAGGAGGTGGAGCAGAGAGAGAAACTGGAGAGGTTAAGCGAGCAGCTGAAAACAGCCAACGTCAGGTTAGACGCGGCTTTAAAGAAAGTTGAGAAACTATCAAAAGCAAAGTCCGAGTTTATTTCCATTGCTTCCCATCAACTAAGAACCCCTTTGACCGCCATAAAGGGATATATCTCAATGATTTTGGAAGGGACTTACGGGCGTTTGTCAAAGAAAGCAAGAAGACCTATGGGAAACGTTTATGAGTCAAACGAGCGATTGATTCGTTTGATCAACGACCTGCTAGAGGTTTCCAGGATTGAAGCTGGCAAAATAGAGCTTGAGCTAGAAGAAGCCCGCGTTGAAGAAATTATTGAGGGCGTAGTTGCGGAATTGGGAATCACGGCTCAGCAGAAAAAGCTTTATCTGAAATGGGAAAAGCCGGAAACGCCTGCCCCGAAATTATTGCTGGATAAGCAAAAGATAAGGCAGGTTATCTTGAATTTGGTGAACAATGCCGTAAAATATACTAAGGAAGGAGGCATCACCATTAAATTGAAAATTGAAAACTTAAAATTGAAAATTGCGATAGCTGATACTGGCGAGGGTATGACTAAAGAGGATTTGGGGAAGGTATTTCAAAGCTTTTCCAGAGGGACAACAGGCGTCCGACTTTCAGCCGAAGGAGCAGGCCTTGGTCTGTATATAGCCAAAAAGTTTGTTGAAATGCACAGGGGCAGAATATGGGCAGAATCAGAAGGAAAAGGTAAGGGGTCAACTTTTTACGTTGAGTTGCCCATAAAGTAGTTGTAGAATTAAGTATGGCTAAGATTTTGATAGTAGAAGACGAAAAGCTTTTGGGGGAAATGTACAAAGATAAGCTTGAGGCCTTGGGCCATGAAGTTGTTTTGGTGCTTTCGTCTGAAGACGCACTTGATTACGTGAACAAAGAGACCCCCGATTTTATTTTATTGGACATAATTTTGCCCAAAGCGAGCGGCATAGATTTTTTAAGAGCTGCAATGAGAATCAAAAGTATTGCTAAAGTCCCGGTGGTTGTTTTTTCAAACTACGACGACCCCGCAACAAAAAAAGAGGCCTTGAAGCTTGGCGTCAAGGCCTATTTAATAAAATCGCAGTACACGCCTCAAGGAATGTTGGAAGAGGTTGAAAAGTTTCTTTAAGGGTCAGCGGCTTAAAGCTTTCTCCATAAAGGTGCGCCATATAGGCCCGGCCAGCACTATGCCGGGCTCTTGGCGCATTGGCGTGTTGTCGTTGTTACCAACCCAAACGCCGGCAACAATAGAGGGCGTGTAGCCCAAAATCCAGCCGTCTTTGAAATCCTGGGTCGTGCCTGTTTTGGCGGATACCTTATAGTTTTCAAAGTACATCACTGACCTTGGGCCGAAAATCGGCGTCCTTGCTTCGTTGTCAGACAGTATGTCTGAAATAAGCTCCGTTGGCTCTCTTTCTATAACCCTTTTGGGAGTTCTCTGGTTTTGTTCAATAACGTTGCCTTGCGAGTCCTCAATTCTCAAGACGGCCAAAGGAGCCACCTGAAGGCCTGCGGTGGCAAAAACACCATAGGCTGAAACCATGTCTAACAGACGCACCTCGCCTCCTCCAAGAACAATCGACAAGCCGTAAAAAGAAGGTGGCTGAGTCAGGGTGGTTATGCCGAAGTTTTGAGCCATATTAATAGAGTCCTGTAAGCCAGCGAGATCTGCCAGAACCTTTACTGAAGGCACGTTTAAGGATTGAGCCAAACCTTGCCTTAGAGTTACAGGCCCCCTGAAGCGACCGTCGTAGTTTTTGGGGATATATGGTTTTCCGCCCCAAAGGCCGAAGTTAGTTTCTTCATCAACCACCTCGTAATCTGCGTCGTAGCCTTTTTGAAAAGCCGTAACGTAGACAAAGGGCTTGAAAGCCGAGCCCGGCTGGCGAGACCTTAAAACCACGTTTGGGTAGGGTTCAAACAAGCAGTTTTTGCCGGGGACGCATCCTTTGGGCCAAGGGTCGCCAAACCAATCCTTTGAGCCGACCATTGCCAAGACCTCTCCGCTGTTTGGGTCAGTTGCCACGATAGCCGCGTTGTAGGCGCCCAAAGACGTGTTTCTTTGGGCTGCATTAGCAACAGCTTTCTCTGCGGCTTCTTGCAATTCCCAGTCCAAGGAAGTATAAACTTTCAAACCTTTCTCTCTCAAGAAGGCCTCCCCGTATTTTTCTTCCAGCCAGTCTTTTACCCACAGAGTAAAGTGCGGAGCTTTTATGGGTTGAGACGCTTTAGCAAACTGCAGTTCTTCAGCTTTTGCTTGCTGTGCTTGGTTTTGCGTCAAGAATCCGACCCTTGCCATTCTGGCCAAAACCACGTTTTTCTTGGACACTAGCTCTTGAAGGTTTTGGCCGTAAGGCGAAAGAAAACTCGGCGCCTGTATCAAAGCGGCCAGCGTTGCGGCTTCAGACAGTGTGATTTCCCTGACCGATTTTTGAAAATAAGTTTGGCTGGCTGCCTCCATGCCGTAGGCGTTCTGCCCCAGCGGAATCTGGTTGAGATACCATTCCAAAATTTGGTCCTTTGAATAACGCCTCTCCATCTCCAGGGTTAAAATAACCTCTCTAATTTTTCTTTCAGGCGTCTTTTCCAATGTTAGAAACGTTGAGCGAATAAGCTGCTGGGAAATTGTGGAGCCCCCGTATACAGGGCTGCCCAGGCGAATGTTAATGGGTATTGATCTTAGGATGCCTCTAAAATCAAGGCCAAAGTGCTTGTAAAAGTTAATATCCTCTGCGGCAATGACGGCTTCAATTAAGTGTTTGGGCATCTCAGACAGAGAAGCCCAGGTTCTTTTTTCTTCACCATATATTTCGTACAAAAGCACTTCGCCTGAGCGGTCGTAGATTTTCGTGGACTGGGCAAGGGTTCTTTCTGTAAATTTTTCTGGCCTGGGCAAGCTTCTGCCGTAGTAAACGAACAAAGCCAAAACCAAGACGGTAAAGAGTAGGAGTCCGGTTCTTGAAATTTTCAAAACAAAAACCGCCTTTTTATTCATTCTTTTTTGCGAGTAAGTTTTCCGGTAATATTTTCTTTCGGGCATAGAGGGGATAGGAGCATTCTACTAAATTTGAGGCGGTTTCGCAATAGTTTAACAAAAAACCCCGACTTTATCGGGGCCTTTTATGAGCTACTCCACGCTTTCTTTCCCCGTCTCCTCTTCACTTTCTTCTTCTTCGTCAGTGTTTTCTTCGTCTTCGCCGGTGACAGAAGTCAAAATTTCGTCTTCGAAAATCATATTTAACTTTTTTGGTTCAGATTAACTTGGCCGACCTTTGGCTTCACAGGGATAGTATAATTGCCCCAAAATACTTGTCAAGTGGGAGATCTATTACAGCCTTTCCTTTTTAAATCTCTTTTCTTTTTTTACCCAGTGCCAGATTTCCAAAGGCAGCTTTACCTTATTTTTTTTGAAAAAATCCAGAATCTTCTTGCGGCACCTCGCAACGTTCTTTGGCGTAGTCAACTGAATATGTCTAAGTTTTCTTCCTTTTAGAGCCAGCAGGTCAATGATGCCGAAAACGTCGTTTTGTTTGAAGCGCACTTTTGAGGGATACCAGGTTATCCACCCCCTTTGTGCAAGCTCGGCAACCGCCTTTTTTCTCGTTTCCGTTTCCTTAGCCATTTTTTACGTTATCATATATCTCTTGTACGCTGTCTAGTTCGTCAAGCTCGTCAAAGAGCTTTTGTAACGAACCTTTTGTTTTTTCGTCAACCTCAATTTCCTGCAATGGCTGCCATTCTAAGGACCCGGGCTCTTTTACTTTCCTTTCAAACATCCATTTCACGCCTCCTTCTCCCACCAGTTTGCCCCCATGCTGGGCCAAAATCCGCTTTACCTCGCCTAAAGCGCGGTTTTTGTTATCGGTAATGCCCTCAATTATGATGGCTACCCCGCCCGGACCGTATGCTTCAAACAAAACCTCTTCCAGTTTTTCGCCTTCCACTGGACCTGAGCCCCGCAAAATAGCCCTTTCAATGTTTTCTTTGGGCATATTGCAGGTTCTCGCGGTTTCAATGACAGCTTTTAGCTTGGGATTTGCTTCGGGATTTGGCCCCCCTTCTTTAACCGCAACCTGAATCAAACGGGCCATCTTTGAAAAGATTTGCCCTCTTTTTTTGTCGCTCGCTTCCTTAATCCTTTTTACTGTTTTGGCATGGCTATGGCCGCTCATACGTCTTTATTGTGATTATGAGTATTTTTTAATTTGTTTTTGAATAGCAAAATTGCGGTACCCGAAACCCCTGCCAGCAAAAAGGCGATGAGAAAAACCGGAAGCCTCTCTTTGGTTTCTTGGTTAGAGTATGGCAACTCGAAGGGTTGCGCAGCTTGGGCCAAGCCGGTTTCCGGTAAATCTTTCTCATTTTCTATTTTAGGAGGTTTCAGGGCAGGGTCAACCCAGGCCAAACCTTGGCTTTTAATGTCTTGCAGAGTTTTTTCGCCAATCCCCTGCACTTTGGCCAAGTCGTCCAAGGAGTAAAAAGGTCTAACGTCTATTATTCTTTGGGCTAAAACTTGACCCACGCCGGCCAACTTTTGAAGCTCCTCGGCAGATGCGGCGTTGATATCTACTCTAAGGGGCGCTGGCTCCTTAGATGGCTGGACGGGTTTCGTTGCCGTAGAGGAGGAGTTGGGTTGAGGCGGCGCGGGAGGGGGCGTGTTTTGTGTGGACTCCAAGGTTGTTTCTTGATTTGCAGTTGTGAAGGTTTCCTGTTCTGTTGCGGTTTGTGTTTGTGGTTTTGGTGGTGGAGGCGGCGGCGGAGGAGGTTCGGAAGGAGGTTGCATATTAGGATCTGCCCAAGCTAAGCCTTGTGCTTTAATATCTGCCAGCCGCTTTTCCCCTATACCATTTACCTTGATAAGCTCGTCTATCGAGTAAAACGGCCTCGCTTCTATTATCCTGTGAGCTATGACAGGACCAACCCATTTTATTTTCTGCAACTCTTCAGACGAAGCGGTGTTAATGTCTACTTTTTCCTCCTCCGCCGCCCCGATCCAAGCCAAGAGAAGCAAGAAAAGGCAAACAATGACTACTTTTGACCCCCACACCAAAGCGTTGGCGTGGGGGCTTGACAAAGTTCTCATAATATATTAGAATAGGAATGTTATACAGCCCCAAAGCTGAGGGCCGGGAGTTTTTCTTAGAATGGACGGTTTGGCTGAGGCGAAACCCATCCTCAAGAAAGTTCTAAACTTTGTGTTCCTAAAACCAAGTGGCCCTCAGCTTTGGGGCTTCCCCGTATATCATCTTTCGGTCGCCTGCGGCGATAATTGCGTTTTTCAAGAACGCACCGAAAGTTGTATTACGGGGCTGATTTTTATTCTCCGGTCACGCGCTCCACTTCTTCAATCGTCGTTATCCCCTCTAACACCTTTATCAGCCCGTCTTGATGCATCAGAACCATTCCTTTTTTGATTGCCAAATCTCTCATGTCAACAATGGAGGGCGACTTTAAAATAAACCTTTCCATTTGGTCGTCAACCAAAAACGTTTCGTAAATGCCTATTCTGCCCCGGTATCCCGTGTTGTTGCACTCTGAACATCCCTTAGCCTGCGGAATTTTAAAGTACTTGGCAAAAAACGCTTTTGGCAATATTTCTTTTTTAACTTTGGCCAACCCTTTCTTTATTTTTTCAAGATTCTCTTTTGAAGGAGACACAAACTCGGCACACTTTTGACACACTTTTCTGGGCAGGCGTTGGGCTACAACCATGTTGATGGAGGGCGCTATGGAAACTGGCCTTACCCCAAGGTCAATCAGCCGCGCCACTGCACCCGAGGAATCGTTGGTGTGCAAGGTTGAGAAAACCAGATGCCCGGTCAAGGCAGCTTGCAGGGCGATTTCAGCTGTTTCTTTGTCCCTAATTTCGCCCACCAAAATAACGTCAGGGTCCTGACGCATTATGGATCTTAAGCCGTTGGCAAAAGTGTAGCCCCTTGACGGGTCAACTTGGGTTTGGGAAAGGCCTTCCAAGTGATACTCAACAGGGTCTTCAATGGTAATGATTTTAATTTCTGGTTTGTTTATGCGTTTCAAAACCGCGTAGAGCGTGGTCGTTTTGCCAGAGCCCGTGGGCCCGGTAACCACTATCATGCCGTTTGGTTTTTTAATTTCTTTTTTGAAAATTTCCTCAATGTCTTTTCTCAACCCCAGCGCTTCTATTTCAATCAAGTTTTTGGGATTGAGCAAGCGCAAGACCGCAGTTTCTCCTCTTTCTGAAGGCAGGGTAGATATTCTTATTTCTATTGCAGTGTTTTCCACCAAGATTGTGAAACGCCCATCTTGCGGCCTGGTGGTTATGTTCAGTTTGATGCCAGAGAGCAGTTTGACGCGGGAAAGAAGCATGTTGTAAGTTTTTAAATCAAAAAGCTTGGCGTCTTGCAGAATTCCGTCAATTCTTAAGCGCAGTTTTGCTTTTTCCTCCTCGGGCTCCAAGTGCACGTCAGACGCCCCCAAGTAAAGGGCTCCTGCCAGCACGGTTTCTAACAGCTCTGTTGCCGAGGCGCCGATGAGCTTTTCAATTTCTTTGCCGAGGCCGGCGATATTTTCGACTGTTTTCTGAATCTGGGCGGCTCTTTTGGAAGAAATTTCCACCTCTCCGGTAATTTTTTCCCGTTCCATGGTAAAATACTAAAGGTTATTGTAGATTATATTATCCTATGAGAGTAGTCAAACGCCGAGCTCTGCGAAGCAGAGTGAGGAGGGAGATGCGACGAAGTCGCAGCGAGTTTACAAATAAAGCAGCCTCTACAATAAAGTTTGGAGAAGGGTTTGCCAAAAAAATTATCAAAACTGGAGTTGCCAAGAGGGCAAAAGTTTTAGCCCTGCAAGGCGAGCTGGGCGCTGGAAAGACAACTTTCATCAAAGGATTTGCCAGAGGGCTAGGCATAAAGGGCAAAGTCCTCAGCCCAACATTTATTCTGATTAAAAAATTCGCAATCCGCAATCCGCAATTCTTCAATTTTTATCACATTGATTGCTACCGTTTAAAAAACCCAAAGGACCTTTTGGACCTGGGTTTCAAAAAAATTATTGCCGTCCCTCAAAATATCGTCGCAGTGGAATGGGCTGCCAGAGTAAAAAGCATATTGCCGCGAAAAATCATCAGAATAAAATTCAAGACCATTGATAAAAACAAAAGAGAAATTATAATAAGCAAGTAAAATGCAAAAAAAGCGACTCTTGGTTATTATTGACGCAAACTCTGTTATTCACAGAGCGTTTCACGCTTTGCCGCCTTTCACCACCAAGAAAGGAGAGCCGGTAGGCGCGATTTACGGATTCTTGCTTGTCTTTTTCAAAGCCATTAAAGATTTTGAACCCGACTTTGTGGCGGCTTGTTTTGACGTACCGGGCCCAACTTTCAGGCACGCCAAGTTCAAAGAATACAAAGCCAAAAGGCCGCCGGCTCCCGAAGACCTATATAACCAAATCCCAAAAGTTAAGGAAGTTTTGCGCTCGTTTAACGTTCCAGTGTTTGAAAAGGCAGGTTTTGAAGCAGATGATATCATTGGCACGATAGCCGATAAAGCCCCCAAAAAGCAAGCTTTTCCCGAATTGGAAACGATAATTCTAAGCGGCGACAAAGACGTGTTGCAGCTGGTTGACAAAAACACAAAAGTTTACGCTTTGAGCAAAGGGGTAAAAGACGTTGTTTTGTACGACGAAGAGTTAGTTAAAGAAAAATACGGACTGAGGCCAAAGCAGCTTCTTGACTATAAAGCCCTGAGGGGCGATCCATCTGATAACATACCAGGAGTAACGGGCGTTGGAGAAAAGACGGCAACAGATCTTTTGGCGCGCTTTAACACCTTAGACAAGATTTACGAAAATATATCTCAAGTGCCAGACAAGCTGAAAGAAAAATTGCTCGCTTATAAAGACCAGGCCCAGCTTTCCCGAGAGCTCGCCAGAATAAATAAAGCAGTCCCCATTGACTTTAACTTACAAGATTGCCAATGGGGAGGGTATGACAGAGCAAAAGCAGGTCAAGCCGTAAAAGAGCTTGAGTTTAAAAGTTTAGCGGAAAAACTGCCTTAAAAACGTGCCGGAACTTCCAGAAGTTGAAACAATCAAGCGTCAGCTTGCGCGAAAGATTATTGGCAAGCAGCTGAAAGGACAAAAGATTATAAGCGTCCGGCGCAGAGGCAAGCTTTTAATAATTGACTTTCAGAATGGCTCAAGTTTGGTTTTTCACTTGAAAATGACCGGCCAACTGATTTTGAACGGCGCCCGCGCTTCACACACGCGCCGCATTTTTCGCCTTAGTGACGGCTCTCAACTGGTCTTTAATGACGTCAGAAAGTTCGGCTGGTGGAAAAGGTTAAAAAAGGCGGAAAAGGAGTTGGGCGCTTTGGGTCCAGAACCCCTTGAACTTAACCTAAAATCTTTTAAGGATATCTTAGGGCGGCACCCCAGATCCCGCATTAAATCTTTGCTGATGGACCAAAAAGCTATAGCAGGTATAGGCAACATTTACTCGGACGAGATTTTATACAAAGCTCGAGTTCGTCCTTTGCGCTGGATTGAAAGTTTGAAGAGAGACGAGTTTTTGCGAATTTTTGAAAGTATGAAAAAAATTCTTAAAGCCGCAATCAGACACCATGGCTCTTCCGCGAGGAATTATCGCGACCTTTTCGGCAAAGAAGGCGGCTACCTGAAATACCACAAGGTTTATCAAAAGAAAGAGTGCGCCAGGTGCGGGTCAAAGTTAAAGAGAGTTAAACTGAACGGAAGAAGCGCGCATTATTGCGAAAATTGCCAAATATGATAATTCTGTTACACGGGCCCGATACCTACAGGTCTCGCCAAAAGCTACAAGAGATAGTTGAGCGTTACAGAAAAGTTCACAAAAGCGGACTTAGTTTGACCTACTATGATGCGCTTTCGGATTCTTTTGAAAAGTTTTTTGACGAGTTCAGACAATTCACAATGTTCAAGGAAAAAAAACTTGTTGTTTTGCAAAATGTTTTCCAGTCAGAGAGTTTCAAAGAGAAGTTTTTGCGGTCTCAAAAGAGCTTCTTTAAAACCGACAACATTATTGTGATTTTTGAACAAGGTAAAGTTTTAAAGGGAGACCGCCTTTTCAAGCAACTTTCAAAAGAAGCGAAAACACAAGAGTTCTCTATTTTGCAAGGAACTCCTTTAAGAAATTGGGTCAAAAAAGAGTTTGAGAAATACAGCGCAAGGCCTGAACCGCAAGCTGTTGAGAAATTAATAGAGTTTGTTGGCTTTGACTCTTGGAGGATTGCTTCAGAAGTAAAAAAACTGGCCGCATTCAATAAAAGCGTTGACGAAAGAACCGTTGAGCTTTTGGTGTCTCAAAAAATTGATACAGACATTTTTAAAACCATTGACGCCATAGGCGCTAAAAACAAAAAACAGGCAATAGCCCTTTTGAAAAAACACTTGCTGTCTGGCGACCCGCCCCTTTATCTTCTTTCAATGATTAACTATCAGTTCAGGAACTTGCTTTTGGTAAAGTCGGGTTCTAAGCACCCAAATATGCACCCTTTTGTGGCCAGAAAGTCAGCAGAGCAAGCCAGGCGCTTTTCTTTTGAAGAACTGAAAAGAATTTACCGCAAACTTCTTGAAACCGACCTAAACATAAAAACCGGCAAACTTGATGCAGAAACCGCTCTGGATTTGTTGGTCGCTGAGCTGTAATTTTTATTTCAGCGATTTCGCCAGGCGAGATTTTTTCCTGGAGGCGGTGTTTTTTTTGATAACGCCGACTTTGGCGGCTTTGTCCAGAATTTTGTAGAGTTCTGGCAAAAGCTTTTTGGCTTCGTCAGTTTTTTTGGCCAAAATTAAGGTTCGCGTTTTCTTTAAGAGCGTTTTTATTTTGTTTTTGTAAACAAGGTTTTTGGATTTTCTTCTTTGGCTTTGCCTTAAAGCTTTTTTAGCGGATTTGGTGATTGCCATATTTTCAAAACAAGGTAAAATGACTATAACATGGCTGAAGAGAAATATCCAGTCCCGGAAATGAAGCCGGGCGAGGAAATCAAGATTCTAAAAGAGCGTTTGGAAAAACTCGAGACCCAGCTTTCAAAAGAAACGGTTCCGGTCGAAAAGGAAGAAGCGGTGAAGCAAGAAATCAAGAGCTACCTCCAAGAGCTTCAGCAAACGCCGAGTTTCGCTCCGCCAGCTAAAACCAAAGATGAAGTTAGCGAAATTTCCAAGTTTGAGCCGAGTCAACAGGTCGGCGCTCTGGTCAGCTTAGTTTTTCAGAAGGGGCTGACGCAGGCAATTTCAGTTGCCAGAGACTTGGACAACCCCGCCATTTTGGATGAGTTTCATGACACACTGGCCGATCATTATTATCAGCGGTTGGTTGAAGAGAAAATTGTTTAAGGCATGTCCCACTATTGGTTAATTCCACTTGCCATAGCGGTTTTTTTAGCGCTTTTTCTTTTACTTTTTTGGCGCCGCCAGAAAGAAAGAAAATTCCTGAAGCGGGGTATACAAACAGCCCTTTTCTTGGTGACCCTGCCTCAGGAAATTAAAAAAGAAGAGACCAAAGAAACGCCTTTGGAACAGTACTTGAAAATGGTTGAACAGTTTTACTCTTCTTTATCCGGAATCAAAGAGAGGAGTTTTTTTTCGAGGCTTTTTGAGGGCAACCCTGTCTTTGTTTTTGAGGTGGCCGTGCATCGCCTTGGAGAGGAGATATTTTTTTACTTGGCCGCCCCCCGTTCAATGGCGGGAGTCATTGAAAAACAAGTTCTGGCTTTTTGGCCCAAAGCCCAGGTTCAGCCCTCGGAAGATTACAATATTTTTAATCCCTCCGGTTTTTCTGTTGGCACAAACGCTTCTTTAAGAAGGGCGCCTGTTTTCCCTCTAAAGTCCTTTCATGAGTTTGGAGCAGATCCTTTGTCGGCTATAACCAGCGTTTTTACAAAACTTGCCAGAGAAGGCGAGGGCGCCTCTTGTCAGATTTTGCTGAGGCCAAGCAGGAGCAAAATTAAAAAAGCCGGGCAGAAAACCGTATACCTTATTGAAAAAGGAGCGAAACCAGAAGAACTTGTTTCAGGAACGCAAATTAAAGACATACTGAAAGGAGAACAGACAGTCGGTTACCGCACCAAAGAGCAAAAACAGGGCCAGCCGCTTTACCACGCGAGCAACGTGATGACTCCCACCCAGCAGGACGCGGTAAAATTCATTTCAGAAAAAATCAGCCAGCCGCTTTTTGACGTCAATTTGAGGATTTTGGCTTCAGCAGGCACGCGCGAGAGAGCCGAACAAATCTTGGGCGAACTGGAAGCCGCTTTTTCCCAGTTTAACACAACGGTTTTGAACCAGTTAAAGT
The DNA here is from genome assembly GCA_007376185.1 of Parcubacteria group bacterium Gr01-1014_30. Classification (GTDB taxonomy): domain Bacteria; phylum Patescibacteriota; class Minisyncoccia; order Minisyncoccales; family 2-12-FULL-40-12; genus VMFS01. The sequence continues at coordinate 112,958 of VMFS01000001.1, forward strand.
TCAGGCGGCTTTCAGGACGCGCCTTAAAAAAACTTTTTTACCGTTTTTCGTTCCGCATATTTAATGAGCGAGAGACAATGACTCTTTCTTCAGGAGAGTTAGCGGGAATGTTTCATTTTCCATCGCCCCAGCTACTCACTCCTCACATAAAGTGGTTGAAAGCCAAACAAGCTCCTCCCCCGCCAAACTTGGCCAAAGAAGGTGTAATACTTGGCAAGAACGTTTTTAGAGGAGAAGAAAGAACCGTGCCTATTTTGCCAGACGACAGACGACGGCATTTTTACATAATTGGACAGACAGGCACTGGTAAGTCGGTTTTGCTGCAGGAAATGATAAGGCAAGATATTGAAGCTGGCCAAGGCGTTGCTTTAATTGACCCTCACGGTGATATAGCTGAAAAAGTTTTGGAGCTGGTGCCGCCCGAAAGAGCCGAAGACGTCATTTACTTTAACCCCAGCGATTTTGAAAGGCCGTTGGGTTTGAATATGCTGGAATTTGACCAAAAATACCCCGAGGCAAAAACCTTTGTGGTGAATGAATTGCTGGAGATTTTTGAAAAACTTTACAACTTGAAAGCCCAGGGTTTTGGGGGTCCTGTTTTTGAGCAGTATATGAGAAACTCGCTTTTGCTGGTTATGGAAGACCCGGAATCAGGCAACACTTTAATTGAAATACCTAAAGTGCTTTCTGACGTCAACTTTCGCAAATACAAGCTTTCAAAGTGCAAAAACATAGTGGTTAAGAACTTCTGGGAACTGGAAGCCGAAAAAGCTGGCGGGGAGGCAGCTTTAGCAAACATGGTGCCTTACATTACCAGCAAAATGAACGTTTTTATAGCCAATGACCTGGTTCGTCCGATTATCGCCCAGCAGAAGAGCGCGTTTAACTTTAGAGAAATAATGGACCAGGGCAAAATTCTGGTTATCAATCTTTCCAAAGGGAAGCTTGGCGACATCAACAGCCATTTGCTTGGTATGATTATTGTGGGCAAAATTTTAATAGCAGCTTTCTCTCGGGCGGATATTCCAGAGGAACAGCGCCGCGATTTTAACCTTTACATTGACGAGTTTCACAACGTTACCACCAAAACCATCACCACGGTTTTGGCTGAAGCCAGAAAATACCGCCTGAATATGATTTTCGGACATCAGTTCATAGGCCAGCTTGAAGAAGACACGCAAAAAGCCATTTTCGGCAACGTCGGTTCCCTTTTGGCGTTTCGCATGGGGCCTGACGACGCCAAGTATTTAAAAACAGTTTTTGAACCGTCTTTTGACGAAAACGACCTTGTTAACTTTGACAACTACAACGCGGCGCTCAAACTTTTAATCAAGGGCGAAACGTCAAAACCTTTCAACCTGATAACTTTTCCTCCGAGCAAAGGCAATCCTGAGGTAGCCCGTTTGATCAAAGAGTTTTCCCGCGCCAAATACGGCTCTGACAGAGCCAAAGTGGAACAGGAACTCTACGGACGGCTGTCCAAGACCTACGTACGACCGCTATAGCGCGCGCGTTTTTTGAGCTAACTCCCATTTGGGGTATTGACAAATTTAGGGAGAAGCGTATTTTAAAAATATGACAAATCAATTTGAAAAACCTCAAAAATCTGCTCAAGAGGCATCATCGCCGCCTTCGGCGGCGATGACCAAACCGCCACCTCTTCTGAAAATTCTGAATCGGATCTGCCGCTGGGATAAAAACTGCCAAAGAACCTGATAAAAATATCGGCTCGAACCATATAAATAAAAGAAACTTTTAATAAATTAATTTTATAAACATATGTCATTTGAACAACCATCTCCCGAACAAATAGGAGCACAATCAGAAGAACAGAGTTTAACGCCCGAACAAAGAGAAGCAGAACGGGCAAAGTTTGAATCAGCATTTATTCCAGTGTTAAGAAAAGCTGTCGTTGAAACATATGAGGATGAAAATTATGCGCGTTCACATCATTTAAATCCTATTGATTTTGAAAGAAAGGGGATAGAGGCGGCAAAGGACGTTACTTTAGAAGTAAAATACAACGATGACGGTACTGTGAACGATACTAATTATCGGCTTGGCGGTTATACGCCAGAACGTAATAAAACTTGGAATGCTTTTATGAAAGCTCAAAGTGAAAGTGGTTCTGACGAAGGAGCTAAAACTTTTAAGCGAGAAATGTTGCTTAAAGAAAAGGAACAAAATGAACAAAGTAGACAGTATGCCAAAGAACAAGTACGAGATTTAGAAAAGCGTTATGATGCCGTTGCTAGAGATCCTGAAAATCCAAATATTTTACGTTCATCTGAGGAGGGAAATAAATTATTGAGAGCCATTAATGAGTGGAAAGAAAAACTAGAAATGCACAGGAATAGAAATGGTGGTTTATCTACAGAATTATCACGCCTAGAACTTTCAAGATAAATTTTATTTCCACCTATTATTTTGTAAAAGAGTTTGCCGCCAGAGAAAAATTTATCTTTCGATGAGGCTCAGGACAATGGTGAGCTTGTCGAACCATTGAAATCGTCGCCTCGCTTTGCGAGGCGGCATCTGTGAATTTGACCTTTTCCATTTGGCAGGGGAACTGCGGTTTGACTCTCAGAACGTGAACGACGATTTAAGTTATTTTACCAGGACTGGCGGTCTTAGAGGAAAAGTTCGTCAACTTTTGTTAGGTGAAGCTTTGTCTGGCGAATAATCTTTTGAGAAGCGCGTTTTTTGAGCTAAAGTTTCTTAATCAAGTCCCTTATTTCAGCCGCCCTTTCAAAGTCAAGATTGCGGGCGGCTTCTTTCATTTCTTTCTCCAGAAGTTTTTTATCCCGCACTTGCCAAAATTCAGCAGCCACTTGTTTTTCTTTGGAAGCGAACGGCCAATCCCTGATTGCCTTGACTATTGGTTTTGGTTCAATGCCGTGTTCTTTGTTGTATTCTTCCTGAATCTTTCTTCTTCTTTTGATTTCGGCAATGGCTTTTTTCATTGAATAAGTTTCTTTGTCGCCGTACAAAATCACGCGTCCTTCAGGGTGCCTCGCCGCCCTGCCCATCGTTTGAATGAGCGTTGTTTCGGAACGTAAGAAACCTTCTTTATCCGCGTCCAAAATGGCGACTAAAGCTACCTCAGGCAAGTCTAGACCCTCCCTAAGTAAGTTTATCCCAACCAGCACTTGGTACTTTCCTTCTCTCAAGTCCTTCAGAATCTGCGGCCTTTCCAATGTCTTGACTTCAGAGTGCAGCCACTGGGCTTTAATTTTTTCTTCTGCCAGGTGGTCAGATAAAGCTTCTGCTAACCGCTTGGTTAAGGTTATGGCTAAAACGCGCTGATTGAGCATCCTTCTTTTTTTAATTTCGGCTATTAAGTCGCGAACCTGGTTTTTGGTTGGCCTTACTTCAATTGACGGCTCCAAAAGACCGGTAGGCCTGATTAGCTGTTCAACCACATAATTGCCCGATTTTCTTCTTTCTTCCGTGGCTGGCGTGGCGGAAACATAGATTGTCTGTTTGACCTTTTTTTCAAATGCCGCGGCTGAAAGCCGAGGCGCTCGCAGAGAGCTTCGCTCTCTTCTCGCCTCCCCGAGAGTGAGAGGAAGTGGAGCTTCAGCGAACTCTTCAAAAGTCAAAGGCCGATTGTCAACAGCCGAAGGTAACCGAAACCCGTGTTCAACAAGAGTTTTTTTTCTAGCCCTGTCTTGCACGGCCATAGCATGGAGCTGGGGCAGCGTTTGGTGGGACTCGTCAATAAAAACCAAAAAATCTGTGGGAAAGTAGTCCAACAAAGTATAAGGCGCCTGTTCTGGTTTTCTGAATTCCAAATGGCGCGAGTAGTTTTCTATTCCGTGGCAATAGCCCTGTTCTTTAATCATTTCCAAATCGTAGTTGGTTCTTTGTCCTAAGCGTTGAGCTTCCAATAATTTTTTTTCTTTCTTCAGTTTTTTGAGTTGATCTTGCAACTCTGATTTTATGTTTTCAAGGGCGACATTTAGCTTATTTTGCGGCGTCACCCAGAAAGTGGCAGGGAAGATTAGTTTGTAGTTTGTAGTTTTTAGTTGGTAGTTAGGGATTAAGGCGTTTTCTGAAACGGAAATTTTGTCTACTTTGTCGCCGGAGAACTCAACCTGAATGATTTCTTTCCCGGTTACCAAAAATATTTCAACTAAATCACCTCTAACCCTAAAAGTGCCTGGTTTAAAATCAACGTCGTTTCTTTGATACTGCAAAGAGATAAGATGCGAAAGAAAATCTTTCCTCTTTATTTTTTGCCTTGTTTGCATTTGCAACGAAACTTCTTGATAAGCGTCTGGTGAGCCGATGTTGTAAATGCAAGAGACCGAAGCCACCACAATAACGTCGTTTCTCGTTAAAACGTCTTGGGTGGCTGCGTGGCGCAGTCGATCAATTTCTTCGTTAATCTTGGCGTCTTTTTCAATATATGTATCGGTTTGGGGAATGTAGGCCTCGGGCTGGTAGTAGTCATAATAAGAAACGAAAAAATGTACGCCGTTTTCTGGGAAGAATTCTTTGAACTCTTGGTAAAGTTGAGCCGCTAAAATTTTATTGGGCGATATGACAAGAGTCGGCCTTTGCATTTTTTCAATCACGCAGGCCATTGTCATTGTTTTGCCAGAGCCCGTAACTCCCAAAAGCACCTGGTCTGCAACACCGGCTTTTAGGTTTTCCGCCAGCTGGCGGATGGCTTGGGGCTGGTCGCCCTTCGGCTTAAATGGAGAAACTAACTTAAACATGGTAAAGTGGAGAGTAATAATGCAGGCAAAAGAACTTATTAAAAAAATTATCCCTCCCTTTTTGTTGAGCTGGTATCATTTTATTTTAGCATTTTTGGGAGCTATTTTGTATGGGTTTCCATCGCGCAAGCTAAAGGTCATCGGGGTGACCGGAACCAACGGCAAAACCACGACAACCGAGATGACTGCTCGCATTTTGGAAGAAGCCGGCTACAAAGTGGCTTTGGTCAACTCAATCCGCTTTAAAATCGGAGAGTCAGAGGAGCCGAATATGTTTAAGATGACAATGCCCGGTCGCTTTTTTATTCAAAAGTTTTTGCGCCATGCGGTAAAAAATGGCGCAAAGTACGCGGTTTTGGAAGTTACCTCTGAAGGCATAAAACAGCATCGCCACAGATTTATTCATTTTGACACGGCGGTTTTAACCAATTTGAATCCGGAACACATTGAGTCGCACGGCTCTTTTGAAAAATACCGAGAGGCCAAAGAAGAGCTTTTTCGCTCGTGCAGAAATATTCATGTAATAAACGAAGACGACCCCAACGCCAACTACTTTTTGAGTTTTTCCAGCGCCAAAAAATTTACTTTTGGCAAAGAAGACAAAAATTTACTGCTATATAGCAGTAAACTTTTTGGAGAATTTAACGCTTGGAACGCGGCAGCCGCTTGTAAAGTCGGCTTGTCGCAGGGTATTGATTGGGATATTTGCAAAAAAGCCATAGAAAAAGTTGATAAAATCCCGGGCAGAATGGAACAAGTTATTGCAGAACCTTTCAAAGTTTTTGTTGACTACGTTTTTATTCCCAACGCGCTTGAAAAAGTTTACCAAACCATAAAGTCATTAGTTATTAGTCATCAGTCAAAAGTTATTTGCGTTTTGGGAGCGGCTGGCGGGGGCAGAGATAAATGGAAAAGGCCGGTTTTGGGCGAGCTGGCGTCAAAGTACTGCCAAGAAATAATTGTTACCAACGAAGATCCTTATGACGAACCCCCCATGGAAATCATAGAACAGGTAGCTAAAGGAGCCGGAGAGAAAGCGCAAAAAATACTGGATAGAAGAGAGGCGATAAGGCGGGCTTTAGAACTGGCGAAACCGGGCGACACGGTGGTGATTACAGGGAAAGGTTCAGAGCCGTGGATATGCGTTGCCAATGGGCGAAAGATTCCATGGGACGACAGAAAAGTTGTTTTTGAGGAATATGAGGAATTACGAAATTCTAGAACACAAAGCTGATTTGAAAATCAGGGTTTGGGGGGAAACGAAAGAGGAACTGTTTTTGAACGCGGTTTTAGCGATGCAAAGCTCCTTGTTTGCTGAAAAGCGCAAAGCTAAAAGCGCAAAGCGAAAAATGAGCGCAAGTTCCCCAGACGTAAGCGCTCTACTGGTTGATTTTTTGAGCGAGGTTTTGTACCTTATTCAAACAAAAAAAGAGATATACAGTAAGGTTAATTTCACTAAGTTTTCAGATACGGAAGTTGCAGTTGAACTTGCAGGCCAGAAAGTCGCGAGGTTTAACCAAGAGATAAAAGCCGTTACCCACCACGGTTTAAAAGTGCGCCAAAGAAAAGATGGTTTCTGGGAAACAACAATAATTTTTGATGTATGAATTCCAAAAAGGACTTAGTGAAAATTTCAGATTGGCTTTGGGAGTTGCCAAAAAGTTTTCGCAAAGACATGCGGGTTCCCTCGCACATTTATGCGACAGAGAAACTACTTGAGAAAATAGAGCCAGAAGCCATAACGCAGGTTGTTAATGTTGCCACTCTGCCAGGGATAGTTGACTACTCTTTTGCCATGCCGGATATCCACACTGGATACGGTTTTGTCATTGGCGGAGTGGCTGCGATGTCAGCTGAAAGCGGAGTTATATCACCTGGTGGCGTGGGCTATGACATTGCTTGCTCTGTGCGTCTGTTGAGGTCTTATCTAAGCGCAAAAGAGATCTCTCCTTACATAGACGCTCTGGCAACAGAGATTCAAAAAGAAGTGCCTTCTGGATTAGGTCGTGGCAGACAGGTTAAGCTTTCAAGGACCGAGATTGACAAAATCTTAGAAGGCGGCGCGTCTTATCTTGTTGAGCAGGGTTATGGCACAAAAGAAGACATTGAATATTGCGAAGAACGAGGCAGGATGGAAGGAGTCGATCCTACACTTGTTTCAGACCACGCCAAGCAAAGAGGCCGAGACCAGGTCGGCACCTTGGGTTCTGGCAACCATTTCATGGAAATACAGGTTGTTGATGAAATTTTTGATAAAGAAGCTGCCGAGGCCTTTGGGCTTCTTGATGGCCAGATTGTATTAATGATTCACTGCGGATCCCGCGGCTTGGGACATCAAATCGCCACCGACTATATTAAGATTATGATACGCGCGATGGAAAAGTACGACATTAAGCTACCTGACAGAGAGCTTACTTGCGCGCCTTTTAATTCGCCTGAAGGGCAAAATTATTTCGCTGCAATGAAAGCAGGTGCCAACTTTTCCTGGGCAAACAGACATATGATAACTCATTATATCAGACAGGCGTGGCAAAAGATTCTAGGAGAAGACGCTAGACTGGAATTGGTCTACGACGTTTCGCACAACACCGCCAAGCTTGAGCAAGGCAGGGTCGTTCACAGAAAGGGGGCAACCAGGGCTTTTCCGCCGGGGCACCCTGAACTTCCGGAAAAGTATCGCGAAGTCGGCCAGCCGGTTTTGATTCCAGGGTCAATGGGCACCGCTTCTTGGGTTTTGGTCGGGCAAAAAGAAGGCGAGCAAGCATTCTTTAGTTCTTGTCACGGGGCCGGGCGCGCCATGTCAAGAAAAGAAGCAACAAGGCGGGTGTCTGGACAAAAAGTGATAAATGAGCTAAAATCAAAAGGAATTCTGGTTAAGTGCTTTTCTTCTCGCGGCATTGCAGAGGAAGCGCCGCTGGCTTATAAAAACGTAGACGAGGTGGTGGAGGTTGTGAAAGAAGCCGGGCTTTCAAAGAAGGTGGCGCGACTTTTACCCTTAGCCGTAATAAAGGGAGAATAAACTTTAAATCCGAAGCACGAAGCACGAAGTCCGAAACAATGTTTAAATAACCAAAGTTCAAATGAGCAAAGCAGGTTTTAAGAATTTGAACATTATAATTTTGAATTTGTTTCGAATTTCGATATTCGAATTTAGAATTTTAAACCAACCCATTGTTTCTCCGCAATTTAATCATGAAGAAGCTTCCCAGAGGAATCAGAAAATATATCAGACGAGAGAAAGCCCGGATCCGCCGGGAGGTTTTGGGTTCCAAGGAGCAGGAAAGGTTGATCAGCGAGCTGTATCAGAAGTTTTTGCCACGAAAACAAAATGACAGTAAATGAAATATACAACCTCGCTTTGCAAATGGGTATTGACTCTGATTTTCGCGGCAGAGATACGATTCAGAAACTGCTTAAGCGGAGAAAAGAAAAATACGAGAAACTATCTGACGAGGAAAAAAAAGAGTTTGACTTGGAGTCACTCACTAATCCGTATTCAGACACCAGAGTTTTGCACGTGGCTAAAGACCAGCAAATCAAGAAGGTTTTGGCTGGCATTGACATTGAACCAGCTGAAATCCTTTTGGCAAAAGAAATCGGAGGTGTTGATTTAATAATCGCTCACCACCCAGTGGGCAAAGGACTTGCCAACCTGCACGACGTAATGGAACTTCAATGCGACGTTCTTTCGCAGTACGGAGTTCCAATAAACGTTGCCGAAGGACTGATGAAGCCGCGGATTGACGAGGTGGCGCGAGGCATCAACGCAAAAAATCACGAAAGAACCGTGGACGCGGCTCGTCTTTTAGGTTTTAATTTGATGTGCGCCCACACTGTTACCGATAACTTAGCCGCCAAGTTCTTAAAGGAAAAAGTTGAGAGATCAGACGGCGCATTGCTCCGTCTTGAAGATTTGATGAAGATGTTAAAAGAAGTTCCGGAGTACCGGGTAGCTACGAAAATCGGAGCAGGCCCGAGAATTTTTGTTGGAGACCCCGAAAGAAGGTGCGGCAAAATCGCTTTGTCTGAAATAACCGGGGGCACGGAGGGCTCTCCAAAACTCTACGAAAAAATGGCAATCGCGGGCATTGGCACCACAGTTGGCATGCACGTTTCCGAAGAGCACAAAAAGGAAGCAGAAGCCGCCCACTTAAACGTGGTGATAGCAGGCCACATGAGTTCTGACTCAATAGGAATGAACCTTTTTTTGGACGAACTTGAAAAGAAAGGCATTGAAATAGTTGCTTGCTCTGGTTTAATCAGGGTTTCCAGGGAAGCGAAGAGCTAAAAATGGCAAAAGCGGTCCAAGAGGTTCTCGTGCGCTATGGCGAGATTTTTTTGAAGTCACCGTTTGTTTTCAGGCAGTTTGAAAAAAAGCTTGTAGAAAACGTAGCCAGAGTTTTCAAAAGAAGGGGCGTAAAGTTTAAAATAAGAAAAGAAAGGGGCCGCATTTTTGTTGAGGCGCCAGTTTCAGAAGCCCGTGAGCTCCAAAATGTCTTCGGAGTTGTTTCTTTTTCGCCTGTTTGGCGGCTTGGTTCGGTAAAACTCAAGGATATAAAAAATTTTTGCAAAGATAAATTTAAGGGATTTGTCAAAAAGGGAGAAACGTTTGCAGTCAGGGCTAAGAGGGTGGGCAACCACAACTTTTCCAGTAAGGATTTGGAGGTAGAAGTGGGTAAAGTCGTTAGGGGAAAAGTTGACTTATCAAGGCCGCAAAAAGAGATTTTCGTTGAGGTAAGAGAAAATGAGGCCTATATTTTTACGGAGGTTTTTCAGGGGCCGGGAGGGTTGCCGGTTTCAAGTTCCGGCAAAGTCGTTTCTTTCATTTCCGGGGGCATTGATTCGGCTGTTTCTTCCTGGCTTGCCATGAAAAGGGGCTGCCAAGTCGTTTTTCTGCATTTTCACAGCTTCCCGCTTGTTTCTCAAAAAAGCATTGAGAAAACTAAAACCATTGTTGAAAAGTTAAACGATTATCAGTTCAACGGCAAGCTCATTTTGATCCCTTTCCAGAAAGTTCAGCAGTTATTGAAACTTGGAGCGCCGGCCAAGTATTTAGTTGTTTTGTACAGGCGCTCGATGGTTCGGGTTGGTCAAAACTTGGCCGAGGAAGAAAAAGCCAAAGCTTTGTTCACGGGCGAGTCCTTGGGACAGGTTTCCTCTCAAACTTTGCCGAACTTAGCAGTTATTGACGAAGCCGCCAAGCTTCCCGTTTTCAGGCCTTTGATAGGTATGGACAAAGCGGAAATTATTGACATTGCCCGAAAAATAGGTACTTTTGAAACGTCAATTTTGCCACAGGAGGACTGCTGCCAGCTTTTTGTGCCAAAACACCCTGCCACACAAGCCAACGTGGCGCTGATAAAAGATATTGAAAAGAAAGTAGGCGTTCAAAAACTGGAAAGGGAAATCTTAAAAGAGAAGCGGGAGATTTTTGTTTAATGTTGCAGTGGCTTTCGGCGTTGCCGCTTTTGAAGTAAGCAAGTCCAGGTCCCTATAGCTCAGTGGATAGAGCGCCGGCCTCCGGAGCCGGAAACAGAGGTTCAAATCCTCTTAGGGACACAAACCTTTATGCGCCCGGCAGGACTCGAACCTGCAGTCTCTTCCTCCGCAGGGAAACGCTTTATCCATTAAGCTACGGGCGCAACCTGTTTTATGATACCGCCAAGGCCGCTTTACTTCAAGCCCCGTATATCATCTTCGACAGGATTTTCTTTTAGAAAATCCTGTAATCGCGAAGCGAGTCGAAGTTGTATTACGGGGCAAGGTTGACTTAGTTTATTTTAATAGGTAAGATATAGCCATTGGAGGAGTGCGTGAGTGGTTCAAACGAGCGGCTTGCTAAGCCGTGGCGGCCTAATAAGTCGCCCGTGGGTTCAAATCCCACCTCCTCCGCACTTCGGAAGCTCAGTGCAAGCATTTGTTTTAAGAGTATAAATTAATGAGTATGTGGTACACGTATGTGCTTCTTTGCGATCAGAAAACTTTTTATGTAGGAGTTACAGATAACCCTGTAGCGAGGATAGGTCAACATAGAAATAGAAAACCACTTTTTACTAAAAAGTTTTTCCCACCTCCTCCGCTTTCTGGAGGGTTCGCCTAATGGTATGGCACCGCTCTTGAAAAGCGGCGGACGAAAGTCCTTAGAGGTTCGAGTCCTCTACCCTCCGCCAGTTATCAACCATTGTCTTCTTGCACTAGAATAACCGAAATAATAAAATGAAATCAGGACATTTCTGCCGGACTTGTTGGGGAGTCCAGGTCTATTTGAAGCATCATAATAAGAATTTTAACTTTTTTATTATGAAAAAATTACTGCTAACTTTTTTATTGATAGTTTTTGTATTTCTATTTTTACTCGCATTTCAAGCCAATGCCGTAACCACGCTCTTTATTAAGGGTGACAGTTCAGAAATAAGTGGAGTAACCAATGGTTCAATTTTAACACCCAATGTACGTCCGGCTTTATTAGTAGGAACAGTTATTGTTAAAGGTACAGGATCAGTCAACTTTGCTCCAGCTAATACTGGAGATGGTGTATTTTTTAAGTTTGGAGGAGCGCAAAATGTAAATTCGGCTTTCTACAGACTGGTTGGAAACGGCGTTGGCGATGTATTTAATTCTAATCAAGGTGATATAATTTTTTATTTAAAATCTAATTATAGCTTTGCCGAAAGAAAAGCCCTAACTGACCCCCCTCCTATAGGTAGTTATGTCTTTGATGTTGTTGATGGAAATAATATAAAATTTTATAAATTTTATGTTTTAACAAGCGAGGTTGGAAAATTATCTTTTGTTTATCAGGTAAATGGTTCGTCTGATATTACTTACGAAGTGCCAGCTGGTCAAGAAGATGTATTTTTTGGAAAAGACGTAATTTTAAAAATCCACATAAGCTGGATTGGGAATACAGTCTCTTTGTATTTAAACCAAAACCTCGTTAATGCCACTAATTACACACCTCAAACTCCCAATTGGACAAGTATTTCCGGAATAATTATAGGAGCTGCTCAGGGCGGTTTTTTTGCTTCACCTGATATTATAGATGATTTTTTTGTTGGAGAACCAACTCCTACACCTACTCCTACGCCAACTCCTACGCCAACTCCAATACCAAGAATATATAGCCAGACCTCAGATTTTTTCGACGCCACTACTGTTCATCCAGAAGCCAAGGGATTTCAATTAGCCGACTATGACCCCGTAAGTAAAAAGGTTGTCTTTTATCCATGGGGGGGGTGAAGGCGATAATCCCCGTGGTGTTATATTATCTTATCAAACCGATAAAAACTTTTTAGATAAAACAAGCTACGAAGCTTCTGACCTCACCCAGTTAATCGCCCCAGAAGCTGAGGGCTTTGGCGCCGGCTGCCTAGGTACAAATGGGTGGTTTTATCTCCCAGCCAATAGAAAAGATGTAGGAAGCGGAATCCAGGCCAATACCTTAATGGTCCGCTATCTAGGAACTAGGTCAGTCACCGACCGCTCTGCCTATGAGACCTTTGATGTAGCAGTATTAGGTATGCCTAGCACCGGTTGGGCGCCTTGCATCTACCTTAACGGCTTCATCTATTACAGCCCGATTCTCCAGAAAGGAAGCACTAAAGTTCTCCACGGTATCTTCCTAAGGTATAACACCAGCCTTGCCTTTGATAATCCCTTAGCTTGGAGTTGGTATGACATTAAAACAAATGTTAATTCCAGAGCTCACGCTTTTCAATCAATGGCTGCGAAATATCCTTATGTTTATCTGATTCCTTTTGGTGTAGGTGAAAGCTTAATAGTTCGCTATGACGTCACAAAACCCTTTAACTCCCCTTCTTCTTACGAAACTTTTGACATTGCCACCCTCAATCCTAATGTAAAAGGTCCGACAGGAGGAATAGTAGTTGGCAATACTCTCGTCCTCGTTCCCTGGAGAAATCTTTCCAAGCCATCTGGCACTCAACAAATCATGAGCACGTCTGCTGCTTATGACACTACTAAATCATTATCTGATTCAACTGCCTGGAAATTTTTCGATACCACCACCATCGACCCTAATGCTAAAGGCTACCAATTCGGCTGGGCTGATAAGAATAGCTTTGTTCACTTTGTTCCCCAGCAGAGAGGTCATGGCCGCGTTCCGCCGTTTATTGTTTGGGATGGAGAGGGGATTTTCGATAACGCTTCATTCTGGAAAACCTATAGTAGTTCGGGTGTAAAGCCATCTACTGGTGCTGCCTATGACGGTGAGAGTACCGCTTGGCTTGCTCCTTATGGCAGCGATGGAGATAGCGGTCTTATTACCCGCGTAAATATGGCGTATTCTGTAACTCCACCGCCTGGAGGCGGAGGCGGTGGAGGAGGAGGAGGCGGAGGAAGCGAAATTCCAGATATTACACCGCCATCGCAGGTTAGCAATTTTCAGGCCGAAGGTGCATATTCTCAGGTTTCTCTTTCTTGGACTAATCCCTCTTCTACGGACTATGCTGGAATTATAATTGTAAGAAAAGATGGTTCCACTGCTTCAAATATTAATGACGGAACCAAGATATATGAAGGAACTGGTCAATCTTTTGTTGATACAGGTATTGTTGGCGGGCGCACCTATTACTATTCAGCCTTTACATTTGATAGTATCCCTAACTACTCTTTTCCAGTGACTATCGTAAGTACTGCCTCCGATATTTCTGATATTCAAGTCAAAAATATTACTGACACAACGGCTATTATAACTTGGATAAGCAGTAATCCATCATCATCTAAAGTTAACTATGGGTTAACTTCAGCCTATTCATTTTCGACATTAAAGGATAATAATTTGATTACTAATCATTTAGTAATCCTAGGCAACTTAAATCCATCGACTAGTTATCATTTTCAGGTTGAATTCGCGGACTCTTTAAATCAGACGTCTATCTCCGATGATTATATTTTCACTACTGAAGCATTAACTATCCTACCCAAAATAAGTAATCTTAAAGTTTTAGAAATAACTAAAAATTCCGCTAAAATAACTTGGGATACAGACAAAGCATCCGATTCACAAGTTGAATATGGTTTGTTCCCTACTTATGGATTAATTACTTCTTTAGACACTAATTTAGTGACTAATCATGGCATTATCCTGGCCAGTCTTTCCGAGGGCACTACTTATCATTTCAGAGTTAAATCAGGGGGAAGCGTGTCTATAAACAATACTTTTGAAACCAATCAATCTATCTCGACAGATATTACTTCGCCTTCAAAGATAACAGATCTTAAAGTTGAAGATTCAACAGAAACTTCTGTAACTTTGAGTTGGATTAGCCCAGGAGATGATGGTGTAATAGGGGTTGCCTATAGCTACGATATGCGTTGGAGTAATTCTGAAATTACTGATTTTAATTGGCAATTTGCAAAAAAGCTTGATGGATTGCCAATGCCTCTGACTTCGGGCAGAAAACAAATTTATGATGCTATTTTTTTGAATCCCGACACAACATACTATTTTGCCATCCAGGTAAAAGATGAGGCTAATAATATATCTTTATTGTCTGAATATGTACAGGCAAAGACAAAACCAAAACAAGAAATCAGCGATTTAACTCCTGCTGGTCAGGTTAAAATTGAAAAATCAATAGGGGCTGACAGACAGGTAATTATTGAATGGATAAATCCCTCTGACAGCGATTTTGCCAGAGTAATAATTGTATTTAAACCGGACAAAGCACCGAATAGTATAGCTGATGGCAATAATGTCTTTAATGGCAAAGATACAAAATATACCCAAATTAATTTAGAAAACGGAAAGACATACTTTTTTGCCCTTTATACCGTAGATCTTGCCGGGAATTATTCTCCTCCAGTTATCTTTAAGGTTGTTCCTAAGGCAGAAGTTACTTACTTTTCAGAAGTTAAACCGACAAATTTTGATCAAGTTACGCCATTTACTCCTCCTTCTCCAAAAACAGCAATCGCCATAACTAAAAGCCTAAGCTTTGGTTCAAGAGGAGATGAAGTTAAAAGGCTTCAAGAATTACTCTCTTTAGACTCTTCTATTTATCCCCAAAAACTAGTGACTGGCTACTTTGGTTCTCTTACCAAGGCTGCGGTTCAAAAGTTCCAGTGCAGCCAGAAAATTGTTTGTTCAGGCACAGAAACAACTACTGGTTATGGCCGAGTCGGTCCCAAGACCAGAACTAAATTAGATGAGGTTTTTTAAAATAGAGCACTAAATAAACACTGCTATTTATCAACACTCATTTTTATCTTTGAAGATTTGCTGTCTTATTAAAACTTAATTATATTTAAATCAATCAATTTTTAATGTTAAAGCAAAAGGGTATAACAACTACTCAAACTATATTGATTATTGCAGTAATATTGCTATTGATTTTAATTATTAGCAGAGCTAATCGCAGACAAGACTTACAAGAAGGAGTTCCCGAAGAGATAGATATCGATATTCCCGGAAGCATGGTTAAGAAAATTTCACTATTGGCAACGAGTTCATATGCCGGCAGAGTGGACTGGTCGCATGCAAATAACCTTATCGCATTTTCTAAAGTCGGCGACGACGGCTATGCAGATATCTATACTATGAATTCGGATGGTTCAAATAAAACCTGTTTGACTTGCGGCGCAGTCGGTGTTCCGCAGTTTTATAACGACCAGCCGGTGTGGCACCCATCCGGAGACTATATTATCTTTCAAGCCCAGGATCCCAATTTAAGTTCTCTGTCTACGTATTTGGTGCAAGGCGGCGCAGGACTTAATAATAATTTATGGGCCATAAGTAAAGACGGACAGCGGTCCTGGCAGTTGACGCACATTGAGGATAGGGAAGCAACACTTCATTCGCATTTTTCTCATGACGGTAAAAAGTTGCTTTGGGCGGCTCGAGAATTGCAAGACGGCAAGAAAGCCCAGTGGATGCTTAAAATCGCTGATTTTATCGTGGATGGCGGCGGCCCTCGTTTAGCCAATGAAAAAACCTATCAGCCAATGGGCGAAAATGTATTCTACGAAAGCCATAGTTTTACTCATGATGGTCAAAAGATTATTTTTTCGGCCAGTTACACTGCCCCGGCTTTTGATTTGGATATTTATATTTTGGATCTTCGAACCAATAAGCTCACCAACCTGACCAATTCTCCCGGAGAGTGGGATGAACATTCTATTCTTTCTCCCAACAACAGATTAGCTTGGATATCAAGCAAAGGATACTCATTCACCCCCTCCGCGAATTGGGGCGCAACTCTTAAAACCGATCTCTGGCTTATGAATCTGGACGGAAGCAATAAAACAAAGGTTACTCACTTTAATGAGCCGGGCTATCCGGAATATGAGAGCGGGAAAAGGGTGATTGCTGCTGATAATTCTTGGAACAAAACCGGAGATAAGCTAGTATTAACTCTTGGCGTAATAAAAGGTAAAACCGTTGGCAGTAGGGTAGTATTAGTGGAATTTAACAGTCCTCAATGATTAAAACTGGTTGCCGTCGCCGCCCTGCCCGCCGAAGTCTACCTACTCCGCCGAAGTAGCTTCAGCTACGAAGGCCGGGCAACGCAGGCGGGGCCCAGCCAGTTCTGTTCGGATATTTTCAAACAGACACCGCCAGTTGGGAAATGAAGCACTTGGCTCGCCCGCTCCCACTTCGCCCTTCGGGCTACGAGGGACAAGTACGCGGGCTCGCCATCCGTTTTTCGGGGAAATTTCAAGCCGTTTTGCCTGCCCGCCGAAGCCTTGGCGCAGGCGGGAATTCAGTAAGGCCAGAAGCGGGCTTTTCTTTACGGAATGGAAATTTTTTGATATCATAAATTTGAAATCATAATCCGTGATTTGATGATATCAAAGTTTTGAAACTATGGCAACAATAGGTGAAAATATCAAAAAATACCGCAACAAACTTAGCATGACACAAGACGATCTAGTGAGAAAGTCCGGTGTGAAGCACACGACCCTTACGAAAATCGAAGGCGATTTTGTAAAAAAGCCAAGTGTTCAAGTGATAGCAAAAATCTCTAAAGCGTTGGGCGTACCAATGGAAGATTTGATAAAATAAAAAGGTATGCAGAAAAATCTCGAAAACAACAAAATTATTATCATTACTCTTTCACTTTTAGCTGTACTTGGTGTTTTTTACTTTTATTGGAAATCTGGAAAGTCTTCAAGTATCAACGAGAATGTTGTGACTGAAAAAATAGTATTTGAGGCGGTTCCTAAAAATTATTTAGAATGTATGGAAACCGAAAATAAATATAATTTTCGAAACAGAAATCGGTCAATGCTATCCTGTTCATATACAGTTTTTCCTGAAGAGATACCGAACATCGATCCCCAAGCGGTAGATAAAAACAAATATGATGAATGTGTAAAAGAAAAAGGTCATCCAATTTCTTTTGCTGGAGATTGCTCATTTTTATTTTACAACCCAGATTATACATTTCCACAAAGTTTTAGAGAATGTGTCGATGAGAAAAAAGGAGAATTTACTACTTCCGTTAGACCTCGCTGTATGATTAATATTACTGTTTTAGGTGCCGCAAATGTTGATGTAGCCAACAACTTAATCAATAAATGCGTAGCTTTGGGAGGGATGTATAGCGAAGAATTTGGTCGTCAATGCTACATAGAATTCGATGAAAGTAATCTATAGGTCTGTTGTTAATAAGAATTTGCCGCCAAAGAAAAACTTGAAATTGTTAATGTTCGCGGCTTCGCAGCGCGGATTTCTGCCCGCCACCCACGCCGCCTTCGGCGGCGAATTCCGTTCGAGCTATTTTTAGAATACACCGCCAGTTGGGAAATGAAGTCATTGGCTCGCCCGCTACGCGGGCTCGCCAGCCGTTTTTCGGGGAAATTTCAAGCCGTTTTGCCTGCCCGCCGAAGCCTTGGCGCAGGCGGGAATTCAGTAAGGCCAGAAGCGGGCTTTTCTTGAAAGAATTAAGATTTTTTGATATCGTAATCTTGAAAGCATCTTATGACAAGTTATTGCTAAAATTGCAAAGGCATTAGGTGTTGATATAGAATAGAAGATATGATAAAAAAGGTTTATACTGTGGATGAAGTCGACTCTACAATGAAATTAATAAGACCATTAAATAAAAAGTATGTCAGAAGTAAATAACAATAATCGTATGAAGCAGACTTCTAACGGGGTGAAGTTTTTTGTAACACTGTTTATTATTACATCGTTCATTTTCGTCGGAGGAAGTGCCATAGCCCAGGATCAGCAAGTGGCGTTGCCTTCAGCTGGTCTTACCCCCGAAAGCTCCTTTTATTTTATTGACAGATTCGGAGAAGCACTGCGTGAGTTTTTCACTTTTAATCCAGATGGTAAAGCCCGCCTTCAGATCACTTTTGCCGCCGAACGAGTTGCCGAGATAAAAGTTATTCTTGAAACAAAGGGCGTTCAAGCGCCGGGCCTCGAAGTTGCCCAAAGCCGCCTGCAAGCGCATCTTGCTAATGCCGCCACCATCGTTACTGAACAAAAAGCAAAAGGAAAAGATGTGAGCCAACTTGCCAAAGAGCTGAACGATGAGTTTGGAAGTTCCAAAACCGCTCTTCGGCAAAGTTTCAAAGCAAAAGAGCGAGCATTAGAAACTCAAGAAAAAGATTTGAAAGCAAAAATCCGTGAAGCACGGATTGCCGGCGACGCCGCCCAAGTTGAGGCGTTAGTTAAGCAATTAGGAGAAGTCAAAGCGCAAAAAGACCTTTTGGAACTTAGAGAAAAGGAGCAGGAAGAAGCGTTAGAGCGGGAAGAAGAAAAGATTGAGCGGGAGATGGATAAAAAAGAGGATGCCCAAAAAGCCATAAAAGAAGCTGAAGAAGAAAAGCAGGAAGTATTGGATGAGGCCGCCGAGGAGGGTGTTGATGTTCCTGCAGAAGCGTTTGAAAAATTTGACCGCCTCCTTACTCAAGCCAAAGAACTCTTTGCCAAAGAGAACTATGTCGGCGCGAAACAATTAGCCAAGCAGGCAGAAAAAAGCCTTGAAAAAGTAGAGGAGGCAATTGAAGATTTGGAAGAAGCAAAAGAGAAAGAGGAAGAATTAAAAGAGGAACAAGAGGAGAAAGAGCGCGAGGCTAAAGAAGAGCAGGAAGAAAAAATAAAGGAAGAGGCGGAAAAGGAAGCCGAACGATTAGAAAAAGAAAGAGAAAAAGCCGAAGAGGATGCGCGTAAAGCCGAAGAGAGATTGCGTGAAGCAGGAAATGAAGACGAAGATTAATTTTTAGAGATATTTTCAAACAGACATCGCCCTTGACAGCGTTATACCAGAGTATATACTATGGTTAGTATGGAGAAAACAATACTTAACGTTAAAACCGATAAAAAATTGAAGGAAGCTGCGCAAAAAGCCGCACAGGAGCTTGGCTTGCCTCTTGGCACCATAGTTAACGCCTACCTTCGTGAGTTGGCGCGCGAAAAAAGAATACTATTTTCCGTTCCTCCCGTGCCAAATCTGCGATTACAAAGGCTCTTAAAAAAGGTTAGAAAAGAAACGAGTAAAAGCAGGAGACGCGCGAAGCCATTTACTTACGAGGAGGCAGTTAAATATCTGGATAGATTATGAAAGTTAGCTTTCATAACCGTTTCAATAAAAGTTATAAGAGATGTCCCGCAAAAGTTCAGAAACAATTTAAGAAACGGCTCAAGTCATTCCTTGAAAACCCGTATAATCCTTTATTAGAAAACCATGCGCTCGGAGGCGACTGGCAGGATTTTCGCAGCATCAACGTAACCGGGGATTATCGCGCCCTCTATTATCATTTGGTAGACGACACTGTAGAATTTTTTATAATTGATACGCACAGCAATTTGTACGGGTAGAAGGTTAAAGGAATAAAAAATTCCTTCACCCAAATTTTTGCTCCATTTCATTCCGCAAAAACTTCGCATACTCTTAAACGTTATATCAAAAAGAATTTGCCGCCAAAGAAAAACTTGTGGTTCGACAAGCTCACCATCCTGAACGAAGTTGAAGGAAAATTGTTAATGTCCGCCTCTGGTTGTTATGGTATACTTTAAAATAATATGATTCAATCATACCAAAACAGCGCAAGAAAAGCAGGATTCACATTCCTGCTCTTAAACTTAATTGCACTTATTTTAGCTCGCCAGCATATATGGCTTTGGCTTAGGATCAATCCTCTGGGTAAAGTATTTTTGGCCGCAATAATTATTAGTGCTTTTGTTTGGTATTATAACTTTGCAAAAGCCAAAGGATACTCCGGTTGGCTTTCGCTCTTAGGCTTGTTGCACCTAGTAGGTTTTATTATTATTTTGTTATTACCCGATAAAACCAAACAATTAAATTCTACTGTCAAGCAATAAGTTCCTATGAAAAAAGTTTTAATTATCGGCGTTTTTGTCATTTTAGCCCTTGTCGCATTGGGTTTGATTGGCAACATAAGAAAGGGGGAAGAACTTACTCCTGAACCGACACCTTCTCCAACACCAACACCAGCTGATAGTTCCGTACCGACTCCAACCCCAACTCCTATTAAAGGAGCCCAGAACGACAGAATAGAAAGTATGAGAGTTATTCTTGAGGAAGGCGCCCGGCCAAGATTTTCGCCTGATGGCCAGTATTTTCTCTTTGACCGCAGGAATAGTAACGACCTTTATGCCGATCTTTATGTTTCTGATTTAAACGGCGGGATAGTTACCAGATTAACTGAAGGGCGGGAAGGAGTAAACCAGCGCAATAACGGCAATGGTGTATATCATTCAAGTAAGAATTATATTATCTTTATTTCTGAAGAATCAGGCCACTACTTGGATGACGACAAGTGGTTGGCTGATCCCGGAATTGGTCTTTTTTCTAACCTTTACGCCACCGATTTTTCTGGAAGCAGATTCTGGAAGCTTACCGATATTCCGATCAAGAAAGCATTAGGAGATGGGATTCCGGCTACGGCCACAGTCAACCCTCATTTCCTGAAAAACGGAACTCTAATCTGGACTGAACGCTACGCAGAAGGCGGAAATTTAAATTGGGGAAAATGGCGGCTAAAGGCGGCTGATTTTGTTGAAGAAAATGGAGTTCCCAAATTAATAAACACGCGGGTAGTATACACCCCGGCTAATGGAAATTATGTAACTTTCATGGGCGAGCTTGATTCGGACAACTGGGTTGTTTCCGGCAACCTTAACGGCCAGCACGAATATGGAATGGACCAGTATGTCCTTAATATCAGAAATGGCTCGCTTAAAAATCTTACCAACACGCCCGAATACTGGGAAGAAGATTCAAGTCTTACTCCAAGCGGCAAGATCGTCTATATGAGCAACATTGATTCGCAGTATAAGTTTGATTTTACCAAAGACTGGGTTATCCAGAAAGTGGAAAGGGATTACTACATAACCGACAGGAACGGCGGGCAAAAAGAAAGATTGACTTTCTTTAACGAGCCGGGTGCGGTGGAGAAATCAGAATATGCCATTCTATCCGTGGCTGCTGATATCAGCCCTGACGGCAAGTATATGGCCGGAACAGTCGGAGTGCAATTCGGTGCAGGGAAAGATCGAGGGAGAATAGTCTTGAAAATAGTATTGATTAAGTTTAAAAATCCGTTTTAAAATAAATGCGCCTTCTAAAATCACAATTTGGATTAACATTCTCGCTTCTATACATTTTTGGGAGTGTATACCTAATAGCTACACAAGGGCTATTCGGGGAAAGTTTTATCGCTGTTACTCTTGGATTGCCCTGGAGTTTTATTTTGGTCTTATCTCGCATTAGTGTTCCTGTATATATTTATGTCCTTGCGCCCATAGTTTTAAATATAATTCTTCTGTACTATCTTGGCGTTGGCATTCAGAAGTTACTTCCCATAAAGTACAAAGTAGCGGGAATAATAGTCGCTGGTTTCATATTTGGTTCAATCATCTTATCTTTTGTTGTTTCCCTTGGATTTAAGGGTGTGCCAATCTTCGAAAGTCTAGCGCCGTTAGGTGCGCCTGGAATGTTTGTTTCCGAACAGTTGATTACGACGAAAGAGGGTTCTAACACTCGACTGATAATTAATCCGGGCAATGACGCAGCGAAATCAATCCAAGACTTGATACAACAGAGACAAGGAAAGCCAACCCCTCTTGCTTGGATCGTAATAACGATTATCAATGGAATAGTCTACTCATTTCTATTCTGGCTCTTTTATCTTTTAGCGGGCAGAATGGTTAGTAATGCGTATATCGGTGCTGAAGGTGTATAGAATATTCGATGATAAAAACAAAAAGCAATAAGTATAAATTTGCCGCCAAAGCACAAAATTTGAGCAATTTCAAGAATACACCGCTTATTCTCTTGCTACAGTTATTCCCCAAACCTCTTTGGCGCCGCTTTCTTTTAAAACACGGGCGGCTTCTTCCATGGTTGAGCCGGTTGTGAAAACGTCGTCAACCAGAAGAACAGTTTTCTTTTTTATTGCCTCGGCATTTTCGCAAAAGAAAACGTCCTTGACGTTTTGAATTCTTTCCTGTTTTGATAACTCTACTTGCGGCATAGTTTCTTTTGTTTTTAGCAAAACGTTATTTACTAGAGGCACTTTCAATTGTTTGGACAATTCTCTGCCGATTTCTTCTGCTTGGTTGAAACCTCGCTGTCTTAACCGTTTTCGAGTCAAAGGAATTGGTATGATTAGGATTTGCCCCCCACCGCTTTTGGCCAAAAGCGGTGGGGGGTATTCGGTTTGTTCAAACTGATGTATAATTAAACCGGCCAGAGTTGAAGCCAGATCCTTGACAAACGGGTTGTACTTAAATTGCGCGATTAGTTTTTTTACTATAAAATTATTGTAAGGCGAGGCGGAGATTAGCAATTTCAGGTTTTTGGATTTATAATGAGAGCGGGGGAGAAATTCAATCATTGCAAAACAATCCTCGCACAAATAGCTTCTTTCTTTCTGACAATTTTGGCAGAACTTTGGAAAGAATAAATCCGCAAGAAAGGTTTTGAGCGACATTGAAATATCTTAACATTTAGCTTTCGAGTTCGGAATGGTATAATGTAATCTATGGCATGGTTTTCTTTTAAAAAGAAGCGGAGAAGTTTTTTGGGCGTAGATTTTGGAACTTCCTCGGTAAGGGTTGTTGAATTGGCAAGAAGAGGGCAATCAGTGCACCTGCAAAACTACGGAGAGGTTGCGGCATCGGATATTCAAAAGTCGCCCCCTGGAACCATCACAAGCGATTCCTTGCTGTTTTCAAGCCGAGAAATGGCGGGAGCGGCCGAAGCGATCATAAGAGAAGCAGGAATTGCAACGAGAGAGGTTAACTTTCCCATACCGGATTTTTCAAGCTTTTTCACCAGTTTTGAGTTGCCCTCTATGAGTCCTAAAGAGTTAGAGCAGGCGATTTTCTACGAAGCAAGGAGCTACATTCCTCTTCCTCTATCTGAAGTAACCCTTGACTGGCAGGTTGAAGGAGGAGTTGTTGGGAAAAGAAGTCCTTTAATAAAGGTCCTGGTGGCGGCAGTACCGAACGACGTGATCGAACAGTACCAGCAAATTGCCGCCTTGTCTGGTTTGCAGATGAAGTCGCTGGAAGTAGAAGTGTTCGCTTTGCAAAGAGCGCTTGCCAGAGGAGAAAGCGGAACAATAGCGATCCTTGACATAGGGGCGAGGAGCACAACCTGCAACATCTTTGAGAATGGAGAGTTGAAAACTAGTCACAGCTTTAATGTATCTGGAAACGATTTAACAGAAATTTTAAGCAGGGCTCTCAAAATAGGTTATCAGGATGCCGAAAATATCAAAAAAGAGCAAGGAATTACTGGTTTTCAGGGGGCCGAAAAAGAAGCCAGAGAAATTTTGCTTCCCGTTGTTGATTCAATTTTGGAAGAAACGAAAAAAATTTTCCGAACTTTTAACAACAATCAGAAGAAAGGTGTAGAAAAGGTAATCTTGGCCGGCGCCACGGCTGTAATGCCGGGTTTGAAGGAATATTTTCTTGAGGAGTTAAACCCGCAAAAAATAGAGGTCCAAATTGCCGACCCCTTTAAAAAAGTATCCTGTCCCCAGATTTTAGAAGATATGCTAAAGGAGATGGGGCCTGTCTACGCGGTAGCCGTGGGTTCTGCCCTAAAAGGACTGGAATAAAAAATCCCATACTTGAACTACCAATATGGCTATAGAGGCATTTCCAAAATCAAAAATTAGAGAAGTTCACTGGCCGAAAACTTTTTCATATATTCTTACGGGCGCATTTTTGATTCTTCTTTCAAGCTACTTCATTTTGATTTTTCTTCAAGCACGCCTGACCGATGAGCTGTCGGTGTTGGAAAGGAAACTCGAAAGGACGCAAGATGAGACAGAGTTGGAGAAAAACGTGCTTGACGCCAAGAAACGCATTGAGGACTGGAAGTTTCTGATAACGCATCACACCATGCCCTTTAACGTCTTTGAACTTTTGCAGTCAAGGACTCATCCTGAAGTTTGGTTTACCGATTTTATGCTGGACACAGGGAATTCTTTGATGTCGCTTGGAGGCAGAGCGGAGAGCTTTGAAGTTTTGAGCCAGCAGCTCAAAATTTTTGAAAGCGAGGAGTCATTTCGCGGCATGAATTTATCAAACATTACGGTTGTTAAAGGAGGGGAAGTAATGTTTGATCTGCAGCTTCAACTTGACCCAAGCGTTTTTAAACAATGAACAGACCCATTCTTTACATTGCTCTTATGTCTTTGCTGCTTGTTTTGGGAGTGATATTTTTTTGGCAGCCAAAGTACAGAGACTTTACAGGGCTGCGGCTTCAAGTAAGCGCCAAAGCGCAGGAACTGTCCAGCAAAGTAGAGTACTTTTCGCGACTAGAGGATTCATTTGCCAGGATTTTGAAGTTTGACTCGGAGGTTGCTAAAGTTGAATCGGCTCTTCCCGAGTCCCAAGACATCCCCGAGACAATCAACTTCATTTCCAGCGTCAGTTTTACTTCGGGCTTGTTGCTGCAAGCTTTGGACATTGGCAAGACGGCTCCCTTGACCGAGGATTCCTCAATTCTGAAAACCGAGATTACTTTTTCGCTTTTAGGGACTTACTCCGCATTCAAGGGTTTTCTGTCGGAACTTCAAAACAGCGCCAGGTTGATTGCGGTCCAAGAGGCGTCTTTTAAGCAACAGGGCGGAGAGGCAACCGAGATTTTCTTATTCAATCTAAAAGTAAGGACGCAGTCGTACCAAGGTTTATAAGCTATGGCCACTTTTATTGAAGAAAAGAAAAAACAACGACGACTTGTTTACATTTTGATAGCGTTGACTACGATTACGGCTTTTGTTTTGTGGTACGGTTTTATCCGCAGGCCTCTGAGTCAGCCCTTGGAGATAGCCGTATTTCCTGCTCTTTTGGGGGTGGCGCAGATTGACTTTTCCGTTTTGGAAAACCCAATTTTGCAGCAACTTCGCCCTTTTGAAGAAGTGACTCCTTTTGATGGCGTTTTGGGAAGAGAAAACCCGTTTATACCATATTAGAATTTCATCATTTCATCATGGCATCGTGATTAAATGTTGAAATGATTAAATGTTGATATGTTTCCATGACTTTAGTTCAGCAATTAGTCAAAAAAGGGTTGCTGGAAAAAGACAAAGCTGTTCCTCTTGAATACGAAATTAAAAATTCCGGCAAAAAAGAAGAGGAGGTAATTTTGGAAAAAAGAGTAGTGTCAGAAGCCTTTCTCTTCGGTTTGAAAAGCGAAAACCTTAAAATCCCTCTGAGAAAAGTTGACCCAGAAACTGTTCCTTTAAGAGTGCTGGAAGTAATACCCGAGGATTCGGCCCGTTTTTACCGCTTCATACCCATTGCCAAAAAGGACAATGCCCTTCAAGTGGGCATGGTTTATCCCGAAGACATAAAAGCGCAAGAAGCGCTTGAGTTTTTGGCTAGACGGCAAAAACTCTCGTATCAAGTCTTTTTAATAACTTTATCCAACTTCAACGACCTTTTAAAAAAATACCGCACCCTCAAAGGGGAAGTAACCAAGGTTCTTGAGGAACTGGAAACGGAATTCAAAGAAGAGAAAGCTGGAGAAAAACCAGTTGCCGTTTCGGAGTTTGAAAGAATGGCCGAAGAAGCGCCCATTTCAAAAGTCGTGGCGGTGCTCTTGCGCAACGCGGTTGACGGGGAGGCCTCCGACATCCACATTGAGGCGACCAAAGAGAAAATAAGAGTCCGCTTTCGTTTGGACGGCATTCTGCATGCCTCAATTTTTCTGCCCTTGAGAATTCTGCCGGCCGTGGTGTCAAGAGTTAAAATCTTGTCAAACTTGAAAATAGACGAAACCAGGGTTCCTCAAGACGGCAGATTTACCGCAAGGATAGCCGGCAGAGACATTGACTTCAGGGTGTCAACTTTCCCGACTATCGTCGGAGAAAAAGTTGTTATGCGCATTCTTGACTCGGCAAAAGCCATCGTTAACATAAGAGACCTTGGGCTGTCGGAAAGAAACTTGAAAACCATTAATAAGGCTATAAAAAAACCGTACGGCATGATTCTGACGACTGGGCCCACGGGAAGCGGGAAAACCACTACCCTTTATTCCATTTTGAGGATTTTAAATAAAGAAGGCATCAACATTACAACCCTGGAAGACCCCGTAGAATACTTTATTGAGGGCGTGAACCAGTCGCAGGTGAGGCCTGAGATAGGGTATGAGTTTGCCACCGGATTGCGGCACATAGTGAGGCAGGATCCGGACGTCATTATGGTTGGCGAAATTCGTGACGAAGAAACTGCTTCTTTAGCCATCCACGCCGCGTTAACAGGCCATATTTTGTTGTCCACGCTTCACACAAACAGCGCCATCGGAATAATTCCAAGGTTGGTTGACATAGGAATAAAGCCCTACCTCATACCTCCTACTTTCAGTTTAGGTATCGCTCAGCGCTTGGTTAGGGTTTTATGCTCAAAGTGCAAAGAGAAAACTGTACCGAAAAAAGACATCAAGAATTTAATCTCGAAAGAAATTGAAAGCTTGCCTCAAGCAGTAAAGCAGGACCTTAAACTTCCAAAAGCCATTTATATTTATGAACCGGTTGGCTGTAAAAAATGCGCAGATACAGGTTATTCGGGGAGAATCGGGGTTTACGAGGCCATGGAGATGACCGATGAACTTGCCGAGATAGCTTTGCACGAACCCTCTGAAGTCAAGCTTGAACAAGAGGCGAAACGCCAGGGTATGGTAACCATGAAGCAAGACGGAATTTTAAAGGTTGTTGTAGACGGAATAACTTCCGTTTCGGAAGTGCTTAGAATGGCGGAAGAAAAGTAGATTTTCTTCCTTAACTCTGCGCTTCGCTTGAGTGGCGGAAGAAAAGTAAATAACGCGATGCCAAATTCATGAAAAGCATTTTGTTAGTAGAAGACGATCCATTTTTGATAGACATCTACAGCACCAAGCTGAAAGAGGCCGGTTTTTCAGTTGACGTGGCTCCCTCTGGCAAGGAGTGTTTGCAAAAACTCAAGCAAGAACTTCCCGACCTCTTGCTTTTAGACATAGTTTTGCCCGAAGTTGACGGCTGGGAAATTATAAGAAAAATCAAGGAAGACGCCAAACTCAAGGACTTAAAAGTCGTTGTTCTGTCAAATCTCGGGCAAAAGGACGAAGTTGAGAAAGGACTGGCCTTTGGCGCCGTAAAATACCTTATCAAAGCCCACTACACGCCGTCTGAAGTAGTTAACGCGATAAAAGAGATAACTGTATGAATTACCAAGACCAGATAAAAAAGTTATTAGAACACGCCGTTAAAGAGCAGGCTTCAGACCTTCACTTGTCTGTCGGTCACCCGCCTACTTTGAGGATAGCCGGCCGACTTTTCCCTTTGGCGAAAGTAATGAAAGAGTTGTCTCCAGCTGACACTCAAGGGCTTGCTTTTGCTTTATTGCAAGAGGAGCAAAAGCAAAGGTTGTTGTCGGTGAAAGAACTGGACTTTTCCTACGAGCTTCAAGAGAAATCAAGGTTCAGGGTAAATATCTTTTTGCAAAGAGGAAACTTTGCGGCCGCTTTAAGACAAGTGCCAAGCCGCATTCCGACGATTGAAGAGCTGAATCTGCCGCCGCTTTTGCATAAATTCACCACGCCGAAACAGGGTTTTATCCTCATTACGGGACCTTCAAGCCAAGGTAAGTCAACCACCTTGGCCGCCCTGCTTGACGAGATAAATCACACGAGAACCGACCACATCATCACCATTGAAGACCCTATTGAGTATATTTTTGAGGCTGACCGCTGCATCATTGACCAAAGAGAGGTTTACCAAGACACGCTTTCTTTTGATAGGGCCCTGAGGTCAACCTTCCGTCAAGACCCCGACGTCATTATGGTGGGTGAAATGCGCGACGCTGAAACCATGGCCATTGCTTTGCAGGCCGCAGAAACAGGGCATTTGGTTTTTTCCACTCTGCACACCAACTCGGCCCCTCAAAGCATACACAGAATTGTGGGGGCGTTTCCTCCAGAATATCAGATCCAGATTAGGGCTCAGTTGTCAGGGGCTCTTTTAGGCGTAGTTTCTCAGCGGCTGGTTCCCAGAATAAAGGGCGGTCTTATCCCGGCTTGCGAGGTAATGATTACCACCCCGGCTGTCGCCAACCTTATCCGCGAAAATAAAATTCACGAACTGCCCTTAGTTATAGAGACGTCGGCTGAAGCGGGAATGACGTCTTTAAACAAGTACTTGGCGAACTTGATAAGGACTAAAGAAGTAGCTTTGGAAAACGCCCTGAGTTATTCTCTGGACCCGGTAGAACTAAGGACTTTGGCAAGATGATTACGAAATTACGAATTTTCTACGAAAGTACGAAAATTCTTAATTTTTTTTCGTATTTTCGTATTTTTTTCGTAATTTCGTAAGGCTATGAAATTCAACTACCAAGCCCGAACAAAGACTGGAGAAATTCAATCAGGCCAGGTAGAAGCGGTTTCTCGGGATTCGGCTCTTAATCTTTTGAGGTCGCACAAGCTTTTCATTACCGCCTTGGAAGAGGTCGCCGCCCCTTTTTACGCGAGACGTCTAAAATTCTTTGACAGGATTCCGGCCAAAGAAATCGTTATTTTCTCCAGTCAGCTGGCCGTTATGTTTAAATCGGAAATATCTCCGGTTGAAGTTTTGGGCACGCTTGCCAAGCAAGTTAAAAATGAACAGCTCCGAGAAAAAATTCTTGACATGGTTGAAAAAGTGGAAGGAGGAAGCCCTCTCTCAAATACGTTCGCTCTTTATCCTGAGGTTTTCAGCCCATTTTACGTTAATATGGTTAAAAGCGGGGAAGCAACGGGAAAGCTGTCAGAAATCTTCTCATACCTGGCCGATTATCTGGAGAAGGAATACGAGTTTAACAGAAAGGTTAAGGGAACGATGATTTACCCCGTTTTTCTTTTGGCCGTTTTCCTGGCCGTAATAGGCATAATAATATTTTTCGTGGTGCCCCAGCTCTCTCAGTTTTTAGCCGAAGCGGAGATAGAGCTTTCTCTTCTCACCAGGTTTCTGCTCGGCGCTTCTAAGTTTTTAAGACAATGGTGGTTTCTTTTACTTTTACTTCCTTTGGGGCTGGCCGTTTTTCTACGTTTTTATTTAAAAACCAAAGAAGGCAAGGCCTTTTTTGATAAAATGATGCTCAAGGTGCCTGTCTTGGGAGGTTTCTTAAAAAGTATTTATCTTTCTCGCGTATCTCTTAACCTTTCAACCTTGATATCAGGGGGTTTGCCCATTGTGCAGGCGCTGCAGGTTACCAGCAACGTTGTCGGCAACGAAGTTTACAAATCAATTATTACGGAAACCGCGAAAGAGGTGAGGACTGGCGAGTCTATAAGCGCGACCTTGGCAAAGTATCCTGAAGAGTTTTTCGCCCTCTTCGTTCAGATGGTGGCAGTGGGTGAAAAAACCGGCCGGCTAGATTCTTCTTTAAGAAGTACGGTTGATTTTTACCAAAAGGAGGTTGAGCGGGAACTAGATAACTTTATGAGAGTTTTGGAGCCGGCTTTGATTGTTTTTTTCGGCCTTTTGGTTGGCGCTTTGATGACTGCGGTGATTATTCCAGTTTACCAGATAATAACCAGTTTTTGACCCCGCACCTTTTCAGGACTTATTAACTTAATGTACTGGGTCTATATCATAAAAAGCGAGCTCCACAGTAAGTTATACATTGGCCGTACCAATGACTTATCTAAGAGATTAAAAGATCATAACTCAGGAAGATCCCCATCTACAAAAAAATACATACCATGGAAACCAGTTTATATTGAAGGCTACGCCGTTGAACAAGACGCTAAAGACCGAGAAGAAAAAATGAAATACTTTGGTAAGGTTTATAGCCAACTTAAAATAAGGATCAGGCGTAGCCTTCGGTCCTGAAAAGGTGCGGGGTTTTGATTGACAAAGGAGTTTGCTGTATAATAATAGAAGTAGCAGGAAATATACAAACCCCGCACCTTTTTTGTGCTCCTTTCAGTAATTTTGATGCCGTAGGCATCAAGCACACAAAAGGTGCGGGGAAAGGTCGAGCATCAATCATAGATCAAAAATTTAAACTATAATAATTATGAAAAGAAATAAAGGTTTTACCCTAATTGAACTTTTGGTGGTCATTGCCATTATCGGCATTTTGGCCTCCATTGTATTGGTTTCTTTGGCCGGAGCCAGGAACAGGGCTAGGGACGCGAGAGTTACTGCGGATATGGGGCAGATAAGAACAGTCGCCACGGTTTATGAAGGAAATAACGGCAACTACGTCGGATTGTGTGCTAACGCAGACATGGACACGCTTGAAGCAGATATAGACGCTCAAAATGGGACATTGGGGGTTCCGGAATGCCAAGTGGACGCTGGTGGTGCCGCCTTCTGCGTTGTAGCTGCGCTAAATAACGGGCAATTCTGGTGTGTGGACTCTACCTTGAGGTCGCAGTCGTATGCCGCTGACCCGGCAACTTGCAGTGGGACTGCATGGACCTGTCAGTAAAATACTGATAATCGGTTATTTCAGTTTTGGAGCCATTCTGTTAATATTAACAGAATGGCTTATTTTTTATTTCATTTTTTTGTTTTTATCTTAGGTCTGGTTGTCGGCTCATTTTTAAACTCGGTTATCTATCGTTTAGAGTCAAGAGGCAGCTTTTTGAAAGGCCGTTCTTTTTGCCCGCATTGTAAACACATTTTAACTTGGCAGGATTTAGTTCCTTTTGTCAGTTTTTTCGTTCTTGGGGGCAAATGTCGCTACTGCCAGCAAAAAATCTCCTGGCAATACCCAGCAGTAGAAGTATCAACTGCGCTGCTGTTTCTGCTAATTTTCAATCAACAATTTATCTCCACTTTATCTCAATTTACTACTACTTTATATCTATTTCTTGTTTCCTCCTTCTTGATAGTGATTTTCGTCTATGATCTGAAACACTATATTATTCCCGATAAAATAGTTTACCCCGCCATCGTCATCGCCTTTTTATACCAGCTGTCTGTTATAATTTGGAATTTGCCTGCCCCGTATCATTCCGAAGGAATTGGTGCGGGGTTTAGGATTTGGAGTTTAGGATTTGGAATTTTGCCTTCTTTGTTCTTTTTAGGGATTATTTTATTGTCTCAAGGCCGCTTGATGGGCATGGGCGACTTTAAGTTAGCCATATTGATGGGCTTGATTCTTGGCTGGCCCAACATTTCGGTGGCTCTATTTTTAGCTTTCCTCATCGGTGCTATAATGGGGGCAGGATTGATACTTTCTGGCAGGAAGTCCTTAAAATCAGAGGTGCCTTTCGGCCCTTTTCTGGTTGGCGGCACATTTTTGGCCTTTTTCTGGGGAGATAAAATAATTAATTGGTATTTTAATTTCCTATTATGAGTCAAAAAGGATTTACCCTTGTAGAACTTGTTGTCGTCACCGGCATAATTATTTTTTTGTCCGCGATGCTTTTAGTCAACTGGCGACCGGCGGCCGAGGAGTTTGCCCTTCAGCGTTCAGCTCACAAGCTGGCTCAAGACATCAGAAGAGCCAGCGAGATGGCAATGTCGGCAAGGGAATTTCAAGGGAGCGTGCCTCAAGGCGGCTACGGGTTTCACGTTCGTTTTCCCTCAGAAACAGAATCTTATGTGCTGTATGCGGACACCAACGGCAACCAAAGATACGACGCAGCCGACGGCATAGTGGAAACGGTTTACTTAGAACAGGAAGTTATTGTGCACAGCGTTTCCAAGAACAACTTAAGCATAAATTTCAAGCCGCCCAACCCAACGGTTAGTATTACCCCCATTTCAACCGTGGCAGACATAACTCTTGCCCTTAAATCAGACCCCACGAAAATAAGATCAGTCATAATTCATATCTCGGGGTTAATAGAAATAGAGGAATAAATGCTTAAATGCTTAAGTGTTAAAGTGAAAGGTGGGGGGTTCACGCTGTTGGAGATGATGTTTGCCGTGTTTGTGGTTGCCGTAGGATTGACGGGGGTAATTTCTTTAATACATAGGGCGTCTTTTGGCGCGCAAATAGCCGCCTCGCGCTTAACAGCAGCTTACTTGGCGCAAGAAGGCGTTGAGATAGTCAGAAACATACGCGACTCAAACTGGCTGGCGCAAAGAGACGACCCCGCCATTGCTTGGAACCAAAACCTTGGGAATGGGGACTGGGAAGCCGATTATGACGATTTCACTTTAACCCCTTTTCAAAACCGCAACCTGAAAATTAACGGCGGTTTTTACAACTATGCCTTCGGTACAGACACCAAGTTCAAAAGAAAAATTACCATTACCCAAACAAGCGCGGGTACTTTGGCGGTTGCGGTTGATGTTGCCTGGCAGGAAGGGGGAAGGTCTTGGTCGGTTTTTGTTCACGAGAATTTATATAACTGGAGATAATTTTATGGGACACAAGGGATTCACACTAATTGAACTGCTGGTTGCCGTAGCCGTGCTTTCCATTATAATTGGAGCCATAGTGGGCATTTTTATTGCCGGAGTAAGGCAGCAAAGTATCGCGTTGAAAGTCCAGACGATTTTGGACCAAACAAGCTTCGTGGCGGAGTTTATGAGCAGGGCTCTAAGGCTGGCGCAAAAAGAACTCGGCCAGGGGTGTCTTTCAGAGCTGGGCTTGAACTACGAGATAACCAGAGGAGGCGAGGGAATAAAGTTTATAAACTCTTTGGAAAACCAAGACTGCCAGGAATTTTTCTTTGACCCTAATTTTAGGCAGGTGATGTATTCTAGAATGGGGCAGGAGCTTGAAATTACTTCCATAAGGAATCCGGTGCTTTCCTTTAGCGTTAACTTAACCGGCGAGTCCCAAGACGACAACGTTCAGCCGCGTATAACCTTCTTTTTAGCGGTTCAAGGAGAAACTGCAGGTGTGCCGAGGGTGCGTATTCAAACCACAGTATCTCAGCGAAACTTAGATGCCAGACGCTAATGCTAAAATGAATAAAGGGGCGGCTCTTTTCCTGTCGATTATGGTTTTGGCAACTCTTTTGGCAATCGCTTTGGGTATTTCCACGATTTCCGTCAGACAGGTCGATACCCTGCAGCGCATGGTAAGTTCGGTGCAGGCGTTTTTTGCCGCCGACACCGGAATTGAAAGAGCTTTATTTGAAGGACAGTCGGTTTCTGGAACCCTTCCTAACGGCGCCTCATACTCGGTTCAGCTCATATCGCCTGGTTCTTCCGGATGCCTAGGAGCGAATTACTGCTTAAGAGGAATAGGAATTTTCCGAAGCGTAAGAAGGGCTCTGGAGATCACGAGATAAATTTCATTTTAGCATTTAAACATGTTTTTATGTTTGAACGTTTATGTGTTTAGATGAAGTTATGACAAAACAGCAAGTTAAACAGCGCATTGATAAACTAAAGAAGCTGATTGAGAAGTACCGTTACTCCCGCCACGTCTTAGACAAGGAGTTGGCGTCAATTGACGTTGAGGACTCTTTGAAAAAAGAGCTTTTTGATTTGGAGCAAAAGTATCCAGAGTTTATTACTAAGGACTCTCCAACTCAAAGGGTTGGTGGTCGGCCTTTGGAAAAGTTTGAAAAAATTAAGCACCCAAAGCCAATGCTCTCTTTCACCGACGCCTTCTCAAGAGAAGATATGGAGGATTGGTTGGTAAGAATTGCAAAACTTTTAACTCAGCCGGAGCGTCAAGAAATTAACTTTTACTGCGAACCGAAGTTAGACGGTTTGGCTATAGAACTAACTTACGAAAAAGGCGTATTCAAGGCCGGTTCAACAAGGGGAGATGGGCTAGTTGGCGAAGGTGTAACCCAAAACTTAAAAACAATTGAGTCAATACCCCTCAAGCTTTCGCTTGATAATTTCGAATTTCGAATTTCGAATTTCGAATTTCCACCAACAAAGTTGGTGGTTAGGGCTGAAGTGATAATAACCAAAAAAATTTTTGCGAAAGTCAACCAAGAACAAAAAAAAGTAGGTCAGCCGCTTTTTGCCAATCCGAGAAATCTGGCCGCCGGCTCCATAAGACAACTTGACCCCAAAATTGCCCAAAAAAGACGTCTTGACTCTACGGCTTATTCTATAGTTAGCGATCTGGGGCAAAAAACGCACGAAGAGGAGCATAAAATTTTACACTCCCTTGGCTTCAAAACCAACAACAAGCACAGCAGATACTGTAAAGACCTAGAAGAAGTTTTTGAGTTTTATGAGTTTTGGCAAAAAAACCGCGACAACCTTCCTTACGAGATTGACGGCTTGGTTGTGATGGTCAACAACAACAAGATTTTTAAAAAACTGGGCGTGGTAGGTAAAGCTCCGAGGGGAGCTATAGCTTTTAAGTTTCCACTCAAGCAGGCGACCACAACAGTCCAAGATATTAAGGTTCAGATTGGCAGGACAGGAGCTGTTACTCCGATCGCAGTTTTGAGCCCGATTCAAATAGGCGGTGTAACAATAACCCGCGCCACTCTGCACAACGAGGCCGAAATAAAGCGTTTAGGTGTCAAAATAGGTGACACGGTTGTTGTGGGCAGAGCCGGCGACGTTATACCTGATATAGTCAAGGTGTTGCCTGAATTGCGCATCGGCAGAGAAAAAGATTTTCATTTCCCTAAAACCTGTCCGCATTGCCAGACCAAACTTAGAAAAGCCCCTGGCGAGGCGGTTTGGCACTGTCTCAATCCGATATGCTTTGCGCAGAAAAAGAAGCGTTTTTATCACTTCATCTCCAGACCAGCTTTTGATATAGTTGGTTTGGGCCCGAAAATTGTGGACCGTTTAATTGAAGCGGGACTCGTATCGGATCCGTCAGACCTGTTTAAATTGCAGGAGGGGGATATTCTGCCTATTGGGAGGTTTGCCGAAAAATCGGCTAAGAACCTTATTTTAGCCATTCAGGCAAAAAAGAAAATTACCATACCTCGGTTTATTTTTGCCTTGGGGATTCGCAACGTGGGAGAAGAGACTGCTCTTGACCTTACGGAACATTTAGGCTCTCTGGAAGCCATAAGAATGGCTGAAAAGGGCGATTTGGAGGGTATATCGGATGTAGGCCCTGTAGTTGCTAAATCAATATATAGCTGGTTCCGGGCAAAAAGAAACTTAGCATTCTTGGAAAAACTAAAAAAATCAGGCGTGCAAATAATAAGCGAAAAGCGCAAAGCGAAAAGAGCAAAACTAAGAGGAAAAACATTTGTTTTGACAGGCGGTTTGGAAGCAATGACAAGAGACGAGGCCAAAGCTAAAATACGAGAACTGGGCGGCAATGTATCCGGTACGATTTCAAAGAAAACCGACTACGTTGTGGCAGGTAGGGAACCCGGGTCAAAACTTAATAAAACCAGAAAACTTGGAGTTAAAGTTATTGGCGAAAGAAAGTTTATTGTGATGATAAAATGAATGCGTTTTTACTCCACTTAAAACGCCTTGATTGGACTCTGATTACATCAGCTCTTTTGCTGTTCGGCATCGGTCTTTTGTCCATCTACAGCTCTTCTTTGGGAAGAGGTGATTTTTCCAACTTTCAAAAACAGCTAATTTTCGGCGCCTTGGGTTTGGTTTTGATGTTCGGCCTGAGCTTTTTTAATTGGAGAGCTTTTAGGGATGACCCTTATTTCATTTTAACCTTATATTTTATCGGAATTCTGGCTTTGCTCGGTTTGTTTTTTTTCGCGCCTGAAGTTAGAGGCGTAAGGAGATGGTATCAGTTGGGATTCATATCTGTTGACCCGGCTGAGTTTCTCAAGGTCATTTTGGTAATTCTCTTTGCCAAATACTTTTCCACAAAGCATATAGAGATGTATCGAATAAGACATATCCTGTTGTCGGGCCTTTACGTGGTTCTACCCTCTGTTTTGCTTTTTTTTCAGCCAGACCTTGGCTCGGTTCTGATTTTTTTTGGCCTATGGATTGGTATTTTGCTAATTTCAGGAATACGAACGCGCCATTTCTTGATTTTGGCTCTTTGCGGAATTTTGGCTTTTGTTTTTGCTTGGAACTTTTTGATGCTTGACTACCAGAAAGCGAGAATTCTTAGTTTCCTTCAGCCCAGGGACCCTCTTGGTTCAGCTTGGAGCCAGAATCAATCGAAAATAGCGATTGGTTCAGGCGGTATCTTTGGGAAAGGTTTTGGCGCTGGTTCTCAAACCCAGTTCGGGTTTTTGCCCGAGCCCCACACCGACTTTATTTTTGCCGCGATTGCCGAAGAGTTTGGGTTAGCTGGGGTGATGGTTTTGCTTTCCTTATTTTTAACTTTGTTTTGGAAAACGGCGAAAATAGCGCTGGACGCCACAAGCAATTTTCCACGGCTTTTCGCGGCCGGCTTTGCTCTTGTGTTGATATCCAAAACATTCATCAATATCGGAATGAATATCGGCATTTTCCCGATTGTTGGCATTCCTCTGCCTCTGGTGAGTTACGGCGGTTCGTCTTTAACTGCGACATTTATTGGCCTCGGAATTCTGCAAAGTATTAAAGCTAATTAACCCCCACACCAAATTTTGGTGTGGGGGTTAAAGCCCTAAAAAGATATTAACTCTGTTTTCGCTTGTCTCCAAGAGTCCTCTTTCAAATTGGTAAGTGAGTTTTTTTTTATCAGAGATGTGAATTGTTAAATTATCAAAAATAAGGGTAATGAAATTGGTGTGCTCTGGCAGAACATCAAATTTTCCCAATCTATTTTGGGAAGAAACAGCTTGGGCCGTTCCTCGAAATTGTTCTTTTTCAATAATTGCCGAAAATAACACTTTTACATCAAGCGCGGTAGTTTTTTCCATGGTTTAAGATTTTAGGTCGCCAAGTCCTCCCCTAAATAAAAATGCCTCTTCTGGAACTTGGTCCAATTCTCCTTCTAAAATTGCCTTCACTCCTTTGACGGATTCTTCTCTTTTGACATATTGTCCAGGTTGACCTGTTTGCTCTGTTACCATAAAAAGATTTTGGCTCATAAAATTTAGAAGCTTTCTAGCCCGACGATAAATAATTCTATTTTCAACCGAAAGTTCAGTTTCGCCGACAATTGAAACAATTTGCTGAAGCTCTTTGTGTCTTTCCAGAATTTTTTTTGCTTCCAACAAAATTTCATAGTGTTCTTGACCCAAAATCTCAGGGCTAATGACCGAGGAAGAGGAAGCCAAAATATCTACTGCCGGGTATCTGCCTTCTTGATAGATTTCCCGTGATAAAATAACTACTGAGTTAAAATAGGGCAAAACGGCCTGAACTCCAGAATCGGTGATGTCATCGGCCGGCACATAAATTGCCTGGATGCTGGTTATTGAACCTGATTTGGTTGAAACCAGTCTTCCTTCCAGTTCCCCAATCTCGCTTAAGAGGGTTGGTTGGTAGCCGTCTTCTGAAGGAATTACTGAAAGCAGGGTTGAAAGTTCGTTGCCGGCTTGCAAGAAGCGGTAGACATTGTCAATAAAAAAGAGAACATCTTTTTCAAGTGTGTCGCGAAAATATTCGGCAATTGTCGCTGCAACAAATCCCACTTTGAATCTTACCGTTGCTGGTTCATTCATCTGGCCAAAAATCAAAGAAACCCAAGGCAAGACATTAGTTTTTTTCAACATTTCATAAAGTTCGTGTCCCTCCCTAATCCTTTCTCCCAAACCCGCAAAAACCGACAAGCCTTTTTTAAAGAAAGCGATATTATGCATTAATTCCGACAAAAGAACGGTCTTTCCAACACCTGCTCCGCCAAAAAGCCCTAATTCCTCGCCTTTTCTTAAGGGCGTGAAGAAGTCAATTACTTTTATTCCAGTTTCAATTAATTCTTTCCTTGGAAGGATTTCCCGATAAGGGGGGGGCAATCGATAAATCAATCTTTTTTCCTTTGTTCTAAGCGCTGGGAGACCGTCGCGAGATTCCCCGAAAATATTAACCACTCTGCCCAAAAGCTCTTCACCCACCGGCACCTCTAATCTTTTACCAGATCTTTTGACCAGAGCTCCCCGAAATAATTTTTCAGGTTCGGTTAGGGAAAGGCACACAAAAGTATCTTTAGTTAAAATCCTGTTGACTTCGAGTAAGGCTTGTGGATTTTCTTCCAATACCAATATCTCACCAATAAAAGGATGGTTTTCGTAAAATACTACCTCTACCACTTCCCCATGTATCGAAAAAATATAGCCTAACTCCATAGTGAGAATCCGGAAAATAGTTCACCCTGTTTTTTATTGAATAATCTGCGTTCCAGTTTTTTCAGTTCCATTTTCAGCTTTCTTTTCCTTCCTCTGGCTTCTTGAGCAGCCCGATACATCGCTATCATTCTGGTTGCATATTTTGACAAGCGATGTTCCAAAATATTTTGATTAAAGAAAGCTGACATCAGTTCGGTTTCAAAAAATTCCAAAACAGCTTCTGGTGAAGGCTCAAATAAATATTTCTTGGCTTCAACTACTCCTTTTTCCAAAGTGATTTGTCCAGATATTTTGCTCATTGCTACTTTTTGGGAAAGAATAGTTTGGAAGCGTCCGTGAAAAATTATAATCTCCTCGTAACCTTTAATAAACTCAATGATTCCTTTAACTTTTTCTTTTTCCGGATTGTCGTCATCCAACTCAAAATAAACCATCTTATGTCCAAAACCGCTTCTCTCTGCAAAATACTTACCCAGTCGGCCTATCACAGCCAGCAAGGCTTCCTTGTCTGCTAAATAATTTAAAATTTCCTGCCAGATATTTAAAATTAGAGTTCCGTAAAAGCGCTCGTTGGCAGAAAGAAAAACAACAACTCTCCGGCCCCTCTCTTTTGGAAGAACTTCTTTTTTATTCATTAAACGACGAACGATGTGCTCTTTTTTTATCAGGGTGTAGACATGAGATAATTCGTCAATAAATTCCCGATTATCCAAAACGCCCCGGCGGATTTTATTCATATTTAACTTGGCAATCTCTTGATAGACGCTGGTTACTGTTTCAATGCCGGAAATGGCTCTTAAATTTCCTTTAATCTCTTTGAGAACTGCCATAGGTTATCCTGACCCCTTAATTGGTAGTTCAATCCAGAAAGTTGTTCCTTTACCCCAGCCTTCAGATTCGGCCCAGGTTCTGCCTCCGTGGGCTTTGACAAATTCAAAGACAATACTTAAACCAATTCCCCGTCCCGGGCCGTAAAGTTTTTTTGCCGCCGCTGACCTTTCAAAGAGTTTCCCCCGCAAAAAATAATCTATTTCTTCTTTTTCCATTCCAATACCCGTGTCAGTAACCCCAATTTTTAACCACCGCCCTTTTCCAGAAGGGCGGGGCCCAGCCCATTTAGAAATGGGCTGTGGTTCTTCATTTTCCACTTTTAATTTAACAGTCACGCCTCCCCGATTCGTGTATTTAACGGCATTATTAACCAAATTCCAAATTGCCTCTTTTATCATGCTTTTGTTCAACATTAAGGTTGGGAGTTTTTCGCCAGTACCGGCAGCTAGCTCATACTTTAAATAGATATTTTTTTGCTCTGCTTCAAGTTTCAATTCTTCAATTACGTTTTTAATGAGAGCTTCAATTTGGCAATCTTCTAAATCCAAAGATTTTTTCCCCACCCTCAGTTCCTGGATGTATAATAAGTTTTCCATTAAAGAATAGAGATTATCAACTAATTTTTTTATTTCAATAAGTTTCTCCTTGATAACCGGATTTTCCTCTCTGCCGTAAGTTCCTTCTAAAATTCTTTCCAAATATCCTTTAATTGGGCCAATTGGAGTTCTTAGGTGATGCTGGAGAGATAACAAGAGTTGGTCTTTTGCCGATGCCAATTTTCCCCATTCTTCAGCCAAACTTTCGGCTTCCTTTCTCTTAGCTTTCTCTTTGGTTAAAGAATGACCAAAAATAAAGGACACTAAAAATAAAAAAGCAAGTACGGGACCCAGCCACAAATATTCACTTTGCCCGGTTATTATTGGTAAGAAGACGTACAAAACCGTAATGGCAACAACTAACAACGCAAAACTAACCAAAGTATAAAGAGCCCGCGAGTGGCTTAGCAAGGAACTTTTAAGTGATTTTTCAAATAAAATTGCCGTTCCCAACCCGGCATAGATAAAAAGCAGCATAAAAAAGATTGCTTCTTGAGGATGCATCCTCGTTAAAAAGTTTTTTTCATCTTCAATAATGAAAATGCCCACAATGAGAGCTAGACCCAAAATGGAGGAGGCAATTAACGGGACTTTAATTTTTGGAGAGACACTATTGGAAATAGCGACAATGAAATAAAAAAGCTCCAAGATAACAATAATTGTTAGCGAAGCAGTTATTTTCATCCATTCTGGACCTGCCAGCAAGAGGGGGTTTGAGTAAAAATATAAAGAGCCCGACCATGAGATGATAATAATAGCGAAGATGAGAAAATGGAGATTGCTAATAAAGTTCATTTAGACAGAGTTTATTTTAGCCCTTCTCGCATTATTTCGGTTAGTTCCTTTAGTGAGTATTGAGCTTTAACCAAGATTTTGTCAATTCCTTCTTTGTTAAGCTCTTCGTTTGATTCAGCGCTACTGTAGTTGGTTAAGGCATAAATTTTAAGAGTTTTCGTTTCAGGGTATTTTCTGACTTCTTTTAAAATCTCAATGCCGTTGATATCTGGCAGAATTAAATCCAATAAAATTAAATCTGGTTTCTCTTTTTTACCCTCTCTGATTTCTTGCACCATTGCAATTGCCTTCTTTCCCAAGTCCAAAATTTCAATTTCAAATCCGGCCATTGGAAAGGTCTCTTTAAAAAGTTTAATGGTTGGAACATCGTCTTCGATTATGAGAATTTTCGGTTTCATAGAGATAGAAAATTTTCATCAAGATAAGCTTGAACAAAATGAAAGCTTATCGCTATTAAAATTTTTGGCTTTGGCATAAAATTTTTGGCTTTGGCATTTAGAATCTAGAAGGGGCGGTATAAAATTTCTTTGACTGTTGGAGTAATCTCTTTGATAAAATCTTTAAGTTCGTCTAAATTTTTTATTTTTTCTACCTCTGCTTCTATTTGCATAAAAACCTCTTTATAGCTTTTCAAAATTGTATCAATCTCTACTTTCATTATATTTTCGGGTTTATCATCCCAAAAACCAGAAATCAGCAGTCCAAAAAGAAACAATTGCAGGGCTCTGGGAATTGTTGCTTTCGGCCCTTGGTTAAAAAGAATCTCCACTTTCCTGCCCAGCTCTAAAATTTTTTGAGTCTCCAGAGATAATTCTCCGCCAAACTGAGCGATTTCCGTTACTCTTTGATATTCAACCATTTTTTTTCTTATCCAACCGGCTAAAGCCTTGTCTAATGGCTCTTTGGTTTGATTGCCCACACGAGAAACCGAAAGGAAAGCGTTGATGGCCGGCAGTTTTCCTTTTCTGAAGTCATTAATATCAAAAAAAATGTGGCCGTCGGTCATTGCCATCAGATTTGTTTGGATGAATCCAGAGATGTCGTTTTCCAGGGTTTCGGCAACTGGCAGTGCGGTAATGCTTACCCCTTCCTGCCCATCCAAATTTTTAGTGGGGGATTTGATATTTCCTGCTCTTTCCAGTAAGGCAGCTTGGATGTGAAAGATATCTCCGGGATAGGCGCTTCTCCCGGGCAGCCTTTTTATTAATAGAGAGATTTCCCGGTAAAATTTTGCATGACTGGTTAGGTCGTCGAGAATAATTAATACATTTTCTCCCTTGTCGCGGAAGTATTCGGCAATTGCCATTCCAGAAAAGGGGGCAAGGTAGTTTATGGTTGACGGTTTTTCCGAGGTGGCAACGACCATCACTGTTTTGTCAAAAACGCCCATTTCTTTTAGATAATCCTCCACGGCTTTTATTGCCGAAATTTCTTTTCCAATTCCGACATAAACGGAAACTACCCCCCTTTTTGCCTGATTGGAGATGGTTTGCAAAAGAAGAGTGGTTTTGCCTGTTTTGGCGTCTCCAATAACCATCTCTCTTTGGCCATAACCAATGGGCACCAATAAATCCACCACCATTACGCCGGTCTCCAGAGGTTTTCCCACCCTTACCCTTTGAGTAATACCGGCAGCCTCTATTTTTATCGGCAAATATTTTTTCTCTCCCAATATTGGTCCCAACCCGTCTATCGATTCACCGAGAGGGTTGATTATTCTGCCCAAGAGCTTCTGGGAAGCCGGAATTCTAAAAGGATTTTTAGTCCTGGATACCCCTGTCCCGACTTTTAATTTTGTAACATCAAACATTAAAATTTCGGCTACCTCTCTGTCCAAACCATGTACCACGCCTCTTTCCTCGTTTTCGGTAATGACCATTTCTCCCAATCTTAAGGAGGGGAGGCCTGAGATGTGAGCTAAATAATGGTTCAATCCTACGACCCGACCTATTTCTGCTGTTTTTTCTAAATGTTCTCTAAAATTCGCCATGATTTGAAAGAAAGAACTTGTCTATTTCTCCTGCCAATGAGAAATCGCGCCAATTCCCCTGGTATTCTATTATGGCGCCAGCAACAATTTTCGGATTTATGGTAAGATTTAAAATAACTTTCTGACCCGATTCTTTCTCAAGCCATTCACTAATTTTATTAAGAAAATTGTCTTTAGGAGAAAACGCAATTTCCAACTTAATCTCAGGCAGAGACTTGAGCTTTTTTTCCAGCTTGAGGTCGACCTCATTTTTTAATTTTTTTTGAGCAATTTCATCTAAAACCAATATTAAATCTTCTCTCGTCCTTATTTTTTTTACAAAATCTCCAGAGACCTTTTTCATACACTCCTACGAAATTACGAAAATAATACTAAAGTACGAAACTCACTTATTTTTTATATTAAATTTACTACCCTTTTGAATTTTACGCCCTCTTTTGTAAAATTTACCATTATTCCTAGTTTGGATCCGCTTGCTTTTAGATAAGCATATACTTGCTCAATATGTCTTCGGGGAAATTTGTTACCCTTTTTAAACTCCAATACCACTTGATTTTCTATAACAAAATCTAAGAAGTAACCTCCAATCCCCTTTCTTTTATAAATCAGTGGAGCGGCAACTTGTTCCTTATATCTTAACCCACAATTTTTAAGTTCTACGGCAACAGCTCTTTGATAATATTTTTCCTGGTAATCACTACCTAATTGCCTATATATCTCAAAAAGAATGCCAATAATTTGATAACATAACTTAGGATAAATTAAATCATTTCTTTTAAGATAAGGTTTATTTTCCATTTTTTATAGTGGAAACCTAAATTTTCGTACTTTCGTAAAAAATTTCGTAATTTCGTAACCTTAGAAGATTTCCCTTTTTGCTTTTTCCAGGGCTTCCATTACCAATTTCTCGTGGTCAGAAAGGTCAATCGCTTTACCTATTGTTTTTTTAGCCACCTTCGAAAGTATCTGATAAATTTTTTGGTCTATTTCTCCAATCTCCTTTTTTTTATAATCTTCAATCTCTCCTTGTACTTCTTCAACCTTTTTGTTAATGGCTTCTCTGGTTGATTGCAAGGTCTGAGCCGACGTTTTTAAATACGCCTCTTGGATTTTAACAAATTTTTCTTCAGCCGCCCGATTTAATCCCAAAATTTTATTTTCCGTCCCTTCTAAAATTATATTTTGCACGTCTTGAGCAGATTTTGATAGATTAGCAGCTTCCTTAGTTATGCGTTCTGCGAATTCTCCAAGCACTTTTTGAATCTCCTGATTTCCGTCTGCAAATTTGCTTTTGTAGCTTTTTATGATTTCTTGGGTAGCTTCCTGGAACGCATCTCTGAACTCCCTGACGTTTTTTTGCAACTCTTTTTCATTTCTTCTTGACGGTCTTCTTGTCAAGAAGAAGAAGAGTCCAAGTAAAGCCACAGCCTCGGCGGCTCCAAGAAAGAAAATAATGAAGGTTAGAAGGTCTGAACATTCAACTAACAACTCAAACATTAGTAAAGTATAACAAAAAGAGCCAAACCAAGTCCAGCTATGGTTAAAGTTGAAACCCCAATTAAGTTTAATATCATAGCTGTTTGAATGCTTTTTTTAGCCAGAGGATTTCGGCCGACTGCTACTACTCCCTCTCTCAGGGATTTTATAAACGATAAAAAGCCGATTACAAAACTTCCTCCTCCTATCAAGAGAGCGGAAAGATAACGTATAACTTCAGGAATTGTTTCAGGCACTTTTAACCCCGCGATAATTTCTTGGGCCACTCTTCCCAAAATAGCTGTCGATGGGAAAGTTATCATCTGGGGCTGAACAAAAACAATGATT
This sequence comes from Parcubacteria group bacterium Gr01-1014_30, assembly GCA_007376185.1. Taxonomy (GTDB): domain Bacteria; phylum Patescibacteriota; class Minisyncoccia; order Minisyncoccales; family 2-12-FULL-40-12; genus VMFS01. The sequence continues at coordinate 157,230 of VMFS01000001.1, forward strand.
CGTCCCTCTTCCTGGTTAAAATCTTCCATTGCTTTGCCGACTGCAAACCCTGGCTCAGTGGCTTTTTGTCCAACTCCCGGCCTATCGGAAGAAGTGACAAAATCTCCTTTTTTTATTTCGCCATTTATATTAGTTACCTCTGTTAGAGTTTCGCCAAAAGTTACTATTGAGAGAGTGGTAGTGCTCTTTTTACCAAACACAATAATCGGGTTTTCTCCGGCTACACCGACAATGTTTTCATCATAAGGGATATTTGAACGGGACAGTCCTTGTTCGGTTTGAGAAACAATGTTTCCAGCTTCTGCTTGAAGGTCGGCAACTTCTAAATTCCTGGCGACTGAAGGCAGCTCCTGAGCCAGAACAATCCTGCTGGCAATCAAAATTCCCCCAAAAATAAGCAAAGTTAATTTATTTCCTTTTATGTTGCCCATGGCTTTGTTCATTATAGAACATTATGCAGGAAAATAAAAATGCAATTCAAGATTAACAAACAATTCGGTTTTTTGCCAGAGCCACACACCAACTTTATTTTTGCCGCGATTGTCGAAGAGTTTGGGTTAGTTGGAGTGGTGGTTTTGCTTTTTTACTTTTAGCTCTGTTTTGGCGAACGCTGAAAATAGCGCTGGATGCCGCAAACAATTTTCCACGACTCTTCGCGACTGGCTTTGCTATTGTCTTAATATCCAAAGCATTTATCAATATCGGAATGAATATCGGCATATTTTAGATTGTTGGGTTTCTTTTGCCTCTGGCGAATTAAGGCGTTCATCATTAACTGCAACTTTCGTTGCTTTAGGTTTTCTGCAGAGCTTAAGAATCGGATAAGATTTCAGATAACCGATACATCTGAAGGTTATCCACTCCATGCCTATTGACAGGATTTTTTGTATATTGGACAATTGAGTAATAGTTATGCCAGAGGATTTTATTTCACTTCAAGCAGCTACTCAATTCTGCAATTACACACAGGAGTATTTGTCGTTGCGCGCGAGACAAGGGAAACTTAAGGCAGTAAAGTTTGGCAGAAACTGGGTAACCAGAAAAGAGTGGCTCCGAGAATACTTGGCAAAAGTTGATGAATATAATAACAATCACAGGAATGGCAACGGAGTTTTGAAAATAGTTGAACCGCCAAAGGAACTGGAAAAAGTTCTTGCAAAAGATGAACTGTTTTCATCGAACTTGGCAGGCAGTGGAGATCTACCTCGTTTAGCGATATCAGATTTTCCTTCAGAAAATCTGGGCAAAATTCTACTACCCAGTTTGCGCTTTGGCCTTCGCCCCGTAGTGAAACTTGTTTCTACTACGGGGTTTGTTGCCGCCTTGACGCTGGTGCTGCTGGCAGGAGGTGTGGTTTTAGACAAGGAAAGTTTGAAAAATGTTTATACCGATATATATGCCGATATAGCAAATTTTGTGCAGCCGGTTGCTTCTTTGTCTCCCCTCCTGGAAGAACTGCCAGAAAATTTTGACAGGGGAGTGGTTATTTTAGTTCAAAACTTGTTTAGTGAATCCGAGCACGCATTTTCTGCAGCCTTTGAAGAGATTCAGATTTCTTTGGATTACGCGGCAGGTAAACTGCAGCAAGCCGCCGCAAGTTCCAAGGCAAGATTGTCGCAGGGCAGCCATACATATATATTAGGCGCGCAGGTGGCGCAATACACCATAGACACTTTCAAAGAGTTCAACCGGTGGCTGGGCCAAACCTCAGACAACTTAACCGACTACGCAATTCATCTTTTAGCTTCTCTTGGCAAGATTGGACTACTCGCTCAGTTGACTCCTGCTCCAGCCGGGGAAACACCAACAGAGGAAATTTTTCTGCCTCTCAGCTTAGAACCTTACTTGACTATTAACGCCCCAACCGAGATTACGGCCCCTTTAAGTGTTCAAGAACAAATTACTTTACTGCAAAATGAGTTTGAAGCAGTGTTGGCTTTAAGTGAGTTGAGCGCTAACCAAACTTATACTTTTCCAAGCCAATCAGGCATTGTCTGTTTAACTACCGGAAACTGTGACGGACTGGGAGGGGGCGTTTCTTCTACAGGGGGCGAGCCGAACCGTTTGGCTAAGTTCGTCAGCTCTGGCGAGATCGGCGAGTCCTCGATTCAAGATCTTTATATAGGAGCAGGAACGGCTTTGACGATTGATTCAAAAGGCAGGGTTCAAGCCACCGACGATCTTTGCACTGATCTTATCGGCGGAAGATGCTTGAGCACCCTGCCTCTTGGCGGCGCGCCCTCTGGCGGAGGAACGGTAACAAACATAACTAATGAAAGCACGGGTCTTGCCACAACGAGTCCTTGGACGGTTGGCTTTGTTCCTTACGCAACTTCTACAACAGCCCTTACCAACTCAATTATTAGCCAGCTTTCAGGCAATATCGGCATTTCTTCTTCCACTCCAAACGCTTTGCTCTCAATAGGTAACAATGCTTATATTGATAGTTCCGGCAACGTCGTGGGCACCTGGCAAGGGACAGCAGTAGCAGCCGCCTTTGGCGGCACAGGTTTCACCAGCTACTCCAGAGGCGACATTTTATTTGCCACCACCACCACAGCTTTTTATAGGTTAGCCACGGGAACGGAAGGCCAAGTACTAAAAATAACAAGCGGCATTCCCGCCTGGGGAATAGACAGCGGAGGCGGCGCCATTGGCACAAGCTCACCCTTCACCGTGGGCTTCCTGCCCTACGCCACTTCCACCACATCTGTCACCGACTCTGTCATATTCCAGTCAGCAGGCCAAATAGGCATCGGCACCACCAGCCCCGCTTCCTTACTTGAACTCTACTCTGCCTCTGCCAACAGCCAGCTCACTGTTTCAGCTGCCACAGCCACCTCCACCAACCCCCTGCTGACCTTCAGAACAGGAGCTTCTTCTCCCTCCACAAGGTTTATCCTCGGAGTGGACAACAACGACTCCCAGAAGTTCAAGATAGCCACCTCCTCTGCCTTTACCAGCACCTCCACCGTTCTCACCATTGACCCTGCGACTGGCTATGTAGGCATTGGCACAAGCACACCAAACGCAAAGCTAACAGTTCATGGAAACTCTTTCCCCGGTTCTGACTTAGCTTACGACCTTGGTGCCTCAACCCAGAGGTGGAGAAACCTCTATGTGGGTACCACCACCATTGGTTCTACCATAACCATCAACTCAAACACTATAGAGGGTTCTGCCACCACCACATTGCTCACAACAGGAAACTCAAACCAGCTGGTGCTTGGCACCAACGGCAACGTCGGCATCGGCACCACCAGCCCCGCTTCTCTCCTTGAGGTATACTCTACTAGCACCGCTCAGCTCACCATCTCAGCAGCCACCGCCACCTCCACCAACCCCCTCTTAACTTTCAGAACAGGAGAATCTGCTCCTTCTTCAAGATTTATTCTGGGAGTGGACAACAACGACTCCCAGAAGTTCAAGATAGCCACCTCTTCCGCCTTCACCTCCACCTCCACAGTCTTGACCATTGACCCTGCCACGGGCAATGTGGGTATTGGTACCACCACCCCCAACGCAAAACTCACATTACAAGGCAACTTCTTTTCCGGCTCTGACCTGCTCTACGACCTGGGCGCATCAACCCAGAGATGGCGCAACATCTATGTTGGCACAACAACCATTGGTTCCACCGTCACCATTGGCTCTTCTGACATCAACTTCTCTGGAGCAAGCACATTTACTCTGGCATCTGCTGTCAACGCATTGAACATTGGCTCTGGCACCTTGTCCATTGACTCTTCCAACAACAGAGTGGGCCTCGGCACCACCAGCCCCGCTTCTCTCCTTGAGGTATACTCTACTAGCACCGCTCAGCTCACCGTTTCTGCAGCCACAGCCACCTCCACCAACCCCCTCTTAACCTTCAGAACAGGAGCTTCTTCTCCTTCCACAAGGTTTATCCTCGGAGTAGACAACAACGACTCGCAAAAGTTCAAGATAGCCACCTCTTCCGCCTTCACATCCACCTCCACGGTCTTCACCATTGACCCCGCAACAGGCAACGTGGGTATTGGCACCACGAGCCCTGACAACAAGCTTGAAATCGTGGGCGGCGGAATAACCTTACCTAATAATAATTCAAACTCATTTAAATTTAGAACTGCTGGCGGCGCGGCCAAAAGTATGATTTTTGCGGGTGGGGACAACACCATGATTTTTGGGGATTGGGATTCAGCTTGGGGTAACATGAGATTAATAACCAAGCGCACACAAGGCATCGGCATTAATACCAGCGCACCAGTATCTGGCGGCGGCATAACCATTGGCCCTGATCCGGCCACAATTGCAGCTGGAAGAACTCTTTTGACAGTCACCACGCCTGCGGACACCATTAACTCCTCTAATGAAGCCACAGACATTAACTTTAACCTTTCTGCCACCACCACTTGGCCCGTTGGCAATTTAAGCTTGATTAGAGCTATGAGAATACAGGCCCCGACCTATGCTTTTCAATCCGGCACATCCACGATTACTGATGCCGTTACCTTATCCATCTCTGGGGCTCCACAAGCAGGCGCCAATGCCTTTGCTTTCATTACTAACTCCCATGCTTTGAATATTGCTTCAAGAAACGTAAATGCGAGTACCACCAATTCCTACGGTTTAACCGTCAACGCCCAGACAGGCGCCACTAATAACTACGCCGCCGCTTTTTTGGATGGCAATGTTGGCATCGGCACCACCAGCCCCGCCTCGCTCCTTGAGGTATACTCTACTAGCACCGCTCAGCTCACTGTTTCTGCAGCCACAGCCACCTCCACCAACCCCCTCTTAACCTTCAGAACAGGAGCTTCTTCTCCTTCCACAAGGTTCATCCTCGGAGTGGACAACAACGACTCCGATAAGTTCAAAATAGCCACCTCTTCCGCCTTCACATCCACCTCCACGGTCTTCACCATTGACCCCGCAACTGGAAATGTAGGCATTGGCACAACCTCACCCGCAACTCTATTGACTGTTGCCACTTCAACAAATATTTTCAATGTTTTAGCTAATGGAGCCGTGAGATTTCCTAGTTTGCGATCTCCTACAGACGATCGAGCTGTTTGCGGGGTTTCAAGCGACGGCGAAATACTTTTCAAGAACGCTGCCTGCACCACTTCATCTAAAAGATACAAGGAAAACATAGAGACATTGTCTTACGGCCTTGAAGAGCTGATGCAGTTAAATCCGGTTTTCTTCAACTACATCAACGGCGATAACGAAGGAAGAACCGAACGCAGAATCGGTTTAATAGCCGAAGACGTTGATTTGATAATACCTGAAGTCGTTTTTACCAAAGACGGCCTGCCAGACAGCATTGATTACCCAAACCTTGTGGCTTTAAACATAAAAGCAATACAAGAACTCAATCTTAAAATTGAGGACTTGATAAACGTTACAGCGTCATCTTCTCCTGATTCTTTTGCGGCAAGATTCTTTTCGGCTTTGTTTGATCGCATAAAATCGTGGCTGGCAGATGCGGCAAACGGCATAGCCCAGATATTTACAAACAAGCTTGTTGCCAAAGAGTTGTGTGTTGAAGACGTCTGTGTAACAAGAGAGCAATTTTTGAAAATTATTGAAAGCTCAGGAACAGGACCTGTTTATACGACTGACGGAGGGCAGTCAGGAGGCGCGGAGGACAGTTCTCCGCCGGCTGAAGAGCCAACAGAAACAGCAACGACAACAGATACAACAGCGACAACAACTACAGCAACAACGACAGAAGCGTCAGCAGAACCAGAACAAGAGCCAGAGCCTGAACCAGAACCTGCTCCTGAACCAGATTTCTAATCGCCAATTTCCATTACCAATCTCTTATCCTAAAAAACCTGTTTCTATTTTCATTTGAGGGTA
>VMFS01000007.1 GCA_007376185.1 Parcubacteria group bacterium Gr01-1014_30
TGTGGCTTATGGCGGCAAGCTTGATATTCGTCCGAAATATCAGCGCGAATTTGTGTACAAGGAAAAACAGCGCGATGCCGTGATAGAAACCGTAAAAAAGGGTTTTCCGTTGAACGTGATGTATTGGATGATTAGAAATGATGGCGGCTACGAAGTGCTGGATGGCCAACAGCGCACTATTAGCATTGGACAATATGTGAATGGCGATTTTTCCCTGAATAATCGCTTTTTCCATAATTTAACCAAAGAGGAGCAGGATAAAATTTTAGATTATGAACTGATGATTTATCTTTGCGAAGGCACCGATAAAGAGCGAATCGGTTGGTTTACAGTCATAAATACGTACGGAGAAAAAGTGAATGATCAAGAAATTCGCAACGCGGTTTATACCGGCCCGTGGCTCTCCGATGCCAAATTGAAATTTAGCAAATCAAATTGCGCGGCATATCTCTTGGCAAACGATGGCGGACAATTAGTTAGCGGTTCGCCAATCAGACAAGATTATTTAGAAACCGCGTTGTCTTGGATAAATAACGACAAAATTGAAGATTATATGGCTAAGCATCAGCATGACAAAAATGCTGATGAGCTTTGGGAGTATTTTCAAAATGTAATTATATGGGTGCGTAAAACTTTTCCTAATTACCGAAAAGAAATGGCGGGCGTAAATTGGGGCGAGTTATATAACAAATTTAAAGATAAGAAATTAAACGCCGCCAAGCTGGAAACCGAGATTAAAGAATTAATGCAAGACGAAGACGTTACCAAAAAGTCCGGTATCTACCCGTATGTCTTAACGCGACAAGAAAAATATCTATCAATCCGCACATTTACCGACAAAATGAAGCGCGAAGCGTATGAACGGCAAAATGGAATTTGCTCATTCTGTAAGAAGCAGAAAAAGAAAAAGGTAAAGTGGGATATTGCTGAAATGGAAGCAGATCACATCACGCCTTGGCACGAAGGTGGAAAAACAGTTGCAGAGAATTGCCAAATGCTATGTAAGGAACACAATCGAACCAAATCCGGGAAGTAAGAAGCAGAAAAGGACGCATTTTGGTATAGAGCAGGCTCGTAGGGGTGTGGATAACCACCCCTATTGACTTTATATTATACCTAGAGTAATATTCCCAATATGGGAACTATGACTTTGGTAACCATAAACCGAAACCACGATTATGAAATTAATAGGCAAACAACCATTGCGAGACTTCGTAGAACGGCATGCAGACGCTCGGACACAGGTTGAATCGTGGGAAGCTGAAATGGAAGGGGCGCAATGGGCCACGCCTCACGATCTTAAAGCCAGATATCCCAAGGCGAGCATCATCAAGGGTCAGAATGCAATCTTCGACATCTGCAGGAATAAATATCGGTTGTGGGTGAAGGTTAACTATAAGAATCAAACGATTTTAATAAAGAAAATTGGCACCCACAAAGAATACGAGAAATGGGAAATAATTTAGCAAATAATATGGACAAAATTAAAGTTATCAAAACTGAACAAGATTACCTTGCAGCCCTCAAATTAGTTGAGGAGCTAATGGATCGTGATCCAGGTCCAGATTCTCCCGAAGGAGAACAGCTTAGCCTACTCACCACCCTCATCCAAGACTACGAAGCCCGTGTATTTCCGCAGACTCTTCCTGATCCAATCGAAGCAATTAAATTCAGAATGGAGCAAGCCGACCTCAAGCCCGCTGATCTTATTCCTTATATCGGCAGCAGAAGCAGAGTATCGGAAATTCTTTCTGGTAAACGACAATTAACTTTGGATATGGTAAGAGCACTATCCGAAGGTCTCGGTATTCCCGCAAAAGTCCTAATACAAAAACCAGAGTTAGAACAAGATGCTGAGTTGAATGCGTGGGATAACAATCTCGTTAAAGAGATGGGCAAACGAGGTTACTTTGGCGCTACTACTTTCAAAGAGGAAAATAAGATATCACTTCTTAAGAGTTTTTTCTCTGCGACTGGACACAATATGCAGATTGTAGGGATGCTTCGAAAATCTCCGCATTACCGTACTTCGCCTCTTACGGATAAACGAGCGCTTATCGTATGGTCTACACAAATCTTTAAGAAAGCAAAAAAAATAAAAGCCCCTATTAAATATAAGCATGGGGCATTAAACTTAGAATTTCTCAGAGATTTAGCAAAGAAAAGTATTGATAAAAACGGGCCCTTATTGGCACAAAATCATCTTAGAAAGAATGGGATTATTCTTGTTATTGAACCTCATTTTTCAAAAACCTATTTAGATGGCGTAACCCTCTTGCTTAATAAAGACAACCCGGTTATAGGGTTAACGCTTCGATACGATCGTCTTGATAACTTTTGGTTTACTCTTATGCATGAACTTGCGCACATCTCTTTACACTACGATAAAGATATTACTCTTTTCTACGATGAAATCGAAGGCGTGAGAGGGGTTGATATCAACGACATAGAAAATGAGGCCGATCAAATGGCGCGAGAGGCACTAGTACCCAATAGCAAATGGGAAAATAGTCCTGCCAAATTAATTCCATCTCCAATGGCTGCTCAAAGTTTAGCCAACGAGCTTGGTGTTCACGTGGCAATTGTTGCTGGTATTATGCGCTATGAACATAAAAATTTCTATTACTTGAACAAAATTGTTAATAGCTACAAAGTCAAGGATTATTTTAGCAGGCAATTATCTAGCAAATAACATGTTTAATCATAAGCATTACGTCCCAATATTACGATGGAGGGCTGCTGAAAAAGGAGCACTTCTTAAATTAAAAGACGAACATAAATCATTGGTAACACCCCTAATTGAGTTCATCATGCCTCAACCAAATAGTGACGGCGAGAAAACACCGAAGGAATTGTTACAGGAATCCATAGAAAAATTCTCAGAAAATATCCCAGGCATCGCTGATCAAGTCGTAAAATATTGGGGGCGCAATACAGTTTTTGTAGATGTTCAGCTGATTGATGGTTCAATAAGAGCAGAAACATTGAAAAAAATCTTGGAACATGGAAAGCAGCTCGATATCTTTATGATTCCTGTAATCACTATTATACCCGTAGTTGGTTTTGAGTCAGATTCTCAAACGAGACGTGTTGCATTAGAGTTTATAAAGCAAAGTGGTCACGGGCTTTGTCTGAGAATTACCGATTCAAACTTCAAAGAAAAAACACTTTCTGGAGATATAGAAAACTTTTTGAGAGAAAATGGCATAGATACTAAGGATATTGACATGCTCATAGATTTCAAAGTGGTTAATGAGCAGACCTTAGTGGATTCTCTAGTAGAAAAAATAAACGTCATTCCAAACTTAGAAGGATGGAGGACTTTTATAGTAGCGGGAGGCGCTTTCCCACAAGACCTTTCACACCTAGAGAAGCATAATCAATACGACATTCCGCGTTCTGATTGGGCGATTTGGAAAAATCTGACTGGTAAGCTAAAAAGACAGCCCTCGTTTGCTGACTACACTGTTCAATATCCAATATACTTACAACAAACCTCCGCTTCTAATCCAAGCGCTAGCATTCGATATTCTCTTGAAGAAAAGTGGGTAATTGTAAGAGGCGAAGGTCTGCGAAATCCAAAAGGAGCTGGATTCAAACAATATCCAGCTCAGGCGCAGATACTCGCTAATCAGAAAAACGTTTTTAAAGGGAAAAACTTCAGTGCTGGAGATGCCTATATTGCCGAGAAAGCAAAAGATATAAACACAAAAAAGACAGGTAATCCAAAAACTTGGTTAGAAGCTGGCATTAACCACCATGTGTCACTGGTTGCGGATCAGATCTCCAGCCTACGCGAGAAATAAGAGTCGAGCTTACGTATTTTTTAAGAGTATCGCGATCTAATATTTCTACCAATCGCCGATACACAAATTCTCTTGGCTTAGATCGTATGCCATCTGCCCGATTGCGCTGTTCTAATTTCTTCAATGCTTCTTCTCTCCAAAGTAAACGGGCAATGGAAATATCTTGCTGAAGCTGATTTTGGCCTGCTTTCCTGATTGTTTGAAAAATAATCTCTCCATTCCCGTTTTCTTTTGCAAGCATAATACCCCACCACTCTTGAATTTCATGAATGGCTTGGTATAGATAGCGCTTACCTACGACAAGCGTAAGCTTATCAAAAACTTCGTTGAATTCTTGAACTTGCTCTGGTAGCCGCTCCAATGTGTCGCGATCACTTTTTATTTCGTACCCACACATTTCACCATTTATAATCGCGTAGTCTATTCTTGCTATGCCGTGCTGAACACCAAGTTCTTCAAAAATTTCAGCCTTTGGTTCTTTTTTTCGGTACTCTTTCAGTTTCTTTTCTAAAACTTCCCGGAGAGCTAAACGTATGGCCTTATCGTTTGTTGAAAACATTTGATTTTGAATAGTTGCCATAAAATTATTGGAAACACTCTCTTAATATATTTTAGCATTTTTACAAAAAACCAGCCATTTTTAGATAAGGGGATAACTTAAGTAATAGTATTAAGTTCTGACAGCCGCAGCCCCGCCAAAAAATTCGCCTGCCCAAGCGAGGGTGCGGCGGGCGGGCTGGCTTCCTTAGTCAGGATTCGTTTGATAAAAAGTTCGGATTTCATCCAGGAGGGACAGCCGTATTTGACGATAGGAAGCAAGTGGTGTTAATATAAATATATGGCAAAGCAATTTACCGCAATTTATAAAAAAAGCGGAAAGTGGTATTTGGGTTGGGTTGAGGAAATTCCTGGAGTTAACACCCAAGGCAAGACCCTTCAAGAGGTTAAAGAAAATTTAAAAGAGGCGCTTTTATTGATTTTGGGTCGGTCGTAGAAAAATAGATTTATAATTAGTTAATTTTATGGCAAAAGTAATCATAACTAAAGAGTTGAAAGATAAAATAGACGGGGGAGAAGATTTTTATCTTATAGACGCTCTTTCTCCCGATAGCTTTGAAGCGCGTCATATCCCAGGCGCAAAAAATGTGCAGAACGGTCAGGAATTTTTGAGTCAGTTTGAAGAACAAGTTAAAGCGGCAAAAGACGCGGAAATAGTTATTTACTGTTCATCGGCTACATGTATGGCATCGGTGCAGGCAGCCGCGACGCTCGAGAAAGCTGGCTACACCAATGTTGCTCATTACAAAGATGGCCTTGCGGGATGGCAGGATGCCGGCTATAAATTTGAGGGGGAAGCCGTTAATCAGTAGGCATTCCTTCAGAAAAAACACGGCGCCTTGGCGCCGTGTTTTTTCTTGCTTTGGTTGGTTAAATTGGGTAAAATGATAAAGAAAATCTAGCTCAGTAGCAAACTATGCAAATCTTGGAGAAGCCAATTGAAAAAGAAGAACTTCAGCAGATGGCCGCAAAAATGTTTGGCAATCTTGTGAAAGCTGTTGTTGATGTGGAGCGCGAAATTGTCGCCATAGACGGGGAACTGCATTCCGACCTCGCAGAGCTCTTAACCGAAAAGGGTTCGGCGGGCAAAAATCTATGGGGTGTTAATATATATCCCGATGCTCTCGACGATTGGCTGGAATTTGATTCGGTACTCAACTTAAAACCTCATTTTGGCAATCGTTCAAGGAGCGTTGAAGACCCGATGATGCGTGAACAAATTACCAAAATCCTTAAAAAATTCATTAGTTTATGACTTTTCAACACAAGGAGTTGGCTTCGGGCAGGTGGAATAAGTTCTCTTTTTTCTTCCAGATGGCGAACATAGGCAGTGAAGTTGGGAGAGCTTTGAAATGGCAGCAAAAAGATGCCAAAAACAGCCGCTTGGCCGCCGAACGGGCGCTTGAGCTTCTTGATTTGACCATCGAAGACCCCAAGAATCACACGCCGTCGCGACTCAAAGAACTTTGGCGGTTGAGAGAGTTTATGGCCGATTCTTTATTTTTTGGCAATGAGTACAAGACCGCTGAAAAATCCTGGCGCAGCTATTTTGACGCTTTTGCTTGGGCGTCTGCGCTTGAATAAATGGTCAAGAAACTTTTTTTAGTTAGACATGGAGAAAGTGAAGCCAACGCCGCCAATGTTCAGCTTGGGGGCGAAGGGCATCTTACCGCCAAAGGCAAAATGGAAGCCAAGAAATTGGCCGGCAGATTCCGGAAAATTCCGGTTGATTTGATTTTGGCGTCGGATTACGAAAGGTCTTTGGAAACAGCAGAGATAATATGCAGGAAAATCCGCAAAAAACTTTTGGTAACGGAGCTTCTCCGCGAGCAACGTTCATCCAAAGAGTATTTGGGCAGGAGATATGAGCAGCCAAGAGATCCCGTTATAGCCCGTATAGCGGCCTTGCGCAAAAAATATATGAACAAGAAGAACTGGCATTACTCTGACGAAGAAAATTTTTTTGATGCTTTGAAGCGGGCAAAAAAGTTTTTGCGCTTTGTTGAAAGAAGGAAAAAGAAAAACATTGTGGCAGTGGGACACGCCAGGTTCAACCGAGTGATTATCGGCGCCATGGTTTTTGGGAAGGCGTTCACGCCAGAGATATTTTACAAGCTGTACGACAACTTCAAAACCGTAAACACGGGAATCACTTTTTGTGAACTTCAAGAAGGCAAATGGCGCATTATTACCTGGAACGACCACGCGCATTTGGGTTAAGCGGCAGTTAATATGAAAAATAAAATTTTAAGCAAAGCAGATTTATTAGTGTTAGGGTTTATTTTTGTTGTCGTTTTCGCGGGTTTTCTGTCGTATCAGTACTACCACTTGGAGCAGTATTCCTTAAACCTTGAAAAAGAGCTTTTGCAGATAAAAGGCAACCTTGAAGCAAAAAGCATGGAACTTCAAAATACAATTTTAGACAGAGACACTTTAGCTCAAAAACTTGAAGAAGAAAAAAGCAGGATGGATGAGCTTGCCGTTCAAGTTGCGGATATAACCAGCGCTGTCGGATTGATCGAAAAAATACAGGCTACCGATGAGGAGCTTTTGCAAAAATATTCAAGAGTGTATTTTTTAAACGAAAATTATGTGCCAGAGAGTTTAACTCAAATTGACCAAGCTTACTTATATAACCCAGATAAGGGGCAATATCTTTACACAAAAGTGATGCAGTTTTTGCAAATTTTACTTCAAGCTGCAGCGGCTGATGGAGTAGACCTTAAAATTATTTCGGCGTACAGGTCTTTTGGTGAACAAGCCAGCTTAAAATACAGCTACAAGGTGACTTATGGCTCTGGCGCCAACAAGTTTTCTGCAGACCAAGGGTATTCGGAGCATCAGCTCGGCACAACGGTTGATTTCACCAACTCAGAAATTGGCTCAACCATGGCCGGCTTTGATAAAACAAACACCTATGAGTGGCTCCGGCAAAATGCTTTCAAATACGGGTTTGCGCTGTCTTATCCTAAAGGCAACACTTATTATTATTTTGAGCCGTGGCACTGGCGTTTTGTCGGCACGCGATTGGCAGAGAGATTGCACTCAGAAGGGAAATATTTTTACGATTTGGACCAACGCGATATAAACACCTACATTGTTTCACTCTTTGATTAGAAAATTTATTATATGATTGAAAATAGCATTGTTTACAGAAAGATCGGCGTAAAATATGAGTATCTGGCTTTGTCAAAAGCAGAGGGCTCTTTTGTTTGGGATAAAAGCGGGAAGAGATACATTGATTTTACATCTGTCTGGAATGTTACAAACCTTGGTTGGAATAATCCGGAGGTGACAGAAGCTCTTGTTGAACAAACAAAGAAAAATACCCAAGGGCTCCTCTGGGGGTCAGACCCTATTCAGGAAGAATATGCGCGTGCTTTAACTGACACTCTGCCTAAAGAACTAGACGCTTGCATAAAAGAAACAGGCGGGACAGAATCGGTCGAGGTGTCAATAAAAGTTGCTCGCGCCTATACCGGCAGGAAAAAAATAATCGGCTTCAGGAACTCTTATCACGGCCAGCTTTTTGCTTCCTTAGCTCTGGGGAACCCTGCAGGTTCGCTAAAAAAAATAGAACCGCTTGTTCCCGAAATAATTTCGCTGGAATTTCCTCACGAAAGCGTCGGTAAAGATGGCTTTGAGCAGTTTGTTAATGACTTTGAGACAGTTCTCTCGCGCAGAGATGTTGCCGCGGTGGTTACGGAACCCGGAATAATCACAGGATGGGGTTCAACGCTTGTCGCTTTTCCAGAGTTTCTCTCTGAAGTTCGCCGGCTTACTGAAAAATATGGGACACTTCTTATCGTTGACGAGGTAGGTACTGGTTTTTCGCGCACAGGAAAGCTTTTTGGAGTGGAGCATGAGAAAGTGGTCCCTGACATGATTGTCTTGGCCAAGGCAATTTCTAATGGAGCTGCGGCCATCGGAACGGTAGTGGGCAAATCCGCGTTGTTTGAGCAAGCTTTAAATGACGCCGTTCTTGTTTCAACTTTTGGCTGGACGCCTCTGGCCTGCGCGGCGGCCCTAAAAACTCTTCAAATTCACAAGCGAGACAAGGTTTGGGAAATGGCTAAGGTTAAGGGCAATTACATTATGGAAGTTTTGAAAAAGAACATTGGCGGGAAAGTTATCGCTGTTCGGGGGAAAGGAATGGAGATTGGTCTTGAATTTACAGATGCCAAAACATGTGAGGAAGTTAGGCGAAAAGCTTTTGCCAACGGGCTACACATAGTCACTGGCAGTCAAAACAATATGCAGCTTATGCCACCCCTTACAATTCCGCAAGAAACACTGGAACAAGGTTTGGACATTTTGGTAAGGGGCATTCAGGAATAGTTTTGGAAAACAAATTGAAAGGGGTATAATAAAAACAGTATGAAGGTAGCTAAGTATATTGACCATACAAATATAGCCAAAAAGGCAAAGGCAGCTGATATTAAGAGGACTTGCGCGGAGGCGAAAAAATACAGCTTTCGCTCCGTTGTGGTCAGGCCAAAGTGGGTCAAATTGTCAAAGTCAGAGCTGAAAAACACTCCAATAATGGTTGGGGTTTTGATTGACGACCCAATGGGCTTGAGCTCGCACCGGGATAGGGTTAAGTGGTGCCAAAAAGCCAAAAGAGATGGCGCTGACGAGCTTGACGTTGTGATGAATATTATTGATTTGAAGTATGAGAGATACGCTAAGGTGCTGTCTGATTTGAAAGCCCTTTGCCGCATTTTGCCCACCAAAGTTATTATCGGCTCCGGATTTTTGACAGACGATGAAATTCTTAAGGCCTCGCAACTCGTGAAAAAAGCGGGAGCAATTTGCGTTAAAACCGCCACCGAAAAAGACCCTCTGGAGCATAGAGAGTTAAAGGAAAAAATTCACCACTTAGAGTTGATGAGAAAGGGAGCGCCCGGACTTTTGGTTAAGGCGTCGGGCCGCATCAACACTTTGTCTGACTTGCGCGCCGCTGTCCGAGCCGGCGCAAACATTGTCGGCACGAGCTCAGGAGTGAAAATTATACAGGAGTTGAAAAAGTAAAAGATGAAAAAACAAATCGCATTTATCGGATTGGGCAAGATGGGGTTTGGTATGGTGGAGCGGCTTTTGCAAAAAGGATGGGAGGTTGCTGCTTTTGACTTAGCCAAAGAAGCCGTACAAAAAGTGAGGGAAATAGGCGCCGAAGGCGCCGAATCGCTTAAAGAAGTCGCCGGGTTTTTCGAGCCGCCGCGGCTTTTTTGGATTATGGTTCCCTCCTTCGCCAAGGCTACGGCGGGCAGGCCGTCTGGCAAACCTGTTGACGACATTCTAGAAGGCATCGCTCCATTTTTGGAAAAGGGCGACATTGTGATTGACGGCGGCAACTCTTACTTTAAGGACTCGCAAAGAAGAGCTAAAGAGTTAGCCCAAAAAGAAGTTTTTTATCTGGACGTGGGGGTTTCGGGCGGCCCTGTTTCAATAAGAGAAGGCAAGTTTGCAATTATGGTTGGCGGCAAAAAAGAGGCTTACGATAAAACTGGGCCGGTGTTTGAAGCTCTGTCTGATACGCCTTCAGGATACATTGGCGAGTCGGGCGCAGGCCATTTCGTGAAAATGATTCACAACGGCATTGAATACGGAATGATGCAGGCCTTGGCTGAAGGATTCACTTTGTTGAAAGAAGCCCCGCTTGAAATTGGCGTTCAAGACGCCGCCAAAGTTTACAATCAGAACAGCATCATTACTTCTCGCTTGACAAAATGGCTGCAGGAAGGATTTGAAAAGTATGGCGAGGAGTTGCCAGAAGCGTCTGGCAGCGTGGCGCACACGGGCGAAGGCGAGTGGACAGTGAAAACGGCAAAAGAGATGAAAATACCGGTTCCAGTCATTGAAGCCGCTTTCCGTTTCAGAGTGGAGTCGCAAAAAAAGCCGAGCTACACCGGCAAAATTCTTTCTATGTTGAGAGCGGTTTTCGGCGGTCATAGTATGAAGTAGGCAATAGTCGTTCGGCAACGAATTAAGCGCTCGCCGCATCCGCGCAAGCGAGGCGTAGCCGAGTGTAGCGCGGGAGAAGAGAATGAAGTTCTCTGCGACCCCATCGGGGAGCTCGCTGAACCTTCGGTTCCTCTCGCCCTTTGTTTCCGCTTCGCGGAAACTCGGAGCACGCAGTCGCCGTAAAGGTGTAATATAAACTATATTCACTGGCGCTGCTATCTCTCGCCCCGCCTCAAACTGACAGGTGGTTATACAAAACTCTCAGTTGGCGGGGCTGCGAGGTGCACCCCTCACGGGAATGCGGCTCGCTCCAATTTCGTAATTTCGTATAATTTTCGTATTTCGTAGCATTATGATTTATTTAGCCGCAGACCACAGAGGGTTTGAGCTTAAAGAAAAAATAAAGGAGTGGCTTGAGGGTTGGGGTTATGAGGTCGCAGAAAGCAAGCTTTCTTCTCCCCCCGTCGCTGGCGCTCGGGAATACGAAGACATGGGCGCTTTTGAGTTAAATCCAACCGACGACTATGTTGACTTTGTTTCAAAAGCCGCCAAAAAGGTTTCTGAAGACCCAGAAAATTCAAAAGCCATAATTCTTGGGGCATCAGGACAGGGTGAAGCAATGCTGGCAAACAAGTTCAGGAGGGTAAGAGCCGTTGTTTATTACGGAGGCGACGAAGAAATAATTTCTCTTTCCCGCGAGCATAACGACGCCAATGTTTTATCTCTGGGCGCGGCTTTGGGCCCGAAGTTTGAAGAGGCAAGAAAAATGCCGGAGGATTTGGCAAAACGCGTTGTGAAAACCTGGCTAGAAACTCCTTTTTCCGGAGCCGAGAGGCACAAAAGGCGTCTCCAAAAAATAAAAAAAATTGAAACCCCGTAATACAACTTCGACTCGCTTCGCGATTACAGGATTTTCTAAAAGAAAATCCTGTCGAAGATGATATACGGGGTGAAAAACAATGGAGCAAAAAAGTATAGAAAAAAAAGAATTGTACCGCTGTCCAGAGTGCGGCTTTGAGTACAGAGAAAAAGAATGGGCTGAGAAATGCGAGGCCTGGTGTAGAGAGCATAAGAGTTGTAACCTGGAAATAATTCAGCACGCCGTCCAAAAGTAAGTTTAAGAAAATGAGGCGCTTACTTTCCGGAATAATTGCTATGGCGGCGGCAGTCGTTATTGTGTTTTCGGTTTTGTACTTTCCAAAAACTTTTTTTTACAGGTCTGTCCCAAAAGCGGAAACACCAGAAAAACCTTCTTACTCTTTTTTGCTTGCCGACACTCCTGAAAAAAGAATACAAGGCCTTTCCGGAATGGTTTCTTTGCCTCCTAACACGGTTTTACTTTTTTCTTACGACAACAATGACAGCTGTGGCATTTGGATGAAAGGTATGAAGTTTTCAATTGACGTGGTGTGGCTGGACAGCAATTTCAGGATAATTGATTTCAAAGAAGGCCTTTCTCTTTTAAGCTATCCTGGTGTGTTTTCTCCGGTTTCGCCTTGCCGCTATTTTGTTGAGGCACAAGAAGGCTTTATAAAAGCCAACAACATCAGAATCGGCGACAAGGTATCCATAAACTTTGCCGACTTTCTGCTTAACTTTTGAAGTATTTATTTACGGATTTTTGAATGGAGCTAGAATAGACGTGCAAAGGTCAGTGAATATTTAACCATGGTTGTATGGCTTATCGTTGGGATTCTGGCGGCGGTATGGTTATGGAAACAAATTCAAAAGAAGTAAAAACATTTTATACCTGCCCAATGCATCCCGAAGTCAGGCAGGATATGCCCGGGATGTGCCCTGAGTGCGGAATGCAGCTTGTTAAAATTCGAAATTCGACCACAGCCCATTTCCAATGGGCTGGGTCGCCCAGCCCTTTAGTAAGGGCTGTGGCGAAATTCGAAATTCGAAATTCCGCGCACGGCGCGGATAAACATGAGGGGCATAAAGCAGAAAGTTTTCTCAAAAAGTTCTGGGTGAGTTTAGTTTTAACAATTCCAATTGTGGCGTACTCTGAACTGCCGAAGTTGTTTTTCGGCTGGCAAGCGCCTGCTTTTTCCGGCTCTGAATATCTCCAGCTGATATTTGGTTCAATAGTATTTTTTTACGGCGGCTGGGTGTTTTTGGCTGGAGCTTTGAGAGAACTCCTGGCCAAACTCCCCGGCATGATGACACTCATTGGTTTAGCCACGACAGCGGCTTATCTGTGGAGCGTTTATGCTGTGTTCGTCGAGCAAGAACCGCTTTTTTGGGAGTTGGCAACTTTGATTACTGTAATGCTTTTGGGCCACTGGTTTGAGATGAGAGCAGTTCAAGGAGCAAGAGGGGCGTTACGAGAATTAGCAAAGTTGCTGCCAGATGAAGCTGAAGTAATATTTGAGGGTAAAACAAGAGCTGTACCTATTTCAGAGCTGAAAGTAGGCGACATAGTTTTGATAAAGCCCGGCGCAAAGGTTCCTGCTGACGGCAAAGTTATTGAAGGGGAGTCAGACCTTAACGAATCAATCGTAACAGGGGAGTCAAAGCTTGTGCCCAAAAAGTTCTCCGAGGAGGTGATTGCAGGCAGCATTAACGGCGATGGAAGCTTGAAGGTTGAGGTGACCAAAATAGGCGAGGATACCTTTTTGGCGGGCGTGGCAAGATTGGTGGTTCAAGCGCAGGCGTCAAAGTCGCGACTGCAGTTGTTGTCTGACAAAGCGGCTTTGTATTTAACTATTATTGCGGTGGTTTCAGGCAGTATTACTTTGGTTGCGTGGCTTCTTTCCGGTTCTGAAATATCTTTTGCCGTTGCGCGTTTGGTTGCTGTTTTGGTGATTGCCTGCCCTCATGCTTTAGGCCTTGCAGTGCCTCTGGTTGCTTCAATTTCAACAAATATGGCGGCTTCTTCGGGCTTTTTGGTGAAGCAGCGTCTGGCGCTGGAGGCAGCAAGAAATGTGGACATAGTTCTTTTTGACAAAACCGGCACTCTTACTAGGGGAGAGTTTAGCGTTGTCGGGGATTTGGATTCTGAAGTTTTACGTTTGGCCGCCGCCGTGGAAACGCAATCAGAACACCCAATTGCCAGAGCCATTGTGCAAGAAGCGCGCGAAAAAAAAGTTGCGCTCCCAGAGGTTAAAAACTTCAAAAGAATCCCCGGCGTTGGGGCTGAAGGTCTGGTTCAAGGCAAGCGCGTTTTTGTTGGGCACAAGGGCGGCGAAATTTTGTTGGAAGTGGACGACAAGGAAATAGGCGCAATCTCTGTTGCCGACGCAGTTAGACCCGAGTCAAAAGAAGCCGTGGCGGCCTTGCACGAGCAGGGATTAAAGGTTGCCATGATTACGGGCGACTCAAAAGAAGTTGCCAGCCAAGTTGCCAAAGAGCTTGGAATAGATGTTTATTTTGCTCGTGTGTTGCCGCAAGATAAATCATCTATCGTTAAAAAATTGCAAGAAGGGGATATTGAAGGTTTTGAAAATTGGAAATTGGAAATTGGAAATTCCAGCCGAAGGCTGGTTGTGGCAATGGTTGGCGACGGAGTCAATGATGCTCCGGCTTTAATGCAAGCAGACATTGGTATTGCGGTGGGAGCTGGCACCAACGTTGCCATTGAGTCTTCGGGCATTATTCTGGTTAGAAACGACCCGCGCGATATCCCCAAGATTATCCGTTTATCCAAGCTGACTTTTAACAAAATGCTGCAAAATCTTTTTTGGGCCACAATCTACAACATAGCGGCCCTGCCTCTGGCCGCAGGTGTCCTTTATTCCCGCGGCATTTTAATTGAACCCGCCTTTGCAGCCGTGTTTATGTCGGCTTCAACCGTTATTGTGGCGATAAACGCCTTGCTGTTGCGAAGAGCGAAGTTGTAGAAGAGGGCTTGCCCTTGTTTGAGGGCTTGACTTCATTTTATGCTTAAATTAAGGTAAAATAAGCGTAGACGGAGAAAGGTCGATTAAAGCGACCCCACATCGGAAGGGGGTCGGGGAAACCATCCGGTTTCCCCGTGTAGGAAAACAGGTCGCAAAGCGACCGTTAGAAACCGAGGGTTTCTAAAGAGCGAGCCCGAGCGTAGCGAAGCGAGCGAGGGCGAGCGACCTGATTTAGTATTACCACTATGCCTCAAGGTTACTGTGTAAGATGCAAAGCAAAAAGAGAAATGAAAAACGCCAAAGAGATTACCATGAAAGGAAAGGGCGGCACAACGAGAGCCGCTATGACTGGCGTTTGTGAAAAGTGCGGAACAAAAATGTACAGAATTTTGGGCAAAAAGTAGATTTTTAAGCCCACATTAGCCCCGCCCTCTATACTGTCTGACAATATCTGTAGAGTACTACAACGGCTTAGAGGGCGGGGTTTTGCTTTCTTTTCGCCTTCTAATAAGTTACAATTCTGAATATGGATTACGAAAAAGAAATTGCTCGAGCCCTGTTGCGTATTGGCGCAGTGAAGTTTTGCGTTGAAGAACCAGTTACTTTTGTGTCGGGAATAAGGTCGCCGGTTTATTGCGACAACCGCAAATTTCCTTTTCACCCGAAAGAGTGGCATATTCTTATTGACGCCTTCGCGCAAAAGATAAAACAGGAGAAAGTTTTGTTTGACGTTGTTGCCGGCGTTGAGACATCGGGTATCCCACATTCCTCGGCCCTTGCTTACCTGTTGCAAAAGCCGTCCGTCTTTATAAGAAAGAAAGCTAAAGAGCACGGCACAAAGAGCAGGATTGAAGGAGGCGATGTGAAAGACAAAACAGTTTTGCTCTTGGAGGACTTGGTAACCACGGGAGCGAGCAGTTTGGCCGTGGTGCAAGCTCTGCGCGAGGCAGGCGCCAGGGTAAATGACTGCGCAGTAATTGTTACTTATGGATTTGAAGAGGCAAAAAAGGCCTTTGAATCATCAAAAGTCAACCTTCACGTTTTAACGTCGTTCCCTACAATTTTGCGAGAGGCAAAAATGGTCAGGCAGATGAGCCAAAAGGAAAAAAATTCCGTGGAAAGCTAGCTTAAAAATCCTCGTGAGTGGCACGTATGAGTGGCGCCGTTGAGAAATACGACAAAAGGGCTGAAAAAGTTGACTCGCTTGTGTGCGTGGGGCTTGATTCTGATTTTGACAAGCTTCCGCAACGTTTCAAAAAAGAAGCGGCTCCCCAGTTTGAGTTCAACAAATGGATTATTGACCAAACCCACGAGTTTGTTTCGGCTTACAAGCCGAACATAGCTTTTTACGAGGCAAGAGGCGATAGGGGTTTGCGAGAGCTGAAAATTACCATGGAGTATCTTAAAGAGCGCTACGCCGACATTTTTACCGTCTGCGACGCCAAGAGAGCTGAAGTAAGAAACACGAGCTTGCAGTACGTTAAAGAAATATTTGACTGGTTTGGTTTTGACGCCGTCACTTTGAATCCGTATCTTGGCAGAGACGCTTTGCAGCCATTCCTTGATTATAAAGACAAGGCCTGCATTATTTTGTGCAAAACGTCAAACCCGGGCGGTGGAGAGTTTCAAGATTTACTCATTGATGGAAAACCACTTTGGCAGGTGGTGGCGGAAAAAGTAGTTGCGGAGTGGAACGAGAACAAAAACTGCATGCTGGTTGCAGGAGCCACATATTCGGAAGAGCTAAAAAAAATTCGCCAGATTGCTGGCGATATGACGTTGCTTGTGCCGGGCATTGGAGCTCAAAGCGGAGATTTGAAATCGGTTGTGCAGGCAGGACTTAATTCGCAAGGCCAAGGCCTGATTCTAAACTCTTCGCGCGGTATTATATTTTCTGAAAACCCCAAAGAGGCCGCGCGTTCCCTTCGTGACGCAGTCAACTCATTTCGCAAGGGAGGTAGTAGAAGTTCGGCATTTTTCAAATAGTTGCGCGAAGCGAGCCGAACTTTCACTACCTTCCAAGTAGCGCTTTGGCTAAAAGAGGTGCAACGTCAACGTTCGCCGCTTTTTGATTTAGTGTGTTGACAAGATACAGTTTGGCGTAGAATTTTTCGACGCGCTGAATTCCTTTTTGCAAGACGCCGTGAGTAATGAGCGCCAGGCATTTTTTGGCCCCTGCTTTTTGGCATGCCTCGTGAAATTTAACCAACGTGCCTCCGGTTTCCAGGATATCGTCGGCTACGGCCACTACTTTGCCGCGCAAGAATTTTTTTGCCTTCAACGAGCTTTTGAGGCGCACGTCGTAAGAACTGCGTCTTTGTTTTTTCAATCCTTTGACTATTTTAACTCCGCTTCTCCTTTTTGCGCCTTTGTCGGGCGAAACAAGAAGAATATCTTTTCCAAAGTCCTTTTTTGCCGCCTCCAAAAGCAGAGGCAAGGCCGAAACCCTTTTGATAGGATATTTTTTCACCCAGGCCCTTCCCCAAAAATGAGGGTCAACAACGGTGATGCGTTTAACTCCGTAGTAAGAAACCAGTTTGTCGGTCAGGTTCTCTGCCACATTCGTTTCGCCTTTGTCAAAGACCTTGTCCTGCATTCCATAGGGGAAATAGGTAAAAAAAACTTCAACGGGGCGGGCGTCTGCGTCTTTGAGAATTTGCAAAATAAGCTCAAGCTCCACTAAGCCGTCTTGGGGTTCGGGCGCGCCCGAGTGCAAAACAACAACTCTTTTCCCCTTTAGCTTGCGGTACTCTTCTATTTTTACGTAAAGCTCCTTGTCCGGAAAATAGCGTTTTTGGTCGCGGTTTAGCCCCGGCAAAACCAACTTAAAACCCGAAAACTTTGCCAATTTCTTGGCAAGATGCATAGCTTGAGTAGTAGGGATGAGAAACATTGAGTGTTGCCTTATTTTATGATAAAAAATGAGAATATACAACCATGTTGCTGGAGCCATTTTTTGACCCGCTAAAGTCATACGAGGAAAACTGGGAAAAAGGTCCTTTTGGCGCTTTTGCCGACGGAGAGGTTTTTGCGCCAGAAGGCGCGCCACATTTTGAAATTTTCGGCCGCAAAATACATACGCCCATCGGCATTCCGGCAGGGCCATTGCTCAACGCTAGGTTTATCAAGGCCGCCTTAGACAAAGGTTTTGATATGCCTATGCAAAAAACCCTCAGAACCAGAGCCAAAAAAGCGCATCCCTGGCCTAATGTTCTGCCGGTTTGCGTTGACGGGGATTTGACTTTGGAAAAAGCGGCGGGCCAATTGACGTTTAACAAGAGCTTTGCCGAACCCCTTTCAGTCACCAATTCTTTCGGCAACCCGTCTTACTCTCCCGACTTATGGCAGCCAGATTTGAAAGACGCGGTTGCTTGGGCCAAAGAAGGGCAGATGGTTGTGGCAAGCTGGGAAGGAACTGACTGGGACAACAAAGGCGAGGCCGCTCTTATTGAGGACTGGAAGCTTGGCGCGCGGCTCTTGAAAGAAACAGGCGTGGGTATGATGGAAATGAATTTTAGCTGTCCCAACAAAGGCACCAGTAATTTGCTTTGCTATGACGTTGAAATGAGCCGCAAGATAGCCGAAGCCGTCAAACCGGAAACAAGCGGAATTCCTTTGGCCATAAAAATATCTTTTATGTCCGAGGATTACCTGCCGGAGTTTATTAAGGCGTTATCAGGCGTGGTTGACGCTTTTTCGGCAATCAACACTATTGCTGCAGAGGTTGTTGACGAGAATGGAAATCAGGCCCTGCCGGGGCAAGGCCGTTTGAGAAGCGGCATTTGCGGCTCATGCATAAAATGGGCTGGCCTTGATATGACAAAGCGTTTAAAAGAGTTAAGAGACGAGCTCGGAGCCAAATACACGATAATAAGTATGGGCGGAGTTATGACACCGGAGGACTACCAAGAGTACAGATCAGCCGGCGCCGACGTCGTGATGTCAGCCACCGGAGCAATGTGGAATCCTTACCTTGCTCAAGAGATTAAGCAGGCCGAGGTTGTGTAGTTTCCCTCATTTTGCTATAATTGAAATATGACTACTCAGACGGCAGAGAAAATTCAGAAAGCTCGCAGAGATATTGCCCGAGTTCTTGAGCGTTACCGCGTAACTCTTCCTGAAGTTATTGGTTCTGCTCGTTACTACGACGAAAAAGAAGACGAACGCTTTTGGCGTGAAATAGCGCCAACATATCGTAAGGTAAGAAAAGAAGTATTCGCGGAGTTTTACCCTGACTTGGCAAAGAAAAATCGGAAAGGAAAAAACAAGTAGGTCATGCGGGTATTTCTTGATACCAGCTGTATCATTGCCGCCGTACTCTCGCAAACTGGCGGTTCATTTCGTATCGTAAGCGAAGCCGAAGTTCGAGGCATTACCATTATCGTTTCAAGATACGTTATTCGTGAGGCAGAAAAGAACATTCTCTTAAAATATCCGGAGTGCGCAGAATCGTTATTGAATATTGCGTCGTCATTTACATTTGTAAGAGATCCCTCATTGCGTGATGTAAAACGTCTCAGTGAAGTTGTAGATAAAGACGATGCGCCTGTGCTCGGCGCCGCTCTTTTGTCGCGCGCGGACGCGCTTTTGACGCTTGATCACAGGGATTTCATTCAGAATATAAAAGTCCAAAAGTCATTCCCGTTACTTAAAATAATGACGCCGGGAGAATTTATCAAAGAATATTTTGTATGAACTCAGAGGCCAAAACCTGCCAAAACTGCAAAAACGAGTTCGTCATTGAACCCGAGGACTTTAATTTTTATGAGAAAATCAAAGTCCCGCCGCCCACGTGGTGCTGGAAATGCCGTGCTATGCGGCGTATGGCATTTCGTAATATGCGCCACATGTACGTTAGGAACTGCGATGCCACCGGAAAGAAAATATACACTCTAATGCCTCCTGGCAGCCCAATGCCGGTTTACAGCGACGATTACTGGAGAAGCGACAAGTGGGACCCAATGGACTACGGCCGCGAGTACGATTTCTCACGCCCTTTTTTTGAGCAAATTCGTGAGCTTTACAATACAGTTCCGTGGGGAACTATGTGGTCGATGGAAAAGGTTAACAGTGATTTTAGCTTTACAGCTTATTCCAAAAACTGCTATTTATGTTTTGATTCAGGCTATATAGAAGACAGCGCCTACAGCGTGACTTTGCTCTACAGCAAAAATTGTTTTGACATCATAAACGTGAAGGATTGCGAGTTTTGTTACTACTGCATAAATACCAGCCAATCTTACAAAACGTTTTTTTCCAGAAACTGCGCTTCATGCGTTGAGGTGTGGTTTAGCCAGGACTGCGTGGGGTGCAACAACTGTTTCGGGTGCAGTGGCCTTAGAAACAAAAGCTACTGTATTTTTAACAAACAGTACGATAGAGAAACTTACAAGGCCAAGCTTACGGAAATGAAGCTTAATACTTGGTCTGGCATTCAGTCTGCCAGAAAGCTGGCTCAGGATTTTTGGAAAAAATCTCCCGTAAAGTACTTCCACGGTGTAAAAGCGCTGAGAAGCTCCGGTGACTACCTTTATAATTGCACAGAACTTATCAATTGTTTTTTCGCCGGTAATGCGCAAAACATGCGCCATTGCCAGAGTGTTATTTTTCCTCCCAACAAAGACAGCATGGATATTACTTCTTGCGAGGGAACCGATCTTGCCTACGAAATTTTGGCTGGCGGCCATGGGGTGCACAAAACGCTTGGCTGTGCGGAATGCGCCAATGTAAGCGATAGTGCTTATGCCATAAACTGCAGATTTGTCAGCACCGTATTCGGATGCGTGGCCGTAAAGAGCAAAAGCTACTGCATATTAAATAAGCAGTATAGCAAGGAAGAATACTTTGAGTTGCTGCCGAAAATTAGAAACCACATGGATGAAATGCCCTATGTTGACGTTAAAGGTCGTGAGTACAGATATGGAGATTTCTTCCCGTTTGATATGAGTCCTTTCGGGTACAGCCAAACGCAAGCTTTTGAGTATTTTCAGCTCAATGAGGAAGAGGCTAAAAAACAGGGACTGCGCTGGAGAGAGAAAGAAAAAAGAGATTATACAATAACGAAAAGAGCAAATGAGTTGCCAGATGACATTAACAGCGTTGATGATAAGGTTATGGAAGGGGTTATTGAATGCGCGCACTCGGCGGACAGTGCTCATATTGCCGGTTGCGACATAGATTGCGCAACAGCTTTTCGTATAACTAAGCAGGAACTGGACTTTTATCGTAAGTTTGAGCTTCCTTTGCCAAGATTGTGTTTTAACTGCAGGCATGTTGATAGGGTACAGTGGCGCAACATCCCAGCACTATATCACCGTCGTTGTATGTGTTTGTCTGGACAAGGGAGCGGCTATAAAAACGTTGCAACCCATTTCCATGGACAAGACCCTTGCCCTAACGAGTTTCAAACGAGTTATGCACCCGGCCGCCCCGAAATTGTGTACTGCGAAAAGTGTTACCAAGCCGAAGTAGTTTAAGATACACGGGTTTCACCCGTGTATCTTATGTATCACTATTTCGCCATGGTATTTTAGCGATATAATTTTAACGGGGGCAGTTGTGCTAAGCCCGGCTTAGCACAACTGCCCCCGACGAGAATGAGCAAAAGAAAGAATCCCGTTTTTTTGTTTTTGGCGGTTTTGGTTGGGCTTAACGCGCTGGCGTGGGCGGCGGTTTACGAGTTACGGAGCGGGGGACTGGAAGTTGTTTTTTTTGACGTCGGCCAGGGCGACGCCACGCTTATTGAAACTCCCCAGGGCCACCACATTTTGATTGACGGAGGCAGAGATTCAACCATTCTGGAAAAACTGGGAAAAGAAATGCCTTATTGGAAAAGAAGCGTTGACTTGATTATTCTGACGCACCCCCATTACGACCACATGGCAGGATTTATAGAAGTTTTGAAGCGGTACAAAGTTAAAAATATTTTGTGGACGGGCGTTCTTTCAAGGGACGTAACTTTCAAAGAATGGCAAAAGTTAATTGCCAAAGAAGAGGGCAAAGTTTACATAGCTAAAACCGGTCTGCAAGTTAAATCAGGAAAAGCTGTTTTAAAAGTGTTTTATCCTTTTGAGAGTTTTGAAAACCAAGAAGTTGAAGAAATAAACGACACTTCGGTTGTCGCCAAACTCATTTTTGGGCATAACACTTTTTTATGGACAGGCGACGCTTTCAAAGATCTTGAACTTGATTTAGTGCGAAAGGGGATTGACGTTGATTCTGATGTTTTGCAGGCGGGGCATCACGGTTCCAGAACTTCTTCGGCTCCAGAATTCATAGAAGCGGTTTCCCCGGAAATTTTTGTGGTTTCCTCGGGTCGTAACAACGTTCACGGCCACCCGCACTCTGAAACATTGGAAACATTGGCAAAATATGATATAAAAGTTTTAAGAACGGATGAACTTGGCGACGTAAAAATAATTTCAGATGGCCTCGGGCTGGTTGTAAAGTTTTCTAAAATATAGTATTATCATTTATTATTACCTATGCCAACGAATCTAAAAGCAGAAAAAACGGTTGTGATAATCAAGCCCGACGGCGTAAAGCGTGGTTTGGTTGGGGAGATATTTTCCCGTATTGAAAGAAGGGGGCTGAAAGTTATCGCCCTGCAAATGATTTGGGCCACCAAAAACCAGATTGACGGCCACTACCCAAAAGACGACTCTTGGATAAAGCGTCTCGGCGAAAAAACCTTGAATAACTACAAAAACTATGGTTTGGACGCCAAAAAAGAGCTGGGAACAGGGGATCCTCTAAAGATTGGCCAAATGGTGAGGGGTTGGCTGATTGACTATTTGACTTCGGGGCCGCTTGTGAAAGCTGTAATAAGCGGAATCCACGCGGTTGACATGGTGCGCAAGATTGCAGGCGCCACTATGCCCGCTCAAGCTGAAATGGGAACTTTAAGAGGCGACTTTTCAGTTGACGACGCCACTGTGGCCAACAAAGACAAACGCGCCATACACAATATACTTCACGCGTCTGAAACCCCCGAAGAAGCCGAACACGAACTGCAATACTGGTTCGCTCCCGAAGAAATCCACGACTATCGAAGAGCAGAGGAAGATATAATGTTTTAGATGTTAATAAACTGTGGATTATTCGGTGAATTGTTCTGGATAGTCACCTTGACCGATACCGCTCGCCTGCGATAAAATAAAATTAGCCCTGGAACTTCCAGTTTAATTCTGGGACAAACACTTATTTAGGGAGTCGGATATGCGCCCGGTCCCTGGACCGGGGCTTAGACACCCACCTTAGTTATTCTCCAGAAGAATTTTCTGGAAGACGGGGCTCAACTTGATAACAAAAGCCGCGAATATACGCGGCTTTTTGATTTTAAGCCCCTCCTTTTTGCCAGTCAACCGCTGAAAGCAAGGGAGACCATAAGTCGTCTTTTTTTTTGTTTACGCTAAAGCGGTTCAGCTCCTTTTTTGAGGGATTGGCTTGGCAAAAACGCAGCCGCGGCGTTTCTTGAATTACGGCAAAGGGAGTTTGTTCTGAACCCTCACCCATTTCCAGGACCGCCGCTGTTGCCAAAGCGTCGGCAACGTTTGCCATGGTCATTTTAAGTTTTCTGCCGAAAATATCTTTTTTCCCGATGTAGTTTTCAAGCGGCTTGAAGCCGCTGTAGGCGATTGCCACGCCGGTTGTTCCCCAGTGCAAAGGCAGGGTCCTGCTGTCCGTTATAATTACGCCGAGTTTTTTTATTTTGTGTTTTTTGCGCAAGTGCGCCCTTGCTTTGTTTGCCGTTTCCTGCGGATTTTCAGGCCAGAGAATGTAGTGGCCTTTTGCGTTTGATTCGTCAACACCCGAGGAAGGCGCCAAAACTCCGTTTTTGATTGTGAGCATAACTCCATATTTGTTGAGCTTTTGGGGCAGGTAGTATTCGGCTTCTTTTTTGATAATTTCTTCCTTTTTAGCTTTGTCTACTTTTACAAGACGCCCCTCGCAAATTGCGGCCACTTTGGATGTGATAGCAACTATTGAATCTTCTTTTAACTTCGGCAGATATTCGTCAAGCAGAGCCGTCAGATTTTTATCTCTGCTCGGAACAACCCTCCGCGTTTTAATTGGAATAACTTTCATTGTTTCAACTTTTTCTTTTTCGTCACCGTAATCGTAGATTACCGTTATTGTAGATTATTTTAGGAGTTTTTCAATAGGAAAAAGCAAGTTAGTTTAGCGCAGTAGCTTACCGTAGTTACCAGTTGTTTACTACAGTAATTTACCATGGTATAATTCTGTAGTAAAGTTTGTAGACTAGCAATATGTAAATAACCATGAGGGGTAAAGTAAAGTACTATTTTAGGAAGCCACAGGGGGAAATTGCCAAAGACATTTTGCGTTGGCTTGCGGTGGCTGGAATGATGTATATAGCTATGGGCCACCCCCGTTTTATCCGCGCGATTTTAGGCGAGTGGGATAAGCGCAAGAGATACAAAATGCGAAGCAAGGAAGCGGCGTTTTACCGCATGCGCAAGCGAGGATTGATTACGGTGGAAAAGAAAGGGCATCAATATAGAGTTTCTCTTACGGAAAAAGGCCGCAAAATGGCAGGTTGGCTTCAGCTTGATTCTTTGCAGGTGAAGAGGCCCAAGAAGTGGAAAGGGGAATGGTATTTCTTGATGTTTGACGTGGCTCAGATTGTGCGTTGGAAACGCGACATTCTGCGCAGTTTTTTGAAGCGTATGAATTTTATGATGTTTCAGAAAAGCGTTTGGGCGCACGCGCACGATTGCCGCCCGGAATTGGAAGTTCTTAAAGAATTTTTAGGTTTAAGTGAGAAAGAAATAAAACTCGTCGTTATTTCTGATAATGGATTTTCTCGAGAAGACTCAGCCGTGTTGCGGAAATTTTTTAAGGTGTAACGGTGCTTAGTGAAATAATGATTTACTACATTAAAAAACCATGGGAAAATACTGTAGTAAAGGTAGTGGTTTAGATTACTTTTTAGCGGGATACAAGAATCGTAAACGTAAAAAATTTTATTTTCATCGTCATATCCCCAAAGTATAATCCAGTGGCCTATGAAGTATGCGGTCAAAGAGCTGTATTTCCCGTTTTTAAGAAATCCATTTCCAATCCTAATCATAATCACGTTGTCTTTATTAATGGTTTTTTTTAGAAACTCCAACCTCTGCTTGTCTGATAAATTTTTGGCATTTCCTCTTTCAGCATTCAACCCATAAGACCTTAAAACTCTTGGCCAAGTGTGAATTCCTACCAACGATGCATACTTGCCTAAAATTGTTGGATTTATAGTCGCGCGGATGTTTTTTGTCGTCTTTGCCGTAAGCCGAAAGAATTGCTTTAACAGAAAAAGCTCCGCATTGAGTAAAACCTTGTTCTAAATATTCTTTTGGAATGCGGGTCAGTATTTTTATCACATCCGCATTTTACCTTTTATCGTTGGCACGCACAAGTTGAAACAAGAACGAGTAGAGTTGACTGCACCGCAAATTTGA
This sequence comes from Parcubacteria group bacterium Gr01-1014_30, assembly GCA_007376185.1. GTDB lineage: Bacteria > Patescibacteriota > Minisyncoccia > Minisyncoccales > 2-12-FULL-40-12 > VMFS01. The sequence goes on from VMFS01000007.1 coordinate 24,640, forward strand.
GATACAGTTAAGTGTAATGCCGAATTTTTTGGAAGGTTATTTTTACAATCCGACAAAGGGCAACATAAATGTTTCTCAAGTGGTTGAGGAGATTTTGGGTTATATTGAGCAAAAGCCAGAAAAACTTTACGACATTGTCGTGGGTTGCGATTCTTCATCTGGCGAGGAACCGTACTTCCCGGTGGCGGTGGTTGTTTTAAGGAAAGGGGAAGGTGGCAGGTTTTTTCTTAAAAAAATCGCCTATAAAAACAGAAAGTTTTACACCTGGAAAACCAGAATTTTGGAAGAGGTTATGCTTTCTTGCGAGCTGGCCCTTATTTTGCGGGAAAGTTTCGGCGACAGAGTGCGTTACATTCACGCCGACATCGGAGAATCGGGTGCCACCAAAGATATGATAAAAGAAGTTACCGGCCTTATTCGCGGCAACGGCTTTGAGCCGAAAATAAAGCCTGAGAGTTTCGCGGCATCCTCCGTGGCGGACAGGTACAGTTAATATGACCTCACAAGAACTGCGGCAGGAATTTCTAGATTTCTTTGCCAAGAAGGGGCACAAGATTGTGCCTTCAAGTTCGCTGATACCCGATGACTCGTCGGTTCTTTTCACGACGGCCGGAATGCAGCAGTTCAAGCCGTATTATTTGGGAACAAAGTCCCCTTGGGGGCCAAACGTCGCCTCAATTCAGAAGTGTTTTCGCACTTCCGACATTGACGAGGTTGGCGATAGCACGCACAATACTTTTTTGGAAATGTTGGGTAACTTTTCGTTCGGCGGATATTTCAAAAAAGAGGCGGTTGAGTATGCTTATGAGTTTATCGCTAAAAAATTGGACCTGGAGATTGAGTACGTAACTATTTTTGAGGGCGACTCTCAAGTTCCGCGCGACATAGAGTCGCGCGAAATTTGGAAAAAGATTGTCCCCAATATTCAAGTGCGCGAACAGGGCAGAGAAGATAACTTTTGGGGACCCACGGGTTTGACAGGCCCTTGCGGCCCGACAACGGAAATTTACGTAGCCAACTCAAAAGGCGAGCCCGTTGAGATTTGGAACATTGTTTTTAACGAGTTTTACTGCAACGCCGACAAGTCGCTCGCCAAACTCGAAACTCCCGGCGTAGATACCGGCATGGGGCTTGAACGTTTGGCAATGGTCGCACAAAAAAAGCCGACTATTTTTGAGACGGATTTGTTCCAACCGCTAATAACCAGATTGCCAGCCAGCTTGCCCGAGAGGGATAAAAGAATATTTGCCGACCACGGCCGAGCGGTTTCTTTTCTTGTGGCCGACGGAGTCAAGCCTTCCAACAAAGAGCAGGGTTATGTTTTGCGTCGACTTTTGAGACGCATAATCGCTTACGGAACTTACTCGAAGAGAGCTTCGTTCTCTTCTCGACCTTCGCTTTTGCTACACAAAAGCTCGGTAGTAGAGGAAGATATTTTTGTTGAGGTTATTAAAAACTATAATCTGTTTTATCCAGAGCTGAATCTTTCCACTATTATGGAGGTTTTTGCGCAAGAAAAAGAAAAGTTCGGCCGCACAATGAAATCCGGCCTCAAAGAGCTCAACAAAATGGAGTTCGTTGACGCCAAGACGGCTTTCAAGCTTTACGAAAGTTTCGGGCTGCCATACGAAACCATCAAAGATGTCGGTGGCAAGAAGGCCGAAGGCCTCAGCCGAGAAGGTTTTGATGAGGAGTTCAAAAAGCACCAGGAACTTTCCCGTTCATCTTCTTCGGGAATGTTCAAAGGCGGCTTAGTGGACCATGAGCCCCAAACAATCAAGCACCACACCGCGCATCATTTGCTCTTGGCGGCGCTGCGTCAGGTTTTGGGTTCTTACGTGGTTCAGCGGGGCTCAAACGTGAGCTCTGAAAGATTGCGCCTTGACTTTTCGCATCCGGAAAAATTAACCAAAGCGCGACTCGCTGAAATTGAGGAAATAGTCAATCAGAAAATTTCCGAGAGTTTAGAGGTAAGGAGGGAAGAAATGCCTAAAGCAAAAGCGGAAAAGTTGGGCGCTCTGGCTGAATTTGGGGCAAAGTACGGCGAAATAGTGAACGTATATACTATATACAACAAAGACGGAACGGCCTTCTCGCGTGAGTTTTGCGGGGGCCCTCATGTTAAGAACACTTCTGAGCTTGGACGTTTCAAGATAATCAAAGAAGAAGCGGCGGGCTCTGGCGTCAGACGCATCAAAGCATCGATAGAGCAGTCTAAAGGGCACAGGATTCCGAACTATAATCAGCTTGAGAAGCGAAAAAAATGAGATGATTTCAAGGCGCGACGACGAGACGTATCAGGCGGTCAGCGATACGTCAAGGAGGAGCAACGCAGAAATCAACCATCGAGCGTTAGCGAAGATAAGGAAGAGATTTATCTCTTCCGACATTTTTTCGCTTCCCCAAGGGCGGGCGAATTAGGGCAATATTCTTCGTTGCTCGTCGCTAGCGTATCTTGTTCAGATACGCGTCGCTCCTCGCGCCTATAATCTTGCCCTAATTCGCTCCGCTCAAGTGATTCTAGTTCGAATCCTGTACCCTAAAAATAATGCTATAATGAAGATGATGTTTAAGTTTGGGCGCAGACGGGAAAAGGAGTTTTATTTTGTTGCGGACATTGGCTCTGAAGCCTTAAAAACAGTTGTTCTAAGAAAAGAGGGTGCAAAAACGAGCGTTGTTAGCTCGTCTTTGGACTACTTTCATGAACAAGACGCATTTGAAGCCGGCTTGAGCAAGCTTGAAGAATACGTTAAAATGTTTGACAGAAAGCCGCACCGCTGTATTTTTACTCTGCGGCCGGCTCAACTTCTGGCTAGAGTTGTGAACCGGCAAGTTGAAAGGCCGACCCCGGGAAAGACAATTGACCAGAAGGAGGCAAGCGCAATTTTTGAGAAGGTTCAAGGCGGTGCGAAAAAGATGGCGGCCGAGAATTTTTTTCAAAACTCCGGGGTTTTGCCAAGCGATATTCAGTTTACGAACTCGAGGATTTTACAGCAAAAACTAGACGGTTACCCGGTGCCAAAGTTTGAGGGCTACAGCGGGAAAAATTTAAGTTTCAAGGTTTTAACCGTGTTCGGCCTTAAAAGCTTTTTGCAAAGGACTGAAAATACTTGCAGAAATGCCGGCTTAAGTTCAGTCAAGGTCGTTCACGAAGCCGAGGGCTTTTTACCTTTTGTCTCTGGTAAGCCCGACGCGGTTTTCATTGATATTGGCGGAGAGGAAACAGGTGTTTTCTTGGCGAGACGCGGTAGGATTGAAGCGACTGACCGGTTTGCTTTGGGATCTCAGAGTTTTTCCCAAGCGATTTCAGAAACATTGGGAGTCGGCTTTCAGGACGCCCGAGCGCTGAAAGAGAGATACGCTGATAGAGCTTTGAGTGAGGGTGTTTCTCAGCGAATGGCAGAGCTTCTTCACCGGCCCTTGAGAGGTTGGTTTGAGAGCTTGCAGCTGAAATTAAAAGAGATGGCCACTTCAAATCTCCTTCCTTCAAAGATATATATTTTTGGCGGAGGCGCTTTTTTGCCAGACTTCAAAAAAATTTTGCAGGAAGGAAAATGGCAAAACATTGTTTTTGTGGGAAAGCCGGATGTAAAAACCCTGTTCCCCAAAGACACACTCGGCGCCAGCTTGCAAGATGGGGCAGATATTTTAAACAACCCTCAATACACTCCAGCTTTACTAACTTATTATGCCGAAAAAAGTAATTGACATTTTCCCGCCAGGAACATTTCCTTCGGGAGACAAAGACCAAAGGCAAAGAAATGATTCTCCAAAGAGGACTTTTGTTCAGCGAGAGGAGCAAAGCGTCCTAGAGGGTAAAAAAGAGCGCGAAAAACGTTCTTTCTCTTCGCGGAAAACGCTTATTTTAATAACCGTTCTGCTGTTTCTTACAGGATTTGCTTACTTGCATTTTTTTGCGGCAAAAGCCAAGGTTGAAATATGGTTGGCAACGGAAGTTGCCAGCGCCCGCTCTTCAGTTACCGTTGACGCAAACGTTACTGCCCCCAGTTTTGACCAAAGAATTATTCCAGGAAGAATACTTTTGGCGGAGAGTTCGGTTTCCGGTGATTTTGAGGCAACAGGCAGTGTGTTAAAGAAAGCAGAAGGAGTCGTGCGCCTTTACAACTCTTACACCACCAGGGCCGAAACCTGGCTGCAAGGTACTAGATTTGTTTCTTCCGAAGGCAAGCTTTTTTTGTCAAAAGACAGAATACAGGTCCCCGGGGCCGCAATCAAGAACGGAAAGCTTACGAGTTCTTTTGTTGATGTTCCAGTTGTCGCCGCCGAAGGCGGCGAGGAGTATAACATCGGGCCGTCAAACTTTTCAATAGCGGCTTTTCGGGGCACGGCAAAGTTCACCAGCTACCACGGAGAGTCGTCGTCTCCGATGACAGGAGGAGGCACTTTTGCGCAGGTAACCAAAGACAACCTTGAGCAAGCAATGAACGCTCTTCTTGAGAAAGCCAAGGCGGCTTCGGAGTCAGACCTTGCCAAAGGTTTGGCCGAGGGCTCTGATTTTATCAGAGGGTCGCAGCAAGTGGAAATTTTGGAAACCAATTCTTCTGCTAAAGAAGGGGACACTGTTGAGAACTTTGAGTTTGTAATTAAAACCAAGGCGTCTGTTATGGCTTTTGAGAAGAGAGACGTTGAAGCGTTAGCGGAGGAGCTTCTTGCCGCCGGCCTTGCGCCGGAAAAGGTGTTGCATCAAGAGAGCATAACTTTTAAGTTAAGCCCTGAAGCCGTCAACTTGCCAGACGGCAGAATTGTGGCTCAACTGGATGCTTCAGCCAAAGTTTATAGAGAGGTTGACTTGAATGCTTTAAAGACCGCACTGGCTGGCAAGTTCTTGGAAGAGTCCAGAGTTCTTTTGTCAAGCAAGCCCGGGATTTCTCGCTCTGAAGTTAAGTTGTTCCCGTTTTGGCTCAAGAAAGTTCCAAAACAGGTTGACCGTCTTGAGGTTGACCTGCGTTTTGAGTAAGGGTGTTATTCTTGGGCCTTTGGGCTAAGCCGGGCTTAGCCCAAAGGCCCACGTACATATTATATGATGGAAGAAACAAGGCAATGTCAAAATTGTCATCAGGAGTTCCGGATTGAACCCGACGATTTTGCTTTTTACGAGAAAATAAAGGTTCCGCCGCCGACTTTTTGCCCGGAATGCAGGATGCAGAGGCGCATGGCTTTTAGAAATGAGCGAACTCTCCACAAACGCAGCTGCGACCTTTGCCAAAAATCAGTTATAAGCGCTTACTCGGCAGAAGCGACATTTCCGGTGTATTGTTCTGAGTGTTGGTGGTCGGACAAATGGGACCCCTTTGAATATGGGCGTGAGTACGATTTTAACAAATCTTTTTTTCAGCAGTTCAAAGAACTTCAAGATAAAGTTCCGCGCCAGCACACCAACAACACTTCGCCGGCTACACTCATTAACAGCGAATATACGAACTGCGCGGGAGATTCAAAGAACTGTTACTTGATGTTCGGCGCCGGTTGGAACGAAGACATTCTTTACGCGCATTACACCAATCACTCCAAAAACTGCGTTGACACTCTATATTGCCTAAACAGCGAGCTTTGCTACGAATGTTTTGACGTTGATCAGTGCTATAACGTGCGTTTTTCGCAAACCTGCCTGTGGTGTCGCGATTCAATGTTTCTATTTGACTGCCGCAACTGTTCAGATTGCATAGGGTGTGTGGGTTTGCGCAACAAAAAATATCATATTTTCAACAAGCCGTACACAAAATCAGAGTACTTAAAAGAAAAAGAAAAGTTACAGTTGCACACAAGGCCTGGCCTTGAGCGTTTTCGTAAGGAATTCGAAGATAATCTTTATCTTAAATTGCCCCGGAAATACTATCACGGTCAGATGAACCGGAACGTTTCGGGCGATTATATCTCAAATTCCGACAACACTCAAGGCTTTTACACAAAAAACGCCAAGGACTCCAAGTACTTGTTTTGGTGCATCAACGCCAAGGATGTTTATGACTACTTTGCCTGGGGAGATCTGGAACTATGCTACGAATGCGTTTCCGGCGGTTACAATATGTACTTTTGTAAGTTTGTGCATACCGCCTGGGGCGATCTGAGAAACGTTGAATATTGCAGTTTGTGTTTTACATCTTCTGATATTTTGGGATGCATCGGCTTGCGAAGCAAGCAGTATTGTATTCTTAATAAAAAGTATTCCAAGGCAGAGTACGAAAAGTTGTTGTCGCAAATTAAAAAGCACATGGCAGAAATGCCTTACCGAGACAGAAGGGGAATGCTTTACGCTTACGGCGAAAACTTCCCGATCGAACTGTCGCCTTTTCCTTATACTGACACCGTGGCTCAAGAGCACTTTCCATTGACCAAATCTGAAATACAGAAAGCAGGATACATTTGGCATGAGCCGGTTCAAAGAAACTATGTTATTACAAAAAAACACGCAGAGTTACCAGATTCTATAACTGAAGTTTCAGAGAGCATACTTGACGATGTTACTAGTTGCGAGCACGAAGGCACGTGTAATGAGCAATGTACCTTTGGTTTTAAAATCGTTCCGCAAGAACTGCAGTTTTATCAAAAAATAAACGTGCCTTTACCAAAACTGTGCCATAACTGTAGGCATTCTGGTCGGGTTAAACAAAGAAACCCTCTTAAGCTATGGCACAGAAAGTGCACTTGTGCAGGTCAGACCTCTGCCAATGGCATTTACCAAAACACGGTCCAGCACTTCCACGGACAAGAACCCTGCCCCAACGAGTTTCAAACGAGTTATGCTCCACAGCGTCCGGAAATAGTATATTGTGAACGATGCTACCAGGCCGACCCCGACCGCCCCGAGATAGTTTACTGTGAAAAGTGCTACCAGGCAGAGGTGGTATAAACTACATGAACGTTAAGTTCTTTGACAGTAAAACCGAACGATTTATTAAAATGCTGGACGCGCAAACCGTTGCGCGGACATTGCGTACAATCGATCTTCTGGAAATGTTTGGCCATAAACTCGGATTTCCCCACAGCAAAAAAGTTGAGCCGCGGATTTTTGAACTTCGGGTGCGCGGAAAACAAGAAGTGCGGATTTTCTACACTTTTCACGACGGCGAGGCGATTCTTTTACACGGTTTTATAAAGAAATCACAACGGCTTCCGAGGAAAGAAATTGAAGCCGCGCGGCGTACACTGAAAGTACTTGACAGCTCATAACGTATACGTTATACTAACCGTGCTATGAAAAGTTATACACAAGCGAAAAACCGCCTTCTCAAGAATCGCCGCGTCAAAAAGGCATATGAGGAACTGGGGCCCGAATTTGAAGTTATCGCGCTTCTTATCAAGATGCGGCTTCGCAAAAATATCAGCCAGAGAGCGCTTGCCGAACGCATGGGCACCAAGCAGTCGGCAATTTCTCGGCTTGAATCTGGGCAGTATAACCCGAGTCTGTCTTTTCTCTATAAAATTGCCCGCGCATTAAATGCGCAAGTGAAAATTTCCTTAGGCTCGAAGTAAAAAGTGAAATGCCCCAACGAGTTTGAGACCTCCTACGCGCCAGAGCGCCCTGAAATCGTCTACTGCGAAAAGTGCTACCAAGCAGAAGTTGTATAGTTTTGTTTATTTTGATATACTTTAAGTATGACCACCCAGACCCTTATTAGAAAAATAAATCAGCGTCAGAACTTGATTCTGGAAGAAATGCGTCAGCTTCAAACCAAAATAAAAATTCTTGGTTCTTTGAGACGTTTTGAGGACTTGGCTAAAAAAGGAAGGAAATTTGCCAAAGCAAAAGGCATAAAGCCGAGCGACGTACTCAAGAATGACTAGGGCTGTTTTGGACACTAACATTTTTATTTCGTCTCTCGTTGAACTGCAAGAAAGCGTTCGCGCGGTTGCCAAAGACCCATCTGATAGTAAAATTATTGAGTGCGCCCTTGCCGGAAAGGCGTATTTTATTGTTTCCGGCGATAAACATCTTCTTGACTTGCGGCAGTATCAAAAGATAAAGATCGTTACCCCAAACCAATTTCTTAAATACTTATGAATCGTGAGACACAAAATTGCCAAAAAGAGGCAAGGGGATTGACCTTTATGAAACATTTTGCTAAAGTAAAAAATTGCGGATTGTGAAAAAAGATTTTGTCAGAAAGTGGGGTATTGTTACTGAAACTTTGCCTAACGCCAACTTTAGGGTGCGGCTTGACGAGGGCAAAGAAGTGCTGTGCCATTTGGCGGGCAAGCTGAGGATTTACCGGATTAAGATTTTGCCCGGGGACAGGGTTCAGGTTGAGATGACCCCTTACGACGAAACAAGAGGAAGAATTGTGTATAGAGGAAAGTAGCAAAATATGAACCCCGTTAGTAGTTCTTGGAAAAAAATTTTTTCCTCTGAACAGACGGGGTCAAACAGAAAAACATATGTTTGTCCGAAATCGGTATCTATCGTATAAGGGCAAACTACTAACGGGGTGAAAGTACGGCCATCCGTAAAAAAAATTTGCAAGAATTGCAAAATCGTGCGCCGCAAAGGGTACGTTTACGTTATTTGCAAAAATCCAAAGCACAAGCAGAGACAAGGAGCGTAGTCTTTTGCTGCGCAAAAGAAAATCCGAAGCACGAAATCCCAAGCACGAAACAAATTCAAATACCAAATGACCGAAATTCAAAAAAACCGTTTAAAATTTTAGAAATTGTAATTTAGATATTGTTTCGAATTTCGATGTTCGAATTTAAACTATTATGCCTCGTATTGCGGGAGTAAATATTCCCGACCAAAAGCCCATACTGATAGCTTTGACATACATATATGGTATAGGACTGCCCTTGAGCAGGCGGCTTTTGCTTGAAAGCAAAATAGAGTTAAAAAAGCGCGCCAAAGACTTGAGTCAAGAGGAGGTTAATCGTTTGAAAGAAATCGTGGAGAAAAAACACAAGGTTGAAGGCGAGCTCCGCCGGGAAATAATAGTGAATATAAGGCGGTTGAAAGAAATCGGCTCCTGGAGAGGACTTCGCCACATTAAAGGACTTCCTGTAAGAGGTCAGCGGACAAAAACCAACACAAGGACGGTTCGCGGCAACGTTAGGAAAACAGTTGGATCGGGGCGCAAACCGCCTTCAGAACCGACATAACGCCGATGGGGAAAAAGAGAGTTATTGCAAAAACTGAAGAAGTGGAGTTGAAAAAGAGAGAATTAAAAGTTGGCCCTCAAAAGATGGTCGCTGATGCTTCGCATCCTCCCACAGAGGGCAGAGTTTATATTTTTTCTTCTTACAACAACACCATCATAACTTTAACGGATGTTCAAGGGAACGTTTTAACTTGGGTGTCCTCGGGCAGTATAGGTTTTAAAGGAACAAAAAAAGCCACTCCTTTTGCCGCTTCCAAGGCGGCCGAAGCGATTTCCGACCTCTGCCGAAAACTTGGAGTTGAGAAGATTCAAGTTATGGTAAAAGGTGTGGGTTCGGGCCGCGAGTCCGCTGTTAGATCTTTGGCCGCGAGGGGCTTGGATATTGTTTCAATTAAAGACATAACTCCGGTGCCCCACAACGGCTGCCGGCCGCCAAAAGCAAGAAGAGTGTAAAATGTAATATGAAAGCAGTTTCGTGTAAAGTTTGCCGGCGCTTGGGCGTGTCTGTCTGTGGAAAAGAAAAGTGCGCCTTGAAAAGAAGGCCGACGAGCCCCGGCCAAATTAAGAAAAAAAGGAGAAGAGGTTTTTCCGAGTACGGCCTTCAACTGCGCGAGAAGCAAAAATTGAGGAACTTATACAACTTAAGAGAAGCGCAGTTTAGGAGTCTCGTTAAAAAGGTTTTGGAAAGTCAGCAGAAAGGCGGCAAGGACGTTTCGCATTCTTTGGTGCAGATGTTGGAGAGTCGTTTGGACAACGCGATTTTCCGCTTGGGGCTGGCTTCTTCAAGAGCTCAGGCAAGGCAATTGGTTTCGCACGGTCACTTTCAGGTGAACGGGAAGTCAATTAACGTGCCGAGCTACCGCCTGAAAAAAGGCGACGTCATCAAACTGAAAGCGGGTTCCGCGGGAAAAAGTTTTTTCAAAAACGTTTTGCCTTCAATCAAAAAGAAAAAGATTCCGTCTTGGCTGAAGTTGAATCCTGAAACCGTTGAAGCCCAAGTTGTGGCGGAATTGGATGCCCAAGAGGTTGACTTGCCCGTGGAAATTCCTGTAATATTTGAATATTACTCAAGATGATCAATATGATCCCATTGCCGCATGCTCCAAAAATAGTAAGCAAAGAAAACCAAAAAGCCGTCTTTGAAATAGAAGCTCTTTACCCGGGCTACGGCGTTACCTTGGGAAATTCTCTTCGCAGGGTTCTGCTGTCGTCTTTGGAGGGCAACGCCGCGACTCAGGTTAAAATTAAAGGGGTTCAGCACGAGTTTTCAACGATACCCGGAGTTTTGGAAGACCTTACCTTAATCACTTTGAACTTGAAACAACTGAGATTTAAGGTTTTTGGAGATGAGCCGCAAAAAGCAACCTTAAAAGTTAAGGGAGAAAAAGATGTTAAAGGAAAAGACCTTGTACTGCCCCCTCAGGTTGAGCTCATGAACAAAGACGTGAAAATCGCCACCTTAACTAGTAAGTCCGCGGAACTTGATTTGGAAATATCTATTGAGAAAGGTTTGGGTTATCGCTCAAGAGAGGCAAGAAAGAAACAGGAGAAACTTGAGGTTGGAGCCATACCTTTGGACGCGATTTTCACCCCCGTAAGAAGAGTTGGTTTTCGCGTTGAGAACATGCGCGTGGGCGAAAGAACCGACTACGACCGGCTGTTTTTGGAAGTTGAGACCGACGGCACCATCAGTCCTGAACAGGCCTTAGAGAGAGCTTCTGATATTCTTTTGCGCCACTTTTCATTGATTGCCGAAACCTACAAGCAGAAGGTTGAAGAGCCAAAGGAACCAAAAGCCGTCAAATCTCCAAAAGGAGCAAAAAAAGCAAAAACCTTAAGGAAACATGCGGAAAAGAAAAAAGGGAAGAAGGCTAAGTAGAAAAAAGGACCAAAGAAGGGCGCTCTTGAAAAGCTTGGCCCAGGCCTTAACTTTGAGAGAGAAAATTAAAACCACCGAGGCAAAAGCCAAAGAGTTGGCTCCTTTTTTTGCCAAACAAGTAACGAGAGCAAAAGCGGGGAGCTTGGCCGCCAAGCGCTCCTTGTCCGCAATATTTTCTCAGGCAGTCGTCAAAAAACTGGTAGACGAAGTTGCGCCCAGGCACAAAGACAGAAAAGGCGGCTACACGCGCATTATAAAACTGGGGCAGAGAAAATCGGACGGAGCCCGTTTGGTGATTATAGAGTTAGTTAAGTAAGCGTAAAGCGTAAAGCTAAAAATGCAAAACAAAAACTTAAAAGTCAAAATAATTTAAACTTTACGCTGTTGTTTTGCGCTTTGCGCTTTTAGTTTTTAGTTTATGCAAAGAACAATTCATACCATTGACGCCACCGGTAAAGTGCTGGGCAGATTAGCCAGCCAAATTGCTATATTACTTCGTGGCAAACACAAGCCGAGCTTTGTTCCCCACAAAGACGACGGCGATTTTGTTTTGGTTAAGAACGTTGATAAAGTGCGCATCAGCGGAAAAAAGTTGGAAAAGAAAAAATACTTCCGCCATTCGGGTTATCTGGGCGGATTGAAAACGACTCCTCTGAAAAAAGTTTTTCAAGAGAAACCGGCCGAGGTTTTGAGAAAAGCCGTTTTAGGAATGTTGCCCAAAAACCGCTTGCGAAAAGAACAGATAAAGCGGCTAAAGTTTAACTGATGAATAGTAATAAAGCGACAGAAAAAATTATTTCCGCCAGATTCCGGCGGATTTTTTTAGCAAAAAAAGTTATTAACACTTGACCCCGTTAGAAGTTTCTATAAAATAAAGTAATAAATAATTTTTTTATGATGATTTTGGATAACTTAACTTCTAACGGGGTTGACAAACTTTCTTGCGGTGAAAAAATAAAATAAAATGCTTGGAACAAAAATTTTTTTCACCAAAGGAGTGGGTAAACACAAAGACTACTTGGCTTCTTTTGAGGTTGCCTTGAGAGACGCTGGCATTGAGCCGCTAAACATTGTAACCATTTCCAGTATTCTGCCGCCAGGATGTAAAAGAATCTCTCGCGATGAGGGTTTAAAGCTAATGAGGCCCGGACAAATTGCTTTCACTGTTATGGCGAGAAACGCTACCAACGAACCCAATCGTCTTATTGCCGCCTCCATTGGTTTGGCTCAGCCGGCCGACACAAATATGTACGGTTACTTGTCCGAACATCATCCTTTTGGAGAAACCGACGAGGTTGCGGGCGCTTACGCCGAGGATTTGGCCGCCACTATGCTGGCTTCCACTTTGGGAATTGATTTTGACCCAGACACCGCTTGGGACGAAAGAGAGCAGATATACAAGGCGTCGGGCAAAATAATCAGAACTTCCAACATTACACAATCGGCGCAAGGCGACAAGAATGGGTTGTGGACAACCGTAGTGGCCTCGGCCGTTTTCTGCGAGTTTGCTTCTGTTGAACAGTTTCAAAGTATGCCGAGTCTATTAGACATGAGGGCGCAAATCAGCACTTACAAAAATAAACCTGAAAACGGGCAGGACCAGAAGATAGAACAATAGATAAGCGTTATGATAAATTTGTCATGAATAACAAAAACGGAAATCATAAAATAAATTTTTTATTCGTTTCGTGGGAAAGTTTAAGTGGCGACATCGCATGGAAAATTCTTAAGGAAGGCAATTTGGTTAAGGCGTATATTGAGCGCGCGGAAGATTACGACGTTTATGACGGCATTTTGGACAAGGTAAAAAAATGGGAAGACCATGTGGACTGGGCGGACGTGGTGGTGTTTGACGACGTGGGGTTTGGGAAATGGGCGGATAATTTGCGCAAAAAAGGTAAGCTGGTGGTGGGGGGCAGCAAATATACCGACATGCTGGAAGACAACCGCGAGGTTGGACAAACAGAAATGAAGCGGGTTGGTATGAATGTTCTGCCGCATTGGTATTTTGCGGATTATGATTCTGCTCTTGATTTTTTACAAAAAAGTCCGAGCAGGTACGTCTTTAAGCCGAGCGGCGAGGCGCAAGATTTTAAAGATTTGCTGTTTATCGGCGAGGAAGAGGATGGGCGAGACATTTTGGAACTTCTGCAATCCAACAAAAAAGCCTGGAAGAGCAAAATTAAAACGTTTCAGCTGCAAAAATACGCGGCTGGGGTGGAAATTGGGGTTGGCGGATTTTTTAACGGCAAAGAGTTTTTGTATCCCATAAACGTAAATTTTGAGCACAAGCGGTTGTTTCCCGGTGATCTGGGTCCCTTAACGGGGGATATGGGGGAATTAATGTTTTGGAGTCAACCCAATGGTTTATTTAAAGCCACATTGAATCGCATGGTGCCGGATTTGGCCAAATCCGGTTTTATCGGATATTTAGACATTAATTGCATCGTTAATGCTAGAGGTATTTATCCGTTGGAGTTTACTTCACGATTTGGCTATCCAACCATCAGCATTCAATCCGTTGGCATAGAAATGCCGTTTGGAGAATTTTTGCATAAACTGGCAATGGGCGAAAAATTTGAAATTCCCACCAAGAAAGGATTCCAGTTGGGAGTTTGCTGCGCTGTAGTCTCGTATTTGTCCGATCATCCGGAGGATATCGCCACGTATCGGGATCTTTCTATTTTGTTTAAGCGAGAAAATCCAAATTTGGAAGGAATACATATTGGCGATGTAAAAATGGTGGACGGCACTTTGCAGCTTGCTGGCACTTCCGGCTATGCTTTGGTGGTTTCCGGCTGCGGCAACACGGTGGAAGACGCGCGCAAGCAAGCTTTTAACCGGATTAAAAATATCAGATTGCAAAACATGTTTTACCGAGTGGATATTGGAGAACGCTGGCTGAATGACAGCGACCTTTTGCAATCATGGGGTTATTTGAATACTTAATAAATATTTTTAAGAATGAATAAAAAAAAGCTCAAAAAACTTTCGCCGGGTCTCCGTAAACTGATTGTTCCTGAAACGGGAGTAGCGAAGGGAGCTTTAGCTTCAAGCATTAAAAGAAGTTCTCCGGTTAGTCAATACGCTAAAAGAACGTTAAAGCACACCAATGCCGGCTCTACTATGGAGGCGGCTTTGTGGTTGCGAAGGCACTTGAAAAAAGGCGGCAAACTTGTGGTGACGCTGGCCGGGGCTTTGAGTTCTTTCCAGATAGGCGTGACGCTGGCGGAGTTGATTAGAAAAGATAAAGTGCATTTGGTTTCCGCCACCGCGGCCAACCACGAAGAGTCATATTATCGTTATGTAGCCCACTCTCATTACGCCTACATTCCCCGTTATACCGAGCTGACTCCTGTGCAGGAAGCTGAACTGCGCGACGCTGGGCTGCGAAGAATTACCGACACTTTTCTGCCTGAAGACGAGAGCGTACGCATAATGGAGCCCCATCTTTTGAAAATGTGGCAGCAGGCCCAGAAGCGCCTCGAAAGCTACTTCCCGCACGAATATTTCAGGAGGTTGTTCAAGGAAAAATTAATCAGACCCGACTCTAAAGCGAACCCTGACGACTGCTGGGTTTTCGCGTCGTATAAAAAAAACATTCCGATTTTGGTACCAGGTTTTGAGGATTCCACCATGGGCAACATTTTCGCCAGCTATGCCTACAAGGGTCCTCACAAGAAAAAAGGTGATATTATTATTGACGGCAGGGTTATGAAGAGTGGAGTGGAATACTTTCATTTTTTGTATGACTGGTACATGAAAGAAACGAGGAACGTATCTATAGCTTTCCTGCAGCTGGGAGGGGGAATAGCCGCCGACTTTCCCATTTGCGTGATCCCGTCGCTTAAGCACGATTTGAAATTGCCAAAAGTCAAGCCTTGGGCGGGCTTCATAGAAATCGGTTCTTCTCCAATGTCTTACGGCTCATACTCGGGAGCTGGCGGCAAAGAAAAAATAACCTGGGACAAACTTGATCCCAAAAGTTACTATCAAATCATCCAAAGCGACGTCAACTTGGCTTTTCCTTGGATAGCGGCCGTACTTCTGGAGCTTTAACTATTGATGAAGACCTTTTTAGATTTAGCGTCTTTGGGCTTGGTAGACAATGTTAATTTTGAAAACGCCGACGCGGTAGTCGTGCCTTTCGGCTACGAAGGTACCGTAACTTTCGGCCGCGGCGCGTCCAAGGGCCCGGCCAGCTTAATTGAGGCCTCCTCGCAAGTTGAGACATTTGACGACGAGCTTTTGGACGACATTCAAAATCAGATTAAAATTTGGACTTTGAAACAGCCGTCTCTGCCAAAAAAACCCGAAGCCGCCAGCTCACTTTTGCAAAAAATCGTTTCAGAGTTAATTCAAAAAAACAAGTTGCCGGTTGTTGTGGGCGGCGAACACTCAATCAGCTACGGAGTTGCGCAGGGCCTGAGTGAACATTATCGGGATATTTCCGCGCTGGTTTTTGACGCTCATTTGGATTTGGGCGACCAGTGGTCTAAAAAACCTTTTACGCACGCGGCTTGGCTGAAATATTCGTTTGGGCTTCCGAGCGTGAAAAACGCGGCGCTGGTCGGGATTCGCAATTTCAACAAACTGGAGTACGCGTTTTGGCAAAATAATCACGACCGCGTGAAAGTTTTCTTGGCAAAAGACCGCCGCGGCTGGAGCGCTGACGAGATAGTTTCTTCTTTGGACAGCAACGTTTACGTAAGTTTTGACATTGACGCTTTTGATTCATCGGTAATGCCTTCAACGGGCACGCCGGAACCCGGAGGCCTGTTTTGGGACGATGTTTTGCCCATTCTGCGCCAGGTTTGCGCGCGAAAAAATGTTGTTGGTATGGATTTGGTGGAGCTGGCTCCAATCAGGGGCCTGCGCGCCCCCGATTTCCTGGCCGCCAAGCTTTTGATGAAAATGATTCTGTACAAGTTCTGCGTCACGAAGTTGAAAGTTTACTAAGCGCGCCAGTCGCTTTCGTTAACCGTATCTCGCCCGCTCCAGCGGCGGGCGGATACTGCGCTCTCGGCAAAATACCCCTTCTGTAAAACAGGCGGGGACCAAGCTATTTTGCCTCCGAGAGCTTCCCGAAATGCGACTGGCGCGCTTTATTGATATGATGTATAATTTACTCCATGCCAGGTAGTGAAAACTCCGCCACTGCCGAAGGCAGTGAAATAATTACGATTGGCGGAGTTTTCACTACCTGGCATGGGGATTTTAACTAAAATTTTCGGCGACGCCAACGAAGCGTATCTCAAAAAACTTCAGCCCTTTGTTGAAAAGATCAACTCGCTTGAAAAAGAGTACGAGGCTTTTTCCGATGAAAAACTCAAAGAAAAAACCCAAGAACTGAAAAACAAGGTCAATGGAACGCGGGTCGCTGAGACTTCGTCTAATCTCCCGCCTCGCTCACCGAGCCCGAATAGGGCGAAGGTAAAGACGAAGTTTCAACTTCGTCTGACGGCTTCGCCGAGTTCGGCGAAAGACGCCGTTTCATTGGAGGGGGTGTTGCCAGAGGCGTTTGCTTTGGTTCGGGAAGCCGCCAAAAGAACTTTGAGGCAGAGGCATTTTGACGTTCAGCTGATCGGAGGCATTGTTTTGCATCAGGGCAAAATCGCTGAAATGAGAACCGGCGAAGGAAAAACTTTGACCGCCACCCTGCCTTTGTATTTGAACGCATTGGAAGGCAAGGGCTGTCATTTGGTTACGGTAAACGACTACTTGGCAAAAAGGGACGCAGTGTGGATGGGGCAAATATATCATGCACTGGGGCTGTCCGTCGGGTGTATTACGCATGAAACGGCCTATTTGTACGACCCAACAGCCAAGCAGGACGCAGAAAGAGACACGCTCGGAGGATTCAAAGTTATTGAAGATTTTTTGAGACCGGTTTCAAGAAGAGAGGCGTATGAGGCCGACCTTACTTACGGAACTAACAATGAGTTCGGGTTTGACTACTTAAGAGACAATATGGTTTATGATTTGCCGCAACAGGTTCAGTCCCGATTGCAAAGCGATCGAGGATCCTCGACTTCCTTGGAGTCGGGACGCGGATTTAATTTTGCTATTGTTGACGAAGTCGACTCAATTTTAATTGACGAGGCGAGAACCCCTTTGATTATTTCCTCTCCGGACGTGGAGAGCTCAAAATGGTATCTTGATTTTGCTAGAATTATTCCACGATTAGACCCCAAAACCGACTACGAGATTGACGAAAAACTGCGGGCCGTAACCTTGACCGAACAAGGCATCAACAGAGTTGAAAAAATTTTGGGCTTGGGCAACATTTACGAAGAAAAAGGTATAAAATACTTGCATCATTTGGAACAGGCCTTGAGAGCTGAAGTTCTTTTCAAAAAAGACAGGCACTATGTGGTTAAACAGGGGCAAGTGATAATTGTTGACGAGTTCACGGGTCGTTTGATGCCCGGGCGCAGGTGGTCAGGCGGTCTGCACCAGGCAGTGGAAGCGAAAGAAGGTGTTAGAGTACAGCCCGAATCTTTGACCTTGGCCTCAATAACTTTTCAGAATTACTTCAGGATGTACAAAAAACTGTCAGGCATGACGGGAACGGCCGTAACTTCTGCCGAAGAGTTTGACAAGGTTTATAACTTGGACGTTACTGTCGTGTCTACCAACAAGCCAATGGTTCGTCAGGACCTGCAAGACCGCGTTTATAAAAATTCTGAAGGCAAGTTTAGCGCTTTGGTCGGAGAAATCAAAGAAAGACACAAAACGGGCCAGCCGGTTTTGGTAGGGACTACTTCAATTGAGAAAAACGAGTACTTGAGCAAGTTATTGACAGCTGAGGGCGTGCCTCACCAAATTTTGAACGCCAAGAACCACGAAGCAGAAGGCGCCATAATTGCTCAGGCGGGCAAGCCGGGCGCTGTAACCATTGCCACGAATATGGCGGGCAGGGGAGTGGATATAATCCTGGGGGGCAATCCCCAGGACCCTGAGCAAAGTCGAAGGGTTTTGGAAGCAGGCGGACTCCATGTTATCGGCACCGAACGCCACGAAGCCAGAAGAATTGACAACCAGTTGCGGGGAAGATCGGGCAGGCAGGGGGATCCTGGTTCTTCCCAGTTTTTCATTTCGCTTGAAGACGACGTAATGAGAATTTTCGGCGGAGACAGGTTGAAATCCTTAATGACGGCTTTGAAGATTCCCGAGGACCAGCCCATTGAAGCCGGATTGGTTTCAAAAGCCATTGAAGAAGCTCAGTCAAAAATTGAGGGGTTTAACTTTGACTTGCGCAAGCACTTGCTGGATTACGACGACGTTATGAATAAGCATAGAGAAGTTATTTATAAAAGGAGAAGGCAGTTTTTGTCAACTGAGGATTGGAAGACGGAAGTTGGAAATTGGACGAAAAACGAAGAAGAGAAAAAAATTCTTGAGCAAAAAGAAAAGGAATTGGCAGAAAACTTTAATCAAGTTGCCAAATTCATCGCTCTAAGGACTTTAGACATGCTTTGGATGAACCACTTGGAGGAAATGGAGGCACTGCGGGATTCTGTACGTTTGCGGGCTTACGGGCAGAGAGATCCGCTTGTGGAGTACAAAAATGAAGGCCACAAAATGTTTCAGAATCTTTTGCGCTTGATTGAAACAAATATAGTTCAGATGCTTTTCAGAGCTCAATTGACAAAAGAACCTAAGGGACATGTTCACCACCCCGCCGCGGCGCCAGCCGCGGCCAAGGTTGGCAACAAAGTCGGCCGCAACGACCCCTGCCCGTGTGGAGCGATTAACCCTAGTACGGGGGAAGTCTATAAATATAAAAAATGCGGGCTTATTAACGCACCTTATCATAAAGAAGGGCAATCCAAGATTTTGTAAGTTTTAATAGTTCTTTCCGTGCTTTTGGTATTTTCGATCGAGCATTCAATTTCAAAAACTCCCTTGTTATAAGTGCATGACAATTAGGACAGACAACCATTAAGTTATCTATTTCATGTTGACCTCCTTGATGTTTTGGTGTTATGTGGTGGGTGTCAATTGTTAGGTTGTAATTACACAGTTCACACACCTTCCCATATTTTTTAATTGCTTGAGCCCTAATCCATGCTTTATGTTTTTTGATTTCGCCATATAGATATTTTTTGATACCTAAGTTCCTTCTTCGATACTTCACCGTCCATAACGTAGATCCTTTGTAATCTTTTTCTCTTAACGCTTTTGCAATTTCTTTATCGAGCATAGTACCACAATTCTTGCGGATGAAATCATCCACAAATTCATGCGGTAGTCTTTCCAATGCTTGATACGCACCCTTTTTTAATTCAGGATATCCATGACGTCTGACTCGTGCCAAATGCATGATACAGTAGATTTGCCTGGTATTCTTATATCGTGTAAAGTTTTTACACTCTTTTACTCTACATTCCGGCATATTAGTATATTATAACTTTGATAGCGCTAAAACGCAACAAGTTTTATTTTTTATAAGTATAAAAAATGTTATGGAAATTGATTTAAAAAAGTACTGGGATTTATTGAAGGGCGGATGGGACGATATGGATAACCATCGGCTCGAGCTGGAAGCGAAAAGGATTCGATTGAAAAATTACGCATATAGATATGGACGGAGCGCTGGAGAATTAAATCGCGAGTACGTCATTGAACGTTTACAGAAGCGACGAAAATGGCTTATAGCTACAATTGTTCCAATCGTTTTTGGGTTTTTAGCATTATCAGTAAAGATACTCGTTACCCTATATTCATAAGTAGTTTCTGTAATAAGATAACAAATACAAGCTTTGTCATGGAGGTTGAGGTTACTGAAGTTATAACAACAGTAGTGGGAATTGTAGGTGTGTCGACAATACTCTGGTACATTGTAGGACTGGCAAGAGTAATTTTCTATGAACGTAATATCAATAAGACACACGATTTTCTTGAAAGGAGTAGGAAAGAAATTAAAAAAGAAGGACTATCAGTAGATGGTATAAATGCAAGAATGTCTGAGCTAGAAAGAGAATGGCTTCCGAAGCTAGAAAAAATGAAGAGGAAAAGGAGATTTATACTAGATAAACTCCCCTTTATTAGAAGGTAGTCGTATGGCTGGGTTAAGAAGTATTAAATTACATGCGAAGTATAAAGAATCAAAAACAAAAGGCAATACTGGACAAAATGTTGCGTATAATCAAAAAGCAGCCCGGTATCAGGCCGAGCGAGTTGAACCGACTCCTGCATCTTGAACATTCAGCCCATCTTCGCAACGCGCTTATCAAGCGAGGATTGTTGAGAAAAAAGAGAAAAGGAGCGACAGTGTATTATTATCCTGTACATAGCGCGTCGTTGACTTAAGAGATATATTAGTTTATTATAAAATTATGAACACCATTACTATCCCTAAAAAAATGAGCCGGAAAGGCGATTTGGTGGTTGTGCCTAGGATAGATTACGAACATATGCTTAAGATCAGCCAGCGGCTTTTGCGGGAGGAAAAAGACACGGACGAGGCGATTAGAGTTTTTGAAAGGGAAAGAAAGATCGGGAAGCTGAAGAGGTCTTCAAGCTTTTACGACATTCTCGTCGGAAGAGATAAATCTCTTCCTTATCTTCGCTAACGCTAGATAGATGAGGCGAATTTTATATTCTTCTAAGTTTAAGAAAAACTTGAAGAAGATGCCTGATTTTGTTAAGGAAGCTTTCCTTGAAAAGGAAAGTTTGTTTTTAAGCAACCCCTTTCACCCTTCCTTGGAGACGCATAAACTTCACGGGAAGTACAAAGAGTACTGGGCTTTTACGCTCCATAGGTCAGTACAGAATTATGTTTAAGTTCATTGGTAAAGGAGATTTTGGTTTTATCAACGTAGGTACTCACGAAATCTATAAGTAAGTGAGAGGCCTCTTAAATATGAAACAGTTGACGTTTAGGCTAAAACCAGGGCAGTTTTTGAGGGAGGAGATTGAGAAAAGAGCCAAAAACATTCCGGCAGGAGTTTTGTTGGCGGTGGTAGGTAATCTTGATTTTGCCGTTTTGCGAATGCCGGGAGCTACACCTAAAAAGCAAGTCGTTAAAAAATTGAAAGGCCCCTTTGAAATAGTGTCGGGAAATGGCACAATTTCAAAAGGCGGATGCCACATTCACGTATCTTTGTCTGACAAGGCGGGGAAAGTTATCGGCGGACATTTGAAGCACGGGTGCAGGGTTCGCGCCACGGTTGAGGTCGTTATAGCGGTTTTTGATGAAGTTGTTTATAAAAGAGAACGGGACGAGGATACTGGTTTTGAAGAATTAGTTGTGGAATAAAATTTTATGGAATATCCGCAAAACGTGCCAAAAGTTGGGGTGGGGGTGTTAATCTTCAAAGAAGGGAAAATTCTGCTCGGCAAGCGCAGAGGGTCTCACGGCGAGGGAGAATACGCGCCTCCGGGCGGCCACCTTGAGTATATGGAGTCATTTGAGGATTGCGCGAGAAGGGAAACAAAAGAAGAATGTGGGCTTGAGATAAAAAACATCAGGTTTCAGTTTGCAGCAAATGTTTTTGAGTATACTCCCAGGCATTACGTTCACATCGGATTGGTCGCCGACTGGAAAGCAGACGAGCCAGAATTGCTGGCGCCTGAAGAGGTTGAGGGGTGGGATTGGTACGATTTAGACAAACTTCCAGAGCCCTTGTTTGAGATACAAAAATTGGCAATGGAGGCGTTAAGAACAGGAAAGAATTACTTTGATGCGTAAGAGTCAAAATTCAAAAGTCAAGATAGTCGTGTTTGCGCCGGCCTCAAAAACGGCCAAAATTAGAGAAGTGATGGGCGAAGCCGGCGCGGGGAGAATTGGAAAATATACTTTTTGCAGTTTTTCGGCAAAAGGCATTGGCAGATTTAAGGCAGTAAACGGCGCGCGGCCCGCGATTGGCAAAATTGGAAAGTTAGAAGAAGTTTTGGAAGAGAGAATTGAAATGGTGTGCGAAGGGGAAAAGTTAAAAAAGGTGCTGGCCGCAATAAAAAAAGCCCACCCTTACGAGGAACCTGCCATTGACGTTTACCCGCTGGAGGAAATAAGATAGCTTTATGGAAAAAACTGGCGTTTACGTTATTGTAATTGGCATCATTGTTTTGGCTTTTTTTGCCGGGAATTTTGCTTGGCCTCAATTGTTAAACTTGGGATTCGTGCCAAACGTTCCTTACAAGCTCGGTCTGGACTTGCAGGGTGGAGTTCATTTGGTTTACGAGGCCGGTTTGTCGCAGATAGCGCAAGCAGACAGAGCCGACGCTATGGAAGGACTAAGAGACGTAATTGAAAGAAGAGTCAACCTTTTTGGCGTCAGGGAGCCGGTTGTTCACGTGCAGAGAAACCGGCTCGTGGTTGAGTTAGCCGGTGTGCTTGAGCCAGCAAAAGCCATTAGGTTGATAGGGGAGACGCCTTTTTTGGAGTTCCGCGAGCTTTCGCAGGAAGCAGAAAGACAAGAAGAAGAACTTATTGAGTTCACACCCACTCCTTTGACCGGAAGATATCTTCAGAAGGCCGAAGTCGTGTTTGAGCAGTTGGCTTACCGCCCCACAATTTCTCTTCAGTTTAACCAAGAGGGCGCCAAAATCTTTGAAGAAATAACCGCTCAGAATGTGGGTAAGCCCGTGGCGATTTACATTGACGGAGTTTTAATTTCAGCTCCGGTTGTGCAAGAACCCATTTCAGGAGGCAAGGCCCAAATCACGGGGCAGTTTACCATTGCCCAAGCGCAGGAGCTGGCAAGGAACCTTAATGCTGGAGCTTTGCCTTTGCCCATTACTTTGATATCGGAGCAGTCCGTGGGGCCAACGCTGGGGGCAGTTTCTTTGGCGCAGTCCTTGAGAGCTGGAATTTTGGGTTTTTTGGCCATACTACTATTTATGATTGGTTTTTATAGAATTCCTGGCCTTCTTTCTTCAATTTCCCTGCTCATTTACGTGGTTTTACTTTTAGCTCTTTTTAAGTTAATTTCAGTGACCTTAACTTTGGCTGGCATTGCCGGTCTCCTTCTTTCTATGGGCATGGCGGTTGATGCCAACGTTTTAATATTCTCCAGAGTGCGGGAAGAATTAAAACAGGGGAAAAACTATCTGCACGCTCTGGAAGAAGGGATAAAAAGAGCTTGGCCAGCCATTCGCGACGGAAACCTGACCACTATTTTGGTCGGCTTGATTCTATTTGGTTTTGGGACAAGTTTTGTCAAAGGTTTTGCTTTTACCTTAGTGATTGGTAACTTGGTTGGTATGTTCACGGCGATTGTTGTCACCAATAATCTTTTAAGACTCTTCCCGAAGGATAAAAACCTTAAATGGTTTTGGCTGTGGTTCTAAGAAATTTTTATGAACATTCCTTTTCTAAAATACTCCAAAGTTTATTATATCTTTTCCGGCCTTTTAGCCGGGTCATCAATTATTGTCCTGTTTATTTTTGGTTTGAGGTTGGGGATAGATTTTACAGGCGGCAGTATTTTGGAAGCCGAGTTTGAACTGCGGCCGGAAAATATGGTAATTAGCGAAAAATTAAAAAACCTAAATTTGGGAGAAATTACTATTCAGCCAACAGGGGAACAAGGAGTGATTTTGAGGATCAAAGATATTGACGAACCTCTTCACCAAGAAATTCTGAAAAATCTCAGAGAAATATCAGGTCTTAAAGAGGTTCGCTTTGAAAACACTGGTCCTACCGTAGGCAAAGAACTCCGTCAGAAAACCATAGTTTTAATAATCATTTCTTTATTTTCCCTGTTGATTTATATGGCTTTTTCTTTCAGGAAAGTAAAATATCCTCTTTCAGGTTGGCAATTTGGCATTGTGGCAATTGTCGTGCTTTTCTTCGATGTTTTAGTGCCAATTGGTATTTTTGCTTTTTTGGGGAAATTTTACAACACACAATTTAACATTCCGATCACCACCGCTTTGTTGACTATTTTGGGTTACACAATTAATGATAAGGTAATTGTTTTTGATAGGGTGAGGGAAAATATTTTAAGAATGCGAGGAGCAGATTTTAATGCGGTGGTTAACCAGAGCTTGAACGAAGTACTTCTGAGATCTTTGAGTACTGGAACTTGCACCCTGTTAGTTTTATTTTTTATATTTTTACTGGGCGGAGAGACCTTGAGATATTTTGCCTTAACTCTAATCTTGGGAATTGTAGCTGGAACATACTCTTCAATTTTTCTGGGGGGTCCATTGTTGGTTACCTGGGAAAAGTGGAGGAGGAAGTGAAGGTTGACAAGAGCGCTTGTATATGATATAAAAATATAATATGCTATTTGATTATCAAAAAATTTGCGCAGGGCTCTTGAGCGAATTGCCTTCAAGGCAGAAAGAAACTCTCATCAGGCGTTTTGGGCTTGCCCCCACACTAAAATTTGGTGTGGGGGTTGGACAAGGCGCAGAACCTGAAACCTTGGAATCCATAGGCCGCTCTTTTGGAATTACCAGAGAGCGCGTCAGACAAATTGAAAAAGACGGCATCGGCAAAATAAGGTTAAAGCTCGGAAAACACGAAAAGGTCTTTCAATATTTTAAAGAGCTGTTAGACACCACAGGCGGGCTAAGAAAAGAAGACGTTTTGCTGTCAGAGCTCGGCGGCCAAAAGTGCTCCAGACACACCTTCTTTTTACTGACGCTTGAAGAACCCTTTCATAGATTTCCCGAAACAGAAGAGTTTCATTCTTTGTGGACATTAAGTCCGAAAGTTTTTGAAACGGCTAAAAACGTTGTCAATTCTTTTCGCCAAAAGCTCGCAAGAGCCAAGAAACTTTTGAATTTATCCGACTTTGGGGCTTCTTCGGGCGCTTCTTCCCGATTTTTGGAGTACTATCTGGAGATTTCAAAGACAGTGCAAAGAAACCAGGAAGGCCTTTTTGGTTTGAGCGACTGGCCCGAGATAAACCCGCGCAGCATTAAAGATAAGTCGTTTTTGGCGCTAAGGAAAGCTGGGAAACCTCTTCACTTCCGAGACGTGGCTCAAAACATCGGGCCTGACGCTTTGCCTCAAACCGTTCACAACGAGCTGATTCGCGACCCCAGGTTTGTTTTGGTTGGCAGGGGGCTTTACGCGCTGCGCGAGTGGGGGTTTAAAGACGGACAGGTTAAAGACATAATTCACGACCTTTTGGCGCAGTCAAGCGTCCCAATGTCCAGGCAGGAGATTTTGGAGAAAGTCCTGCAGCAAAGACTGGTTAAAGAAAGCACGGTTTTGCTTAACCTGAACAACAAAAAGTACTTTGTCAAGGATTCCCAAGAAAAGTACCAGATTAAAGAGGCGTAATTTATGTCTTTTTTAGACATAGGTGCAATTGTTGTGTTTTCGCTCGCCGCGGTATTTTTTGTGGTTTTCTTTTGGCTTTGTCGCGGCTGGGCAAAGCCAATGCATCCTGAAAGGCGCACCGTGATAGGGCTGATGGTTAGCTCTCTTTATACTTTTTGGTTCATTGTTATCGGTATGTTAATTTTAATAGTGATTTGGCTGATTTGGCAATTTTTGCCGAATTTGTCTAACTTACGAACTTTTTCTTTCTAACATATGTTTCACCAAGAAATCGTTGACATACTCTTGCAGGTTGCGACCAATTGGTGGTGGCTCATTTTGCCGCTTATTCTTTGGTTTCCCGCCGCCTTTTTTTACCTTTGGTGGCTGAGCTGGGAAGTTTGGTACCCCAAGTATAAATGGGTTGTTTTGGAAATAAAGCCGCCCAAAGAGATTCTAAAACCCTTCAGGGCTATGGAGGACATTTACTCGGGGCTTTGGGGCGTAATAGACACTCCAAACTGGCGGGAAAAGTGGTGCGAAGGGGAGGTTGAATTGGGCGGAGGCCTTTGGTTTTCTTTTGAGGTTGTTTCCCTTGGCGGAAACATCCACTTTTATCTAAGAATAAAAGAGGAGTTTCGCGATACAGCCGAGTCCGTGATTTACGCTCAGTATCCGGACGCGGAAATCACCGAAGTTGAGGACTACGCCAAAAACGTTCCCCAGGACCTGCCTAATAAAGACTGGAATTTGTACGCAGAAGATTATCAGTTCAGCAAGGAAGATCCTTACCCCATCAAGACCTACAGCAAGTTTTTTGAAGAAAGGCCTGAAGTCGCCAAAGAAGAAAAAAGGATTGATCCAATGGACGCCCTCTTGGAAGGCTTGAGCAAGGTAACTCCAGACGAACAGCTTTGGCTTCAAATCGGATGCATTCCGCTGCTTGACAGACTTATGCCGAAGCGTTGGATAACAAGGGGCAAAGAAATAAGGGATGAACTTGCCAAAAGACCAAAGGCCAAGAAGCCAAAACCAATGATTGAAGAGGCCGTTGACGTTTTGCTTGTCGGTCCCTCAACAGAAAAGGAAGTTAAGGATCCCTTTGCGTCCGCGGTAGAGTTTCGTTTGACTCCCGGGGAAAAAGATACTTTGGCGGCAATTGAAAATAAAATATCAAAGCATGGTTACAGCTGCTGGATAAGAATGGTGCACATTTTTAAAGCCGACAAACCGCACTTGAGAGGCAGACAATACACAATGAGAAGCTACTTCCAGCAATTTATGACCGAGAGTTTGAATTCAATTAACTATCTTGGCGTTACAAGAACCAGAATACATTACGTATTTCCTAAAAGGCGCCTTTTTATGAGAAAGCGAAGGCAGTTTAGAAATTACATTAAAAGGGTGCCCCCTTACTACCCTAAAATGACAGGAGAACCTTCTTCTTTTCTCAAGCTGGAACTGCTCGGCGAGTCAAAAGGCCCCGGTCTAGGAAAGGGCACAATGGTGCTGAACATTGAGGAACTTGCCACCATTTTTCATTTTCCGACGAAAATCATTGTTCCCGGCGTTCCTTACGTTGAAGCTAAAAAAGCGGGTCCTCCTCAAGACTTGCCAACAGAATGAGCGAAATAACTTTTCTCGCCAAAACTAGTTTTAGGAAAAAGAACCAAAAGTTCGGCATCAAAAAATCCGACAGGCGCCAGCATGCTTACATTATCGGTAAAACCGGTGTGGGCAAAACCGCTCTTTTGAAAAACATGGCTTTGCAAGACATTCAAAGGGGCGAGGGAATTGCCATTATTGATCCTCACGGCGAGTTTGTTGAAGAAGTTCTGGATTCAATACCTTCCAACAGGATAAACGACGTGGTCTACTTCAATCCGGCCGACCAGGAATACCCTGTCAGTTTTAACATTCTTGAGGTTCAAGAACCCGAGTATAAGCATTTGGTGGCTTCTGGTTTAATCGGCATTTTCACCAAGATTTGGGCAAATGTTTGGTCTGCTCGTATGGAGTATATTCTGTCAAACTGCATTTTGGCGCTCTTGGACACGCCGGGCACGACTCTGTTGGGAATACCGCGCATTCTGGTGGACCGCGACTACCGCCAGAGAATAATCAATAACTTGAAAGACCCGGTTGTAAAATCGTTTTGGGTTAACGAATACGAAGAATGGACCCCATCTTACCGCAACGAGGCTATAGCTCCGCTGCAAAATAAAGTCGGCCAATTTCTCAACGTTTCCTTAATAAGGAACATTGTGGGCCAGGCAAAAAGCACTATTGACATCCCAAAAATAATGAACGAGGGGAAAATCCTGCTGGTCAATGTTTCCAAAGGAAGGGTGGGGGAGGATAACTCTGCCATCTTGGGAGCTATGATCATCACCAAAGTACAGCTGGCCACCATGGAAAGAGTCAGGATTCCCGAAGAAAAGCGAAGAGATTTTTATCTTTACGTTGACGAGTTCCAGAATTTTGCCACCGACGCTTTTGTTAATATTCTGTCTGAAGCCAGAAAATATCGCTTAAACTTAATCGTCGCCCACCAGTACATCGGCCAGTTAATCACCAGCAGTACCACGCACACCACGACAACGGTTAGGGATGCTGTTTTCGGCAACGTGGGAACGATGATATGTTTTCGCGTGGGAGCGGCTGATGCCGAGTTTTTGGAACAGGAGTTTTTTCCCGAGTTCACGCAAAAAGACTTGGTCAATCTGCCAAACTACAATGTTTATCTAAAACTTATGATAGAGGGCGTTACTTCGAGGCCTTTTTCCGCTCAAACTCTTCCTCCTCCCAGCGTTGATAGCACAAAAAGCAGCCGCGAAAAAATTATCAGGGTTTCCAGAGAACAGTATTCCAAAAAAAGAGCAGAGGTTGAGTCAAAAATCGCCACGTGGTCTGGAATCTTGGAGAAAACGCCCGAAGAATCGCTTTTTTCAACGGCCGCCCAACCCGGAGTTTTATACGACGCCAAATGTTCTTCTTGCGGCAAATGGACGAAAACTGTTTTTAAACCGCAGGAAGGAAAACCTGTTTATTGCAAGTCCTGCCTTAGGAAAATGGCGGCCGCAAAAGCCGGCGCTAAGGCTTCTGGTGCCACTCTGCCCGAAACAACTTTGGCGCAACCTTCGGCTTTGGGCGCTTTAGGAATTGAGTTTGGCACTTCACAGGCAGCTCCAAGGCCCACTTTTCAGCGTCAAGAAAAGAAAGTTGAGGAAAAAGAAATTTCCTATATTCCGCCCATGCCTACACCAAAGAAAAAAGAGAGAAAAGTTGTTAACCTGGAAGCGCTTCAAAAAACCTTGACCGAGGCCTTGGGAAAGTTCAAGAAGGAGCCGGAGCAAGAAGCTGACGCGGAAGAAAAAAGTAAATGAGCTCTGAAATCAAACTCTGCCAGAATTGTAAGAACGAGTTCACGATTGCACTGGAGGACTTTAACTTTTACGAGAAAATCAAGGTCCCGCCGCCTACCTTTTGTCCGAAATGCCGTTTTCAAAGACGGCTAGCGTTTTTCAACATTTTTAACCTTTATCAGCGAAAATGCGATTTTTGTAAAAACGAGATGATTTCAATATTTCCTGCCAACTCTCCTTATAAAATTTTTTGTCAAAAATGTTGGTGGTCTGATAAATGGAGTTCTTTAGATTACGGTCGCGAGTACGATTTCTCGCAGCCGTTTTTTAAACAATTTAATGAGCTCTTACACGAGGTACCACTTATTGGTTTGGCGAATGACGCCACGAACGTAAATTCGCCATACAATAATATGTCCGGCCATCTCAAAAATTGTTATCTACTTTTCCATGCCGATTTTTCAGAGAATTCGGCTTACGGATTTCATATTAATCGCATGAATGATTGCCTGGACTCGTCAATTATGACTTCCTGTGAGTTATGTTACGACTCAATGCACGCTTATAAGTGTAGCCGTTGCGTAGGTTCAAGAAGTCAAGTTGTTAACTCTGTAGATTGTGCGTTTTTAAGAGACTCTTTTAATTGCCAGAGTTGTTTTGCTTCTGCAAATCTCCGGAATAAAAAATATTATATTTTCAACAAACCTCACAAAAAAGAAGATTATCTTGAAGAGATTAAAAAGTGGAACTTGGGTTCTTATAAAACTTATAAGGAAATTCAAAGATTGGCGGAAGAACATTGGAAAAAGTTTCCACCTAAACCTAATCAAGATGATTTTTCCGTAAACTCGATTGGAAGTTATGTGAACCAGGCTAAAAACTGTAAGCAGTGTTTTGAAGTTGTTGGGGCAGAAGATTCAAAATACCTCTTGATGTTATACGTCCCTCCGATTAAAGACTGTTATGATGTTTCGAGTTGGGGTAATAATATTTCTTTGTTTTATGAATGTTGCAATTGCGGAGAAAATTCATCCAGTCTGCGCTTTAGTTACGGTTCTGGGATAGATCTTTACGACGCTGATTACTGTTACCAATCGCTCGGAGGCTCCAATCAATTTGGTTGCGTTTCAACGAGGAAGGGTGAGTATATGATTTTCAACAAACGCTATTCTAAAGAGGATTATGAGAAGTTAAGAGAAAAAATTATCGCTCATATGCAAGAAATGCCTTATACAGACAAGAAAGGCAGGGTGTATAAATACGGCGAGTTTTTTCCGCCGGAATTATCTCCTTTTGCTTACAACGAAACGCTGGCGCAAAACTTTTTTACCCTGAGCGAAGCCGAAGCTGAGTCGAAGGGTTTCCGCTGGCGAGAGCTGGAGAAAAAAGAATATCAGATTACTATGAAGGCCGCGGACTTGCCAGACCATATAAAGGATATCGGAGACGATATTTTGAAAGAGGTTATTTCCTGCCAAAAATGCGGCAGGGGTTACAAAATTATTCAAATGGAGCTTGATTTCTTGCGCAAAATGAATCTGCCTTTGTCGCGGGAGTGTCCTTTTTGCCGCATCAACGATAAACTGGAGCTGTGGGTCAAAAACCTGCGGGTTTTTGACCGAGTTTGTTCAAAATGCGGCGCCCGTTTCCAAACGCACTATCCAAAAGAAGAGGTCTCGTATATTCTCTGCAAAAAGTGCTGGCTGGCAGAGTTTGTTTAGTCGCTGTGGTATAATGAAGTAGCAGGAATGAAGAGAAAGGTCGAGTTAGTCAATATAACACCAAAATACCCCACTTCGGAAGGGGGTCGGGGAAACCCACAGGTTTCCCCGTATAGGAAAACAGGCTTTCGCCGGAGGCGAAAACGCCAGAAACCGAGGGTTTCTGGAGAGCGAGCCCGAGCGTAGCGAAGTGAGCGAGGGCGAGCGACCTAATTTGGTGTTACCACAAGATGATTTTTCTTTACGTATTTTGTAAAGACGTCAACGAGGCCAAAACAATCGGAACTTTGTTGGTAACACAGAGGATTGCCGGCAAAGTGGATATAATACCAGTTCAATCAATTTTTCGAGAAAGAGAAGGGATTCAAGAGCGAGAAGGAGCGGCAATGATTGTAAAGACCATTGATAAGAAAATTCAAGACGTAGAAGATGTTGTTCGGCAGCATCAGCTTAACAGGACTTCCTGCATTGCGTCTTTTGCGCTTTATCGCTTGAACCGCGAATTCAAAGAGTGGCTGGTGGCTTCCACCGCCTAACGTTTCTATGTCGTTAGAAATTGTTTATTGCGAGGCCTGTTATAACGCGGAGGTTGTTTGACTTCGGCATTATATTTTGGTAATATTTAGTATATGGCAAACAACAAGAAACAATTTGTCCATTACGACCCTGAAGCCGATGCGGTATCTATTTATATCGGCAAGGGGCGTGAAGAAGAGTTTATTGAGGTTGTTCCCAATGTTTCGCTTGAAATGGACAAAAAAGGTGCAGTAATAGGGGTTGAGATATTAAATGCCTCAAAGGTGTTGCGGCCTTTTTTGCGCTCTTTCGGTTAAAAATAAGATATATGGCGACAATCACTTTACCTAAAACTGAATATGAAATCCTTGAGAGAAAAGCCGAACTTTATTCTCAACTTTTAGAAAAAGAAGAGAAAAGTTTTCCTGTTGAGATTTACTCCCTACAAAGGATAAGGGAGTTTTTAAAGGGAGACAATTTGAGCATTAAGGATAAGAATAAAGTTAAAAGGATTCTCAAAAACAGGTGAGATTACATCGCCTCTTTTTAGACGCTAATGTTTTCTTCGCCGCGGTAAAGTCGCAAAAAGGAGGCTCGCGGCTGATTTTAGATTTGGCCCAGCATGGAAAAATGAAAATTGTAACAGTCAGGCACGCCCTGCGCGAGGCGGAAAGGAACATTGAGGATAAACTTGGCGAAAAGTATCTTTTGGAATATTATCGGATTATTAAAGAAAGCCGCGTTTCCGTTCAAGCCGTTGACAAGCTGAGTGAGGGAGCAATTTTAGAGTTAAAGAAAG
This sequence comes from Parcubacteria group bacterium Gr01-1014_30, assembly GCA_007376185.1. Taxonomy (GTDB): domain Bacteria; phylum Patescibacteriota; class Minisyncoccia; order Minisyncoccales; family 2-12-FULL-40-12; genus VMFS01. Next base: position 56,251 of record VMFS01000007.1, read on the forward strand.
TTATCGTGGAAAAAGATATTCCTATTATTGTCGGTGCGTTCCAGTCAGGATGTGAGTTTTTGATAACTCTGGACAGAAAACATCTGTTGGACAACGAAAGTTTAAGAAATTTTCCGTTCAAAGTGTTGACGCCAGGAGAATTTATCCAAACTTATCTTTGATATGAGAGAAACAAGAAACTGCCAAAATTGCAAACAAAACTTCGTTATAGAAGCCGAGGACTTTACTTTCTACGAAAAAATCAAGGTGCCGCCGCCGACGTGGTGCCCGGAGTGCCGGTTTAAGCGCAGAATGAGCTGGCGGAATGCTTGGCATTTGTTCAAGAAAACCGACGCTCTGACAGGAGAAAAGATATTTTCTTTGTTTCCCGAAGAAAGTCCTATAAAAATTTACGAGCGCGATTATTGGTGGTCTGATAAATGGAACGCTGAGCAATACGGTCGTGATTTTGATTTTAGGAGAACTTTTTTTGAACAGTTTAGGGATTTGATGCATGAAGTTCCTTTTCCTGCGCACTCCGTGATAGATCTTTCAAATTGCCAGTATTGCACAAACGCGAATAACATGAAAAACTGTTATCTTGTCCGCGCCGCCGCTAACACGGAGGATTCAGCTTATCTCATATGGGATAACGGTTCAAAACGATGCATGGACAGTCATATGACCGAGCAATGCGAGATGAGTTACGGTAATGTAAATGCGACGCGGTGCTTCAAGACGCTTTTTTGCTCTGACTGCGAGGACTGCGTAGAGACAATACTTTGTAAAGATTGCGTAGGTTGCTCAAATTGTTTTGGCTGCGTTGGTTTGCGAAACAAATCCTATCATTTTTTCAACGAGCGGTTGTCAAAAGAGGATTACGTCAGAAAACTTACAGAGCTAAATCTTGGCTCTGCGCAATCATTCAGCAAAGCAGAAATAAGGGCACGCGATTTTTGGCTTAAGTTCCCTAGAAAGTACCTTCACGGCAGGCAAAATGTTGATGTTAGCGGTGACTACATATACGAATCAAAAAACGCCAAGCAGTGTTATCGCGTTTTTCGGTGCGAGGACGTCAAGTTCTGCCAGAACATTCTGGATGGGCCAGTCAAGGACTGTTATGACTACTCCAACTGGGGCGACAACAACGAGCTGCTGTACGAATGCCTTATATGCGGAAAAGGAAGTTCAAGAGTTAAATTTTGCGCTCAATGCTATTTGAACGATCGAGATTTGGAATACTGCATTTTCTGCCATGATTCGTCAGATCTTTTCGGCTGCGTTGGTTTGCGAAACAAGCAGTATTGTATTTTAAACAAACAATATAGCAAAAATGATTATAGAGAGTTGGTATCAAAAATCAAAAAACACATGACCGATTTGCCTTACCGCGACCGCGCTGGAAATGTGTTCGCTTATGGGGAATTTTTCCCACCCGAATTATCGCCGTTTCCTTATCAAGTGACCGAGGCCTACGAGCCTTTTCCGATGACTAATGAAGATGCAGCACAAAGAGGATTCAGTGCTTACGATGTCAAAAGAGAGGAGCATAATTTCACACTGCCGGCCGCAGACATACCAGACCACATTCGCGAAGCTCAAGATACAATCACCGATGGAGTTATCGGCTGCCAGCATGATGGGAAATGCGCTCAAGAGTGTACAAAAGCATTTCGCATCATCAAAGAAGAGTTGGAGTTCTGCAGACGGCTTAGCATACCTCTGCCCCGCCTCTGCCCCAATTGTCGGCATTATGAGCGTTTGGCTTTCAGGAATTCTCCGAGGTTCTTCAACCGCGTGTGCGGCTGCGCCGGTAAAGAATCCCAAAACGGCGTATATCAGAACACCGCTTCGCACTTCCACGGACAAGAACCCTGCCCCAACGAGTTTCAAACGAGTTATGCTCCACAGCGTCCGGAAATAGTATATTGTGAACGATGCTACCAGGCCGAGCCGAGGTTGCGTAAAAAATGTAGGATGAAATATGGCTCCGCAAGTAAGAATTCGCAGATTTAAGCTGGCGGCTCCGCCGCCAGAACTGCCGATTTGGGGTAAGCTTCATCCCGAAGAGTGCTCTTTTATCGGTCGCACCAACTACGAGGCGGCCCTTGAAGAGAAAAAGTTTATTTTCGGCATAAAAAGAGTGGACAGGCGCCGCCACGTTTACATCGTAGGCAAGAGCGGAGTTGGCAAGTCAAAACTGCTTGAACTTTTTTTGCGGCAAGACATCGCTTACGGCCACGGCATTTGTTTTATAGACCCTCACGGCGACGTCATTGAGGAGATTTTGCATTTTATTCCCGAAGAACGCATCAACGACGTGGTTTTGATTGACCCTTCAGACGCCAGCTACCCCATTTCCTTCAACCCTCTGGCAAACATTGATCCTGGTTTCAAGCACCAATTAACGCAAGGCTTGATTGAGGTTATGGAAAAGCAGTTTGGCGCAAACTGGACACCCCGTTTGGAGCACGTTTTCCGTTTCACTTGTTTGGCTCTTTTGGATTACCCGCACGGCACAATGCGGGGAATGATTTCAATGCTTACAGACCGCAACTACCGCCAGCTGGTGGTTGACTACATTGAAGACGACATGGTCAAGCGTTTCTGGGCTATTGAGTTTGCCGACTGGTCGGAAAAATACGACACAGAAGCCATAATACCCTTGGTCAACAAACTGGCGCAGTTTTTATCCGACCCGATGCTCCGCAGTATTTTCGGCCAAAAAGAAAACAAGGTTGACTTGGAGGAGTTGATGAACGGCGGAAAAATTATTTTAATCAACCTTTCCAAGGGCAAACTGGGCGAGGAAAACTCAAGTTTTTTCGGCTCAATGTTTATAACCAAAATAAAGCAGGCGGGTATGGCAAGGGCGGCTCTGCCGGAAGCGGAAAGAACTGATTTTTACCTGTATGTTGACGAGTTTCACAACTTGGTTACTGAAACCTTTGAAAACCTTTTGTCAGAGGCCAGAAAATACGGGCTTTGCTTAACCATTGCCCACCAGTATATGGGCCAGCTTATTCCAAGGGTTCAGCAGGCGGTTCTTGGAAACACGGGCACGACCGTTGTTTTCAGAGTCGGCGGAGAAGACGCGGTCAAGCTGGAGCCGGAGTTAGCTCCCGTGTTCGGCATCAAAGATATGGTTAACCTCGGGGTGCAGAATTTTTACATAAAAGAAACTATTGACGGCGAGGCATACGACCCTTTTTCCGCAGAAACCCTAAAAGTTCTGCCTCCGGCCCACACCTCTTTTAAGGAACGAATAGTCAAGCAGTCGCGCGAAAAGTACACCATTTCCGTGGAGGCGGCCAAAAAACTGATGGAAGAAGAAGAGTCAAAAATTATGAGAAGCGCGCAAGAAAAAGCAATAATTGAAGGCGGAAAGAAGGGCAAGGCAGCGGCAGGGGGCTCGGAGGCCGAAGCCAAGGAAGAAAAGGGAGCTGAACCGCTGATATAGTTGCATAGCAGTTATTATTTTGCTATACTAAAATATGACTACTCAAATGCTTATCAGAAAAATAAATAGGGAAGTATCAACGCTGCGACGGGATATGGCGATGATAAAAATGATGCTCACCTCCACCCCACGCGATCCGGAAGGAGAATACCGGCCAGCTTTCGTAAATAAAATGCTAAAACGCATGGCGTTCAAAAGGCCTGTTTATCGTTTTACGAGCAAAAAGGAATTCCTTCGTCATGTCAGGTCAGCCAAATGAGATAACTTACGACGACGATTTCTGGAAAGACGCCAAATACTTGCCTAAAAAGGCGCAAGATAAACTCGGTTTTCTTATAGAGCTTATGAGAAAGGACGCTTTTGACCCTCGTCTTCACACCAAGCGTTTAGGGGTTCCGCTCCAGGACGCTTTTTCGTTTAGAATAACTCGCGATTACCGGGTTGGTTTTATATTCCTCGCGCCGCGCGTTATTAAACTGCTCGCAGTTGACAGCAGAGATAAAATCTACAAGCGTTTGTCAAGAAAAATATGAATCCTGAAACAAGAACTTGTCAGAACTGTAAAAACGAGTTCACGATTGAGCCGGAGGATTTTAATTTTTACGAAAAAATCAAGGTGCCTGCTCCGACTTTTTGTCCCACTTGCCGTATGCAGAGAAGATTCGCTTGGCGGAACGAAAGAAATCTCTATCGTGGAAAAGATAGAGCAACGGGAAAAGAAGTTTTTACCGGGATTCCGCCTCATTCGCCACTCATGATTTATGAAATTGAGTACTGGCGTTCCGATGCCTGGGATTCATTACAATACGGCAGGTCCTACGATTTCTCTCGTCATTTTTTTGAACAATTAAAGGAACTCATCTATGCGGTGCCTTGGCCGTCCCGGAGCGTGTATAATATAAAGAACTCCGACTACTCCGACCAAGCCGGGCACCTGAAAAATTGCTATCTTTGTTTCAACCTTGATTACACCGAGGATTCGGTTTACAGCGTGAAAGCCCCGAACTGCAAGCACGTTATTGACGTTTTTGAAGTGCATCACAGCGAGCTATGTTATGACAGCGTAAACATAACGGAGTGTTCCCGCACTTTTTACTCGGCTGATTGCGATTCATGCCTTGATGTTTGGTTTTCAAAAAACCTTGTGGGTTGCAACAATTGCGTGGGCTGCGTGAATCTTCGGAACAAGTCCTATCACATCTTTAATGCGCCTTACTCAAAGGAAGACTATAAGAAAAAACTTGAAGCGATGAACTTTCGTTCAAGGCAAGGAGTGGAAGAAATTAAAAAACAGGTGTACGACTTTTGGTTGCAGTACCCGGTAAAGTTTATGCGCGGCTTGCGGAATTTGAATTCAACAGGCGAGGCATTGCGTAACACAAAAAACGCCAGGGATTGCTACATGGTTCAGGATGCCGAAAACGTCAAATACGTACAAATGACATATATTGGCACTACCGATTCGTGGGATTACTCGGTGTGGGGCAATAAATCGGCTAGGATGTATGAGACGCTTGTATGCGGTGATGAGTGCGACAGTTTGCGTTTTTCTTTCGACTGCTGGCCGGCCTGCCGTAATCTTGAATATTGCGTGGCGTGCCGTTCTTCAGCTGATTGTTTTGGTTGCGTTGGGCTAAAGAAAAAGCAGTATTGCATTTTCAATAAGCAATACTCAAAGGAGGAATACGAAGCCCTCCGTGAAAAAATCATCTCCCACATGAACGAAATGCCCTATGTGGATAGTAAAGGCATAGTTTATAAATACGGCGAGTTTTTGCCTACGGAATTTTCACCATTTGCATTCAACGAAACAATGCTTGCTGACTATTTCCCGCTATCCAAAGACGAGGCGATTGCCAAAGGATATAAATGGAAGGATCCCGAGCTGCGTGAGTATCAAATTACAATGAGCGCAGAAAAAATACCCGACTCGATTGACGAAACAACAGATGAAATTCTAAAAGAGATTTTGCAGTGCGCCTCCTGCAAACGTGCGTTCCGCATCGTGCGCCAGGAACTTGACTTTTACCGTCGGATCGGCATACCGCTCCCGAACCTTTGTCATAACTGCCGTTATCTAGCGCGATTTGGACTTATAAACAGACCGAAGTTTTATACTCGTTCTTGCCACTGCGGAGGCCAAAAGTCGCAAAGCGGCATATATCAAAATACCGCTAAGCACTTCCACGGCCAAGACCCCTGTCCCAACGAGTTTGAAACGAGCTATGCCCCTGAGCGTCCGGAAATAGTTTACTGTGAGAAATGTTATCAGTCAGAAGTGGTATGAAGACGAGGCAAAGAATCTAGAATTCAGAGTATAGAATCTAGAAGGGGAATACGGGGTATAGAATAAAGGAAACGCTCCTGAATTCTCTATTCTAAATTCCCATTCTATATTCAAGATTCCAAATTCTAAAAATTGATGTATAATACGGTATTATGTTCAAGACGCTAAAGGATTTTGACTTTAAAGGCAAAGCAGCTTTGGTTAGGTGCGATTTTAACGTGCCTTTGGACGAAAAAGGCGGCATTTTGAACGATTTTCGGATAAAGCAGAGCTTGCCGACAATTGACTACTTGCTCAAACAAAAGGCGAAAATAGTTTTAATGAGCCACTTGAGAAGGCCCAAAGGCAAGGTCGTGGAGGGTTTGCGGTTGGATAAAGTTCGTGATAGATTGGCGAAATATCTTGGCGTCTCTGTAGATAAGGCAGACGACTGCGTGAGTGAGGAAGTTAAAGACCGCGCCGCTAAAATGCGACAAGGCGACGTTTTGCTTTTGGAGAACTTGCGCTTTCACAGGGAAGAAGAGTTAAACGACGATAGATTTGCCAAGCAACTCGCCGAGCTTGGCGACGTTTACGTTAACGACGCTTTTGGAATGTGCCACAGGGCTCACGCTTCAATAGTGGGGCCTCCAAAATACTTGCCTTCTTGCGCAGGCCTTTTGCTCGAAAGAGAAGTTAAGGTGCTTTCCCGTGTATTGGACAAACCTTGGCGCCCGTTGGTGGTTGTTGTGGGCGGGGCCAAAATTGACAGCAAAACCGACGTTCTTGAAAGGTTCTTGAAAAGCGCAGACCACGTGCTCGTTGGCGGCCAGGTGGCCAACGTGATGATGCAAGCAAAGGGAATAATTGTGGGTAGGCCTTCTCTTGAACCTGAACTTGCAAAAAAAATTGAAAAAATTGATTTAACCTCACCCAAACTGCATTTGCCCGTTGACGGCGTAATAACGCTGGAAAGCAGGCAGGAAAATTACTCCAGAATCGGAGGCATAGGAGATGTTCGCAAAGAAGAGTCGGTGTTTGACATAGGACCTGAAACGATTAAAGTTTTTGCAGAAATCATCAAGGAGGCCAAAATGATTCTTTGGGCTGGTCCTCTGGGAATGTTTGAGGAAAAGCAGTTTGAAAAAGGAACCAAGGAAGTTGGCCAGAGCATTGCCAGAAATCACTCGGCTTTCAAAGTGGCTGGCGGAGGCGACACGCATGAGGCCTTGATCAAGTTTAATTTGGCCGACAAGTTTGACCACGTTTCAACAGGAGGGGGCGCGATGCTGGAGTTTGTGTCGGGGAAAAAACTGCCCGGGCTGGAAGCGTTAAAGTAATTCGAGAATAAAGAATACTGAATAAAGAATTAAGGGTAAGAATGCAGGGTTCAGAATAAAGGGTTCCCTGTATTCTATATTCTAAATCCCCATTCTGTATTCTGAATTCTTTATTCTTAATTCTAAATAAAATGGAGATTAAGAACTTAAAACGAGCGGCTCAACGGATTTCCAAGGCAATTAAAAACAAGGAGCGTATTATTTTATACGGCGATGCCGATTTGGACGGCACCGCCTCGGTTATTATTTTGAAAGAAACCATAGCCAATCTCGGCGGCGAGGTTGCGGCTGTTTACTTTCCTGACAGGGAAAAAGAGGGCTATGGTTTGAATTCTTCGGCACTCGAGCACTTACGCAAGTTTTCTCCGGCGCTTTTAATACTTCTTGATTGCGGCATAAGCAATTTTGAAGAAACCGAGGCGGCAAAGAAGTTGGGTTTTGAAGTGGCGATTATTGACCACCACGTGCCTCTGGAAAAACTGCCCAAAGCAAAAATTGTGGTTGACCCGAAACAGAAAGGGGACAAGGGTTTTAAGGATTACGCCGCGGCGGGATTAGCTTTCAAACTCTCTGAAGCATTGCTTAAGGAAAAACTGGGTGACTCGTTAAAAGGAAACTTTTTGGAACTTGCGGCTTTAGCTACCATTGCTGATATGATGCCAGAAACTGACGAAAATAAGCTGATAGTGGATGAAGGGATTTTTCACTTGGAGCAAACTTTCAGACCCGGTTTAAGAGTTTTTTTAGATGCAGATGAAATTAAAAATATGGGTGATGTCCGCCAAAGGACTCAGGAGATTATTTCATTTTTAAACATAGTTGATCCGACACAAGATCACTTAAACGGGACTTATCTTATTTTGTCGGCCTCATCGGTTGACGAGGCAAGAAGTTTGCTTTCGGGCCTTGCGGCAAAACGCGAAGAAAAGCGCGCCCAAGTCAGAGAAGTAACTTCTCAAGTCCAGGAAAAAGTTGTTCAAAAGCCGGAACAGAAAATCGTTTTTGAAGGAGGTTCTTTTTGGCCCGTGGCGCTTTTGGGCTCTGTTGCTTCAAGGATTTGCAGTTCTCAGGGCAAGCCGACTTTCATATTCAGCCAAAAATCACAAGAGAGCAGGGGAGCGGTTAGGACAGGTTCGGATGTTGACGCGGTTGAGCTTATGAAAAAATGCGCAAAGCATCTTTTGGGCTTTGGCGGTCATCCCCGCGCCGCCGGTTTCCTTGTGAAAAACGAAAACTTGGAAGAATTCAAGCAATGCCTCCTACGAAACTACGAAATTTTTACGAAAGTACGAAAAAATAAATAGTTGAATAATCACACTTTCGTATTTTCGTATTTTTTTCGTAATTTCGTAGACCATGAAAAAGATAATTATCTACACGGATGGAGGGTCTCGCGGCAACCCCGGGCCTTCAGCCATAGGAGTTGTTTTTTGCAACGAAAGGGGACAGGTTATTAAAAAATACGGAGAGTATTTGGGCGAGGCCACCAACAACGAAGCCGAATACCAAGCCGTGATTTTTGCTTTGAAAAAGTTTAAAGCGCTTTTTGGCGGAAAGCTTGCCAAAAGCAGCGAAATTGAATTGCGAGTCGACTCGGAGCTGTTGATTAAGCAGTTAAATGGAGAGTATAAAATTTTGGAGCCGAAAATCCAGCAACTTTTTATTGCGGTCTGGAACTTAAAACTGGATTTCAAGAGAGTTAAGTTCAAATACGTGTCGCGCGAGAACAACAAAGAAGCCGATAAACTGGTTAACGAAGCGCTTGACAGCCAAGGTAAAAATCTGCTACTATTACCTTAGCTCAAGTAGGCAAGGCAATCGCCCCCATACCAGAATTTGGTGTAGGGGAGGAAAGTCCGAACTTCTATTTTCGTTCTCTGAACGAATCTAAAAGGGTAGCGGGTAACGCCCGTCCGTAGCGATGCGCGAGATGCGAACAGAGACGCTGGAGCCCGAAAAGGCCAGGATCCGAGTTTATCTCGGATAGTCCTCGAATAAACTTGGGGCTTGCCCCGAGCGAAGCGAGGAGTGAAACGGCTAAACTCTTACCCGGAAGCAAGAACAAGTCAGAAGTTCTGGTTTCATCTGGAGCTTTTGTGAAAAAGTAGTTCGCTTGAGCCAAGGAGTAATCTTTGGCCCAGATAGATGATTGCCATCCGCCAGCCGGCGGAACAGAATTCGGCTTATTGCCTGCTTGGGCTTTTTATTTTAAGATTAAGGGACAGGCAAAATGCTAAACCGCTTTTTTAATTTTCGGTCAAAGAACATCACTTTTGCAGCCTCCCTTCTCGGCGCTTCTGCCATACTTAGTGCGATTTTGGGATTAATAAGAGATCGGCTTTTGGCAAGCCGCTTTGGAGCTGGGCAAGAGTTGGACGTTTATTTTGCCGCTTTTCGCATTCCTGACTTCGTGTATGGAATTTTGATTATGGGCGGGCTGTCCGCCGTTTTTTTGCCGGTTCTTACCGAACACTTCAAAAAAAATGAAGAGCAGGGCTGGTTGTTGACTAACGTTGTCTTGAACTGCTTTTTGGTTTTGCTGGTTTTGTTCTGCGGAGCGCTGACTATTTTTACCCCTTTTTTAATTTCTTTGATAGCGCCAGGATTCACTCAGGAACAAAGAGAGCTTGCCGTTCCTTTAACCCGAATAATGTTTCTGAGCACGATTTTTTTTGGCTTGTCTTCCATATTTTCCGGCATTTTGCACTACTTTAACCGTTTTTTGGCCTACTCCATAGCGCCAGTTTTGTACAATCTGAGCATAATTTCAGGCATTATTTTTTTTGTCCCAGTTTTCGGGGTTATGGGGCTGGCTTTTGGAGTGATTTTAGGAGCTTTTTTACACTTGGCCATTCAAATGCCTTCAGCCGCGGCTTCAGGTTTCAGGTATTCTCTCCAACTCAATTTTAAGTATCCGGGCCTGCTGAAGATATTTAAGTTTATGGCGTGGCGGGCTTTGGGCAGTTCCGTTTACCACATAAACTTAATCATTCTTACGGCAATCGCTTCAACTTTGGCTCTGGGTAGCATAACTTTGTTTAACTTTGCGGGCAATATGGCTCAGTTTGTCACGGGCATTGTGGGCATCTCTTTTGCCACGGCGGCTTTTCCGGTTCTGTCAAAATCGTGGACTAACGGGAGCAGAGACGAGTTTTTAAAGAACTTTCATTCCACTTTCAGGCAAATTCTCTTTTTGGCGATTCCGCTTTCCGTTTTAATCTTTCTGTTTAGAGCTCAGATAGTTAAATTAATTTTGGGCTACGGTCTTTTTGGCGACTTGGAAACAGGGTTGACCGCAGCAGCTCTGGGTTTGTTCTGTTTGGGAATTTTTGCTTTCGCCTCTATTCCTCTTTTACTGCGCGCCTTTTTCTCTCTGCAGGACGTCAAAACGCCAACTGTCATTGGATTGGTTTATATGGTTTTGACCGTTGGCGTCTCATTTCTTTTTGTCTGGGCTTTGGGTTTTCCCAACTTTTTTCACGATTTCTTGGAGCGAGCGATGAACTTGGAAAGGGCTGAGAACATTCAAGTAATTGGCCTGCCCCTGGCCGTGTCGCTCTCTGGCATACTTTACTTTTTTCTGCTTTTGTCTTTCTTGAGAAAGAAATTGCGTTGAAGATAATGGATAAGATAAGGAACTTTGTGATTATAAGCCACATTGACCACGGCAAGTCCACGCTGGCCGACCGTTTTTTGGAGTTGACACAAACCGTTCCAAAGGCGAAAATGCGCCAGCAATACTTGGATTCAATGGATTTGGAACAGGAAAGGGGAATTACAATTAAAATGCACCCCGTCCGCATGAACTACAAACTACCAACTACAAACGCCGAGCCCCACAAAGTGGGGCGCGGCGGGAGAGGAGGCGAAGCCTCCGCGACCTACCAACTAAATCTGATTGACACTCCCGGGCACGTGGATTTTTCTTACGAGGTTTCACGGGCTCTTGCCTGCGTTGATGGTGCAATTTTGCTGGTTGATGCCACAAAGGGCATTCAGGCCCAAACAATCGCCAATATGGAACAAGCACAGAAACAAAATCTTGTAATTGTGCCAGCTGTCAACAAAATTGACTTGCCCCAAGCTAGAGTCAGCCAAACAAAAACGGAACTGGCTAACTTGCTGCATGTTGCAGAAGATAAAGTTTTTGAGATTTCGGCCAAGCACGACACAAATGTTGAGCAACTCTTGAGTGCTGTTGTTGAACAAGTTCCCGAGCCAAAAGTTGCCTTGCAAAAACCCTTTCGGGCTTTGATTTTTGACTCAAAATACGACCCTTACAAAGGGATCTTGGCCTTTGTGCGTGTTTTTGAGGGAGAATTGGCTAGCGGAGAAAAAATCTATCTGTTGTCCAACAAGACAGAGGGAGTAGCCAAAGAAGTCGGATACTTCTCTCCAGAGTTAGTTCCCCAAAAAACATTGAAAGCGGGCGAAATCGGCTACATTGCAACAGGCATTAAGGAGTTAGGCAAAGTCAGGGTTGGAGATACGATAACTAATTTTCGATTGCCGAGCTCGACAAAGCCGAGCGAGACGCGAGAGGAGACGAAGTCTCAGCGAGCTTCAATTTCCAATTTTCAAACTAAAGTTGAACCGCTTGCGGGGTACAAAGAGCCAAAGCCCATGGTGTTCGCGAGTTTGTATCCGCAAAACCAGGATGACTTTGACGTTTTGAAAGACGGTTTGTCCAAACTTAAACTTAACGATGCCTCTCTGACTTTTGAGCAAGAGTCAAAAGAGGGTTTGGGACGCGGCTTTAGGTGCGGATTTTTGGGCGCTTTGCACGCTGAAATTATTTCCGAAAGATTACGCCGAGAACTTGGTATAACCATTGTTGTAACGAATCCACAAGTCGTTTACAAAATTATTAATCAGAAAAACAAAGAAGTATCTATTTATTCTTCGGGCGACTGGCCCGAGCCCCAGCAGATTAAAGAAGCCAAAGAGCCCTGGGTTCGCCTTGAAATAATTTCTCCAAACGCTTATTTGGGAGGAGTTTTGGAACTGCTCAAAAGTTCAAAAGCGGCTCACGTTGAACAGCTGACCTTCGGCTCCGAAAGAACTCTGCTGATTTACGAATCGCCTTTAAGAGCGGTTATTTCCGGCTTTTACGACAAGTTAAAAGGAGTGAGTCAGGGTTTTGCTTCAATGAACTACGAGTTTTTGGAATACAGAGCAGCCGACCTGGTTAAAATGGATATTCTGGTGGCAGGCAGACGTGAGGAGGCCTTGTCAAAAATAGTTTCAAAAGAAGAGGCATCTTCAGAAGGCAGAAAAATAGTTCAGAAGCTGAGAGAAACCTTGCCGCCACAGCTTTTTTCTGTGCCTCTGCAGGCGGCCCTGTCCGGGAAAATAATCGCGAGGGAAACGCTTCGAGCTAAAGGCAAAGACGTTTTGGCTCCGCTTTACGGGGGCGATTACACCAGAAAAAGGAAACTTTTGGAGCGCCAAAAAAAAGGCAAGAAAGAGTTGAAGGAAAAAGGCAGAGTGAGAATTCCTCAAAACGTCTTTTTTGAACTATTTAAAGGCTGATGACTTTTTGCTAAAAAAAGGGTATAAGGATTAGAGAGCCCACCAAGCTTAAAATCATAAGCAAAACAACGACGATTAAGACGATTTTGAAGGTTTGCTTTGACGCCATATAGTTAATGATAATAAAAAGAAGGAAATTAAAAAAGAGGGTTCGTTCTTTCTCATCTAAGATTCTATACGTGTTTTTGGGGGTGCTTGCTTTGGCGATTGTCGGATTTTTGCTTTCGGCTAACTTAAAAATAAACAAAAAAAGGAGTCAGCTTGTAGAACAAATAAATTATCTGGAAAACCAGGTGCGAGAACTGGAGGAACAAGAGGCGCAGTATGAGCGGGGACTTCTGCAAGCGGAAACTGACGAGTTTTGGGAAGAGAGATTGCGGGAGCATGGATATAAGAAACCCGGCGAGGAGGTGTTTGTGGTCGTGCAACCGGAAGAAGCGGAGAGTGTCCAGGTCCAAGAATCAAAATCATTTTGGCAAAGATTGCGCGAAAGAATCGGGCTCTGAAAATCCCCCGTGTTGGAAAAATAGGAGCCCGAAGGGCGACGTAAGAGTCAGATGAAACAGAGTTTCATCTTCACCTTTGTTTTTGCTCCGCAAAAACTCGGTAACCGAAGGTTTCTTAAGCTGGGGGTCGGGGGATTTTCTGCGGGTATCGTATAGTGGCAGTACGCGACCCCGCCCATTATGCGAGAGTAGTTCAATGGCCGAATGGTTCCTTCCCAAGGAACAGATGGGGGTTCGATTCCCCTCTCTCGCTATAAAAATGGGCGGGGTTGAAGCACGAGTTCAATCCTCGTTACCCGCTTCAAAATCCCCGTGGTGGAAAAACAGCGAGCCGAAGGCGAGCGTTAGAAACCGAAGGTGTCTAAAGCGGGGGTCGGGGGATTTTTGCCAGAGTAGTTCAATGGTAGAACAGCGCATTCGTAACGCGCAAATATGGGTTCAATTCCCATCTCTGGCTCCAATAACAAACAAAGGTCAGTTTTAGAATTTTTTTGATGGGCTTCCTCAACGGAAGCCCATTGAATTTCCGCAACGCCGCGCGCTTCGCGCGCGTGAAGTGTCAGGTTCAATCCGAAGATTTTTTGAACGAACGATTTTTTGAGGGGTAA
>VMFS01000008.1 GCA_007376185.1 Parcubacteria group bacterium Gr01-1014_30
GAGGCAGAGCGAGTGATGGGGTAAGTGATGGGGTAAAAGCTCTATTCAAAATCAAAACTTTCTGCTAAAGTAAGTCCAAGCGGTGTTGTAAACACACTCCACAGTTCAATGAGAAAACCGCAAGAACTCAATGATTAAACGCCCTCGAGCTGTAGCCCAAGAACTGCTGGGTTTGGCAGGCGTTAAAATAAACGGTAAAAAGCCTTGGGACATACAGGTGCACGATAGCAGGTTTTTTGTTAGGGTTTTTCGTTCGGGCTCTCTTGGCTTGGGCGAGTCGTATATGGACGGCTGGTGGGATTGCTCCCGTTTAGATGAGTTTTTTTATAGAGTGTTGCGGTATCGCTTGGATGAAAAAGTTAAAATGAACTGGCCTCTGCTTTGGCGAGCGGCCCTGGCAAAAGTTTTTAACAACGAAGCTGAAAGTCGGGCTTTTGTTATTGGCGAGAGACACTACGACAAGGGCAACGATTTGTTTGAAGCCATGCTCGGCAAAACAATGGCTTATTCTTGCGGCTACTGGTTAAAAGCCAGGAACTTGGACCAAGCCCAGCAAGCGAAGTTTGATTTAATTTGCCGAAAACTTGGTTTGAAGCCCGGAATGACGATTTTGGACATTGGTTCTGGTTGGGGAACTTTTATGAAATACGCCGCTCAAAAGTACAAAGTCAAGACCGTTGGTATAACCGTTTCCAAAGAGCAGGCAGAACTCGGCAAAAAATTGTGCAGGGGTTTGCCCATTCAGATAAAACTGACGGATTGGAGAGGCCTTGAAGGCAAGTTTGACCGCGTTGTTTCTGTGGGAATGTTTGAGCACGTCGGCCATAAAAACTACCGCGCTTTTTTTCAAAAGGTAAGCCGTTGCCTTAAAGACGACGGTTTGTTTTTACTGCATACAATCGCCAATCACAAATCAAAGGGGGTAACAGACCCATGGACCGCAAAATATATTTTTCCAACGGGGCACTTGCCGTCAATTAAATTACTTGGAGCCGCTATTGAAAAGTTTTTCGTTGTTGAGGACTGGCATAATTTTGGTTCGGACTACGACAAAACCCTAGTGGCTTGGCATCAAAACTTTGAAAGAAGCTGGCCAAAACTGGAAAAAAAGTACGGCCAAAGATTTTACCGAATGTGGAGGTATTATTTGCTGTCTTGCGCAGGTCTCTTTCGTGCCAGAAGAGCCCAGTTGTGGCAGATTGTGCTTTCCAAGCACGGACTTTTGGGCGGCTGGAGACCGGTCAGGTAAATTTTTATGTCAGCACAGAAGGTAGGGCGTTTTTTTCTAGCGCTCTTTTTACTTCCATTGCGCAGCGCTCACCCGTTGAGACAGGTTTTCCCCAAAGATACCCTGTGTAGGGTGTAGCGACAATTCCTGGAGAACCCGGCAGGCGGCAGCTGACGTCAAAAACCACAAAGCTCTTTTTGGGCGGTCCTGGTACAACAAAAGTTTGTAGCGCAAAAGGGCCAATTACCCCAGGAGGCGAAAACTTTTTTGTTGTTTCAACAAAACGCTCTCCGATTTCAAAAACGTCAGCCAACATTGATTCAAGCAAAGTGGCGGCAATGTGTCCGGCTTCTTCAAATTTTAGATGAAAGTTTTTTTCGGCGTCTTCTCTGAAGGGCGAAGGCAAGTGGGAAAGTCCTTCAATATTGGTTTGGCGTCTCGTGTCAGAACCCATAAACTCAAGCCGTTTGTGAATGGGGGAGTAAAAATAATTTAGGTTAACTTGGACACCGGCAATAAACTCTTCAATAACTGCCTTATCAAGCGCTTCTTTGGTGAATACGTTTTCAGAAATTAGTTTTTCGCTCTTTTGGCGAAAGTCCTGTAAGTTTGACGCCAGGAAAAACGCCCTTTCAAAGCCGCGCTCTTTTTCCAAAACCTTAACCATTACCGGCCTGTCTATATCTTCTGGTTTTTTGTAAAAGCGCGGGATTTTGATGTTTGCGGCCAAAAGCAGGTCGTACTGGTTTGGGTGTTGCCCTTTTTCTTCTATTTTCAGCAAGTAGCGGTTGCCAAAAAGTGGTACTTCAAATTTTTTCTCAATGGTTTCGTAGTCAAAATCAAGATACACTTGAAACGAGCGGTGAGGGAAAAAGAGCGCGTTTTTTTCACGGAGTTTTTCTTGGATATCCTCTTTCAAAATATCCTTGAAAGAATCAAGAACCAAGACTTCGTCAACGCAACCCAAGCCCGCTTTTTTCAGGTAATAATTCTCGTAAACTTTTTCCCTGCCTTTTTGGCAGACAACAAGCGTTTTGAAGCCCTGCTTTTTGGCGCCAGAGCAAAGGTCCAACGCCGAGTGCGAACCCAAAACAGTCAAAGTCAGCTTTTTCAAGTCGTATTTCCGCAAAATTGATTTCAAATCCATTATCCAAGAACTTCTTGTAGGCGGTTTTCCGCAATCGCAGTTTTTATTTCTCTTGCGATTCTTCTGCCGGTTGTCATTGCTTGGCCGTGCTTGAAGTAAGAATAAGGCGAGTAGGGGACTGAAATATTGGTTCCTGCAACGATGCGCGCTGATATCTCAATAACGTGGAACTCCAGGTTTTCAGGCACAATGGTTTCCAAACAAAAGGGACCGTACAAGCCCCGGCCGCCAATTAAACGTTTTGACGATTCAACCAGTTTTTCCCCCATTTGCAGAGCTTTGGCCAGCATTGATTCTCTTAAAGTCAAGGGAATGTTGCCCACTACCACGAAAGAGGGTTCAACTTCAATATGCTCTTGGCCTTTGAGCGGAATTCTGCCCAAAGAGTCAACGTTTGTTTCATAGCGTTTGTCGACCGACATAATTTCAACTTGGCCCGAAAGAGGGGAGGCAAAGTAGTGAATGTAAATTGGCGCGCCGATGACGTATTCTTGAATCACGTGAGGCCGGCCTTTAAAAGCTGCTATTTTCTTTTTGAATTCTTTGGGGTTGTGTGCCACAAAATATCCCTTGCCGCCACGAGCGCCGTAAAATTTTACAATGACAGGGCCTTTGATTTCAGAGCCGTCTTTGAACTCATGGGGAACTTTAATTTTGGCGTCAACAAGCCATTGGCGTTGTTTTTTTCTGTCTTGCTCCCAGTCCAGAACGTCTTTTGAGCCGAAAGTGGGAACCTTCATTTTTTTGTTTTCTTTGAGCCCCAAGTATGCCACGAAAGAGCCGTGGGGGACAATGATGACGTTTTTCTTGATTAACTCTTTTTCAAGCGCAAAAAAATCGCGCCATTTCGCGATTTCTTTTACCTCATCAATGAAAGAGTAGCCGCGGTAGAACTTTGCCATATCTTTTGTGGCAACGGCCAAGGTGTTAAAGCCCTCTTCTTTGGCGCCTTTCAAAATTTGCAGGCAGGAGTGTGAGCCAAGAGTGGCAATTGTGTACATGTTTAGCAATTATAGCAGAAAACAAAAACCCCGCACAAGCGGAGTTTTTCGGGCCGGTGTTGATATTGGATAATGCTACGACAATCAACTACAAAAAACAAGCGATCGCTGATTTTTGGTAATCAATAGTTTATATTGACAAACGAATCTATTATGTGTTATGCTAGCGCATCGGCTCTTTGGGAATTAAATATCGACGAGGCCGGCAACGCCGATCGAGGATGGAGGATGAGAGAATGGATAATAATCAGGTCGTTGGAAAACCACTTCATGTCACGATCGGTGAATGGTTCGATCAGGCCCTCAACGATGATCAGCCTTATGCGGCGTGTATGCTTCTGATGATCCTTCAAGGGAGCAAGCTACCGGCGAAGGCGGCTCAAGAGGTGGTTGCCGTTCTTGAATCTCCGAAGATCGCGAAGAAGATAGAGAACGTTATCACAGTGTTGACGGCTGATGGCGAGGAGAAAGACGATGGTTATGAGCTTGAGGCGGAACTTGCCAAAACGATTGTTGACCTCCGAGGCCGATCGTAGTATCCAGCGGTTATATCTATAAATGGGCGCGCAAGTTTTGCGCGCCCTGTTAATTTTGCTACACAATTGAACCATGGTTTTTTTGTGTAGCAACTTCTTTCTTGGGCTTGTGCTAAGTCCGACTTAGCACAAGCCCTTTTTTGGTTAGAGCGAAAACAGGTTGCGCAATAAGTAAGCGACTGTCAGGGGGCCGACGCCGCCTGGAACCGGGGCGACAGCTCGTGCCACTTTTTCCACGCTTTCTGTGTCAACGTCGCCCTTGATTTGGTTATTGTCTAAAGCTGCGCCAACGTCAATGACCACGACTCCTTTTTTAATCATACCTCCTTGAATTAGGTAGGGTCTTCCCGCGCCAGAAATGACAATATCTGACTTTTTAGTGAGTGCGGCAAGGTTCTTCGTGTGAGCCGTGGCCATGTGAACAGTGGCTTTTTGCTGAATAAGCCAAATTGCCAAGGGTAAGCCAACCAAGCGCCCGGCACCAACCACGGTTACTTCAGAACCCTGTAACTTAACTCTTGCTTCTTGCAAAAGCCGAGCGACTGCGGATACAACCGGAGGTTGCATCAAGCCTCCCAAAACAAACTTGCCGAAAGCCGAACTGGAAAGTACGTCAACGTCTTTTTCAGGCGGAATGCAGTCAAGCACGGCTTGCATTGCCACATGAGAAGGCAGGGGCAGTTGAACAATCATTCCGTCAACCTCTTCTTGAGCAGCAACCTTGCTAACAGCTTTGTTCAACTCATTTTCAGAAAGGGAATCTGTCAGTCGTTCCAACTTCACTTTAACTCCAAGCTCTGCGGCCTTTTCCTGCTTTTTCCTAACGTAAGACGAGGAAACCTCATTTTGGCCAACCTGAACTATGGCGAGACACCTCTTTTGCCTCGCCGCAACCGGTTTTAACTCCTCAATGATTTTATTCGCTATTTCCTTGCCCAAAAGAAGCATATTGTTTTTGTATCGCTTCCAAAAGCGCTTCGCCCTCCAGCTTTTGAACTTTTTCTTTTAACGAATCAACCGTGTCGTTCTCTTCAACTTGGCATTTTTTCTGAACCAGTATTTTGCCCGTGTCTTTGCCCTTGTCAACCAAGTGAGCTGTGCAGCCGGTTTCTTTGATGCCTGAGTCAAGCACGGCTTGGTGCACTTGCCTGTCCATTAAGCCCGCAAAAGCCGGCAAAAGCGACGGGTGGATGTTAATAACTCGGCCCTCCCACCTTTTTACAAACTCATCTGAAAGCCATCTCATATAGCCAATCAATAAAATGACGTCTGCTTTTTTTTGTTCAAGAATCTTTGTGATTTCTTTGTCAAACTCTTCTCTTGATTTTTGTGCCGGGTCAATGAAATGGTTTTCAATTCCGTGGTTCTTGGCCCTTTCCAATATATACGCGTCTTTTTTATCGCTGATGACAACTGAAACTTGGGCTTGGAGCCGTCCTTCTTCAACGGCGTCAATAATGGCTTGCATTACCGTTCCTCTTGTTGAACCGAGAACCGCCAAGTTTATCATAATACCTTTCCAATGTCGCTTCTGTGGTAAAGAGGACCTTTGACTTTTTGGATTTCGGCCTCCGAGATTTTTTCCGCTTCTCCAATTGTGTCGGCAATTCCTAGAGCAGCTACGGCTCTGGAGCCGGTGCAGTACCACTTTCCTCGTTTTTCTTCCACTCCGGCAAAATACAGACGGCTCATATCGGCTTCAGGGGGAGGTGTTATCACGGCGTCTTTCACGGGATTGTCGGGGTGGCCTTCCGGCACCGCGTATTTGCAAACCGTGGCTTTTTTGGCGAAGATAGCTTTGTCTTGCGACAAACGGCCTTCAACGATTGCAAAGCAAAGCTCAAGGAAGTCGGACTCCAGCAAAGCGAGAACGTTTATTGCTTCCGGATCCCCAAAACGAGCATTGTATTCAATGAGCCGCACCCCGTCTTTTGTTTTCATAAAGCCGCCGTATAGAATGCCCCTGTATTTTTTGTTAAACTTTTTTTTCAAAGCCGTAACTGTTTCCTCGTTAATCTCACGGGCTCTGGCAATATCTTGGTCCGTCAAAAAGGGGAGTTTGTGGTTTACGTCAGAGTAACTGCCCATGCCTCCGGTTTGAGGGCCTTTGTCGCCTTCCAGGAGCCGCTTGTGGTCTTTGACAAGGGGCATATGAGCTAGGTTTTGGCCATCAGAAAAACTCATTAAAGAAAACTCCGGGCCTGAAAGGCGCTCTTCCACCAAGAAACCTCTGCCTACTTGTAAAATCTCGCGGCACCAGGCAAGGGCTTCTTTTACGTCTTTCAAATGGGCTCCCGAAAGTTTCACTCCTTTGCCTCCCATCAAACCGTCGGCTTTTACAGCGTAGTTGCCTTGCAGTTCTTCCACCCACTCTTTGACCCCTTCCAAAGAAGAAAAATATCTGTGTTTTGGCGAGGCGTCAATATGGTATTCAGCCAAAAGATTGCGGCAAAATGACTTGCTGGTTTCAATTTGGGCCAGTTCTTTTTCTGGTCCGACCGTTGGGATACCCGCTTCCAAAAGTGCGTCGGCAACGCCGGCTTCTAAAGGGGCTTCAGGGCCTACGACGGCAAGCTTAGCCGTAACTTCTTTCGCATACCCAACAACTTCAGCAGGATTTGTTATATTGCCAACTCGCAGATCCGCGGCCTGCTCGGTAATGCCAGGATTTTTCCAGGGGCCTAAACAAAAAACTTCAGGTCTATACCTGGAGTGCAAAAGAGTTCGGACTAGGGCCTCTTCTCTGCCGCCTGAGCCAACAACAAGCGCTTTCATACTTTTATTGGAGAAACAGCCCGTTCCTTGGTTCGGGCTTTTTCAACGGCGAGCATTGACTCTTGAGTAACGTCTTGGGTTACGTACCAGCCGTCAAGATATGGCATTGATAGACGGGATATTTTGTGATTTCCTTTTCTGGTTACCGCTTCCACCAGCCCCTCAATGCTTTGGTACATTAAGATGTCGGCTTCAATGTACTGCCTGACCTCTTCTTCAGTTTTGTTTGCCGCTATCAATTCGTTTTTTGTGGGAATGTCTATACCGTAAAAATCAGGGAACTTTATTGGCGGGCAGACCACCAAGAAATACACTCTTTTGGCGCCAAAATCGCGCAACAACCTGACCACTTCCCGGCTCGTGGTTCCCCGCACAATGGAGTCGTCAACAACTATCACATTTTTGCCGCGAATCTCAAATTTTTGCGGCGTCAGTTTTCTGCGGATTGATTTCTCCCTCGTTTCCTGAGTGGGCATAATGAAAGTTCTGCCCACGAACGGATTTTTGTAAAAACCTTCAGAGTATCTTACGCCCAACTGACCGGCTAGCGCCAGAGCCGCGGTGTTAGCGGAGTTGGGCACTGGAATAACTACGTCAGGTTTAATTGAAGGGTAAAGCTTTTTCCATTTTCTTGCCAAGTTCTGGCCCATGCGCAGCCGTGATCTGTATACGCTGACGTCGTTGATGAGAGCGTCAGGCCTTGCAAAGTAAACATATTCAAAAACGCAAGGCGTCAAGGACTCAGACCTTAGCACTTTCCGGTACATTTTTCCTTCTTGGTCAACGAAAAACACCTCGCCGTTCCCAACATCTCCCATGAACTTGAAGCCAAGGTGGTGGTACATAGTGCCTTCAGAAGAAAAAATATAGTCCTCTTTTCCCTGGCCATTTTTTCTGGCGCCCCACACAAGCGGCCGAATTCCGTGGGGATCGCGAAAGGCAAAGAGCCCTTTGCCTTTGATCACGCCAACTACCGAATAGCCGCCTTTGGTCTTTTCATACACGGCTTCAGTTGCCTTGCACACCGTTTCAAAAAAATCACCTCCTCCGCCGGATTCGGCGGAAGGGTGAGTTTCAAGTTCTTTTGCGAACACGCGGCACAAAACTTCAATGTCGGAGGTGGTTTCAAACTTGATGCCCTGGTTTTTCATTTCTTGATAAAGCTCGTAGTAGTTTGTCAGATTTCCGTTGTGGTTCATGGCAACGCAGTATTTTCCCTCAAAACAAAAGGGCTGCGCGTTTTTTAAGCTTTGAGCAGACCCTGTGGTTGAATATCTTGTGTGGCCGATGCCCCAGTCGCCTTTCAATCTTTTCACGTTGGCGTCGTGAAAAACTTCTCTTACAAAACCCGCCCCTTTTTTCAAGTGAAAAGAGCCGTCAGAAGTAAGCATGCCAGCTGCATCTTGCCCCCTGTGCTGTAAATGCACGAGGCCATCATAGAGTTCAGGCGCCACTGGTTTTCCTTTGGCGTGAATTCCAATAATGCCGCACATAGAATAATTAAGTTAGTATAAAAAGTTTTTCCGGACTTTGCAAGTGAGAACCAAGAGAGTTCAAGAATCTTACGGCGTAAGCTCCGTCCAAAATGCGGTGGTCAAAAGTTAAAGAGAGAGGGAACTTTTCGTCTCTTATGCGCCCCAAACCCAAAATGGCGGCTTCCGGATAATTTATAATCGGAGTCGCAAAAACTCCACCCAAGCTGCCGTAGTTTGTTATTGTGAAAGTGCCGCCTCTCATTTCTTGAATGTCCAACTTCTTTTTGCGCGCTTTGTTGGCTAACTCAACTATTTCTTTGGCAATGTCCAAGCAGTTTTTCATATCCACTCCTTTAACCACTGGTACCACCAGCCCCTCGCCGTCAACGTCAACGGCCACGCCAAAGTTATAGTACTTTTTGACTATCACTTCCTGCGCTCCGTCGTCAAAACTGGAGTTAAGCAAGGGAAACTCTTTCATTCCTTGCCAGCAAGCTTTCATAATAAAAGGGAGAAAAGTGAGCTTTATGCCTTTTTTCTCGGCTTTGGCTCCTTCTTTTTCCCTGAACTTTACCAGTTTCTTTACTTCCGGTTCGGACATTATTGTTACTTGCGGAGCTTTCAGCCAGGCCTCTGTCATGTGCCTTGCCGTAACCCTTCTTATGTTGTTCAAAGGAACGTAGTCAACATAGCCCCATAAGTCGTATTTTCTCTTTTTTTTGATTTCAGGTTTTTTTACAACGGGTAGATCTTTTTCTGTTATTCGACCGCCGGGGCCCGTGCCCTTAATTTTCGCTAAATTAACTCCAAGCTCTTTTGCCAGTTTTCTGACCGAGGGTGTTGCCAGCGTTTCTCCTTCCGCGGCTTCTTCCAAGTATCCGACGGCGCCCGCCGCCTTCAATTTTTGAGCGCGCGGAGGTCTGTCCTCCGCCGTTTTGGAGTTCGTTTTGGCCGCTGAAACAGTTTTTTCTCCTTTTTCGCCGACAACGAAAAGTACTTCGCCGACTTTAACTGTTTCACCTTCCTTAAAATTGATTTTTAGTATAGCTCCTTCAAAAGGAGAAGGAATTTCAGCCACGGCTTTGTCGGTTTCAACCTCTCCCACTGCTTGGTGCTCTTTGATAAAATCGCCCTCTTTTACGAGCCACTTAACAATTTTTCCTTCTTCAATCCCTTCGCCAATGTCCGGGAATTTAAACTCTTTCATATCTTACGAAATTACGAAATTTATACGAAAATACGAAATTTTTTCATTAGAACGCCATTACCTTCTCTACCGCTACTATAATCTTTTCTTTATCCGGAATGTAGTAGTTTTCCAAGCGCGCAAGGGGCATTGCAGTGTTGGGCCCCGCAACTCTCAAAACAGGAGCTTTCAGGTTCAAAATCGCTTCTTCTTGAATCACGGCAGCCAACTCTGAGCCGAAACCGCAGGTTTTGGGCGCCTCCTGAACTATAACACATCTGCCGGTTTTTTTGACAGAACGCAAAATCGTTTCTTTGTCCAGAGGCGCCAAGCTCAACAAATCAATAATTTCAATTGAGTATTTGTCAACCAAGTCCTCGGCAGCAGACAGAACAACTCTTTGAAGAGCCCCCCACGCAATTATTGTAACGTCTTTACCCTCTTGCACAAGGTCTGCCTTACAAAGGGGTAAGGCGTAAGGCTCCTCGGGCACTTCTTCTTTTATTGCTCTGTAAACTTTTTTTGGCTCCAAAAATATAACGGGGCTTGTCTCGCGCAAAGCGGAAACCAGCAAGCCCTTGGCGTTATACGGGCGCGAGGGGGCTAAAACCTTCAAGCCCGGAATGTAGCAGAAAAATGTTTCCAATGATTCTGAATGGTGCTCGTAGGCCTTAATTCCTCCTCCATGCGGCACTCTTAAAACTAAGGGACACGAATACTTGCCTTGACTCCTCCTTTTTATGCGAGCGGCGTGATTGTAAAGCTGGTCCAGCATTGGCAGGGAAAATCCGTCAAACTGAACTTCTGGAACCGGTCGAAGGCCGGCAACCGCTAAGCCAATAGAAACTCCCATAATTCCGACTTCCGCCAAAGGAGTGTCAATAACTCTTTCTTGGCCAAACTTTTGCCATAGGCCTTCTGTCACGCGGAAAACCCCGCCGTTTTTCCCAACGTCTTCGCCCAACAAAATAATTTTCGGGTCTCTTGCCATTTCCTGCTCAAGAGTGGTTCTAATTGCTTCTACGAGATTTAGTATGGGCATAGGTTTAAACTCGAAATTCGAATATCGAAATTCGAAACAATATCTAAATTCTAATTTCCGAAATTAAAAACATGATTAGAATTTCGCTGAGGGCTTCGCCCTCCTCTCACGCCTCGTTCAGCTTTGCTAAACTTCGGCTTTAGAATTTTGGTCATTGGGATTTGTTTCGGATTTCGTGCTTCGTGCGCCGAGTTTCGCGAAGCGGAACGAGGCGGGAAAGGAGACGAAGTCTCAGCGACCTTCGGATTTTATGGAATATATTTAAACATATCTTCCGCTTTTGGCAGGGGAGTTGCCTCAAACTCTGCCACCTCTTCTTTCACTTTCTGTTGGGCAGAATCAAAAATTTCTTTTTCTTCTTTTTTGGAAAGCAGCTTCTCTTTTTTCATATATTTTGCGAGGCGCAATAAAGGATCTTTTCTCTTCCAGGAGTCAACTTCTTTTTGGCTCCTGTATCTTTTCCAGTCGTCGGCCGTGGTGTGGCTTTCTAAGCGATAAGTGTAGCACTCAATAAAAGTGGGACCTCCTCCTTTGCGGGCTTTGTCACAGGCGTCCTTGGTCGCCTTGTAAACGGCCAAGGCGTCGTTGCCGTCAACCAAAACTCCTTCAATGCCGCAGGCCTCGGCTTTTTTGACAAAACTTTCAGAAGCCGTCTGGCGAGATGTCGGTACCGAAATAGCCCACTGGTTATTTTGGCAAATGAAAATGCAGGGAACTTTAAAGACCCCCGCGAAATTTATTCCTTCATGAAAGTCGCCCTTGCTCGTAGAACCCTCGCCAAAGTAAACAGCGCAGACAGATTTTCTTTTTTGCAGTTTTTGCGCCCAAGCGATACCAACGGCATGAGGAATATGGGAACCTATAGGGATGGTCGGGGGCAGAGCTTGAATTTCTTTTGGAATTTCCATGCCTCTTTCATCGCCAGCATAGTACAGGTACAGTCCTTTCAAAGGAAATCCTCTGGCAAGCAATACGCCGTGGTCTCGGTAAGTTGGCACAAACCAGTCGTCATTCTCGAAAACGACCGAGGAGGCAACCTGACTGGCTTCTTGACCCAAAAGGGATGCAAAGGTTAGCATTCTCCCTTCTCTTTGAAGTTTCAAGGCAATATCGTCAAAAACGCGGCTCAAAACCATGAGCTCATAAATTCTTTTGAGTTCTTTTGCAGCGATTTTAGGCAGCCCTTTTTTATTTACGATTTTCCCTTCCGAGGAGAGAAACTGCAGCATTGTATGATTATAACAATAAACAATAAAGGTCTCAACAAAGAGACCTTCTAAGAAATTGTGGATTCCAGGTAAGTACTGGGCTTAACTTCCGCCAGGAAGTCGGCAATCTCAGGAACAATGCACCTGCCGTTCAAGTAAAAATAGCAAACGCCCCGCGAAGTGTAATGGGGCTGATCTTGGAGTGGTTCAGCCGCAAGCTCTGCTGCGCGTCGGTGAACCTCCACATCTTCCTCTGGCGCCAAGCTGTCGTTGTAAACTTCGCAGCCGTAACTCGTTGCAATCGCCCCAGCCAGAAACGCCTTAACCAATTTAGGATAAGACTCTCTGAAGTGTTTAATACAGGCCAGAGAGCGTTTGGCCGGTTCAAAGAACTCTTTCAAGCTCCGGCCGTTTGTACGCAATACTGCAAGCATTTCTTGTAAACCGCTAGTGGGCAAGTCGTAACGAATGCTCGCTTCAACAGCTACGACCTCCCGCTTTATAACTTGGCCGGAATTTCCCAAAGTTTTTAATCTGTCAGAATCCACGACCAAATTATCCGGCTTGTAAAAAACAGCCGGAATCCCTAACTGTCTCAAGGCTTTGGCAGAGGCCTCACAAATTTGCCTTCTCAAATCGTCCAGCTTTGTCGGAAAATGCGAACGCGGTCCGGCAAGCGTGAAAACAATGTAACTATCGTCCAGATACACTGCTTGGCCGCCCGAGAGCCGACGCATTACTCCAATGCCCCTCTTTTGGCACTCGGCCAAGTCAACGTCTAGGGCTATATTCTGGGAACGACCCACCAAAACAGAGGGAAACCATCTGGTAAAAGCTAGGGTAAATTCTCCTTGAGCCGCCTTTTCAAGTAGGAACTTGTCAAGAGCAGTGTTGTACAAAGCGTTTGCCGGCGGCAAATCCAAAATGCGGCACTTTTTTGCCATATTCACCTCCTTTCTTTACTGGCCTTTAGCCCACTCCTTAAACTTTTCGTAAGAAGTTGAACCGCAAATCCACTTGTTTGCTTTTTTGTTGTAAAAGAACGGAACTCCACCGCAATAACCTTTATCAAGTTCTCGCATTATATTCAAGTTGTCAGTATTGTGCCAAACCTCCAATCTTTCAATTTTTAAACCCTCCTCTTTTTCCAGTTTTTCAATTAAGGGCTCCATTTCTCTGCAGTGGACGCATTCCGTCCCGTAAAACTCAATTAAATCTTGTGGCATATTTATATGGTACCAAAATATTTATAAAATAGCAACGCCCTTTAGCTTTGTACTTCTTTAATTAACCTTTCCGTAAGTGCTTTAGGGAGGCCCGCAACGCTGTCAATATCTCCTTCAACTCTTTCATAGAAATCCGCCTCCTTAAAAGAAGGGTCGTTTATGCAGAACCCTCCGGCGCAGGTAAGAACAACATTGGAAGCTGCCCACTTGCGGATTTTTTCTTCGGCCAAGGGACGAAAATACACTTTGGCTATATCAACCCCCTCACTTCTTTTTTTATTGGCGGTGTTCAAAGCCACCACTGCCGTAACGGCTTCAGCCGGATATTTATTGTAGCCACGCAAAAACTCTTCTGCCTCTCTGGCATCGCGTGGTTTTTCCAGTATTACTCCGTTACAAATAATTACCTGGTCGGCCGTAATCAAAATTGCGTCTTCCCTAATTTTTGGCAAAAGCGCGTCGGCTTTGGCTTTAGCCAAAGCCAAGGTCAGTTTTTTCGGGTCACCAAAGCGCACTGCCTTTTCGTCAATATCGGCAACCATAACTTTAAATTCATATCCCATTCTCTCCAATATCTCCTTCCTCCACTTTGATTGAGAACCTAAGATTATTTTCATAACTTTTTTACAAACTCAACGGCGTTTTGGAAAACTTTCAGGCCGGCGCCTGCGGATATTTTTTCGCGAGTCCAGCGCGGGTGGTTTTGCGAGTACAAAAAAGCGTCGGGGTGAGGCATAATCCCAAAGATTCTGCCAGTATCATTGCAAACTGCGGCAATGTTCAGTTCTGAGCCGTTTGGGTTGGCCGGGTAACCGGCCAACTCCCCTTTCTCGTCAACATACTGCGCCACAATCTGGAGTTTTGCGTCCCCCGAAATATACTTTCCCTCTCCGTGGCGCACCGGCAAGTAAAGCCGGTCAATGCCTTTGGTAAAAATGCAGGGAGAGTCCTGATTTATTTTAAGATAAACCCATCTGTCTTCAAACCTGCCCGAATCGTTGGCAAACAAAGTTCCCGGAAGAACGCCCAATTTCACCAATGCCTGAAATCCGTTGCAAATGCCGATTATTAAACCTCCTTTTTCAACAAAAGCGGAAAGCTGGTCTTGCAAGTTATATTTAATTTTTACGGCCAGAACTTTTCCCGCGCCCAAGTCGTCTCCAAAAGAAAAGCCCCCGGGCAGAGCCAAAATTTGATAGTCCGTCAGCTTTTTCTCACCACTAATCAACTGATTTAGGTGGACTCTTTCGGTTTTAGCTCCTGTCAAGTCAAAACCATGTTGCACCTCCTCGTCGCAGTTGATTCCATATCCGTATAAAATTAAAGCTTTGGGCGTCATAAATAATCTGTTAGGGCTTATGCTAAGCCCGGCTTAGCACAACCTTGTTTAAAAGTTTTTTGCCAGGTTTCTTTTAAGTTATGCAGGATTTCCTGAATTATCACTTTTCCTTTGTAAGTAATTTTTAGAGTTTCGTTTTCTTTAACCTCGCCGATTTTCTGAAAAACACTTCCTTTCAAAGAGGCTTCAAACTTTTTAACGTTTTCCGGAGAAACCGTTAACAAAAATCTGCCTGCCGATTCCGAGTACAAAATCTTATCCGTTCTTTCCAAGTTGTCATTCGGAACTTTGTCCAAATCAACTTCCAAACCATAGCCGCCAGCAAACGCAATTTGCGCCAAGCCCACTGCCAAGCCGCCTTTGTAAAGGCCGTGGGCTGACTTGACATAACCCTTTTCAATCGCCTGCGATAATCCGTTGTATAGTTTGATAAAATTTCCCGCGTCAACTTTCGGAACGTTCAACCCTAACTCACCCCTCATTTCGTAATATTCAGAACCGCCGAGCTCGTCTCTGGTTTCTCCCAAAACATACAAAAAATCCCCGGGTGTTTTCACGTCCATTGTTACACATTTCTCAACATTGTCTATTTTTCCCACGGCCGTGAATTGCAGCGTGGGAAGGGCGGAGAGCCGCTGTTCTGTGCCTTGAGCGTCTTTCAAGGTTCCGTCCATTGACATTGAGTCCTTGCCCGAAACGCAAGGCGTCTTGAAAGTCAGAGTGAAATCGTAAAGCGCCTGGTTAGCTCTTACGAGTTGGGCAAGTTTGTATTTGGCGTTTTGGTTTTGATGCGAGGGAAGGGGACTGGGCCAGCAAAAATTGTCGTTGAGGGCTATTTGTTTTAAACTTCCGCCCACGGCAATGATTCTTCTTATTGCTTCGTCAAGCGCCAGAGCTGCCATCCAGTAAGTGTCAATTTTGCCGTAAATGGGGTTGATTCCGACAGACACGGCAATGCCTTCTTTGGATTCAAAAGAGGGCCTCAAGACCGCGGCGTCAGAAAAAACATCGCTGTCTTTGCCCACCAAATGTTTGACAACGCTTTTGCCCTGAACCTCATGGTCAAACTGCCGCACGATAAACTCCTTACTTGCAATGTTGATGCGACCGAGCACTTCTACAAGCGCCTTGCCGTAATCAGAAGGTTCTTGAAGGTTTGGTTCAGAAAGTCCTCTTTGCTCTGGACTCAGCCACTCGGCTTCCAATTCCATTTGCGGAACTCCGTTGTGTAAAAAATCCATGTCCAGGTCAGTCACGGTTTTGTCTTTATAAACGCAGTGAAACTTTCTAGAGTCAGTAAATTTTCCGACAACAGTCGCTTCAACATCGTGTTTTTTGGCGAGCTTCAGTAGTTCTTCAATTTTTGATGGCTCAACGGCTGAAGTCATTCTTTCTTGGGATTCTGAAACGAGAATCTGCCAAGGGTCAAGCCCGGAGTACTTTAGAGACACTTTATCCAGCCATAGTTCAAAACCGCCTGAAAATTTCGCCATTTCCCCGACGGAAGAAGACAGGCCCCCGGCGCCGTTGTCTGTTATGCACTTTAAAAGTCCGAAGTCGCGAGCTTCCATCAAAAAATCGTACAGTTTTTTTTGCGTGAAAGGGTCACCAATCTGAACATGCGAGGAAGATATTTGTTCCCCCGACTCCATTGACGACTCCGTTGCCCCGTGAATGCCGTCAATGCCAACCCTACCGCCTGCCATGAGGATCAAGTCGCCCGGGTCTGCCCTTTTTTGGTGGCTTGGCTTCCCTTTTATTTTTAATGGAATCAAGCCGCCAGCAGACACGAAAATTGCGGGCTTTGCCATGTATCCTTCGTCAAAAAAAGTTATTCCGTAGACGGTTGGCACTCCGCTTTTGTTGCCGCCCGACTCAACACCCTTTCTAACGCCTTCCAGTAAGCGCTTAGGGTGTATCTTGGGTTTCAATTCGCCAGAATAAAAGGGATTTCCAGTGCAAAAACCGTAAGTTCCAAAAATTAAATTGCACCCAAGTCCCGCTCCCATAATGTCTCTGTAAACTCCCACAATGCCGGTTTCAGCACCCCCAAATGGCTCCTCTGCTGAAGGACTGTTGTGTGTTTCGCATTTTACAGCCAAGAGCAAGTCCTTGTTAAAACGCACCAGGCCCGCATTGTCCCACAAAACCGAAACAACCCAAGACAGTTGTTTTGCGAGCTGTTTTGTTGAGCTCTTGATAAAAGTGTCAAACAGGCCATCTATTTCTTGAATTTTTTCTCCATCGTTATATTTTATTTTTGCGTTAAAAATTTTGTGCTTGCAGTGTTCAGACCACGTTTGCGCCAGGGCTTCAAGTTCTGCATCAGTTGCCTTTCTACTGCCGAAGTATTCTTTGATTTTTTGTATCTCTTGTAGATTCAAAGCCAGCTTTCGGTCGCTACTTATTTTTAGAAGCTGGTCGTCTGTAACGTTTAGGTTAATCGTTTCAACTCTTGGTTCATGGTGAATCTTAACTCTTGGGACCGGTAAAACGGAACCAACAGACCAGCGTTGAATTAGTTCATTTGCCAAAAGTTTTTTGGTGATTGTTTCAAGATTTTTTTCGTTTAGCCCTTCGCCAACAATGAGATATTTTTTTGAAGTATAGACACTTTTATCTTCCGAAAGTTTTATTTTCAAAATGTCTTCTATCGCTTCCTTGGCTCTTTGACCCACGTTGTCGGTTACTCCGGGCTTAAAACCAACTTCCAGATAAGTGTAGGAGTCATCAGATAAAGGTTTATCAATGCTGAATTCTTGAACCAAAGGGTTAGAAAAAAGATTTTCTCCGAGAAATTTAAGATCGGCTTGAGGTAAGTCAAAATCCAAAGTATAAACGTCAAGCGCACTCACTTTTTTTACAGTGTATTTTAGCTCATCTAAAATTTGCCGGGCCAATTTTTCCCCGGCAACGTCTCTGAAGTTTGGTTTTAAGTAAACTTCAATGCGATGCATAAGACATTTTTTTGACAGTTTCTTTCAAGGATAGCTCAGCTCCCATTTTTTCGCCAGTTCGGGCCTGGGCGTCAGCCAAATACATTTCGCTTACCAGTTTACGAAAATCCTCGGGCAGGGAGGGAGGTTGGGGGCAAAACTTTTTCCAATCTTTTATTCTTTGCTCCTCGGCTTTTAGTTTCGCTTCTTCCACTTGTCTTTTCCAACTGCCTTCTCTCAAAAACCAATTTCTGATAAATTGTTTACTGAAATCAACAAACTTGCCTGGCTCAGTTTCCACCATAAATCTGTCTTCGTCTAAAGTGCCCACAACGTCAACAACAACAAAATAGCCATTTTGGTCTTTTGCAATTTCTATTTTGCCGTCGTAGTGCAAAAGCCCAACTTTTTCTGCGTGTTTTGTGACTATTTCTTCAACTTTAAGCGCCAGTTCCTCCAATTTTTCAAATTCTTGCGGAGTAAGCCCTGCCAAAACTTTTGCTTCTTCTTTAGTCAAAACCCTGTCGGTTTCTTCAAGTTTCGTGGAATAACTTATTTTTGCGCGCGGAAGTTTTTTGTTTGGCTCTGGCATTTCATCATAGCCCAATTCTTGCCAGGTTCTTTTGCCTTGTTTTATTTTTTTGAGGTCCGAACTTTCAGGATGAGTGTAAACCCTGAAAATTATTTCAATGGGCAAAAGATAGTTTCTTGACCCTTGAGGAACTTGCGTGTATGGCTCCGGTACGTTAAACAGAGCAACGTTCATTTGCGTTGGACTTGCCATGCCAAGATAATGCGTTTTTATCCCCTCTGCCTCTAAAACCTCAAAATGTTTTTTGGCTACAGCCGCCATTGCCAGCCCCTTTTTCTCAATCGGGTCTGCCAAAAATTGCCCCCAGTCAAAAACCGAAAAATAATCCAAAAACTCAAAAACGCCTTTGCCCGGTTTTTCTTTTGTCGGTTCTACAAAAACAAAAACATTTTTTGCCGACCCCTGATAAATTCTGATTGGCTGCATAAAATTAAACTACTAATTTTTATTTCTCTGCCCAAAGACTAATCCATTTAACATCTTTTCTTCTCAATTCGTCGGGAAAAATTCTTGTGATGATTATACTAAATCCGGCTTTTTTCACAAGTCGCTCAAGTTCACTGCTTGAAAAATAAACAAATAATCGCTTTTCGCCAACTGACAATCTTTCTGCTTTGTATCTTGCTCCCTTACCTTGTTTAACCCTAATATGTAATTTACCTTTTGATTTTAAAATTTTATAAAATCCTTTTAATGCTTTAGGAATATCTTTTTTCTTAATGTGCAAGAGAACTGCGTTAGCCCAGACAGCGTCAAAGTAATTACTTGGGAAATTCAGGTTAAACAAGTCCATTTTAATAAACTTAGCTTGCGGCATATCGCTCCTTGCCTCTCTTAAAAATGAATCCACCAAATCAATCCCAACAACCTTAAAGCCCTTTTGTAAGAATCTTTTGGAGTCCCTGCCGGTGGCGCAACCAATGTCCAAAACTCTGCCTCCTTTTGGCAAAATCTTAACAAACTCTGGAAATTCTTTCACCTTTATGTTTTTTATCCCCTTGGTATACTTTGATCCCAGCTTCTCGTATGTTTGTATTGTTCTCTTGTAGATATCTTTCCCCGAGCTTAAAAGTTTTGCCATTTTTTTATTATTTGTTCGGTTTTTTCAGTGGATAGGCCTGTGTACTTTTTGTAGTCCATTATTTTTTCCAACTCTTTTTTTTCAAGATATTTTAATACTTCTTTGTTTTTGGCGAGAACTTCTTTCAAGTGTATGTTTTTTGATAATGCCTTGTGCGAACTCTTTCTTAAAATATCGTGCGCTTTCTGCCTTACCATGCCTCTTTTTGTAAGCTCCGTGGTGAGGGCTTCTGCCATTATGGCGCCTTTTGTTAGTTCAAGGTTCTTTTTCATATTTTCCGGAAAAACCTTGAGCCCTTTTACCACTTTATTCATTCTTTCCAAAACATCGTCCATTAAAACAAAAATAGTCGGCAATAAGCTTCTTTCAGCCGCAGAGTTGGTTAAATCCCTTTCGTGTTCCAAGGCGATGTTTTCAAGAGCTGGTCCCACGCAAGACCTGATGACACGGCAGTTGCCGCAAACGTTTTCTGCGTCAACCGGATTTCGCTTTTGCGGCATTGCCGAAGAACCGACTTGTTTTTCGCCAAAGGGTTCTGAAACCTCGGCTATCTCTGTTCTCTGGAGATTACGGATTTCTTTTGCAATTTGCTCACAGGTGCCAGCCAGTATTGCCAAGTCGCAAACCACTCTGGCTATGTTCTCTCTTGGAGCAACCTGGGTGCTTATGTCGGCGGCTTTCAGTCCCAGTTTTCCCATTATTTTTTTCTCAACCGTTTGGCCATTTATCCCAAGAACCTGCTGTGCCGCGAATGTCCCTACGGCTCCAGAAAATTTTCCAACAATATTTTTTTGATTTTGCCGCAATGCCTCCAAATCGTTTCCTATTTTATCTGCGTAGTTGGCAAACTTAAAGCCAAAAGTGATGGGCAGCGCGTGCTGGCCGTGCGTTCTGCCAACCATAATGAGGTCTTTGTGTTTTTTGGCCAAAGTCAAACAGCTTTTCAAAAGTTTTTTACCCTTTGTCAAAATAACGTCAAGCGCTTCTTTTGTTTGAAGCGCCTGAGCCGTGTCAACAATGTCGTAGCTGGTGGCAGCCAAGTGAACGTATTTGCCCGATATGCCAGAAACCTCGGTTAAGGCCTTTACAACTGCCATTAAGTCGTGTTTTGTTTCGCGCTCTATCACTTTAACTCTCGCAAGCTTTACAAATCTGACATTCGCCTTTTTTCTGATTTCTCTGGCGACTTCTTTTGGTATTTTGCCAAGCTCTGCCAAGGCCGCTGTTAAGGCCGCCTCAACTTTTAAGTAGAGGTTCAGGCGCACTTCCTCGTCAAAAATCTTTCGCATCTCTGGCGAGCCGTAGCGATAGTCAATGGGGTGAATGCTCATAGGTATGTTTTATGCTCGGGAAGCGACATTTCGGCACACGCGCTCATCAAGTTTTTGCGAAGCAAATAAGATATAAAATAGAGGATCAGCAACAAGTTTCAGGACAGCTCTCGCAGGTCTTTTAGCATGGTTCCGCCCAAGCGGATAAAAGGCCGAGAGCGCAGGTCGCCAAATCTCGCTGGGATTTGGACGACCGGTGAACTGAAACTTCGTTGCCGATCCTATAGCTCTCGGTTATCTCTTTCAATTTTCTCCGCCATTTTCTTTCGGTAATCTTGCAGCTTTTTTTTCAGGTCGTCATCCTTCAAAGCAAGAATTTCAATCGCCAATAGCGCCGCGTTTTCTCCTCTGTCAATCCCAACTGCAGCCACAGGAATGCCAGGGGGCATCTGGACAGTTGCCAAAAGCGCATCAAGGCCTCCGAGCTTTGAGTCAATCGGCACTCCTATTACCGGCTTTGTTGTTTTTGAAGCTATGACTCCAGGCAGAGCCGCCGACAAACCCACGATGGCCACAAAAATATCGGCCGCGGAGTTTTTGACAATTTCCTCAACCTTTTCAGGACTTCTGTGCGCAGATGCTACGAAAGCTTCGTACTTCACCCCAAACCCTTCAAGAACCAACTTACACTTTTCAAGAATCGGTTTGTCAGAGGCGGATCCCAAAATTATTGTTACTTGCGCCATAAGTTTAGAGTGTTATTATTTTATCTTTATACTTGATAACGATTTTATTTTCAAGGGTAACTCTTCCGATTATTTCGGCTGACTGTCTCTCTTTTTTCAGAATAGCCAAAGCTGGAATCGTGTCGCGCTCGCGAAGGATTAGAGCAAACCCCCAACCCATATTAAAAGTTTTAAACATTTCTTTGTTGGAAACCTTGCCTGTTTTTTGAATCAAGTCAAAAATCGGCTGGGGTTTGAAGTTGTCAAACTCAAAACCCAGAGAGTCCTTCATTAGGTTTTGAAACTTCAAATACGCGTCGCCCGTAATATGCACCGCTCCCAAAATCCTGAACTTTTTAGCGGCTTTCAAAAACTGCCTAACGTAAATCTTTGTGGGTTCCAAGCACGTCTTAAACAAAGAGCGGTCAAACCCTTTCGGTTTTGCGGAAAAATCAAACTTGCCGCCCCATTTTTTGAACAGGACTTTTCTAGCAAGCGTAAACCCATTTGAATGGAGGCCGGAACTTCGCAGTCCAATCACAACGTTTCCCGCCTTTATTTTTTCTCCGGTGATTATGTCTTTCTTTTTCACCTCTCCGACGCAGTCGCAGTTTATGTGGTAGGGGACTTTCAAGAGTTCCGGCACGTCGGCTGTTTCCCCGCCCACCAAAGGACAACCAGCGCGCTCAGCTCCCAAGATCAAACCTTTTTGAAGCTCCGAGAAAAGTTTCGGGTCGGATTTTTTAAGGTCAATTATGTCGGTAAAAGCTATTGGCCTTGCCCCGCACCTTATGCAGTCGTTCACGACCATGGCAACGGCGTCAATTCCAATGGTGTCGTGTTTTCTTGCGGCTTGCGCTAAGAGAACCTTTGTTCCCACGCCGTCTGAGGTCTTAACGTGATAAACATTTTTTCCGACGGGGTAAAGAAAATTGAAAGGAGTTTTTATGATGCGACTCTTGCTGGTTCCAAAAGTCGCTGAAATAACTTTCAGCGACTTTTTTGCTTCTTTCCTTAGATTCCTGCTGACGCCTGCTCGGGCGTAGGTTTTCATATAAATATCTCTATCTTTGCTTTGGCGCGGAGTTCGGCTATAACTTCTTGCAGCTCAACCTGGAGTTTTTGGGAAATAATAGATTGTTCAATTTGTTCTCGTACTTCAGTAAGTTCTTGCGTTTCTTGGGCGGGGAGGCCTTCGTAGAAATCTTTCACTTCCTGTTCCTCGGCCACTATACTTCTTTCTTGGATCAAGATGCCAAAATACTTGTCAAAAATAACCATTTTTTCTATCTCTTTTTTCAGTTCTTGACGAGAAGTTTCTTCCTGGCTGAGGGCTTGTTCAAACTCTTCCTCCGTGGGAAACTGCGCCAAGATTTGCCCAAACTGATTTTCAACTTCCGCCTCGTCCGCCGCAACTCCTCTTTGGTTCGCGTCCTGGAACAAGAGAACTTCGTTTATCATTAAGTCCAAAACCTGACGCGCTTGGACAGTGTTGACTTGGGCAGGTTCGGTCTGCAGCATTCTTTCAAGGCGTGAATCAAAAACGTCTTTGGTAATTTTTTCTCCGTTTACTACTGCCACGGCCTTTTGCGACGCAAAAGGTAGAACAGGAGAACCAAATATAATGAACGCTGCAACCACGGAGGCCAGAGCTACTATGGCGAATGACGCTATAGCCGGTTTTCGCCAAAAGTTTGCTAGCCAGCCTGAGGACATTCGGCTGAGCTCAGTTAAAGCCCCTGCCGAAGGGTCATTTTTTTGCTCTGTGTATTCCAGGCGATAAAACTTGCGGTTACTATACACCCCCCGTTTTTTAAGCAAAGAAAATCCTAGTTTTTTGTAAAAGTCGCCCGTTTCGTACTCGTAAAAGGCGTAGGCGCGCAGGGCTTGGACTTTTTGTTCTTTTGCCGCGGACTTGGCAAACTCCACTAACTTTGTGCCGATGCCCCGACCCCGAAATTTCTCCGCAACGGCCAGCGTCTCAATATACATTATATTGTCGGCCTTCTTTCTCAAGCTGATTACGCCTACAACTTGGTTTCTGTCCTCGGCAACGAAGTATTCTCCTTTTTTAATCTGGCTTTTGACAAACTCCTCGTCCGCCCAAATAAATCCTGGGACGTCCAAGCGAAGCGCGCCGATGATTTTTAAAATGTTTTTTCTGTCTTTCTGAAGTGCTTTTCTGATACCAACCATAAGTCCATTTTACATGTTTTTTGCTAGAGGGCAACCCCTACAGGGTGGGTACTTGACAAATCTAAAAGTATATGCTATAATGGCTTATAAGCGGAAAATAAGAGAGTTTCTTTGAAAATAATAAAGCAATAGAGAGAGGGGCAAAATTACTGCGTAATTTTGCGGGTTCTAACCTTGGGGAGGTTATATGTTAAACCCTGGGCTTGCTGACCCTTCCTTTTAGGAGGGGTCAGCAAGAACTCGCAAAGCGAGTTAAATGCGGCCTTCTCTTGGCCGCTTATTTAGTTCTTTCAGCTGAGTGGCACAACCTTCCTGAGTTTATCAAGGGAGGGCGCAGCCCCGGCACAAGGGCCAACCCTTGTCAACACCTGGTGTTGACAAGCGGCCAGTCACCCGCCTTCGCTCTGCTTCGCAGAGCTTCGGCGAGGTAAAAAATTGAGTGCTCCTGACTTGCCTCGCCGAAGCTCATGCGGAGGCGGGACCCGCGAGTCGGGACCGGAGAAGAAAAGATTGTTCCTCGGTCTCGGCTCGCGAGGAGCCCCGCACCAGAACAAGTTCGGTGCGGGGCAGGCCGAACAGCACACAACAACATCGCCCGCCAGAGGCTGGCAGAGGAGGAGAGATGACAGAGCAGAAGAAAATACCGTACCGCTACCTTGTTGGCTGGATGGCACAAAACGATAGAGGGTTCGCTCACGGAACCCTAATCGTCAACCAATCCCACAGGATTCAAAACGACGAGGATTTGATTGCCATACGAGACTTCGTCAGGAAAGAGGTAGGGCACCCGACGGCTTACATCACGGCGTTCAGCCGTTTCGAGGAGTAGAGGCGCTGACCTGCGCCTCCCCGCGCAACGCGGGGCAAAGGGTTGAGCACTCAGCCCAAGTCAAAGTTCAGGGGAGGCGAGCAAATTCGCTTCGCCTCCCACCCTTTTCCGAGTTCCGACACAAAGTCGGGATTCAGAAAAGGGGATAGAAGTTCATTGAAACGCCGCCAGAGGGCGGCAGAAAGGAGGGCCCATGAAGGCCCTAATGGTCAGCGCCGCCCTCGCGGCGGCAATGGTAGCGGCGCTTCCGCTCGAAGCGGAAGCGCAGTACGGCGGCTACTACCCCACGCTTGAGGCGTGGGGTAGGGCCGGGGGGTACGGGTACGGCGGGTACGGTGGCTACGGCTACGGGTACCCGTACCGGGTCCTGTGGCAGGCCCCGGGCGTCAAGTTCCACTTGGAACTGGTGCCAGAGGACGAGATCGCCCTCGTCAAGAGGGGAATCGTGACGGTTAACGGGGCCGAGGTTGGCCTCGTAAATCGGCACGACGGCTGGTGGAACGCCCCCATCCAGGTGGCCTCAGGCCATCATGAAGTGGGGGTTGTTCTGGAAGACGGTCGCGTCTTCCAGACCTCAGTATTCGTGCAGCCGTTTCAAGTGCTGCACGTGTACCTGCGGTTTCCGCCGGTTGGATCCCAGCCCTCGGCGCCACCACCCGCTCCAGCGTCCTCCCCGCCGGAGGCCGCGCCGCCAGTGCCGCAGGCCCCGGCTCCCAGACCGGCGCCTGCGCCGGCGCCGCCTGCCGCGGCGCCCGCGGCAGACGAGTGTGCTCACCTGTCGCAATATCCAACCCTTTTGGGTTGGTGTGCGGCTGGTCGGCGTAAGTAGCCAGCCAAGTTCCGGACTGGCGACCGACGCAAGTCGGAGTATACACCACGCGCAGGCAAAGCACTCGCCGACGTGTGGGAGGAACAAAAGGAGGAAGCAACTGCAACACGCTTCCTCCCCAACTCCGAGTTCAGGTATGCGAATACGTGGATTCAGAGTGGGGAAACCCCAGTAGTAGAACGCTTCGCGTTCACTACAGGGCAGGGTTCTTTGCAAAATAAAAAAACAGCCAAGGACGGCTGAAAAGATAAATTGATTTTGAACTGATTATTTCTGTTTTGCTTCAAGCATGCTTACGCGCCTTTCCAGGATGACAAACTCATCGCGTGAAACTTTTTGCTTCAAATCGTTTTTTATGACTTCAAGGTCAAGTTTAATAACTTCCAAAGTTTCGCTGTTGGCCACTACTTGTTCTGCAACGGTTTGAATTTGGCCTTTCAAATCTTCAGTCATAACGTCAAAATGACGCTTGATTTCTCCAGTCTTTTCGTCAAAATGCCGCTTGGTTTCGTCTTTATACTCGCCTAAAATTTTTCTGATGTCGTCTACCATATATTTAATGGTAGCAATTGGAAGTTAAATGTCAAATGCAATGCTTCAACTGAACTCACGAGTTTTGCTCGCGGGTTCTGAGAGGCAGTTCTTTCAAAAGTTTCGCGGTCTTGGATAAGCCCTGAGCTTGTAGAAGGGTTTGTCCGAGGCCGCGATGACCGCGGCGCTCGACAGTTCCCGCCGAAGGCGGGGGAGGAGAGAAGTATGGTAGGACCGTTTTCGGTTTTGATTTTTCTTGCGATGATCGCCGTGTCAACGGCGAACGCGCAGACTCCAGACGATGACCAAGGCGGCGTTACCGCCTCGGCCAACGCCTGGCTCGACCTCTTCGTCGGACCCGACGGCGACGTGGTTTACCCCCAGTATATGTTCAGAGTGGCGACGGAGAACATTGTTGTGACGGGCTACGGATTCTGGGAACGGGCGCCAAATGAGCCCGACTTCACAAACCACGTGAATACGGTCACCTACCAGCCATTTTCAGCTTTATCTTTGCGAGCTGAAACCGGCGGACGTACTCGGGATTTCGAGATTCGCTCGCCTCGGGGCGGTGCGATTACCATTCCGCCAGCGGCGTTCTTCCAGGTCGGGCCGCAAGTGAACCTGCACCGGTTGGGCAAGTTCAAGGGACTGGACTATATGGTTCTCTCCTACCTGCCCCACCTGGCCGGGATCCGCCCAAACAATACCATCCTCGCGGGCGGCACCACGCGGCTCCCTGTCATGCGGGGAATCGCGGTCTCGGTGGAGGGCTACCGCCGGTTCTTCCCGGAGGGAGCGGACTACGCCGAGTACTGGTTTCTCGTGCACCCCACTCGTACCAACGGGCACATGGGCTTTGGCGTCTTCTTCCTCCAGGATGGGAGGGCGAAGAGTCTCGGCTTCGGCGTGCGACTGGAGCCGTTGTAGCGGAAAGTAGAATACAAACCGCGCATGGCATGCATTCAGCCATGGCGCGGGAGGAACAACAAGGCGGAGGCAATAAACAGCGCCTCCGCCCCATCTCCGAGTCCTCAAACAAAAATTTGAGGGTTCAGAGCAGGGAAGTAAGTTAAAGATTAGAGGCCCGCCTTCGTCCTTCGGGCTACGGCTAGGCAAGGCCGGAGGCGCTTTTGCGGCGGGATAGAACCCTCTCTCCCTGCCGTGGGAGCGCCTGCGGCCTTTTATTTTTTGCCAAACAGCTCTTGATTAGGTGCGGGGGTTGACAAAAGTTTTTGGCAGAGTTAATATGCAATTAGAAAGGTTAATAAGCCAAAGATATGGCAAGAGAAAAAGAGACAAAGTGTAACT
This sequence comes from Parcubacteria group bacterium Gr01-1014_30, assembly GCA_007376185.1. Taxonomy (GTDB): domain Bacteria; phylum Patescibacteriota; class Minisyncoccia; order Minisyncoccales; family 2-12-FULL-40-12; genus VMFS01. The sequence continues at coordinate 26,465 of VMFS01000008.1, forward strand.
GTGGAGGCGGTTGCGGATGCGGCGGTAACTGCGGTTGCTAATGATTGGTTGATAGAAAAAGTTAGGTTGAGAGCTCACGAGGTCTCTTCGTGGGTTTTTGTTTCCGCCTGATTCGGAAAGCACTTTGAAAAGTTAAAATTAACAGCTGGTAATATCATAAATACCGACCCACTTCGGAAGGGGGTCGGGGAAACCCACAGGTTTCCCCGTGTAGGAAAACAGGCTTTCGCCGAAAGGCGAAAACGTTAGAAACCGAGGGTTTCTAAAGAGCGGCGTAGTGAAACGAGCCGCGACCTGATTATATATTACCACTGAGTCAGTTTTTTAGAGTTGCCTCGACATACTTTTATTTGAGAGTTTGATCCTGGCTCAGGATGAACGCTGGCGGCGTGGATAAGGCATGCAAGTCAAACGGATCAGTGCTCTGCACTGGAAATTCGAAACTCGAATATCGAAATTCGAAACAATATCAAAATCCAAATGACCAAAATTCAAAACGTTTTGGACATTATAATTTTGAATTTAGGATTTGTTTCGTGCTTCGTATTTAGGATTTCGTGCTTCCAGCGCAGGGCGCTGGTTAGTGGCGAACGAGTTAGTAACACGTAGATACTTACCTTTGAGACAGGTATAGCCCATCGAAAGGTGGGGTAATTCCTGATGGTTCTCGCAAGAGTAAAGATGAGGAGCAATCTTTATCGCTCAAAGAAAGGTCTGCGGCCTATCAGCTTGTTGGTGGGGTAATGGCCCACCAAGGCTATGACGGGTAGGAGGCGTGAGAGCGCGACCTCCAACGATGGGACTGAGATACGGCCCATACTCCTACGGGAGGCAGCAGCCGAGGATATTGGACAATGGGGGAAACCCTGATCCAGCGACGCCGCGTGCAGGAAGAAGGCCTTCGGGTTGTAAACTGCTTTTCTGACTGAAGAAGCCGCAAGGCTGACGGTAAGTCAGGAATAAGGGGTTCCTAACTCTGTGCCAGCAGGAGCGGTAATACAGAGACCCCAAGCGTTATCCGGATTTATTGGGCGTAAAGGGTCCGTAGTCGGTTCGTTAAGTTTTCCGTGAAAGCTTCAGGGCTCAACCTTGAAGATGCAGAAAATACTGGCGGACTTGAGGGCGTTAGGGGCTGATGGAACGGTCGGTGTAGGGGTGAAATCCGTTGATATCGACCGGAACACCGAAAGCGAAGGCATTCAGCTGGGACGACCCTGACGATGAGGGACGAAAGCGTGGGCATAAAAAAGGATTAGATACCCTTGTATTCCACGCCGTAAACGATGGACACTGGCTATTTGAAGTGTCGACCCTTCAAGTGGCGAAGCTAACGCGTTAAGTGTCCCGCCTGGGAAGTACGACGGCAACGTTAAAACTCAAAGGAATAGACGGGGATTCACACAAGCGGTGGACCATGTGGCTCAATTCGACAACAAGCGAGGAACCTTACCAGGGCTGGAAACTCAGGCGAAACCCTGATGAAAGTCGGGGGTTCTCACAAGGACGCTTGGGACAGGTGCTGCACGGTTGTCGTAAGCATGTGTTGTGAAACGCACCCTTAAATGGGGCAACATGCGCAACCCCTATCGCGTGTTTTATTTGTCACGCGAGACCGCCAAGGATAACTTGGAGGAAGGCGGGGATGACGCCAAATCAGCGTGGCCCTTTGACGCCCTGGGCTGCACACGTGGTACAATGGCCGTTACAATGGGTTGCCAAGCCGCAAGGCGGAGCTAATCCCATCAAAAGCGGCCCCAGTTCGGATTGAGGTCTGAAACCCGACCTCATGAAGCCGGAATCGCTAGTAATCGCCAATCAGCCATGTGGCGATGAATACGTTCTTGAATCTTGTACTCACCGCCCGTCAAGTGAGACGAGCCGGGAGTAGCCGAAAAGCCCCGAAAGGGGAACTAAGTTAAGCTCGGTGAGAAGCACTAAGTCGTAACAAGGCACCGGTAGCGGAAGCTGTCGGTGGATCATTAAATTTTAAAGTTGTCGACTGGAATTGGTTTGCGAGAATTCTCAAACTAACTCCAAGGTGTTGGTCTTTGCACCTAAAAGGAAGACCTCGAGGCAACTCTAAGAAACTTACTCAGTAACTCAAATCAGTTCGCGGCACGCGCGATTATTAAATGTCGCTTTCGCGACCGCGCTTAGCCGTTCTTTAGAAACCCTCGGTTTCTAACGTTTTCGCCTTCGGCGAAAGCCTGTTTTCCTATACGGGGAAACCGGATGGTTTCCAGGTCGGGAGTTTCCGCTCTTGGTAAAATTAAGCAGATTGTTTTTTGCAGCTAAAGGCTTAAAATCCCCCGTGGTGGAAAAATAGGAAGAAGCGTTAGCGACTGACGTAAGAAACCGAAGGTTTCTTAAGCCGGGGGTCGGGGGATTTTATGGGCGTGTAGTTTAGTGGTAAAACACGGTCCTGATAAGACCGAATCCCAAGTTCGATTCTTGGCATGCCCACCAGAACCATAGTGTATTACAAAATATTACAATGAAGAAAGGAAAGATTCAAAAATTTCAGAGCAGGTGTAACGTTGAACTCCTCTTGAGAAACGTTAAAAAGCATGCCGGCAAGGGTGGCACGCAAGACCTCTCCAAACGCCACGACCGTTACATCTATCGTCATTTTGACATGGATTATCCAAAAAACAACCTGTCGCTTTATCGCTAATTTCGACTCTTGCCATGCCCAAAGAGTACTACATATGATTAAGAAAATAATTCTTTCCTTAATTATTATCTATTTAGGGGTAGGAGTATACTTGGCATTCCAATTTTCTTATTCTGTTGATTTAAGCACTCGGTTCTCTGTGATACTAGGTTGGCCGTTATTATTCTTTTGGCCTATAAACTAGTGCAAGGAAAACTGCAAGCTACTTCTCTTATTCAAGATTTTTTGCTAACGTAGGTTCTAGCCGAATTGTATCAATGCACTTGATGTAACTTCGCGAACTGATATAATGGAAAAAGGAAAAATGGAAAACAAAGCCGACAAAATAATTGTTTTTGTGGAGATTCCGAAGGGTTCGGTAAACAAATACGAGTTTGACGAAGAGTTGGGCGGCATAAAATTGGACAGGAGCAACTACGGCCCCATGCACTGGCCTTTTGAGTACGGGTTCATTAAAGACACCAAAGGTGAGGATGGTGATCCGCTTGACTGCGTTTTACTTTCGGTTTATGCAACTTTTCCCGGTTGCCTGGTTGCTTCAAGAGCCATAGGCATGCTGGAAATGGAAGATGAAGCCGGTATTGACCATAAAATTCTGGCTCTGCCCGAAGAGAAAGTTGACCCGAGAATGGCGCACATAAAGGAACTTGACGATTTGCCAGAGCACACAAAAAAGGAGGTAAGAGAGTTTTTTGAAAATTATAAAAATTTGGAGCCGGGCAAGTGGGTGAAACTAAAAGATTTCAAAGGTCAAAAAGAAGCTGAAAAAATAATTGAAGAAGCGAAAAAAAGGTCAAAATAACTAAAACCTAATATCTAAACATGAAAACAACTTTATCAATCATCAAGGCAGACATAGGGTCAATCGGGGGTCACATCAAGCCCTCTGAAAAACTTTTTGAAACGGTCAAAAGTTACGTTGAAAAAAAAGGGAAAGGATTGTTTATTGATTCTTACGTCGGATACACCGGCGACGATATCGCAATTTTAACGACACATAAAAGAGGGCCCTTGGATTCAAAAATACATAAGTTGTGTTTTGACGCATTTATGACCGGCACCAAAGTTGCCAAAAGCCAAGGCCTTTACGGAGCCGGACAGGACTTGTTGGTGGAAGCTTTCTCTGGCAACGTTCGCGGCATGGGCCCTCAAGTTGCTGAAATGGAAATTGAAGAGAGGCCGGCCGAACCTTTCTTAATGTTTGCCGCCGATAAGACGGAGCCCGGCGTTTACAACCTTCCTTTGTACTTGAGTTTTTGCGACCCTTTTCACTGCGGGGGTCTTTTGTTGTCTCCGGTTCTCAAGAAAGGATTCAAGTTTGTGATAATGGACGTGGCTTACACAAAAGCCGACAGAATTATTGAACTGGTTACTCCAGAGGAAACCTATGACATCGCCGCGCTCTTGCGCGACACCGGGAGGTTTGTGGTTGAGTCAATATGGTCAAGAGCCACTGGGGAGCAAGTTGCTTCTGTCAGCACAACAAGATTGCACAACATTGCCGGAAAATACACAGGGAAAGACGATCCCGTGATGTTGATAAGGTCGCAAAAAGATTTCCCGGCAACCGGAGAGATTTTGTCGCCTTACACCATTGCGCATTACGCGGCTGGAGATTGTCGCGGTTCTCACAATGTTGCCGTGATGCCGGTTAAAAAAAATTCCAGCATTTCTTTCTTTGACGGGCCTGTCGTTGTTTCAGCTTTGGCTTTCTCAATGCAAAACGGAATTTTAACCGAACCAGCTGACTGCTTTGACCACCCTTATTGGGATTACGTAAGAGAAAAATCCGCCAAAAAAACGGAAGAAATGAGAAAACAGGGTTTTGTGGGACCTGCTATGCTGCCAATGACCGAGCTTGAATACACGGGCGTGATGGAGACCTTGAAGGTTCTCGAGCAGAGGTTTAAGACCAGAGCCAAATGAGCGGAGCGAAACCCCGCCCTCTATGCCTAATGTATTAATTTTTCATATGCTTAGAGGGCGGGGTGCTCCTTTTAGTCGCATGCTTACTCTCGCGGCAAAAAAAAGAGAGGACGTCGGGAAAAAAGTGAAAGCCCTTCGCAAGAAGGGCTTTCTGCCCGCGGTTTTGTACGGCCCAAAAGTCAAGGCCGCGCCTTTGCAAGTGGGCTTGAAGGAATTTGAAAAGGTTTACTTTCAAGCAGGGGAGTCGTCTTTGATTTCTCTGGAAGTACACCCCGTTAGAAATAGCGAGGGCTCGTCCCATACCAGTTCGCTACGGGACAGGCAGCGTAAAATTTCTAATGGGGCAGAAGGTAAGAAGTTTCAGGTTTTGATACACGACGTTGAAAGAGACCCTTTGACTGACAAACCCATACACGTTGATTTTTACCAGCCGGACTTGGAAAAAGAAGTGCAGGCCAAAGTTCCGTTGGTTTTTGAAGGGGATTCCCTTGCTGTCAAAGAACTTGGCGGCACTTTAGTGCACAACATTTCTGAAGTTGAGGTAAAAGCCCTTCCCCAAAAACTGCCAAAGGAAATACTTGTGCAAGTGGTCAGTTTGAAAACTTTTGAAGACCACATTTTGGTTAAGGACTTGGTTTTGCAAGAAGGTGTGAAAATTTTGAAAGAGCCAGACGAAATCGTGGCTCAGGTCGTCCCTCCCACCAAGGTTGAAGAAGAGCTTGAAAAACCGATTGAAGAAAAAGTGGAAGAGGTAGAGAAAGTAGAGAAACCTGCCAAAGAAAAAGAACTCGCAGAAGAAGAACCATCCCCTGGTAAGCGCGAGGGCGCCAAAGCCGCTTCTGGCAAGGATGCCAAAAAAGAGGCCAAAAATGCGTAAAGTTCTAATTGTTACCTTGATACTCGTTCTGAGTTTGCCGCTATTTTTTGTCTCTTCTCAGGAGGACTGTGGCACGAGGCAAGAGTGCGAGGCCTTGCTGCAAGAGCTTGAAGAACAAATTAAACAAATAAGCGCCTTGGAAGGGGCAACAGAGCAGGAAATAAAGACGCGTCAGTCGCAGATTTCGGCAATCCGCTCAAGGATAAACCAGCTTGACTTGCAGATTCGCCGCAGCAACATAGTCATTCAGGATTTGGGTTTGCAAATTCAGGATACCGAAGGTTCAATTGAAGCCACGACCGTCAAAATTGGCGAGGAGCGCCAAAAACTGGCCCAAGTTTTAAAAACAATTTACGAGGAAGACCAAAAATCGCTTTTGGAAGTGCTGTTGTCTGAAAGCTCGCTTTCCGTTTTCTTTGACAATTTAATGGCTTTGGAAAACTTGGATCAGAGAAACAGCGAGCTTTTAGACGATATAAAATCGTTGAAGGCGGAGCTGGAAGCGCAAAGGGAGAAACTTGACGGAGAAAGACAAAGTCTGACCACGCAGGTGAAAGCCCAGACCCTTCAAAAACAAGAGTCAGAAACCGCAAGGAAGGAACAGGAGCAGTTACTGCGGATGAACGAGACCCAGTATAAATTATATGTTCAGCAGAGGCAGCTGACCGAGCAAAGGGCTGCTGAAATCAGGGCAAGATTGTTCCAGTTAGCCGGCGTTCCCGACGTTGAAGCGCCCACTTTTGGCCAAGCTCTTGAAATGGCTCAGTGGGTGCAACAGCAAACAGGGGTCAGACCCGCGTTTTTGCTGTCAATCATAACCCAAGAATCGGCTCTGGCAAGAAACGTTGGACAGTGTTATTTATCAGACACAAGCTCTGGAAAAACTTACAATATCACAACAAATAGGGAGTTTCGCAGAGGCATTAATCCGTCGCGTGACCTGCCAAGATTTTTACAGATAACGCAAGAGTTAGGTCGTGACCCGTTGCGAACGCCGCTTTCTTGCTGGATTGACGTTGGCAGGGGACCGAACTTTGGCTGGGGAGGAGCTATGGGTCCAGCCCAGTTCATTCCCTACACCTGGATGACAATTCGCGACAAAGTTTCTTCAATTACCGGGAACACGCCAGCCAATCCTTGGAGCGTGCGTGATTCTTTCTTGGCGGCCGGAATTCTTTTGCGCGATTTGGGTGCAGATTTCAACGAAGCACGTGCCGCGGCCAGATACTTTGGCGCCTCCACGCCTTTCCCTTACAGCAGCACGGTAATGACTCGAACCAGGTGTATGGACACTTTCATAAGTCAGGGAACCTTGTCGGATCAATGCGAAAGATTAGTATTCAACCCATAAAATCCCCCGACCCCCGGCTCAAAAAACCTTCGGTTTTTTGGGTCGCCTCGCTCTCATTTTTTCCACCACGGGGGATTTTACGCCTGCGGCGATTACGCACGTAGCGCTTCAACCATTGGCTCAAGTTTGCCTTCCATAACTTCCTCAAGATTGTGCCAAGATTTTTTAAGGCGATGGTCAGTAACTCTGTCTTGGGGGAAGTTATAGGTCCTTATTTTTTCAGCTCGCTTAGCTCCACCTATTTGCTCTCGCCTTTTTCCGGAAATTTTCTGTTCCTCCGCAGTTGTTTTTTGTTCCAAAAGTTTTGCCTCCAAAATGCTTAATGCGTTTTCTTTGTTCTGCAGCAAACTGCGTTCAGTTTGTGAAGTAACAACCAAGCCTGAAGGCAAGTGAGTGATTCTGACGGCGGTCATCCGTTTGTTTACGTACTGGCCTCCGGGGCCCGAAGCTTTGTAAGTGTCAGTTTTCAAGTCGGCGGGATTTACGGCAATTTTACCTTTTTTGGGTTTTGGCAAAACAGCAACCGAAACCGTAGACGTGTGGACTCTTCCGGATTTTTCTGTTTTGGGTATTCTTTGAACTCTGTGTACTCCGGCTTCTGATCGCATTTTTGAAAAAACGTTCTCCCCGGATAGTTCAAAAACGATTTCTTTGAAACCTCCGATTTCGGTCGGGCTTGAATCCAAAATACTTTGCTTCCAGCCCGCAGACTGCGCGTATTTTGAGTACATTCTAAAAAGGTCGGCCGCAAAAAGACCAGCTTCTTCTCCGCCCGTTCCAGCTCTTATTTCAACAATTAGAGACTTGTATTCGGGTATTTTTTTCTCGCCAAGTAAAAGATTTTTCAGCTCTACTTTCAGCTGTTTTTCTCTGTCTTGAAGTTGGGCTGTTTCTGATTCAGCCAGCTGAACTAAATCCTGTTCCTCTCTGGCAGAAATTATGGCTTTGTTTTCTTCAATTTTATTCATCAACTCTTCAAGTTCTTTTTGCATTTCAATTATTTTTTCCAAGTGCGCTTTTCTTTTTGACAACGCTTCAAATCTTTCCCAATCCGAAATCAGCTCAGGCGAACCGAGCTGTTCCAAGATTTCTTCGTATTCTTTTACGCGAGCCTTAGCGAAGCGTGAAGAGGAATCTTTAGATTCATCGCCTTTAACACTTTTTATGTCAGCCGCGTTCATCATATTCTCTTTTAACTTTTTGCAAAAATTTATCAAACTTCATTTGCCCTAGATTTCCTTTGCCCCTCTGCCTGACGCTCACTTTTTTTGCTTTTTCTTCTTTGTCACCGACCACCAAAAGATAGGGGATTTTTTGAACCTCGCCCTCTCTGATTTTCTTTGCAACCGTTTCGTTTTCGTCTTTCACAATGTAACGAAACCCGGCCTCGTTACATTCTGCGGCCACTTTTTCTGCGTATTTGTTGTTGCGAGAGGCGATGGGGATTATCCAAATCTGCTCAGGCGACAGCCACAATGGCAGGGCGCCGTTTAAATGTTCAAGCAATATGCCTATGAATCTTTCAAAAGAGCCCAACATTGCGCGGTGTATTACCACGGGCCTTTTTCTTGAGCCATCTTTATCAACGTATTCCAAGGCAAAGCGCTCTGGCACTTGAAAATCAATCTGCACTGTGGCAATTGTCCACTCTCTTTCAAGCGAATCTGTGACATTGACGTCTATTTTAGGTCCGTAAAAAGTTCCGTCTTTTTCGCGCAGTTCATATTTTACTTTGCTTTTTTTGAGAGCTGTTTTTAGCGCCTCTTCTGCTTTTTCCCAGAGACGAGGGGAGCCTAAGGCCTCATCTGGCTTTGTGGCCAAGCGGAAAAAAGACTTGAAACCAAACATTTTGTGGATTTTTAAAGCAAGTTTTAGCAGAGAGCTTATTTCTTTTTCAATCTGCTCTGGACTACAGTAAATGTGAGCGTCGTCTTGCGTGAATTGATAAAGGCGGAAAAGACCTCCCACAGAGCCAGAGACCTCTTTGCGGTGCAGGCGGCCCGTTGGTTCAGCCAAGCGCAAAGGCAGATCTTGGTAGCTTCTGATGCGGCTGGCGAAAATCAAGTGGGCTTCGGGGCAGTTCATTGGCTTTAGCCCTTGGGCTTCATTGCCTATTTGGAATTGGAACATGTTGTCCTTAAATTTTTCCCAGTGGCCCGATTTTTCCCAAAGTTCTTTTTTGACGAGAATGGGAGTTGAAACTTCGCCGTAACCCATTTTTTCGTTCTCTTCTCGTATGAGTTTTTCCAGTTCTTTGTAAATTACCATTCCTTTTGGATGCCAAAAAACGGCCCCGGGCGAAACGTCGTGGAAAGAAAAAAGGTCAAGTTGTTCCCCCAATTTGCGATGGTCTGGTTTCTCGCCCTGAGCTTGTCGAAGGGTTTTCTCTTTCATATTTTTTGATTTTAGCACAAATTGGGGTTTACGCAACCTATGTGTAGTAGAAAGCTCGGCACACAAGTTCCCGTTCACCGGTAGTCGCCTCGTCCAGCGACTCGGCGCTATCTGCGTTCTCGGCAGTTTATTCGCCTACGGCGAAACCGTGCTAAACTGCCTGCGAAAGCTGTCCGGGAAACTTGTATGCCTCGCTTCGGGTAATGAACTACACCACCTCTGCCTGATAACACTTTTCACAATATACAATTTCGGGACGCTCTTGAGCATAACTTGTCTCAAACTCGTTGGGACACTTGTCTTGCCCGTGGAAGTGTTGGGCGGTGTTTGTATATTGGAACTTGGAACTTGTTTCTGATTTCGAATTTCGAATTTCGGATTTCCCGCCTGCGCACATACAGCTGCGTTTCCAGAGTTTCAACGGGTTGCGCTGTCGCAGGCGGGCGTAGTGTCTGCAGTTGGGGCAGAGGCGGGGTAAAGGCAGGTTCATCTTTTTGTAGAACTGGAGTTCTAGCTCAATAATCTTGAAAGCTGTGGCGCATTGTTCGTTGCAAACCGCCGATGCGGTTTGCCCTGAGCTTGTCGAATGGGCGCATTGTATAACCTCGCCAATAATGTCTTCTTTTACGTCTTTGATGTGGTCGGGGAGGTCTTCTGTTTTGATGTCTGACTGGTAGGTTCTTTGTTCAGGGTCTTTCCAGGTGTAACCTTGCTCTGTTGCTTGTTCCTTGGTCAGGGGGAAGTATTCCTGGGCTATGGTTTCGTTGTAGGCGAAGGGTGAGAGTTCTGGCGGGAAGAACTCGCCGTATCTGTACACTCTTCCTTTCTTGTCTGTGTATGGCATCGCATTCATATGTTCTATTATCTTGGGAATTAGTGTTTCGTACTCTTCCTTGGTGTATTGTTTGTTGAGGATGCAGTATTGTTTATTGCGAAGGCCGACGCAACCAAAAAGATAAGAACAGTTCTCGCAGTTAAAACAATAATTTGTGTCTCGACAAGTATAAACAACAATACTAAATCTTTCTTTGTAGCCAGTCACACCTGTATCTATGCCCTCATAAAGTAATTCACACACTACTCCTACTCCATATCCGTCATATGAGTCTTTCAACCCAAGACCCCCATTAGCAACATATTTTGAATCTTCAACATCATCGTATAAATCAAAGCAGGCATAACAATTCTTCATATTGCGACAGTGGTTGCCAGTAACATTAACTGTATTGATAAATTGAGCAAAACGACGAGGAAATCTGGTTAAAGAGTCATAAAATTCTTTTTGCAATTTTTGTTTTACTTCATAACTGCCTAAATCATATTCGTTCATTTTTTCTTTATATTGCTCGTGAGAGTAAGGTTTATTAAAAACATAATATTGTTTGTTCCTAAGGCCAATACAACCAAAGCAGTCAGCACAATTTCGACAATCATACAAAAAAGCTGAGTTAATACACGAACTACAATCTTGACTAAATTCTAATCGATAACTTTTTTCACAATTTATCGTTTCGTAACACAACTCATTATTAACACCCGCTCGAGAATCGGAAATATCTTTACTTCGTGTTTCTTGGGCTCCATAAAGCACATTTTCGCACTCCCATGAAGCAAAAGTAAGATAACAGTTTTTCATATAACCGACATGATTTGTATATGGACTATCTATAACATTATTTGAAAACACATTAGGAACAGGGGTATTTTTCAGCAATTCGTTAAATTGTATAAAAAAAGACTTTGAGAAATCATACTCTTGCCCACTTTTAAGTGGATCCCACGCATTTGACCACCAATAATCCCTTTCATAAACTATAAATGGCACTTCTGGCGCATAAATACTGACGACGTTTTTACCAAAAGCGTCTTTACGACGATAGAGTGTTCGCTCATTCCGCCAAGCCATACGGCGTTGTGATCTACACTCCGGGCAAAAAGTTGGCGGCGGGACTTTGATTTTCTCGTAAAAGTTAAAATCTTCCTGCTCAATGCGGAACTCATGACGACAATTTTGACATTGCCTTTTTTCTTCCATAGTTTACTTTGAATGGGGAGTTATGGCAATAATTTTGTAAGTATCTTTTTCTATTCTAAAATAAAAACGATAGCCAAGCGTAACTCGAGCTTGCCAAATATCATTAGCTTCGTCGTATTTTTTAGCTCGCAAAGAAGGGTGTCTTAAGTTTTGAACAAGAAGCGGCAGCTTTTGGTCAAAGGCCTTGCGAATGTTTAGAGGTATTTTAGCATACTGCCTTTCAAATTGAGGGGTAAATTCAGCTCTCACTTAGTAGATGGTTTGTTATACTTTTTTGCCCGGCGATGGAGATAACGAATAGCTTCCTTCGCTGAGCTAAAAGTAGGGGATACTCGTCCTTCTCTTAAATCGCGCAGACCTTCTTCAATGGCCAGGTCTGTGGCGCTTTTTGCTTTTTTGGCGGTTTTCTCAAAACGCAAAAAGCGCTCGTACTCTTTGCGAGGAATTATCACCAGATCTTTTTCCTTGACGATTTCTTTGGGAATAGTAATGGTTGCCATACTTTATTATACCATACATTTTAACTTTCCACAATTTCCTGGACGTCTTCGCAGATTATTTTGGGGACGCCGTCACGGTTGTCAACACGGCCGGAAACGAAAACGACTTTGTTTTCCTGAAAAGCCAAAGGGTTTTTCTCAATGACTGAAGGAAAAGCCACCATTTCAATTTTGTCGGTTAAGTCCTCCAGTTTCAAAAAAAGCATTGGTCTGCCGGTTTTGGTGATTATTTTTTTGATTGATGAAATCACGCCGCCAACTTTGACTCTTTTGTTGATGAAACTCGCCGATATTTTACTTATCGCCAAAACTTTTTGTTCAAGAATTTTTCTGAAATCTTCCAAAGGGTGCGAGCTCACAAAAAGCCCCAGCAACTCTTTTTCCCAGCTTAACTTTTCTTGTTTTGTTGCAGGCAGGGCAGGAGTCAGAGTAAAGCCGTTGTTAAAGTTATCGCTGCCGTCAAAAAGCCCTTTTTGGCCGTTTGATTTTGTTTTTTGGCTTTCTCTTGCCATTTCCAGGAGCCGCTCCAGGTTGGCCAAAAGCTGGTTTCTTTCGACCAGCTTGTCAAAGGCGCCGGCTTTAATCAAACTTTCCATTGATTTTTTGTTTAGATCTTTTGAGGCCACTCTTTTGACAAAGTCAAAAATTGAGCTAAAAGGGCCTTTGTTTTTTCTTTCTTCCACAATCGCCTCCACCACGTTGTGCCCCACGTTTTTAATTGCCAATAAACCAAAACGAATTTGCTTTGGCGGCACAACCGTGAAGTTTTTCAAGCTTTCGTTGACGTCGGGCGGCAAAACCTCTATACCCATTTTTTTGCACTCTGAAATCAGAAAACCGATTCTTTCAACGTCGGCTTTTTCAGACGTCAAAACCGAAGCCATATACTCAACAGGGTAGTTTGCTTTTAGGTAGGCGGTTTGGTAAGCGATCAAAGCGTAGGCAGCCCCGTGCGCGCGGTTGAAGCCATATCTTGCGAAAGGCAAAACCCAGCGCCATATTTTTTTGGCCGTGCTTTCTGGAATGCCGTTTTTAATCATGCCTTGAATCAGTTTTTCTTCCTGGGCGTCCAGAAGTTTTTTGATTTTTTTGCCCACGGCCTTTCTTAAAGTGTCGGCTTCAGACAAAGTGAAACCCGCGAGTTCTCTGGCTATTTCCATTAACTGTTCCTGGAAAATGCAAACTCCATAAGTTTTCTCCAAAATGGGTTTTAGCTTTGGATGCATGTATTCAACTTTCTTTTTCTTGTGCTTGCCCGAGATGTAGTCGGGTATAAACTGCATTGGCCCGGGTCTGTAAAGAGAAACCATTACTATAATGTCTTCCAGTTCAGTCGGTTTTAATTCTTTAAGGTATCTTTGCATCCCCGATGACTCCAGCTGGAATACGCTTGTGGTTTCTCCCTTTTGCAGAAGTTTGAAGGCGGCTTTGTCGTCAAGGGGAATGCCCTGAATGTCAATGCTTTTGCCTCTAACTTTATATATTCTTGCCAGCGTGTCTTCAATTATGGTGAGGTTTTTCAAGCCGAGAAAATCCATTTTCAAAAGACCCAGGTCTTCAACGGAGTGCATTTCGTACTGCGTAACAATGGTCTGGTCGTTTTGAGTCGGGTGCTGAAGAGGCGTTATGCTTTCAAGCGGCTCAGAAGAAATTACGACTCCGCAGGCGTGGGTTGAAGCGTGTCTAGCGCAGCCCTCAAGTTTTTTGGCGAGATCAATCAGTTTTGTGGCTTGCGGATCTTCTAAATAGACCTGGCGAAACTCTGCAACCTGGGCCAAAGTTTGATCCAAAGTCAAGCCAAAAGGAATCATTTTGGCGATTTTGTCGCAGTACAAATAGGGGTAGCCCAAAGCCCTGCCCACGTCGCGGATTACGGCTCTCGCGGCCATTGTTCCGAAAGTTATGATTTGCGCCACCTTGTCTTTTCCGTATTTTTGGGCTACGTAGTTTATGACCTCGTCTCTTCTTCTGTCGGTGAAGTCAAGGTCAATGTCGGGAGGCGATATTCTTTCCGGGTTGATGAAGCGCTCAAACAAAAGATTGTATTTTAGCGGGTCAATGTTGGTGATGTTGAGCAGGTAAGCCACCAAAGAACCCCCTACAGACCCGCGGCCCGGCCCCACAACTATGCGGTTTTGCTTTGCCCAGTTCACAAAGTCCTGCACAATAAGGAAATAAGAGGCAAAGCCGGTTTGCTTTATCGCTTGCAATTCGTAGTCCAAGCGTTCAAGAATCACTTTGGCCGGTTTTTTTCCATATCTTTTTTCCAAACCCTGCAGGCACAACTCTTTTAAGTAGCCGTCGGCGGTTTTTCCAGGCGGCGTTTCAAACTTAGGGAGTTTTGTTTTACCTAGCTCAAACTCAAAATTGCACTCCGTTGCGATTTTTTGCGTATTTTCAAGAGCTTCAGGAACCTCTTTGAAAAACTCTGCCATTTCTTCCGGGCTTTTAAGAGAAAAATCGTCCTGCCGCATTGACAAGCGCTCTGGGTCTTTTGGGTCAGCCCCGGTGTTGATGAGCATCAAAATGTCCTGGGCTTGGGCATCTTCTTTTTTTAAGTAATGCGAGTCGGCCGTGGCAACCAAAGGTATGCCGGTTCTTTCTGAAATATCTATAAGCACCTGGTTGACGTTTTTTTGGGCGGGAATGTTTTCGTGGTGCTGGAGCTCCAAATAGAAATTGCCCTTGCCGAAAATTTCCTGATATTTCAGGGCCTGTTCTTGGGCTTGGGCGCTTTTTCCAGCAAGTATTAACTGCGCCACCTTTCCCTGAAGACAGGCAGAAAGCGCGATTAACCCTTCTGAATGCTCTTTGAGCAGTTCTTCGTCAATTCTGGGTTTGTAGTAAAATCCTTCAAGAAAAGAGCGCGTGATAAGTTTTACCAAATTTTTGTAGCCCTTTTCGTTTTTGACGAGTAGAATCAAGTGATATCTTTTGTCATCTATGTTTGGCCTTTCCTGAGTGTGGCCTTCAAAGGCCTGGTAGAGTTCCGCGCCAATTATGGGCTTTATGCCTTCTTGCTTGGCTTTTTTGTAAAACTCAACCGCGCCGTAAATATTGCCATGGTCGGTTATTGCCAGAGAGTCCATTCCAAGCTCTTTGACGCGCTCGACCAGTTGGTCAATTTTTGGCAGGCCGTCCAAAAGCGAGTAGTGCGAATGCGTATGTAAGTGGGTAAATTTTGGCATAAGTATGTTATAGTATTTTAATATGAAAGGGCCTGATTTTCAAGAAGAGAAAAAGTTGTGGAGAAGGGGATATAAATATGTTGTGTGTTTGGACGAAGTAGGTCGCGGCTGTTTGGCTGGACCCGTGGTCGCCTGCGCCGTAATGATAATAAATCCCAAGCACGAAGCACGAAATCCGAAACAAATCCCAATGCTCCAAATTCGAAATTCCAAACGATTTGGAAAATTGAAAAATTGGAATTTAGATATTGTTTCGAATTTCGATATTCGAATTTCGAATTTAAAGATTAGAGATTCCAAAAAACTTTCGCCAAAGGCACGGGACATGTTTTACAAAATTCTGATTTCACACCCAGATATTAAGTGGGGAACAGGCAGGGTTTATCCAAGAGTGATTGACCGCATCAACATTTTTGAAGCAACAAAGTTGGCAATGGCCCGAGCTATACAAAATTTAGCGCAAAAATATCAACTACAAAAAACAAACGATCGTTCACAAATTGTAGGTAATGGTTTTTTTATTTTGGATGGGAATATGAAGTTGAACCTGCCGATTCCGCAAAAGGCGATTGTGAAAGCGGATGAAAAAGTTTTTTCCTGCGCGGCGGCCTCAATCATTGCTAAGGTTAGCAGAGACCGTTTGATGCGAAAATACCATAAAAAATATCCCGAGTACGGCTTTGACAAACACAAGGGCTACGGAACAAAACGCCATTTAGTTGCGTTAAGAAAGTTCGGGCCGTGTGAGCTTCACAGGAAGAGCTTTTGTTTGGCTTTTTCAAAGGCGGGGTTTTGACTTGACAAGTGGTTTTGCTGTGCCATACTAAAAGTAGCGCAAGTTGTAAATTAAATAACTGAAAAAACCCGCCCGAAGCTTTAGCTTTTGGGGAAAGGAGGCCAGACATGGCTAGCAGAACGCGTCTGTTCGTCGCGGCGCTGGCTTTAATGGCTGGTGCCTGCGTAGGGAGCGGGAATCCAGCCTCGCCAACGACGCCTATTATAATCCCGCCGGGTGCAATCGTGCATTGGGTGCCAGTGGCCGGGTCCAACCGACCATTCCGGTGGTGGATCGTATCACTTGATCCGCCAAAGGGCTCGCGACTCGAAGTCGGCCAGAGTTTTAAGGCCATGATTGGATGCGAAGGGCCGAGCGGATACAGCTACGCTCTGAAGGAGGAGTTTTCCAGCGGTCCAGGTACTGACTGGATTAGGATAACATCCGGTCAAAGCATGGGGCTGATAAGCGATTGTTTTCGTGGTAGTATGGAGGGTCTTAACAGTACCCTAAGGTCAACAGGGTACCCTGACTTATCCCACTATCGCTTCTCGGTCTGGACTGAACCGGGGGAGATTATAATAAACCCCGATATTCGTCCGCCGGACCTTGTCGTTGACGAGCGGATCGACTGGACGATTAATAGGGGGTGAATTAGATGCAAATGGTTCGGGGCGATCTTCAAAGTCGCCCCCTTCTTTATCCACAGGGGCTTGTTAATGTGGAATTGGTTTTTAAGCTACAATAAATAGTAGATGACTCAAAATATTAACAGAAAAATAATTTTTGCGGCCTTAATTTTAATTTTAGTTTTACTGTTTTCGTTTTATTTATACAGGTTTTTTAATCCGTCTGAACCGGCCCTTTCATTTCAGATAGATGGCCGGATTGAGGAAGTTAAGGACGGTTTTGTCATAGTTTCCGGAACAGTTAAGTCATTAGATCCGGATGACTTGCGTCGGGAAAGCAAAAGTATTGAGTTTGAGATTACCCCCCAAACTGTCTTTAAAACCAATACCCTTGTCATTACTGCAGAACAACTTCAGAGCGGAGAAACTTTCAGTCCGGAAACCAAACAAAAATCAGGCGACGCTTCTGCCTTAACCGACAATATGGTTGTCCAGGTTTGGAGCAAGGACGACCTGTTTACTATCAAAAAAGCAACTGCCGTTGAACTTCACTATATTTCCTATGACATTAGCTACCCTGCGCAATAAACGCCTATTATTAATCCTCATCATTTTTTTAGCAAGCTTCTTTTTCTTTGACGAAATTGAGGCTTGTTCTCGCACTGTTCAGGGCGGTGGACAAAAGTCATGCGAAGAGTTTCCGCCTGGGAATCATCATATAACCTCTGCTTTTGCTGATTGGACCATTGACGGCGGGAATGACGACAGCGGCTATTTTGTTATCTGCGCCGGGCCTCCAGGGGGTGGTTCTGACGCGCAATGCCATACTGAAGCATGGAGTGACCGAGGAGCATGGTCGGGTGGCTGGACTCTCACTGATGGATCGCCCGGTAACTGGACATGGGCAAAAACTGACGTTGTTGTGAGCCTTCTGGGGGCCAATTTTGTTCAAGCTACATCGGTCTTAGGCATTAACACGGCTCAACCTTCTGTTGATATAGGGTGTAATTTTCAGAACAATTGTACGATTGCTAATAATACTTCCGCCACGCTGCAATGGTTTTCTTCCGGTAATCCCTGGTCCTGCAGCGCATCGGGCGATTGGTCAGGGGGTAAGCCATTGAGCGGTTCTGAATCAACAGGCAATTTAACTTCAAGTAGAACTTATAGTATAACTTGTTCAAATCCAACTGGTTCGAATAGCGACAGTACGACTGTTACCGTCGGCGCACCACCACCACCGCCACCGGTTAGCTGCAGTCCGAGTTCAAGTGGGATTATAGCCGGGAGCTCGGCTACCTTCACTGCTGCCGGAGGTAATGGCAGCTATTCATGGTCTGCTCCGGGCGGATCTCCGTCATCCGGGACTGGTAGTTCTTTTACCGCGACTTATACTACTTCCGGAACATACTACATTACTGTTTCTAGCGCCGGCCAATCTGATATTTGTACGCTTGGAGTAACAACTCCGCCTCCTACCTGCGGTAATGGAGTGAGAGATCCAGGCGAAGCCTGTGATAATGGCGCGAGCAATGGCGCTTGCCCCAGGACCTGTAGCAGTGTCTGTACTGTTAATGATTGTGGCGGGGGCGGAGGAGGCGGGGGCGGTGTCTGCGGTGACGGAGTGGTAAATTCAGGCGAGCAGTGTGATTTAGGTTCAGGTAACGGCGCTTGCCCTAGTACCTGTAGCAGTACCTGCACCAACAATAGTTGTACAGCAGTAGTCAGCTGTATTGATGATTCTTTCATTAATTTTATATCCCCACCGCCGTCTTCGGTGACTCCGGGGCAGGTGATGAATTTTAGCGTTGGCGGCCTTAATACTGGCAATACTCGCTGGTGGCACCCTTCTGTTTATGCGATTGAGAAAATCTCTGGTGGCGTCCCGGTTACCAGCACTACTAATGAAGGCGGATGTTCGCCAGGCACCATTGATTATGCTCCAGTTTGTTTTGATAAATTTCCGGGCGATAGCCAGAACTGGACTTTTAGTATTACGGCTCCGGTAGCGCCGGGTGACTATTCTTTTCAGATGAGGATGGTCCATGCCCCTACCGTGGGCGCAATTGATGCTATTTATTTAAAGCCTGACGGGACCACTTGCCCTGCTCCAGCTGTTTATACCTATTTTGGGAATACTTTGTCATCAACTATAAATGTTAGTTCACCTTCTTGCAGCGGTGGAATAGATGTTGGTTTAAGAATTCGCGATAACGGCCAAACCCGGGCGGGGGCGGTTAAAACTGACCTGACTACTTCAAAACTAAGAATATATAAAAACAACACAATATACGCTGTTGTGCTGGTTGACCCGGGCTCAAGCGAGGCCTCCAGAATGAACGTTCGCGTTGACGGCCAGACAAGGGCTTTGTGCCTTCTGCCTTAAAGGTCGTGTTTGGCAGAGGGATAATGGTTTGTTATAATATAAGGGTTGGTGCTATAATAATTAAATAAAAATAAAAAGTATAAAAACATGAGAAAAAACTCAATTTTCTATCTTAACTCCGCGCTTTTTATAATCGTTGCGCTGACAGCTATAAACGCCTTTAGTTTGCCGGGGCACGGTGTTATTAAATGGGCGATGGCTCAAGTCAATGTTATAACAGGCGAAGGGACGATAAACTACCTTGCCCGTTTTGCCGGCGCCCAGAACCCGTCTTACCAAATAGGGGATTCCGTAATATATGAGGACAGTTTGGGCAACGTGGGCATCGGGACGACGGGGCCTAACAGCAAGCTGGATGTAACCAGCGGTGTAGATGAAATCTTGCGTCTAACCCGCACCGGCGCGACCTACCCGACTCGCTTCAGGATGGGCACCGACGGCGCTATGGTTATCAGCAACAACAATGCCGACATTGTGACCGTGAGATCGGGCAACGTGGGCATCGGGACGACGGGGCCAGTCGGACCCTTGACTTTGGCGGCTGCTACTGCTGGTGCTCGTGTGACGCTGACCTCTACCGGCTCGACGAACGACAACACCCCGCGTCTTGAATTCTACGGAGGCACCCCATCCAACACTAACAATAAAGTAGGTCCTGCTATCCAAGGTGTATCTGAGGGCACCTGGGGGCGCCATGCTCTTGTTTTCTACCAGCACGACGCAAATGATTACACGACCGAATCCGAGGTCTTGAGAATAACATCAAACGGCAACGTCGGCATCGGGGTGACGGGGCCGACGGCAAAGCTGCACATAGGCGGTACGGCGGGAACAGATGGGATAAGATTTCCGGACGGCACTCTTCAGACTACCGCGGCAGGAGCCGGAGCCGGGTTATGGGCCCCATCTGGTACTAATATTCACAACACTAACTCCGGCAACGTGGGCATCGGGACGGTGAGCCCCGGGACTGCGTTACACCTCAGCAGGCCAAGCAGCGGGCTGGCCAGCGGCATGGACGTCGCGTGGTTCGTGAACGCGTCCGGCGGCAGCACGCGCATGGTATTTGGAGAGGGGTTAAGCGCCAACCAGTTTGGGACGTTGATCTGGGATGCCGCCAACAATCTGACCAGCCTCGGCACCGAACAGAACAACCAGCTGGTCAATCTCACGTTGGCCGGCAACGTCGGCATCGGAACGACGGGGCCGAATACAAGACTTCAGATTGGCGCTGGTGCTGCCAGCGGCTTGGCGGAAGGACTAACTATCTACAGCGGATTTCCGACCATTTATTTTAGAGATTCCGACGAACAATCTGCCATGATTCACGTGAACAGTAATCGGATGTATTTTCTAAGCGGTAGCGGATCGAATGATCCGGGAGGCGGAAATAACTGGGCTTTACCTCCTGGCGCTCCTGATTGGCCTCTTTGGTTAGAGATGACTACTGGTAACGCGCATTTTGGCAGAGGGGTGGTTTTGACTCCTCTTCCTGTTGACCCACCCAATTTGACAGACGGGATGATGTGGATGAGGCAATAGGGTTTGACCTATAACCTATAACCTATAACCTATGACCAAAAGTTTTTTCTCCTCACCTCGAATCACTACAACTTTTTTGCTTTTGGTTCTTTTGGCGTTTTTGTTTAACTTGAATTTTGATGCTTTCAGAGCCGGAGCGCAAGCTCCGCAGGTAGTGGGGGAGGGACAGCTCGGATTTTTGCCAAAATGGGTTACTCCAACCACGTTTCCGCCAACGGCAACCAACTTATCAGTTAATCAGCCCCCCTTCTGCTTGGTGCCAGACCCAGTAGCTTTTTTCTCGTGGGACTTTAGCGACCCAGACCCGTGGGACAGCCAGTCCTCGTACCAAGTTCAGGTTGACAACAACTCAAACTTTTCTTCTCCAGAGCACGACTCCGCCAGAATTTCATCTCCTTCGGGAAATTATGCCACGCCCCAGGGCACGCTGTCTTACAACACGACCTATTACTGGCAACTAAAGGTTTGGGACCAGCAGAACAATGATTCAGGTTGGATAGCAGATTCTTCTTTTACCACGCCTCTGCATCGTTATCCTTCGGTTGACTTTATCTGGGGTCCTTTGGGCCCGGCCCAGGGCGAGGAAGTCAGATTTTTTGACCGGTCAACTTGTTATGATGCTGACGGCCAATGTGATTCCTGGGTTTGGGCTTTCCAAGACGGAAATCCTTCTTCTTCCACGCGCCAAAACGCGACCACTACTTTTGGTTCCACCGGTCAAAAAACCGTTACCATTGAGGTCAATGACTCTGACGGCTTTTCCTGCCAGGCAATAGACACAATCAACGTTAGACTTCCTCTGCCCGACTGGAAGGAAATTCTGCCGCCTTGATAGCCAATAGCTAAATGATTACCCGTTTTCTAAGAAACAACCTGTTTTCTTTCTGGTTTCAGTGGCAGTTTTTAATGGTTCCCAAAACCATTTTGCGCGCCTGGGGAAATTTTTTGAGGTTTAACTTCAACTATTTTTCAATTTTCGTACTCATCAAAACGTTTTTTGCTCCGTGGCACAAATACAAGATGTCCTACGGCAGGCGTTTGGACCCGTGGAGATACTTTGAAGCATTTGTTTTCAACTCAATGTCGCGCGCAATCGGAGCCTTTTTACGGCTCTTTTTCATTGGTCTTGGCATTTTGGGCGAGCTCGTTCTTGTTTTTGCCGGAGCTTTATTTTTCATCTGCTGGCTTGTTTTGCCAGCTCTTTTGGCGCTGTGGTTTTTGTTTGGTTTTTGGCTATTGTCCGTTAACGAGATTTTCGCGCTAATTGTTCTTTTGTCGGCTTTTGGTTTAGCTTTTTTATACGCAAAGGGCTTGTTTGACTTCAGGATTGAAAAGCCGCGAGGCAATTTGGCTTTTGAGGTTGCCAGGGCTATTGGCAAATCCAAGAGAAACTCCTGCCGTTTGCTTTATTTTCTTATTTCCGACAATCCAAAAATGAACTTTATATTCTCCCGAGCCCTTCTAGATAAAGAAGAAATTAAAAAAAAGTTAAAAGAACATTTTAAGGAGTCAGAGTCCGGGGACTTTAATGAGATTATTTCAGAGGCGCTGAAAATGGCTCAGGCAGGGGGGGTAGTTGGAATAGGAGATGTGCTTCGCGTTTTGGCAAGGCGCAACAGCGTTTTTCAGCAAATTTTAGTTCAAAACGATTTGAGGCCCCAAGATATTGACAACTTGGTCAGGTGGCAGGAATATCTTGAGGAAAAAATTTCAGAAAGAAGAAAATTCTGGGAGTGGAAAAGCCTGGTAAAAAAAGGAAGCTTGGCAAAACAGTGGACCGCGGGCTATACCATAACTTTGGACCGGTATTCAACCGACATAACCGCTCTTTTGAAAAAACAGGGTTTCCCGGAAGTAATCGGGCATAGAGCAGAGTTTGAGTCAATGGAGAGAATTCTTTCCCAAAGAGAAAGCAGAAACAGCGTTTTAATAGTAGGGGAGCCGGGCTCGGGGCGCAGGAGTATAATAAGAGAATTGGCTCAAAAGTGCGCTTTGGGCCAAAGCCTGCCCGAGTTGAACTACAAGAGAGTGGTAGAACTCAATCTGCCTCCTTTGCTTGCGCAGACGGAAGCCGAAGAAACCGAAAGTTTGTTGGATGTCATTTTCCGCGAAGCGGTTTTTGCCGGCAACGTAATTTTGGTCATTGACAACTTTCATAACTTTGTGTCGAGGGCAGCAGGACCCGGAGTCGCGGACATTTCCGGCCAATTGCTTCCTTTCTTGCAGTTGCCGCAGTTTCAAGTGGTGGCAATAACCAGTTTTGAACACTTTCACAAAGTCATTGAGCAAAACTCTCAGCTCTTTGCTCTTTTTGAAAAGGTTGATGTTTCGGAAATTTCTGTTGAAGAAACTTTCATACTTTTGGAAAGGTTGACTTTGGTTTTGGAAAGAAAGTTTAAAACGTTCGTTTCTTATCCGGCTCTCGGAGCTATTGTAAAAATGGCGGATAAATACCTGCCGGCAATCCCTTTTCCCGAGAAAGCGACTGATTTGCTGGAGTCGGTTGTTATTCGCGCTTCACAGCTGAAAGAAAAAGTCGTTTTGCCATCGGACGTGGCGAACATTGTAAGAGAGAAAACCCACATTCCGGTTGGTGAAATTGAATCCAAAGAGCGCGGTGTTTTGCTCAATTTAGAGAAGTTGATTCATCAAAGAATCGTTGATCAGGAAGAAGCGGTCAAAGAGGTGTCAACGGCCTTAAGAAGGGCGAGGTCTGAAGTGGAAGCAAGAAAGGGGCCAATGGGGAGTTTTTTGTTTTTGGGGCCAACTGGCGTGGGTAAAACAGAAACGGCAAAAGCGCTCTCAGAGGTTTATTTTGGCTCAGAGCAAAGAATGATTCGGCTTGATATGTCAGAGTTCCAAGCGCTTTTAGATATTCCGCGGCTTTTAGGCGGCGTGGGGCAAGAAGGTCTTTTGACAACTCCGGTCAGAGACAATCCTTTCTCCTTGGTACTTTTGGACGAACTTGAAAAAGCCCATCCCAACATTCTGAACTTGTTTTTGCAGGTTCTTGACGAAGGGCATATTACCGACGGCACCGGCCGCAAAGTTGATTTTAAAAACTCAATAGTCATTGCCACCTCAAACGCCGGCTACCAAGTGATTTTGGAGGCCTTGCGGCGGCAGATTGAGTGGGCGCAGATAAAAAGCAAGATTTTGGACCGCCTCTTTGCCGAGGGAGTTTTTCGGCCAGAGTTCATCAACCGATTTGACGCTGTAGTGGTTTTCAAACCATTGAGCAAAGAAAACCTGCTGGATGTTGCTCAACTTCTTTTGCAAGGGTTGAAGAAAAACCTTATTGAAAAAGGAATTGAGTTTCTTGTTACCGAAGCGCTGAAAGAAAAAATGGCTGAGCTCGGCTACAGCCCGGTTTTCGGCGCGAGGCAAATGCGAAGAGTGATTCAAGACAAGGTGGAAAATGTTCTGGCTCAGGCCATTTTGTCCGGCCGGCTGACACGCGGCTCAAGGGCCGAAATTAACCCTGAAACCTTTGAGCTGAAATAACTACAGTTTATTTGTAAAAACGCCCAAGACATATTGGGCGTTTTTGGTTTGTGCATAATCTGTGGATAAAAAGCTCTCTTCATCTTAATTTGACGGTTGTTAAGGTGGGTTGACTCTATGTTACGAAATGAGGTAAAGTGATTACAGGTGGGGAATTGTGGATAACTATGTGGAAAAGTCCCTTAATCTGTGGATAACCCCGCCTCCTATCCCTCTATTTCAGTTTATTGAACTATACCAATTTTATTCTCCACTAAAGACCAGGAGTAAAACCAATGGCTTAGGAGGCGGGGCCAGCTCTCTTAGCTGAATAAATTTACCTTAATTTAGAGAGCTGGCTTCAAGCGAAACCCCGCCCTCTATGCTGTATGTATTATGTTTATATAGGTAAGCAGAAAAGTAATGATAAATTTTACATCGGTTATACTAAAGACTTAATACAGCGAA
>VMFS01000002.1 GCA_007376185.1 Parcubacteria group bacterium Gr01-1014_30
GGATATGGAGGCGGGGCGACGGACTCGCCCGCGCGGAGGAGGGGTCTGGGGAGGAATCCGCGCGGGCCTCGGCTTTCTTTTTTGAAAAAATCGGCGGCTGTTTTAATAATAAGCAACCTCAATCTTTATTCCGTCTGGGTCGGCAAAGAAAACAGCATAATATTTTGGCGTATATTCAGGATAAGCTTTCGGTTCGTCAAAGACGAAAGTTTTCTTTGCCGACATAATCTTGTAAATTTCATCAACTGCCTTCCTTGTTTTTGCTTTTACGCATAGGTGCTGAAGTCCGGGCGCAAAATACTTATAGCGTGGCTTGGTATGCTTTGCTTTCCTAATCCAAATGCCAAAACCATCTCGCGTAGCCCAAGCCACACTACGCTCGCCGTCTCGAATCTGTTTAAACTTAAGTTTACCAAATAAAGATTTGTAAAATATCTTACTCTTTTCAAGGTTGCTAACGGCGAGCGTCAAATGTCCAGCTGGGTCAAGTGATTTTTTGTTCATGAAATTACTTATATGTTCTCAAAAAATCTAATGCTTTTCTGTTTGGAGCATCAGTAACGATTTTTTCCGCCTCGTCTATTGTCAGCCACCTTGTTTCGTGAAATTCTTTTGGATCAACATTAAAGTTTGAACCATCTGTAAGAACTAAGTACCAAATATCGTAATGCACTTTGCATGGTTGAACCTTATTTTCAATCGGAGTAATGGTTAGCAAAAATGGTGATTGCGCTTCCTTAAAAAAGTTTTTTACTCCAAGTTCCTCGTCAATTTCTCTGTTGAGAGTTTCTAAAAGTCCCTCGCCTTTATCAATATGGCCACCCGGAGAAAGCCATAGCCCAGACTTTTTATGATGAACGATAAAAACTTTTTTATCTTTCTGGTTATAGGGAAGAAAATAAGCGCAATAATGAGCTTGCGCATTTTCGTCTCTTGTAAAATTTCCTTCTTCTAATCTCTTAAGAAAATTTACGCGAGTGTCTTCACTATCGCAGATTGACGGCTCTATAATTTTTGCAATTTGTTCTTTTAACATAATTTATCTTTCCCAAATTTTATCGTCGGGAGCAAAATCAACCTGATATTCTGGTATGCCTAGCGAAATACCATAACGTTTCGCTTCGTCATATTGTTCCTTACTTTTTCGGTCTATGTAAAAAACTTTGTCGCGGAAAATAATGTAGTGATGAGTATCGTTCTTGAAATCGGCATACCAGTTATGCTCGAAATCTAGTGCTTTACTGATTTTTTCCGCGACATTATCAGCTTGATTTTCTGGAATTTCAACAGTGTGCAAAGTCCATTGTTTTATCCAAGGGGTTTTGTGTTCTTCTACAACTTCTTCAACCTTTGTCTCGGAAATTTTGACATCTTTGAGAATGTCTTTATTTTCTAAACTTTCTTCAATTATTACGCCTTTGTAGTTCATAATTTTATTGTTTAACTCTTACTTTCTCAGTCATCGCCCTCGTGCTTACATAAGCAAGAGCGTCAATGTCTGGGTCTGATAATTCAACCATGTCCAAATCAGGGCGATCAAAGATTTTTGCTCCGTTAATTTGCGAGCCCTTTTGCAAAGATTTTTTTAGTTCAATGTATTTTTCATCATCTATAACAAAATCAACATCTCCAACTTGTGCTCTGTATTGGTCTGGTCTGCGAATGTAAAGATATGTGTAGGTAGTTTCGGGAACATCACCACGAGCAGGAATTACTATTGGATTATGAAGCCGGAAATATTTTTGATTTAGATTATCGGATTCTTCCGTCAATTTTTTACGAAGTTCTATCAAAAATTTATACTCATCGTCGTAGTGGCAAAACACGCCCATATTTCCGGCGACTGGAAAATATTTATCAAAAGCTTTTTTACACAACTCAAAACAAGCAAAATGCGTGTGCTCAATAGCTTCTAGTAATTCCTGCTCGTTTTTTATTGGACTAAAGCGGTACAATTTCATAAATTTATTTAATCAAATCATCAATACTTATTCCCAACCCTTCCGCAATTTTGGTAACCGTTTGGATTGATGGCTTCGTTATGACATTTGACTCAATCTTTGTCAGGGTTGTATATGGAATATCAGATTTCCGTGCAAGGGCGTCCTGCGTCAATCCTTGCTTATTCCGGAGAACTTTTATTTTATCCCCAATTTGTTTATTCTTACTTTCCATAGTATGATAGTATAAGTATGAGCGTTGAACTTAACCCTCACAACTATACTAACATGAATTTTATCTCTTTTCAATTTGTAGCCGCCGATTTTTTCAAAAAAGAAAGCCGAGGCCCGCGCGGATTCCTCCCCAGACCCCTCCTCCGCGCGGGCGAGTCCGTCGCCCCGCCTCCATATCCGGGCAATTGGTTGAGATCTTTTGCTTGGAGTGATACAATTGGCGAAAGGTCGCGTTTTATAATCTTGAATCATTTTGCCATGAATAAAACTCTTCTTTGGGTAATTATTATTGTCGCTGTTATTGTTGGTTTGTGGTTTGTTTTTTGGAACAAGGGAACGAAGCCCGAACCCGTGATTCCGGAACTTGAGGTTGAACAACCGCAGGTAGGCAGAGAGATAATTGTCCAGCTTTCAGAGCAGAACAATTCCGGCGTGTCAGGATTTGCTTACATCCAGGAAGTAGAAGACGACTTGGTCGTGGCTTTGGCATTGTCAGGCGCGCCGGAAAATGTTGCCCAGCCCGCGCACATACACCGCAACAACTGTGAAGACATAGGAGGGGTTTTGCACCCTTTGGAATTTCCGGTAAACAACTATTCTTCAACAAATCTTTCTTTGACAATGGATGAACTGCTTTCGCAGGCGCCAATATCCATAAACGTGCATAAATCGGCCGATGAAGCGCAGGTTTACGTTGCCTGCGGAAACATTGAGGTTGAGTAGGTGCGATGCAAAAAAAGAGAAGAGTGGGGATTTTTGATATTGACGGAACTTTGTTCCGTTCCAGCTTGCTCATAGAACTGACTGACGCTTTGGTTCAGGAAGGAGTTTTTCCGCCAAGAACCGGAAAACTTTATTCAAGGGCCGCCAGAAACTGGCTGGATAGAAGAGGACCTTACGAGGACTACATTGAGGCCGTCGTTTCCACGTTTTTGAGAGAAGTCAAAGGCAAAAAATACGACCGCCTTTTGGGAGTTGCCGAAAAGGTGGCGGCTTTTCACGGTCAAGAAGTTTATCGCTACACGAGAGAGCTTGTTAGAAAGCTTAAGAGGGAAAATTATTATCTCTTAGCGATTTCGCATTCTCCTCAGTTCTTGGTGAAGGAGTTTGCCAAAAAGCTCGGGTTTAACAAAATCTACGGCCACATATACGGGGTTGACAAGGGAAAAAAGTTTACCGGCAAGGTTCTTTATCTTGACTTGGAACTTAAAAAATCCGTTGACAAAGCGTCACTTTTGAGGCGGGCGATAAAAAGAGAGGGTTTGACGCTTCAGGATTCCTTTGGAGTGGGGGACACAGAAAGCGACATAGGGTTTTTGAAGCAGGTTTCAAATCCAATTTGCTTCAATCCCAACAAAAAACTTTATAAATATGCCAAACGGCTGGGTTGGAAAATAGTCGTGGAAAGGAAAGACGTAATTTATCATTTGTAAATCGTGCAAAGCGAATCAGAAAAAAAAGACAAAAAAAACGTAATCTGGCTCGGGGTTACTTCTTTTTTCACCGACGTGAGTTCAGAAATGATTTTTGCGGTTTTACCGATTTTCTTAAAAAGTGTTTTGGGAGCTCCTTTTGCCGTTATCGGTCTTATTGAAGGGGTGGCAGAAGGCGTCAGCTCCTTTTTGAAATATTTTTCGGGTAGATTATCAGACGCGCTTAAAAAGCGCAAACCTTTGGCTTTTGCAGGCTACAGCTTCTCAACTCTTTCAAAACTCTTTTTAATAATAGCTAATTCCTGGCCAGTTGTTTTGCTTTTGCGGATTTTGGACAGGGTTGGCAAAGGCGTGCGCACCTCTCCCAGAGACGCTCTTATTTCAGAGTCGGTCTCTGAGTCAGAGCGCGGCAAGTATTTCGGCCTTCACAGGGCGATGGATTCAGCCGGCGCTTTTTTGGGCGTTGCTGTGGTTCTTTTTATTTTTTGGTTTGCTTTCCGCCGATTTTCCGTTCCCGAAGAACAGGTAGCTCCAATCATACGAAACGTGTTTTTACTGGCGTTCATACCCGCATTTTTGGCGCTGATTCCATTTTTCTTCATCAAGGATGTTATCAAAAAAGAAGAAGGCGGAAGAGAAAAAGCCAGACAGTCCAAAGCAGACCTCTTTGACTTTAAGGGTTTTTCTCCCTCGTTTTACAAAGGCGTGGCCGTGCTGGCCTTTTTGGCTTTTGGCAATATCAGCTACGCTTTTTTCATTTTGAAAAGCCAAGCCGTGGGTGTTGAAATATTTTTGCTGCCGGCTCTCTATCTGGTTTACAATTTTTTTTATGCCCTGTTTTCTTACCCCGCCGGCAGATTTTCAGACCGCCTTGGCCGGGTGAATGTGCTGACCTTCGGTTTCTTAACTCTGGCCGCGGTTTTATTTGCTTTCGGCCTTTCGCAATCCGGAGTACTGATGTGGGGCTTTTTCGCGCTTTACGGGTTTTCGCTCGCTATTGTAGATTCTGTTGCCAGGGCTTTTGTTGCTGACATTGCGGATCCTGTTCGCAAAGGGGAATCTTTCGGCTTATACCATATGACAGCTGGTATAATGAGTGTTTTAGGTAATTTGGTTTTTGGTTTCCTGTGGGACAGAACCGATTCAACCTTACCTTTCGTGATAGCCGGCGTTTTGGTTACTTTATCGGCCATCTTGCTGATTATACTTTTCAGGGGCCACGAGGCAACGCCGCAAAAGGTAGGCATTGAAAATTTCCGAGCGTATAGACCATGAGGCCTTCTTTGTGGTAGAGTAGGGTAATGGATAGTAAAAAGCCTATTCAACTTTCTCCCAATTCGCTTAACTTGTTTTTGGAATGCCCGAGCTGTTTTTGGCTGGAAAAACGGCTGGGAATTAAAAGGCCGCCGCCTTATCCATACGCTTTGAACACGGCAGTTGACATCCTTTTGAAGCAAGAATTTGACGAGTATCGCCAGAGACAAGAGCCCCACCCTTTATTGCTGGAAAACGACATTCCTGCCCTGCTTTTTCCCAACCAGAACCTTCTTAATCAATGGCGTAGCAACTTGAACGGCATTAGGTACTACGACCAGAAGGCGGGAGCCACTCTTTTTGGCGCGGTTGACGACGTTTTGCAGTTTGAAGGCGGAAAGCTGGCGCCCCTTGATTACAAATCAACCGGCTCAGCCGTTGCCAAGGTTTACGACCGCTTCCAGCTGCAAATGGATATTTACACTTATCTCATCGAAAAAAACGGGTTTGCCACGCTAAGAAAAGGGTATCTCGCTTTTTATATAGTTAACAAAAGCGATGGTTTTGTAGACCGCCTCCCGTTCAAAAAAGAACTTCACGAGATTGAAACAAACCCCGACGACGTTCCCGCGCTTTTTTACGACGCAGTTTCTTTGCTACGCAACCAAACCCCTCCTCTGCATAATTCTGACTGCAAGTTCGGGCAGTGGTTTAAGGAAGCTTCAAAAATCTCTTGATATGGAAAAGTTTCTAGAAAGCTTGGTTAAAAAAGCCGGTTTTTATCTTTTGGACAATTTCAAGAAAGATAAAAGTTTACTGAGCTCAAGGGCAACATCAAAGGAAATTGTCACAAAATACGACAGAGTTGCCGACGAGCTAATCCGGCGCGAGATAGAGAAAAAGTATCCAGAACACAGCATTCTTGGAGAAGAAAGCGGTTTTAGGAAAAAAAGCGACGAATGGTTGTGGATTGTTGACAGTTTGGACGGCACCGGAAACTTTGCCAACTTCAATCCTTTGTTTTGCGTTTGCGCGGCGCTTATGAAACAAGATCAATTGCAACTCGGGGCTGTTTTCGCTCCGGCAATCGACGAGTTTTACTTTGCTAAAAGAGGCGGCGGCGCCTATTTTAACGGAAAGCGAATTAAGGTGTCCGGCGTTTCAAAATTGAGCCAAAGCTACGCTTTTTACTGCGAAGGCAGGGAAAAAAGCAGGCGCAGGATTGCCCGCGTCCTGCAAAAACTTCACCCTAAAGTTAAAGACATCAGAAAAATCGGCTGCGCCGGCCTGGAAACCTCTTGGGTGGCTTCGGGCAGGGGAGAGATTTACTGGACTCCTAAGCTGGACCCGTGGGACTTGGCTCCCGGAGTGCTGTTGGTTCAGGAAGCCGGAGGCAAGGTTACCGACCTCAGAGAAAGGCCTTGGCACTTGGGACTCGACGATTTTTTGTTTACGAACGGAAAACTGCACAAAACTTCCTTGAGAGTTATTCTATCCTCTTGACGTACTCTCCGGTTTCGGTGTTAATCTCAATCACATCCTCAACCTCAACAAAAAGAGGAGTCGCTACTTTGGCTCCGGTTTCCAGGACAACCTGTTTTGTGCCCGAGACCGCCCTGCCTCCTTTTTCTCCCGGAGGAGCTTCAAGAACTTTTAACTGAACTTTGACGGGCAAAGAAACGCTGGCCACTTTTTGATTAAAAGTTATTGCGTCCAGTATCTGTCCCGGTTTCAAGAACCTGCTTTGTTCTCCAACTTGGCTTTCTGTCAACTCAAAACGCTGGGAAGGATTTTCCTCTTTGCCGAAAATAAACTTATCTCTGTGAGAGTATATAAACTTTGCCTTGAACTTTATGAGTTCTGCTTCCTCAAAAACGTCGCCCTGGTGAAAATTTCTGGCCAAAACATTACCCGTGAGCAAGTTCCTCACGCGGCTTTGAATCACCACCCTCCTTTGAGCTTTTTTCAATGGGGCGGTCTCCAAAACCTCGTATGGCTCGCTGTCCAAGATAATTTGCAAGCCTTTTTTTAAGTCGCTGTGCGTTAACATGATTATTTTACTACGCGCCATTCCACATCGCTTTCTTTACCCGCAAACTCAAGCCAGTCGCCTTCAGGCGAAATGACGTACCACTTTCTTTTAGTTTCAGACCAAATCATCGGGTCGCCACGGTAGTAAGGTTTTTTAACGATTTCTTTGGGTTTTAGACGATCCAGCTCCAGCCACTTTTTGAAAACCGTCTCAATGGCGTAGTCCAGATTTCTGGTTTTAGCCCATTGGGCCACTTTGGTCAAGGCCTTTTCGGCCAGCTCCACGGAGCCCGCCAGTTCCAGCAGTTGTTTTGCGGGTTTGGTGAAACGCGAGTAAATTATTTTTCTTTTTTTAGCATTTCTTTTGAGTTCCTCAAGCGATACGTCTTTTGTTTTGAAATAGTGAGTGATAATATGTCTGATGGCCGTTTCTTTTTTTAGTTCGTCCAAATACTTAATTCTGCCTTTTTTCAGGAACTCCTCAATTTTCTTTGCCATGCTCTTGCCGATTTTTGGAAGTTTCTCTAAACCCTTCAAGCCGCCCTTCTCGTAGATTAAGGGAACATCCTCCTTTAACTCTTCAAGAAACTGCGCAGCTTTTCGGTAGGCGGCTGGTTTGAAAGGCGTTCCTTTAATATCCAAAAGTTGGGCTATCTCAAAAAACAGTTTGGCAATGTATTTATTGTTCATGGATTACCCGATTTATTATATTTTAGCTCAAATATGCCGTAAAAACCACTTATGTTATCCCTTGTAGACGAACATTTTCTCAAAGTTTGGGTTCTTTGGCCGGCTGACAAGGGTTCTTTCTGGCTGCCACTTTGGAAGAGGGAAAGAGCTTGTGATGAATAGAGCCCCGGGTTTTAACTCTCTTTCGAGCTTTTCTTCAATCTTCTCCATAAAGTTGGGAAATAAATAACAGAAGACAACATCAGCTTCGCCCAAGTCGGCTTGGTACAGGTTTTTGTAGATAAGTTCAGCCTCCTTACCTGAAAAAAACAACAACGCTTTTGCCAAAAAAAATTGAGTTGGCCAGTTTTCGTAGCCCACAACTTTAGTCGGAGGATATTTTTTCTTGACGGCCGCCAAAACCCTGCCTGAACCCGAACCCAAATCCACGAAAGTTTTTGGATTCGGTTTATCTTTCTCCAAGATTTCCAGGAGAACATTTATCGCTTTTTTGGAAGCAGGAAGAGCCGGAACTTTTCTTACCCAAAAGTTAACTAGTTCAGACAGTATGAAAAGCGCCCAAAGAAGCGCGATTAGATTTATAGTGATTGATGCCGCGTTGAGAACTGTAAGCAAGGTGGTCATTGCGAATTGAATTTTAGCACAAATTCGGGTATGGTTGAATATGAAGCGAAGGGTTTTTGTAGCCATTAACTTGCCAAAAGAGATAAAGGAGAAACTGGCTTCTTTTCAGTTGAAATGGCCAGAACTCCCTTGCCGCTGGACAAAAAAGGATAACTTGCACGTAACTTTGGCGTTTTTGGGATATTTAACTGATGAAGAAACAGCTGAAGTTTGTCAAGAAGCAAAAGAAGTCGGTTTGAGGCACAGCCCTTTTTTTGTTAACTTGCGCAAAATAGTTTACGGGCCCCAAAAGGCGGCGGTTCGTCTTGTTTGGGCAGAGGGAGCTAAATCAGAAGAGCTGGCGAAATTGCGCGATGATTTGGAAGGCGAGTTGATTGGTCTATCTTCTGAGCTTGAGTCGGAACGTGGCAGAGGATACATTCCTCATATCACCCTGGGCAGGTTGCGGCGATGGGAGTTCAGAAAAATTGAGCCAGAAGAGAGGCCTGAGATAAACGAAGACATCAGCTTGAGTTTTGAGGTCTCGTCAGTTGAAGTGATGGAAAGCAGGTTGAAAAGAGGGGGAGCTGAATATGCCGTTTTGGAAAGCTGTCAGCTTTCCAAATAAAATCCGAAGCACGAAGCACGAAATCCGAAACAAATTCAAATAACCAAATGATAAAAATTCAAAACAACTGTTTAGAATTTTAGAAATTGGAATTTAGATATTGTTTCGAATTTCGAATTTATGAACATTCATTTCATCGGCATTGGAGGCATTGGCGTTTCTGCTTTGGCAAGGTACTACTTACAAAAGGGCCATAAAATTACCGGCTCCGACTTGGTGTCCTCTGAAATTACCTCTTCTTTAGAGAAAAGCGGGGTAAAAATCAAAATAGGGATTCACAAAAAAAGAAACGTTCCCGGCAACACCGATTTGGTAATTTACAGCGAGGCGGTGCCTGAAGATAACGCCGAACTTAGAGAGGCAAAGAAGCTGAAAATCAAGCGGATGAGCGGAGCAAAAGCACTAGGAGAATTGACTAAAAAATATTTTACAATTGCCGTTGCGGGAACGCACGGAAAGAGCACCACAACGGCCATGCTCGGCCTTGTTTTGGCGAAAGCCGGCTTTGACCCAACCGTGATTGTCGGCACAAAACTTAAAGAATTCAATGGCTCAAACTGCCGGGTAGGGAAGTCAAAGTATCTTGTTCTGGAGGCGGATGAGTACGGAGCCAAGTTCTTGAACTACCGGCCGAAAATGATTGTTTTAACCAACATTGACAAAGACCACCTGGATTACTATAAAACCTTTGCGAACGTTAAAAGAGCTTTCAAGAAATTTATCGGAAATTTGCCAAAAGACGGAGTTTTCATCACCGAAAAGTCGGTAAAACAAAAAGATATAAAAAAGCTGAAAGGTTTGCTGAAAGTACCCGGAGAACATAATGCTTACAACGCGGCTTTGGCGTTGATAGCTGCCCGAGCACTGAAAATTCCCGACAAAGTTTCTCTTGGAGCATTGGCACAATACAAGGGTTCCTGGCGCCGCTTTGAAGAAAGGAATATCAAACTAGACGCTAAAAGCTATACGCTAATTAGTGACTACGCTCACCATCCAACCGAGATTAAAGTTACCTTAAAAGCGGCTAGGGGAAAATATCCCAAAAAAAAGATTTGGTGTGTTTTTCAACCGCACCAGTACCAAAGGACTTATTATTTGTTTGACGATTTTGTCAAGGTTTTTCGTAAAGCGCCAATTGATAAATTGATGATTACCGATATTTACGATGTCGTAGGCAGAGAAGAAAATGAAATAAAGGCAAAAGTGAGTTCGGCAAAACTGGTTCAAAAGATAGGCCAAAGCCGCGCGCTTTATCTGCCGCAGGCCAAGATAATGGATTATCTAAAGAAGAACCTCCGCGGCGGCGAGGTTGTCATAGTTATGGGAGCAGGGGATATTTACAAAATCGCTGCGGCCTTGACAAAAGATTAGATAGGATGTATAATTTGTTCATCTTAGGACATTGACATTTAAATACTGAAACTGCCCTAAGTGGGGCAGAAAGGAGGTCTCAAATGAGACGCCTCGCAATCGTTGTGCTCGTGTTGGTCTCGGTCGCGACAGCTGTCGCGGCCCAAGAGATTACCGGCGAGTTTGTGGTGACAGGTTACCTCCCTGGAGAGTTTGCTGTGAGGGGAGAGGTTGAACGTCAACTTAACCAGCTGGTTGCGGAAATTAAAAAGAGATTGGAAAATGGCCAACTGCAAATTAGTGTTATCGGCTCTGCTGATGTTACAGGCAGTTCGCCAATCAATGACCGGCTTGCCCAGGATAGGGCAGGACAGGTTGCTGCTGTGTTGACTGCCAATTTCCCTGAGGCCAGGATAGTTGCTTGGTCAAGGGGGGATGCAGAGAATATTCGGCAAGTTAGGGTGGAATACAGGATTATTCCTCCGCAGGAAGAAGCTGAGGGTGTGTCTGTTGCAAAAGAGCCGAGCGCGAGTCCAAAAGCCATTATGCTTGTTGGAGCAGTAGTTCTACTTGCCGTGGTTTTGGCGATTTTGCTCTCCCGTAACATGCTGTACATGCTGTTGCGCGGTAGAGTAACAGCCCAGCCAGCCCAAGGACCGCGCTGGGTTGATGTGGAGGTCGGCGGTGTAAGTTATTCAGTGAAGATAGCGGTTTTTGACGGCGTATTTGTTTCTCCGTTTAGAACTAGAAATGGCTTCACGATTAGCCGCAAAAACTTTAGCGGCATTAAGAGCTCTCTGGCAGGGTGCCTGGAGGGGGAGGAATTTGCGTCTCAGAAACGGGATTTGATTGCTGAAGGCAAAATTATCGTGAAACAGGCCGTGAAAACGGCCTGAAAGGAGATGCGAAAATGCCAAACTGGGAAACTCCTCGGCCCATAGCCGGGGGACTGTCGACACTCAGGGAGACAGCTAAGAAGCTGCGGCGGTTTTGGCCGCTTCTCGCAGCGCTTGGCGCTGTGTTGGTCTTTATTGGCGGATTCCTGCTTGGCGGAGCTGGCAAGAGCCAGCTCCGCACGCAATTGAGCAACAGGGATGCATTGCTTGAAGGCGTTGAGGCGGATCGAGATGCCTTGGCTAAGCAGCTGTCGGCTGCTGAAACCAAGTTAGTCGCGTTATCTACGTTAGCCGCACCAGCTCCGTCGGTCGCGGCACCAGTAGTGCCAGAGGCCGCGGTTGTGAAGCGAGGTGAAGGCATTGAGCATGTCCTGATTCGCCAGTTGGCCGCAAACCCCAAGAGTTTCGGCTTTGATGGCGATGCCGCGGACGCTTCCGTGGTGAGGCGGTGGGCCGGTGTTCGGGCTCATCAAATTGCGGTTTTGGCTGGCTACGTTGGTGCCAAGACCGGCAACGAGGTCCGCGTCAGAAGGGCGGACAAAGCGGCTTATGTTCTTCAGGTTGACTCTGGCGGCAAGTTGTCTGTCGCCCAGTTTGAAAAGGGCGATGATGGCAACTGGCCGTCGCAGAGCCCGGCTGCGAGCTCAGGTCTGGTAAAGGTTGCGGCTGTTGATTACCAGTCAGTTACCTTCATTGGAGGAGCCACTTCTGCCGGCTTGCAAAGTTATGAGTACCTCTTTCAAAGAGCTTAATTAAAACAAGGATTCCGTCCCTCTGAACAAAACGTTTTTTAAAGTTTTCTAAGACCTAACTCCTTTTTCTGTCAGGCAGCGCGGCCAAATGGCCGGCTGACAAAAGGTTCTCAAATGGGAACTCGCTCGTGATGCCAAATGGCATACGGGTCGCCAAAATGGCGCCTGAAACAGATAAAAGGATTAGAGCCGAAAAAAGCTGAAAAAAGCAGTAGTTTGGGAGAGGAGAGATCCATATTGTGTAAGGCCGCGTACTTTTGTACAGCGGCTTTATTTGTTATATAATAGCCCTTGACAAGTATTCACATAGAGTGCTATAATAGTATATTGCACTTTTACAAAATTATAATTTTTATCTCCTGCTGATTGAGTATGGCTCTTAGAAATTCCCCCGACCCCTGGCTTAAGACACCTTCGGTTTCTAAAGTGTTGACTTTTTGCACTGCGGAGGCATATTCTGTCAGCAGGAGATGACTCTCTATGCTGTAAGGCCGGCATGGCGCCGGCCTGGAAGGAGGAACCATGCGAAGGTCACGGATAGCGTTGTTCTTTACGCTTACGGCACTCGTTGCTGTGAGCAACCCTGCGCCAATCGCGGCGCAGACTCAGCCGTCTTACACGGTTCAGCAGGGCGACACGCTCTACGAGCTGGTGGGGATTTACAGCTCCGATCAGCCTGAGATGCGCGCTCTTGTCATCCTCAATCCGTTCCTTGCGGAGGAAGGAAGGATGTTTAGGGACAAGCAAGGACGTTTTATCGTCCGCATCAGACCCGACGAGATCATTGAAGGAATTGAACGGCTCAACCTCGCTGTGGAGCCGGTTCCGATCACCGAGCTCTCGCCCACGCCGACACCTTTGTCGGCTGCGGAGGAGCAAGGGGAGGCCCTCGTCGCCGAAACCGAAGCCGGCTTCAACTGGCTTTGGCTGCTTTACGCGCTTGGCGGACTCGTCGCGCTCTATTTGATTCTCCGGAATTTGCTCGAGTCGCGGCGGCCGAACCTGCCCTTACTCAGGCAGTTTAACCCCGCGCTTACGGCGAACCCGGTGACTGCCGCGCCGCCGATGCGGCGGGGCGGCATCCTTTACACCGACCACTTGAGTATCCGGCGCCAACTTGTGGAGCAGGCGGCGCGTCGCCATACGGAGGTCCACGGCTTTATGCCGAGCTTGGATGACATCCGGATCGTGGGCGACATAACCCGCGGGCGTCTCTACGACGTTTGGGAAACGCGTGACGCGAACGGTCGCTGGACACCACGACGTTACAACGGCGAGCCGGGGTACCAAGCCATGGTGTCTGTGAACGACGGTGAGCCAGGGCTCACCACGTTTTCACAGGGTTGTGCGAACGATCTGCGTTTGGGTGCTCGCTACCGCGGCGGGCGCTTCGTGCCAGACACGGAGGTTCAGCCCATTCCGGCCGAACCGCCCGAACCGGCACCCACGCGTTCAACGCCCTTCGCGGTGCCCATGACGGCGCGCGCGACGAGCGAGCAGGTACTCGCCGTTATCGGTGGCTTGAGGATTATGCTTCCGGCCGGCTCCATAATCCGCACCGGAGACGACGGTGAGATTACTCTCACCGTGACCGGTCCCTGTGACATCAGGATTGGTCAATGGGCCAAGAAAACGGCGCGGCCAAAGGTGGTTCGCGCCGCGAGTGGCGAGACTCAGTAGAGAGTATTTGTTACAAGGAGGCAGCGAAGAGATAATTCTTCGCTGCCTCCAACCTCAAACTATGACCGCGTATTTCAGCGGTTTTTTGTTGGGCTAGCTATTGACAAATACTGGCATATAGTGCAGTAATAATATACTGCACTTTTACAATATTATAGTTCTTACCTCCTGCTGATTGAGTTTGGTTCTTGAAGAGGCAGATTCTGTCAGCAGGAGATGACTCTCTGCGAATAGGTCGGCATAGTGCCGGCCTACCAAGGAGGAACCATGCCGACAGAAGAAGAGCGCGTAGTCAAGTGGATTATTATTCTGTCAGTGATCGCGTTGATTGCATCGCTTGTGCTCGGGTGCTGGGTGGATGATATCTCGGCGCAGACTACGTCTGCGCAGGCTCTACAGATTGGCATTGAGGGTCAGCTGCAGGATTTAGAGTCATACGGTTTTGGCAAGTCGACCTCAGGCTCTCAGAATTGCGGGAAGTACTTTCTTTACTACCCGCCTCCGCCGTCCGGCGATAAGGTTGGCTTACTTTTACTCGTTTCCATTTCAGGCGAAGGAAGCAATAGGCGTGTATCTGTGGTTCCGTGGGGAACGGACAAGTTCCGGATTCGTGTGGTGCGAGGGCTCATAGTACCGACACTAAAGCTTTTGCGGATGGGTGGTCAAGTCTATCCTTGGGCGGAGATTTCGATCTCACCTGAGGACCTAAAGTTGGCCCCCTGCCTGTCGGCTGTGAACCGCTGAAGCGGTAATGGGGAGTTTGTTTACAAGAGGGCGTGCAACATTTTGCGCGCCTTAATTATTGATATTTTTAAGGAAAGTAGTAGAATAAATAATCATGCAGCGAGTTTTAAATAGTGAGACGCAACAACTTATAGATCAAAAAGTCAAGGTTGCTGGCTGGGTTAATTCAAGAAGAGACCACGGGAAACTTGTCTTTTTGGACCTTAGAGACCGTTCGGGAATCTTGCAGGTTGTTTGTTCCTCGGAGTTGGCTAAAGACGTTAAAGACGAGTTTGTTTTGGAGGTGGAAGGAGTCGTTCAGGAGAGGCCGAAAGCAATGATAAACCCGGCTTTGAAAACAGGGGAGATAGAGCTGAAAGCCGAAAAAGTTAGCGTTTTGGCAAAAGCCGATTCCTTGCCCTTTGATTTGAAGGAATTAAACTTATCTCTGCCCACGCTTTTGGACTGGCGGCCTTTAACTTTACGAAATCCTAAAGTCAAAGCAATTTTTAAGGTTCAAGAGCAGGTTGTGGAAAGTTTCAGGCGAGCTCTGAAAGAAATGGATTTTACGGAATTCCAGCCGCCGACAATAGTTGCTTCGGCCACAGAAGGGGGAGCCGAACTTTTTCCAATTCAATACTATAAATACAAGGCGTATTTGGCTCAAAGCCCTCAGCTTTACAAGCAAATTTTAGTTGGCGTTTTTGAAAGAGTCTTCGCCGTAACCAAAGCGTATAGAGCAGAACCCAGTGTTACCACGCGCCACATTTCAGAATACATCAGTTTGGACGCCGAGATGGGTTTTATAAATGCGTGGGAAGAGCTAATGGACACCTGTGCAATTGTAGTAAAAAAAATTTTCTACGACCTCCAAAAAAGTTGTCAGGAAGAACTGAAAATGTTTAACGTTGATTTACGTGAGGTCGGCGAAAACATACCTCGTTTGAAAATAAGCCAAGCCCAGCGGATTATTTTTGAGAGAACGGGCAGAGATAACACAAATGTGCCCGATTTAACTCCTGAAGATGAGAGAGAGATTTGTCAATTCGCAAAAGAAAAGCACGAATCCGAGCTTATTTTTATCACACATTTTCCGACAAAAAAGCGGCCTTTTTACACTCAACCGGATCCTGATGGTTCTGACTATACTTTAAGCTTTGATTTGTTGTTCCGCGGGGTAGAGATAGTAACAGGAGGTCAACGGATACACGAGTACGAAAAATTATTGAAAAACATAAAAAAATTCGGTTTTTCGCAAGGCGCATTCAAGTTTTATCTGCAAGCATTTCAATACGGCATGCCGCCAGAAGGCGGATTTTGCATGGGAGCTGAAAGAATGACAAAGCAGATTTTAGGTCTGGAAAACGTAAAAGAAGCAGGGCTGTTTCCACGTGACATGGAAAGAATTGACCAGAGATTGTCAGCATCCTTGCAAAAAGAAACAAAGAAACCACGCGCCAAAAGGCGCGTTCTCAAAAGACGCAAGAAGAAAAAATAGCCGCTATGAATGAAAACTTAAAAGTTTTTTTCGCCGCCTTTTTGGTTAGTTTGCCCTTTTGGTGGGGCGCGAATTTAGCGCAGGAAAATCTGGAGGATTTTTTGTTTTGGAGCAGAATGGCAGATAGTCCCGAACTGCTTTTGGCCCAGGCGGCTCAGGAAGAAAGTTTGGCCAAGCAAAAGCCGATTAGAAACAGGCAGGTTGAGGAGCCGTTTTTTGAAGCCGAGTCGGTTATTTCGGTTTTTGTTGACAAAGAGGGTCAAGACCGAGTGCTTTTTGCAAAAAACATAGACAGACCGTTACCTTTAGCTTCCATAACTAAACTGATGACGGCTTTGGTTGTTCTTGAGTATTACGATTTAGAATCCTCAGAGACGGCTCGGCTTCTTTATAGTATGTTGATCGCTTCAGACAACGACGCGGCTGGAGACCTGGCCGAGATAGTCGGAAAGGACGCCTTTTTGGAATTGATGAACTACGAAGCGCAAAAGCTCGGTCTTTCAAATACTCATTTTTTTAATCCAAGCGGGCTGGACTTAGAGAGTGAAAAGAGCCCTGAACTTTCCGACAAAATAAATTATTCCACTACCGAAGATTTGGTAAAACTGGCGAGATACATCAGTGAAGAACATCCGCTGGTTTGGGAAATTTCAAGTATCACGGCATTTGAAGGGAGTGTGACAACAAACGAGCTTTTGCAGGAATTTCCAAAGATAATCGGCGGCAAAACAGGCAAAACCGACAGAGCTAAAGAGTGCCTTTTGCTGGTTTTGAAACCGAAAGTTGGTCGAGGTCAGGTTGTCAATGTAATCCTGAGTTCAAACGATAGATTCGGTGATATGCGAAAGTTAGTTGAATGGGTTAATTCCGCCTACCGGTGGTAATAATATAATATGCCCGGGCAAGTTATAACGCTCTTCACTTTCAACTTAACAAAAGTTCTTTTGCTGTCGGCGTTGGCGGCCGCTATAGCTTTCGGATTGACCCCTTTCTTAATCGCTCTCTTGAATAAAGCGGAGTTTTGGAAAAAAAACGCACGATCAAAAACCATTACCGGCCAGGAAGCGAAAGTTATTTACTCATTGCACAAAGACAGAGAGGTTTCCTTGCCCCGGGGCGGGGGAGTGGTAATTTGGTTGACGGTTTTGATTGTCGTTCTAATTTTCTGGGCACTTTCTTTTGCGGACAAACCCTGGTGGCTGAAAATGTTTAATTTTTTGTCTAGAGGAGAAACCTGGTTGCCTCTCTTCACGCTTGCCGCTGCATCCCTTATTGGTCTTTTTGACGATGCGCTTGTCGTTTTTGGCAATGGAGCCACTCAACTATTAAGCCGGCTTTGGAGAGGGAAAGAATATATAGCTGGCGGACTCCCCTTTACAGCGCGCCTTTTGGTGGTGTCAGCTATTGGGCTTGTGGGCGGCTGGTGGTTTTGGGCAAAGCTCGGCTGGACCTCAGTTCATATCCCGCTGATTTTTAACTTTCCTTACGGTATTGATCTGACGCTCGGAATTTGGATGATACCTCTCTTTATATTCGTGATGGTAGCTTCTTGGTCAAGCGGAGTTGTTGACGGTTTGGATGGTTTAGCGGGTGGCATTTTTTCGTCAATTTTCGGGGCATTTGCCGTAATCGCTTTTTCGCAAGGAAAAATAGAATTAGCCGCCTTTTGTGCAGCTGTGTTCGGGGCGCTTTTCGCTTTTTTGTGGTTCAACATTCCTCCGGCGCGTTTTTATATGGGGGAAACAGGTATTCTTGGACTGACTTCCACTATGGCGGTTGTTGCCTTTCTTACAGATTCTGTTGCGGTTTTGCCTATAATTGCCGGACCTTTAGTCGTTGAAGTCGGCTCAATCATTTTGCAGTTAACTTCCAAGAAGTTTCGCGGCAAAAAAATATGGTTAGCTACCCCAATACACCACCACTTTGAAGCAAAAGGCCTGCCTTCTTACCAAATTGTGATGCGTTTTTGGATAGTAGGGATAGTGTTTGCCATAATTGGAACGGCCATACGCTTGTTAGGCTAAATTCAAAATGCAAAGTGAAAATTCAAAGTTAAAAAATTTCCGCAAAAAGTATCAAAAGTTCATTTACAACAATTATTCTTATAGAATTTTGCACAGTAATTTAGAAGTTTTTTTTGATTTTAAAGTTGAACCGGATATTAAGTTCAAGCCAAAAATAGTTATAAAAAATGTCAGCAAATCTAGCTTAAAAAGAGTAGGGGAGAGCGCTTTTGAAAACTTAGTATTTCATTTAGGTTTGGTGGAAATCCCCAGCTACTGGAAAGCAACTTGCTCGCCAATTATTGAAATAAGGGCTGGTTACGTGAATAGGGAGCAGATAAGCTTTTGGAAAGATTTACTAATGAAGGGAATGGGCCAGTTCTTTTACGAAAACAAAATTGACTTCACTGCACCTGATTTTTTAACAATTAAGAGTGAAGTTCGCCAACTTAACTCTGAAAAACTCAATGAAACGCGGCCTTTCCGCGTTTCACTAAAAAACAAGGTTTTGGTGCCTGTGGGGGGAGGGAAGGATTCAGTAGTCACCTTAGAGCAGTTAAAGAAGAGGGGAGAAAAAATTGGTCTTTTTTTGGTAAATCCCAAAAGAGCGGCGCAAGACATAGCAAGGATGTCGGGAATAAAGGACCCTATTATTGTTAGGCGGAAAATTGACCCAGCCCTTTTAGAATTGAACAAAAAAGGGTTTTTGAATGGGCATACGCCTTTCACGGCGCTTTTGTCTTTTTATAGCTGCTTCGCGGCTGTTTTGTTTGGCTACAAAAACATCGCCTTTGCCAACGAGAAATCAGCAGATGAGGGGAACTTGCGCTACCTTGGCACCAAGATTAACCACCAGTGGTCAAAGTCGTCTGAGTTTGAGAGAAAATTCAGGAAATACTTGAAAAATTACTTGGTCAAAAACATAAACTATTTCAGCTTTTTGCGAAAATACACGGAGCTCGAGATTGCCAAAATGTTTACAAAGTATCCGCAGTACTTTTCTGTTTTTTCCAGCTGCAATCGCGCCGAGAAGTGGTGTGGTTCTTGCCCCAAATGTTTATTTATATATGCGGTTTTGTACCCTTACTTGGGGAGTAAAACTCTCTTGAAGATTTTTGGGAAAAATGTCTTTAATAATAAAAAGTTATTCTCAACAATGAAAAGTTTAATAGGGCAGGGGAGTCATAAACCTTTTGAGTGCGTGGGAACTTTTGCAGAGAACAAGAAAGCATTTGAATTGTGTTTGGAAAAAGCCAAAAGAGAAGGAAGGTTTCCTTATTTACTAGAGTGCTACAATGAAATTAGGCGAACTTAAAAATAAAAACCCCGCACCAAATTTTGCGCGAATAATCAAAGCGACGACCTCTCCACAGGAAAGACCTATTCGGCCTCGGTCGTCGCGATTAGTTAAAAAATATATTTATGGACAATGACAACCTTAATAAATTAAGGCAAAATTGGTATGGGGCAAGTATTCTAATTTTGGGATTTGGCAGAGAAGGGAAAGATACTCTGAAGTTCTTAAAAAAAGTGTTTCCTCAAAAAACAATTTCCGTAGCCGACGCAAAGCTTGACAAAAATTATCTGAAAACGATTGATAATTACGATGTTGTAATCAAATCGCCCGGCGTTCCCATTCATTTGCCAGAAGTTGAGAAAGCGTATAAAAGGAGC
The DNA here is from genome assembly GCA_007376185.1 of Parcubacteria group bacterium Gr01-1014_30. Classification (GTDB taxonomy): domain Bacteria; phylum Patescibacteriota; class Minisyncoccia; order Minisyncoccales; family 2-12-FULL-40-12; genus VMFS01. The sequence continues at coordinate 19,390 of VMFS01000002.1, forward strand.
AAAGTCACTTCTCAAACGGAAATTTTTCTGGAAAACTGTCCGGGGAAAATCATAGGCGTTACCGGAACCAAGGGTAAGAGCACCACCTCTTTCTGGATTTATCAAATACTAAAGAGAGCCGGATTTGGAGTGAAACTGGTCGGGAACATAGGAAAACCCGCTCTATCCCATTTGCTCGGAGCCAAGCCGCGAGACATTTTCGTTTACGAGATGTCCTCTCACCAACTGTACGGCCTAAAATCAAGCCCTCACGTTGCCGTTCTTTTAAACATTTATCCTGAGCATCTGGACTACTATCAGACTCTAAAAGAATACACTTTAGCTAAAGCCAACATCACTAAGTTTCAGAAGAAAACGGACTACTTTATTTACAACTCTTTGAGCGAAACCTGCCGCAAGATAGCGAAAGGATCTTTTGCACAAAAGATTCCAATCCGCGGCAGATACTATGAGTTAAACAAAGCGGCGGCGATTGCCGCGGCTCTAATTTTCGGGGCGCGAGGTTGCATAAAGTTTAAAACCTTGCCCCACCGGCTGGAATTTGTCGGGGAATTGGGAAAAATTAGGTTTTACAACGACTCTTTGTCAACCATTCCCCAAGCCGCGACCTTGGCTCTGGAGCATTTAGGTCCAGACGTTGAAACGGTAATTTTGGGCGGATTTTATCGGGGACAAGAGTTTGGAAATTTGGCAAAGAAGATTTTAAGTAGTAAAATTAAAAGTGTAATTCTGTTTCCTACAAGCGGTGAAAAAATTTGGCAAGCCATATTGAAATACCAGAGAAATCCGTCAGCTGTAAATCATTTTTTTGTCAATAACATGGCCGACGCCGTCAAGCTGGCTTATGAACATACAGGAGCAAATAAAATTTGCCTGCTTTCGCCGGCTTCTCCGAGCTTCGGAATTTTTAAGGACTATAGAGAGCGGGGTAATTTATTTAAAAAGTACGTGAAATTATATGGAAAAAAAATCTCGTCATCAAGCCCTTGACTATTTTTTGGCAGGCAGCTTATTTTTTTTGCTGCTGCTTGGAATCGTAATGCTGGCAAGTGTTTCCGCCTCGCTTTCTTTGGAAAGGTTCGGAAATACCTACTACTTTATGAACCGCCAGCTCATCTTTGGCATCTTTCCCGGAGTAGTTGTGTTTTTGCTCTTTTGGCGCATGCGCCTGGACTTGCTGAAAAAATGGACGCCCCTTCTTCTTTTCTTGAACATTCTCTTGATGGCAATGGTTTTTTTGCCAAAAGTGGGTTTGACCTTGGGAGGAGCCACCAGGTGGCTATATTTCGGGGGACCTATGACCTTTCAGCCCTCTGAGTTCTTAAAGTTAACTTTCGTGCTGTACTTGGCTTCTTTTATGTCGGCAAGGACCGAGAAGTCCTTGGGTCGAGATTTTGTCGCACACCGCTCCTTTGCTAAAAAGAGAGTTGAGTTTACCCAAACTTTTCTTGCTTTTTTGACTGTAATGGGTTTAATATCCTTGTTGTTGATTTTTCAGCCCGATATCAGTACTTTGGGAATCATTGTTTTAAGCGCAGTTTTGATCTATTTTTCTTCGGGAACGCCGCTTTGGCACACAATATCAATGGTTACGGCGGGAGCGCTAACTTTGTATGCTTTGATTAAAATAGCGCCTTACCGCGCTAATCGGTGGCTTGTTTTTATGGATCCTGAAAGAGAGCCTTTGGGCATAGGATACCAGTTAAAACAGGCCTTTATAGCCGTGGGCTCGGGCGGCATTTTTGGGCTGGGCCTTGGTTTGTCGCGTCAGAAATTCGGTTTTTTGCCTCAATCAATGACAGATTCCATCTTTGCCGTTTTTTCCGAAGAAACCGGCTTTTTTGGGGCCTTCATATTAATTTTCCTCTTCCTCATATTTTTATGGAGAAGTTTTACAATAGCCAAACGCTCCCAAGACCAATTCTCAAAACTGGTAGCTCTTGGAATCAGTTCCTGGATTTGCCTTCAGGCATTTGCTAATATCGGAACAATGGTTGGGGTTTTGCCCCTAGCCGGGGTTCCTCTGCCTTTTATAAGTTATGGCGGAAGCCACTTGGTGGCCGAAATGGCTGGAGCAGGAATATTGCTTAATATATCAAATTCATGAAAATACTTTTCACCGGTGGAGGCACCGCCGGGCACATAATGCCGATAATTGCAGTTGCCAGGGAGCTTAGAAGCAAGGCCGCCGGAGACCTCCGTCTTTTCTATCTGGGGCCCAAAGACGAATTTTCAGAAAAGCTGCTCTCACAAGAGGGAATAACTATGAATTTTATCTTTGGAGGCAAGCTCAGAAGGTACTTTGATCCAAAGAGTTTTTTTAAGAATGCGGTTGACGTATTTTTTAAAATTCCCCTAGGTTTTTTCCAGGCGTTTTATCATATTTTTTTGATTTCTCCCGACATTATACTCAGCAAAGGCGGATACGGTTCCTTGCCGACCGTGCTGGCGGGCTGGTTTCTTTTAACTCCAGTTTTTCTGCACGAATCAGATGTTGTCCCTGGACTTGCCAACAAGATTATGAGTCGTTTTTCCTTGGAAATATTCGCCTCTTTTCCCGTTGAGAAAACAGAGTATTTTCCGCGGAAAAAAATGCTTTTTGTAGGGAACCCCATTCGCGCGGAAATTCTGCTAGGTTCCTTAAAAGAAGCCGAAGGAGTTTTTAGGTTAAAAGGAGGAAAACCTTTGATTTTGGTGCTTGGGGGTTCACAGGGTTCCCAAAGAATTAACGACGTTCTGTTGGCAATCTTGCCAGACCTCCTTGTGCAATTTGAGATAATACACCAAACCGGAGCCAAAAATCTTGGAGAAATTGAAGCCGAAACCAATATCGTTCTTGCCCCGAAGGGGGCGAGTGGGGAGAAACTCCAAGATTACTATCACGCGCGGCCTTTTTTAGAAGAACCTGAGTTGAAGCACGCTTTTGCAGCCGCGGACCTGGTAATCTCACGCGCAGGCTCGGGCACCATTTTTGAGATAGCGGCTTTGGGAAAACCGAGTTTGTTGATTCCTTTGCCAGAAGCCGCCCAAAACCATCAACTGAAAAACGCTTATGTTTTTGCGTCAAGCGGCGCCTGCCAGGTTCTTGAGGAGTCGAATTTAACGCCGCGATTTTTTCTTGAAAGGGTAAAGTATCTTTTGGGAACCCCAGACAAGTTGGCGCAAATGGCAGAGAGTGCGCGTGAATTTTCAAAACCTCTATCGGCCAAACTAATTGCCGATTACATTGAAGAATACTTGAATCAGTAAATGCGCTCAAAGAACTTTAAGTTTATAAAGCCAGGAGAGGTGAGAACAAGATTTGCTCCTTCTCCAACGGGTTTTCTGCATATCGGCGGGGCAAGGACGGCCTTATTTAATTATCTTTTTGCCAAAAAACACCAAGGAGCTTTTATTTTAAGAATTGAAGATACTGACAGGGAGCGGTCAAAGCCGGAGTTTGAAAAAGATATTTTGGACTCCTTAAAATGGCTTGGCATCGACTGGTCTGAAGGGCCATATCACGCCAGCTCGCGGCGGGATGTTTACGCAAAGTACTTGGAAAGATTACTGGCAGAAAAAAAGGCCTACCGATGCTTTTGTTCTGAGGAAGAGCTGGAAGCCCAGCGGCAGTATTCTCTAAGTCAAGGTCAGCCATGGCGATACAACGGAAAATGCGCAAAGCTTGCGCCAAGAGAGATTGAAAAAAAGCTGTCTGAAGACCTGCCTTCAATCATCAGATTCAGAACCACTGCGAAAAAAGTGGAGTTTGACGACGTGGTGCGCGGCAGGGTGGGGTTTGAGTCTTCTTTGATAGGGGATTTCAGCATTGCCAGAGATATCAGGGAGCCCTTGTATAACCTCGCCGTGGTGGTTGACGACTTTGAAATGCGGATATCGCATGTAATAAGAGCTGAAGAACACATCGCCAACACGCCCAAGCAAATTTTAATTCAGGAAGCCCTTAACTTTCCTAGGCCAAAATACGCTCACTTGCCCCTGATTTTGGGGTCTGATAGGAGTAAGCTGAGCAAAAGGCACGGAGCCGAGGCCGTTTCAGATTTCAGGAAACAAGGATATTTGCCAGAAGCCCTTGTTAATTTTATGGCTTTTTTGGGCTGGAATCCGGGAGGCGAAAGAGAAATATACTCCCTTCCTTCTTTAGTCAAAGAGTTCGGGCTGGAAAGGGTGCAAAAAGGCGGGGCCGTTTTTAACGTCAGTCGCCTTGATTTCATCAACGGCTTTTACATCCGGAAAAAATCGGTTGACAAACTGACAAAACTTTGTCTGCCTTACTTTGGCGCAAAAAATGTGAGTTTTGACTACTTAAAAAAGATTGTGGCGATTTACCAAGAGCGCTTAAAGAAACTTTCTGAATTAAAGGAGCTGACCGACTTTTTTTTCCAAGACAAGCTGAATTACGACAAAAAACTTTTGCGGTGGAAGCAAATGGGGGACAGGGAAGTGGAGCAGGTGTTTGATGAGCTGGAAAAAGTATTGTCAAAGGTAAAGGCAAAGGACTGGAACAAGGATAGTCTGACAAAGGTTTTGTTTAAAGAAGCCGAAAAAATAGGCGACAAGGGCAGAATACTGTGGCCTTTGAGGGTAGCTCTAACTGGAAAAGAGGCTTCAGCTCCTCCTTTTGACGTAGCTGAAATTCTTGGGAAAGAAAAAACTTTTGGGCGCCTCAAAGACGCCAAAAAAGCTATTGCAGCGAAAAACAATGTCTAAGAAAACCTTAATAATTTTGGCAATACCGATTGTTCTTTTTACGGCTGTTCCATTTGCTCTTCCAGAAAGCATCGAAAGCATCGGAGGGTTTCAGGAAGTACTCTCCAGAACAATAAAAGACCTTCCAGAGTTTTTCAAAGAGATACGGCAAGGGTTTATCAATGCTCTTGAGCAAATATGGAGCTGGATAAAGACAATTTGGAGTTCTTACATTAGGCCATTTTTTCAAAACATTTGGCAAAAAACCAAGGACTTTTTTCTTAGAGAATACGAGCGAAGAAAATCATCGGCTGAAGAAGAATTCGTAAGAGATAAAGAACAACTTAAAGAAAAGGTAAAATCGCTCATCATTAAAATCCCCTTGTCGCTCTGGGCGAAAATCAAAGGTTTGTTTAAGTAGGGGAAGAAAGATGGCCGCTTGACAGGGCCTTTCGAGGTCTATATTATTAAAGTAGTGAGTGTCGCACAATATAGATAAAGCGACAAATAATGTGCCTTGCGAATAGACCCCAAGAATACTTCCCCGGAATATGAGAAAATCAAGCAAACCAATCGTAGAGCATATTAAGGATTTTTTAGATTATTGCGAGGTAGAAAAGGGATTAGCCAATAAAACTCAAGAAAACTATCAGCACTATCTTACTAAGTTTGTTTCTTGGTTGGAAAAGACGCAAAAAGGAGCTCTTTTACCTCACGCCTTGACCCCAGACCATATCTGGGCTTATCGTTTATATTTAAGCCGTTATAGCGACAAAAGGGGCTATCCCTTGAAAAGAACCACCCAAAACTACTATTTAATCGCGCTTAGGGCGCTTTTGGCTTATTTCACGGCCAAAGACATAGTTTCTTTGCCGGCGGACAAGATTAATCTCGCAAAAGACGTTAAAGCCGAGAAAACAGTTAAATTCCTCAACTTGGAGCAAATAGAGAAGCTTTTGCTGTCCCCGAACGTGGAAACAAGAGATGGATTAAGGGACAGAGCTATTTTAGAATCCCTTTTCTCTGGCGGTCTTAGAATAGCCGAGTTAGTCGCCTTAAACAGAGAGCAATTTGCCAATATAAGCGATAAAAAGGATTTAGAATTGGGTATTATTGGTAAAGGCAACCGTCCCAGAACTGTTTATTTTTCTGAACGAGCTCTATCTTGGTTAAAGCAATACCTGAAAACCCGCAAAGATAAGGAAAAGGCCTTGTTTATCCACTATAAAGCCAGAAAAGACACCGAGAATCGCTTAACCGCCCGTTCCATAGAAAGAATCGTAAAAAAATACGCCGTTTTGTCCGGCGTTCCTGTTTTTACCACCCCCCATACCCTTCGTCACTCGTACGCGACTGACTTATTAATGCAAGGCGTGGATTTAAGAACGGTTCAGGAATTTTTGGGTCACCGAAGCATTATCACCACGCAAATCTATACACATATAACAAATAAACGTCTCCGCGATATTCACCGACAGTACCACAGCGGTAAAAATCTTAAACAACAACGATAACAGCAACTTTGCTACTTGCCGAACCTCCTCTGTCTTCTGGCGTACTCCGTGAAGGCCTTGTCAAGGTCTTTTTGTGTAAAATCGGGCCAAAACTTGGGGCAAAAGTAAAACTCCGAATAAGCTGACTGCCAAATCAAAAAGTTTGAAATACGCTGCTCCTTTCCGGTTCTGATTACCAGGTCAACGTCTGAAGTCCACAGGTTGTTTTTAATCACGTCTTCAGTTATCTTTTCGGGGTTGATTTTTTGCTTAACGATCTTTTTTATCGCTTCCACGATTTCCGCTCTCCCTCCGTAGCTCAAAGCCAAGTTCAAGGTCATCTCTCTGTTATTTTGGGTAAGTTTCTCCACATCCTTTATATCTTTCTGCAGGTCTTCGGGAAGTTTGGTTTTCTGGCCGATGACTTTAATTCTTACGCCTTCGGAGCCAAGCTTCTCAAAGTCGTTGGTTAACGCTTTTTTTGTCAGCCTCATTAAAAAGTTAACCTCTTTTTCGGCTCTTTTCCAGTTTTCGGTTGAAAAAACAAAAAGCGTTAAGGCTTTGACTCCCCTTTTCTTGCAGTAATTTATTACTTTTTTGACTGTTTCCAAGCCCCTTCTGTGTCCTTCAAAAGAAGGCAAACCTTTTTCTTTCGCCCATCTTCTGTTACCGTCTAAAATAATTCCCAAATGCTGAGGTATATTTTGCATAGTAAGATTTTCGTCTTTCGCAGCTAAATCAAGAAGTCGCTTTCTATTTGCCAGTTCCGAAGAAGCAGCCAAGGAGTTCGGGTTCCCAAAAGATAAATCGTCTTTGTGGCCGCTTTGGAAAGGATAATTTTCGGCAAAAAGAATCGCTTAGCTTGATTTCTATATTTTACAAAATCCGGGAAATTTTTCAAGAGCATGTTGGCGGAGGTTAAATTCCAAGCCACTCCCCCGCCAGACCAGGGTTTTGTCATACCAGCTGCATCACCTAAAAGGGTAACCTTCGGATTTTTCGGAATTATCAACCCTTGGGGCACAAGAGTTGATTTTAAGTTGGAGACGCGAACTGATTTTTTTGATAAGAACTCTTCAAACATTTTCCTGGCCATTGTCGGTTTTTCAATAATCCCCCACTCTGCTTCTTGGCCTCTTGGAATTTTCCACAAAAAACCCTCTTTGGTTGGCCAAGCGTCAACATAGTTTTCTTTGCTTTGCTCTTGGGTGAACCCTTGAATACCTAGGCGGAAACTGGGCTCTTGCAGCCCCAAACTTTTTCTGACCTTTGAACTTGCTCCGTCAGAGCCAATTATTCTGTCGTAGTTATGAGGCAAGGACTCAACGTGATTGTTGAAAGCGATTTTTACCCCCGCCTTTTTTGCCAAATCGGCCACTAAGTTATCTAACGCGTGGTGGCTCATTACAAAAAACTTTTTTGAAAAATTGATTTTCAAGGTTTTTTTCGGGAAATGGAGCAGACAAAAATCAACGCGATTTTGCACCAAAACTTTGCTCTGCGGAATATATCCCAAAATTCTTTCAGAAAAGAGACCAGAACAGGCCTCCTTTCCAACTCCACCTCTTTTTTCAAACAAGGTTACCTCCTCTCCTCTTTCGGCCAGCTTCCAGGCCGTGTACAAACCTGCAATTCCGCCTCCGATAATTGCGACTTTCATATGGATTCTTCAACGTTAGGTTCCTCAATAGTAAGTTGAGGTTGGTCAGCCGTTTTGGCAACAATGTATCCCATAGCGAAAGACAAAAGGGAAATTAAAACGACGCCAACAACTAAAGCAATGTCGGCTTGATTATCTTTGACAAAATCCTTAATTTTTGTTAACATCCTATTATCATTTAAGTCGCCAGCTCGGAGAGGGGGCGGGAGAACTTGACCAGTTCTCCCGTGTAGGAAAACAGCGAGCGAAGAGAACTTCGTTCTCTTCTTTACCTTCACTTCCTACGGAAGTTTGGTGAGCGAAGAGAACTTCGTTCTCTTCTTTACCTTCACTTCCTACGGAAGTTTGGTGAGCGAAGCGAGCGTTAGAAACCGCGGGTTTCTAAAGAGCGGCGTAGTGCAACGAGCCGCGACTGATTATATATTACCACTTATGGCTAAGACGAAAGCCGCAGGAGCCACAAAATTAGGCCGGGATTCTCTGCCAAAATACTTGGGGATAAAACTAGCTGAAGGGCAAAAAGCCAGAATTGGCCAGATTTTAGTTCGCCAACGAGGAACAAAATTTCTTGCCGGAAAGAACGTTGCCAGAGCAGGAGACGATACCTTGTATGCGTCAAAGGAAGGGGTTGTTCGTTTTGGAACACGTAGAAAAACACGGTTTGACGGATCTCAGCGCCGTGTAAAAATTGTTAACGTAGAATAGCCGCTCCAAGGAATTCTCTAAACAGCGGGTGCGGCCTCTCAGGCCGCGATTTTAGTTCGGGGTGAAACTGCGTGCCTAAAAAAAACGGATGATTTTTCAATTCAATTATTTCAACCAGGTTTCTTTCAGGGTTTAGGCCGGAAATCACAAGGCCGTTTTTTTCAAGCCGCTCCCTAAAGTTATTGTTTACTTCGTATCTGTGCCGGTGCCGTTCGGTCACCAGTTTTTCCTTGTACGCTCTTTGCGCGCAGGTCCCGGGCAGAATCTCGCATGAGTAGGCTCCCAGGCGCATTGAACCCCCCATTTTCTTTTCGCTGATGTTCACTAGTTGTTCGGGAAGCGTGTCAATGACGGGGTATCTCGTTCTCGATGACACCTCCGTGGTATGAGCTCCTTTTAAGCGGCAAACGTTTCTGGCAAATTCAACAACGGCCAATTGCAACCCGTAGCAGAGTCCCAAAAAAGGGATTTTGTTTTTGCGGCAAAACTCAATAACCTTTATTTTTCCTTCCACTCCCCTGTTCCCAAAACCCCCGGGCACAATAACTCCTCCATATTTTTTCAGGTGCCCAAGAACTCCAGTTGATTTTTCATAGATTTCAGCGTCAAGCCAGGATATTTCTGGTGTCTTCCAGAGGTTCCAGGCGGCGTGTTTTATTGCTTCAATCACCGAAATGTAGGAATCGGCGAGCTGGAAGGAGCCTGAGCCGAAATACTTCCCCACTATGCCTATTTTTACAACTTTTTTTAAACCTTTAACCTTTGACATAAGTTTCCGCCACTCTCGCATGTCCTGCTTTCGCGCCTTCACTCTGAATTTCTCCAGAATTATTGCGCCGAGATTGTCTTTTTCAAAGTTAACAGGCACCTCGTATATATTGCTGACGTCGGGCGCAGAAATGATGTCGCGGTCCGAAACGTTACAGAAAACGGATAACCGCTTTTTTCGCGGCTCATCTAAGGGAAAAGAAGACCTCGCGATTATTATGTCTGGCTGAATACCGGTTGCATTCATTGCGCGAACGGCGTGTTGAGTTGGCTTGGTTTTCATCTCCCCTATCATTTTTGGCACCGGAAGGTAACTAACCAAGATAAAAATGACGTCTAGGGGCCTTGCCAGATGCATCATACGAGCGGCTTCCAGAAACAATATGTTTTCATACTCACCCACCGTTCCTCCTATTTCCACCACGGTAAAGTCCGACCTGGATTTTGCCGAAGCTGCTTTTAAGCGGCGTATCACTTCTTCTGGAATGTCTGGAACCACTTGAACACATCTGCCCCCGTATCCTAGGTTTCGTTCCTTGTTTATCACCGCCTGATATACAGAACCAGTGGTCATATAGTTTTCTCTGGGAATGTTTTCGTTCAAAAAACGTTCGTAGTTGCCAATATCTTGATCTGTTTCCATGCCGTCCTCGGTAACAAAAACCTCTCCGTGTTCAACGGGGTTCATGGTTCCGGCGTCAATATTGATATAAGGGTCAATTTTAACGGCGCAAACTTTAAAACCGCGGCTTTTCAAAATCCTGGCGATGGAGGCCACAGCCACTCCTTTGCCGATGCCCGACATCACGCCGCCTGAGACAAAAATATATTTTGCCATAGGCAATAGCGATACAAATATACTAATAAATTAGTATCGCGTGTTACTTTTCTTCAACAACGATTATTTTTACGTCTGCTTCCAAGTTGTGGTTAAACTTAATTTTAATCGGGAACTCGCCAAGTTCCTTGATGGGAGAGGCTAGAATAATTTGGCTTTTTTTTATTTCAAAGCCGAGCTCTCCAAGTTTATCTGCAACTCTCTGAGCCGAGATGGATTCAAACAACTGCCCTTCCTGCCCAACTTTAACTGCTATGGCAATTTCCTGGCCGTCAATCTTTGAAGCCAGGCCTTGAATTGCTTTCAGTTCCTCCTCGGACTTCGCAACTTCAATCTCTTGCTGGGCATTCACCCATTTTAAGGCCTGCTTGGTTGAGGGTTTTGCCAGCCCTTGAGGGAACAAAAAATTCCTGGCATAGCCCGCCTTGACTTCTTTGATATCATACTTCTTGCCTAATTTATCTACGTCTTGAAGAAGGATAACCCGCATGAAATTTTAATTAAATTCGAAATTCTAATATCGAAATTCGAAACACTATCTAAATTCTAATTTTCTAAATTCAAAACGTTTTGGAAGGTCGCTGAGGGCTTCGCCCTCCTCTCACGCCTCGTTCAGCTTTGCTAAACTTCGGCTTTAGAATTTTGGTCATTGGGATTTGTTTTGGATTTCGTGCTTCGTGCTTCGGATTTTTTAATTCTACCTCATTTCTTTAATTATTTCAAGTGCTCTTTGCAGCTGGGGGTCAAGTTCTTTTTCATAGTCCTCGTCCGTCATTTCCACCTTTATGTCCGGCTCAAGTCCCTGGTCTGTCAGAACGGTTCCCTTCGGGGTTAGCCAGCGGGCAACCGTAATTTTCAAAGAGGAACCATCTCTCAGCTTTTCTATTCCTTGTACAGACCCCTTGCCAAAGGATTTCTTCCCTATCAGCAAGACCCCGCGGTTGTCTCTTAAGGCGCCTGCTAAAATTTCAGAGGCGGAAGCCGAGCCTTCGTTGATTAAAACAACTATGGGCCAGCGAGCTAAGCTACCGGGGCCTTTAGACGAAAACTCCACCTTTTCGCTTTCGCCGAAATCCTCAATTGCGACAACTTGACCTTTTGGTAAAAACCAGCCGCCAATGTCTTGAGCCACTTCAAGGAATCCGCCCGGGTTGTTGCGCAAGTCCAAAACTATTTTTGAGGCCCCGCTGCCCAAGATTTCAACAGCGGCAACTCTGAAATCGTAGGCGGCTTGTTCGCTAAAGTGATATAATTTCAAGTAAGCAACGTTTCCTTCTTTTTCCGAACCTTCTTTCGAAGGGCGAGAAGAAGATTTATCTTCTGCGAGCATCTCCCAAGTCAGTGAAGGAATTTGTATTAAGGCCCTTTCAACAGTTACTTCGCGGCTTTCACCCCACTCTTGTCTGAAAATCGTTAAGACGACTTTCGTGCCTCGCGGCCCTCGGATTATATTAATGGCTTCGTCAATCGTCAGGCCCGCGGTCTCCGCTGTGTCAACTTTAATGATTTTATCGCCTGCCCTCAAACCCGCTCTTTGGGCAGGGGTTCCTTCAAGAGGCGCTATGACTTGGAGTTGGCCGCCCTTTATGCCGATTTCCATGCCTACTCCTTCAAAAATTCCCTTAACGTCTTCTTCAAATCTTTTTGCGTCTTCGGGCGGGAAGAAAACCGTATAAGGGTCACCCAACGCCTCAACCATGCCTGAAATCGCCCCGTAAATAATTGTTTTTGAATCCAGCTTTTCCCCGTTTACAAAGTTTTCCTGGAGTTTGTGATACGCCTCCCAAAAAAGAGAAAAGTCAAGCGCTTCGGGCTTGCAAACCAGGCATTGCGCTTGGCCTGAAGAATAACCGACCAAAGTTCCTATGCCAAAAGCGCCTCCAATTAACAAAAGGCCCAAAACAGCGAAGATAACTTTATGCTTTGCTGTCATTGGTTTATTTTAGCAGATTACAACAAATCAAAAAAGGGCTTGGGCTAAGACTGTCTTAGCCCAAGCCCGATTAGGGTTAAATGGTTTTCTCAATATCTTCCACCTCTTTGCTTATGTGTCTTTCAATTTCTGCCAGGTCTCTGAGTAAGTGTTCCTCTTTTTCCTTTTCTTCGCGAGAGAGCGATTTTTGAAGCTTGACTCTTTTGATAAGGGCAAGCTCAACTTCAATGTCGCGTCTCAATTCCTCAAAGCCGCGTCTTACCGCCTCTTCAGCTTCGTGAATTTCTCTTATTAATTCCTTTCTCAGATGTTTTGCTCTTTTGCTCCAAACAAGAGTAAATGCAGCCAACCCAATCAGCGCCATCAGCAGAATAGTTGCCAAGCCGGCAAAAAGTGTTTCGTAACTTATTCTTGAAGAACCAAATTGCAAAGCTGTCGGATTAACTCTGAGAGTAATTTGGGGGCTGGGCGGCGAAACTGCGTCTCCCAGTTGCGATTGAGTCCACACGATATATTCTCCGGATGAAAGGAAAGAAGGATGCCGGTAGAACCATTCTCCGTTTTTGTCGGAAGTTTCTGAATAACTGAAGGTTTCCCCGCTGCTCAAGTTTTGCACGTATATAATAATTTCCATGTCAGGGGCTTCTGTCCTGCCGCCTAAGTAGAAAATTTCTTCGTTTGAAATCTGGCGCGGGAAAGTGCTGATGAAGGGCGGCCCAAGCTGGGAAATTTGCGCCAGAGCCGCAGGCACAAAAGCGAATAGCAAATTAAGAAACAAGGCAAGTAGTATAACCAGATGGCCGTATTTATTTTTATACTTTTCCAGTTCTCTGAGTTTTTCGCGAATTCCTAAGGGAAATTCTTTTATCAGACGCCTGTTCTCAATTTGGAGATGACGCAGGTAGATTTTGCGAGCAACAAATGCGAAAGCGACAACCAGAAGAGCCAGTAAAATAAGAACATAAACATTGGTTGCGTAAAAAATAAATGGCGACAGACTTCTTATCCTTTCTTGGACCTCGCGGAAGTTCCCTGCTTTATCGTAAGCCCTGACAACAATATCATAAGTTCCCCTGGCAAGGCTAAGCACTTTCGGGCTTTGCGTTTCCACAAATAACAGCGACGCGTCAAGGTCCTCTGTGATTGGGCGAAAATGCCCTTGCAAAATTCAATAACATTCTCACCAAATTTAGCGGTTCTTTCTTCTAAATCATAATTGTTTCTAATTTCAGTCATTCAAAATTGATTCAAAATTAAAAATTCGAAATTCTAAATTTTAACAAGCTGGTTATCAAAACAAGAGTTATTGAAATTTTCCCGGCATTATAGACGCTCATTAGATATTAGACTATTTTATCAAATCTTAACGCGCAAGCCAATCAAGCGCAAAGGTTTTTTGTTCTCCAACAAGAATTTTAGAAGCAGTCTTTTGGCTTCTTTTGTTAAAATTTCCAGGTTGTCGGTTTTTTCTTTCGCCCCGCTCTTGCTCGCAAGGGCGGGGTTCAAGGTTTTTGACTTGGTATGAGTTTCAAAGCCCTGAAAGCGGCAAACAACAGTTATTGTTTTAAAGGTAAACTCATTCTCAGTAAGCTCTTGCCAAACACTTTTAATAATTTTATCAAAAATTCCAAAAATAATCTCAGGATCTCGTGTGTCTTTTTCAAATGTATGTTCTTTGCCGATGGATTTAACAACTTCCTCTGAGCTTACTGGCGCCTCATCAATTCCTCGAGATCTATCGTAAATCCCCTCTCCCCATTTGCCAAACATTTCTTTAAGTTTAGCTTTGGATAATTTTTTCAATTCTTTTATTTTACTTATACCGATACTTCTTAGTTTCTCGCTCGTCTTTTCGCCTATGCCCGGTAAATCATCAATATCTAGCGGTTCTAAAAATGTTCGAACTTGTTCTGGTTTAATCGCTAGCAATCCATCTGGCTTGGCCTTTTCTGATACCATTTTGGCAATCAATTTATTGGGCCCAATTCCAACTGTCGCGGTAAGTCTTTCTTTGTCAAAAATCTCTTGCTTTAATTTTTTCGCCAAGCTTGGCGTTTCTTCATAAGTTCCTGAAAAACTCATGTCCAAAAATGCTTCGTCCAAAGAAACAATTTCCCATTGTGGAGAATACTTTTTGATAATTTCCATTATCCTGTCAGACACCTTTGCGTAAAGCGGCATATTAACCGGCAAAAATATGGCAGTGGGACAAAGCTGATATGCCCTTGAAATGGGAAGAGCGGAGTGAATTCCATATTTTCGCGCCTCGTAAGAAGCACTACTAACAACCCCGCGTCCACTCCCCTGCTTGGGGTCTGCGCCAACTACTACGGGTAATCCTTGAAAGCGCAGATTCTCTCTTTGTTCAATTGAAGGGAAAAACGCATCCATATCTATATGCAAGACAATTCTATCTACCATAAAGATATACGTATTGCATGTTCTCTATTTTGTTGCCTTTGAGAACATACTCCCACGTTTTTAGGAAAGTTTCCTGCATCAATTCTTCGGCTCTCTGCTTTTGACGCAAGCGAAAATAGCAGTGCCTGTAAATGGCGTTGGCCCAAGTATCGTAAGCCGCCGTAATTTCGTTTTTTTTATCATCTCTACTCATAGATGACGCAAGAGTCGTTTGCCTCTTACTTTAAACGAAGCTAAAATAAGGTTGGTGGAAGAGATAAATCTCTTCCTTGACTTTAAGCTGGCGCTTAAGTAAAGGAGTACTAAAAACGGCCCAGCGAAAGCTGCTTCGTGCTTTTTAACAATGCCCCCACCAGGACTCGAACCTGGATTTCCTCCTTAAAAGGGAGATACTCTACCATTGAGTTATGGGGGCAAAATTGACTGCGTCAATTTTGCCGGGTTCTAACTTTTGGGGAGGTTGCTCGTTGAGTCTTCGTCTCCTCTCGCGCCTCGTCCGCCTTTGGCGGACTCGGCATATGATGAACCCTGGCCTCATTTTCCCCTCTTTGTAGGAGGGGAAAATGAGAACTCGCGAAGCGAGTTTAATTAAATGCCCTCTTCGTTCAACTTCTCCAACAAATCTCTCTGTTTTTTTGTCAGCTTCTTTGGAGTTTTTACAACTAGTTCAACGTACAAGTCACCTCTCCCCCACCCCGAATAATGCGGCACGCCTTTGCCTGAAATCCTCAAAACTTTTCCGGGTTCAGAGCCCTCGGGCACTGTCAATAAAATTTTTCCTCCTTCCAAAGTCGCCAACTCCACTTCATCTCCCAGAGCCGCTTGTGAAAAAGAAATAGGTAGAGAAACGTACAAGTCGTCCCCTTTTCTCTCAAAAACTCGGTGTTTTTTGACAAAAATCCGAACGTATAAGTCGCCTGTTTTGCCTCCTTTTTTGCCGGTTTCTCCCTTGCCCTCAACTCTGATAACTTGGTTCGTGTCAATGCCAGCCGGAATGGAGATTTTAATCTTTTCCTCGCCCTTCGCTCTTCCTTCGCCTTTGCAAACGTTGCAGGGTTTTTCCGGTCTTTGGCCTTCCCCTTTGCATTCCGGGCAAGTCGTATACCTGGTAAAAGAGCCGAAAACGCTTCTTTTTATCTGCTGAACTTGGCCGGTTCCCCGGCAGGAAAAGCATTCGTTTATTTTGGTATCAGGTTCAGCTCCCGTTCCGACGCACCTTGCGCAAAGTACGTACTTTTCAATGAAAATTTCTCGCTCCTGGGCCTTTAAAGTATCTTCAAGCGGAAGCTCAATTTCAACTTCAATGTCTTTCCCTCTTTTGAGATCTTGTTTTCTGCGAGAACTTCCAAATCCGAACATATCTTCGACCATCTCGCCCAAGTCGCTAAAGTCTCCGCCAAAGGCGGACTCAAAATCCATATCGGGTCTGGCGCCCCAAGCCCATTGAAAATCAAACCCCTCTTGGCCGCCAGGTCCTTGTCCTCCTTCCGTCGTAAACACGCGGCCATACCTGTCGTACTGGCTTCTCTTTTCTTTGTTTGAAAGAACCTGATAGGCCTCGTTTACTTCCTTGAACTTTTTCTCGTCTCCTCCTTTGTCCGGATGAAATTTGTGAGCAAGTTTGTAATAGGCCTTCTTGATGTCTTCCGAGGAAGCATCTTTTTTAACTCCCAAAATTTGGTAGTAATTCTTCATTTTTCTTTATATTCACCTTCTTCCGGCGGCTTTTGTTGACTCTCTGTCTGTTTATACATTTCAGCTCCCACTTTCTGTATCGCTTGCGATAATTCCTGCGTTTTCTGCTTTATATCTTCAATATTATCACTGTCTTTAACTTTCTTCAACTCGGCGATTTTTTCTTCAATCTCTTTTTTTGCCTCTGCTGAAACTTTATCTCCCGCGTCTCTCAAGGCCTTCTCGGAAGTATAAATCAAGTTGTCGGCCAAGTTTCTCGCCTCTATCAATTCCCTTTTCTTTTTATCTTCCTCGGCGTACAACTCTGCGTCTCTTTTCATCTTTTCTATTTCCTCTTTTGACAAACCGATTGACCCTTCAACTCTGATTGACTGCGATTTTCCGGTTGCTTTGTCCTTTGCCACAACCTGCAAAATGCCGTTGACATCAATGTCAAAAGTAACTTCTACCTGCGGCATGCCGCGTGGAGCAGGCGGGATTCCATCAAGAATAAACCTGCCTATTGACCTGTTGCCTTGCGCCATTGGCCTTTCCCCTTGCAAAACGTTGATTTCCACGGACGTTTGGTTATCGGCGGCCGTAGAAAACACCTGGGTTTTGGAAGTAGGTATAGTGGTGTTTTTTGCAATCATTTGCGTGGCCACTTCCCCCAAGGTTTCAATGCCCAAGGATAAAGGCAGAACGTCCAAAAGCAAAACCGATTTTATGTCGCCCTCCGGCGCTTGGCCTTGCTCTTGAGCCCGCAGAATTTCGGCTTGAATGGCGGCTCCCATTGCCACCACTTCTTCGGGGTTAATGCTTTTGTTGGGTTCTTTATTAAAGAGGTTCTTGACCGCCTCTCTAACCCCGGGAACCAAAGTTGTGCCGCCAACCAAAACGACTTCGTTAACTTCTACTTTATCTAATTTGGCCTCTTGTAAAGTTTTCCTGGTTCTTTCAATTGAGCGGTCAATCAGCTCTCGTGTCATTGACTCAAACTGCGAGCGCGAAAGTTTATACAACAAGTGCTTAGGTCCTGCCGAGTCAGAACTTATAAATGGCAGGTTAATTTCGGTTTCCAAAGCCGACGACAATTCAATTTTGGCTTTCTCGGCCGCTTCTTTTAAGCGCTGAAGAGCCAAAGGATCTTTTGAAAGGTCAATGCCTTGCTCTTTTTTAAACTCCTCAACAATCCAGTTGATAATTTTCTGGTCAAAGTCGCGTCCTCCCAAGTGCGCTTCTCCGCCCGTGGCAATCACTTCCACGGTGTCTGGCGCAATGTTCAAAACAGTCACGTCAAAAGTGCCCCCGCCAAAGTCGTAAACAGCCACCTTGGCTTGTTCTTTTTTGCCAAATCCGTAAGCTAAAGCTGCAGCCGTAGGTTCGTTAATAATGCGATAAACTTTGAATCCGGCTATTTCGCCTGCCGCCTTTGTAGCTTTTCTTTGAGAGTCGTCAAAGTTGGCAGGGCAAGTGATAACTGCTGATTCTATTTTTTCTCCCAATTTTTCTTCAGAGTCCAATTTCAGTTTTTGTAAAATCATTGCCGAAATCTCAATTGGGGTTAACCATTTGTCGCCCATCTTCACTTCCACTTCGCCGTCTTTTCTTTCCCTGGTTTCGTAGCTCAAAAGTTTTAGTTCCTTTTGCACTTCGGGGTCGGAATACCTTCTGCCAATGAATCTTTTTACCGAGTGAATTGTGTTTTTGGGGTTGGTTACCGATTGGCGCTCTGCCAAGACCCCAACTAAACGCTCGCCCGACTTTGACAGGGCCACAACCGAAGGCGTCAAAATTGACCCCTCTCTGTTTTCAAGGCATTTTGGCTCTCCCTGAACAATGGCCGCCACTTTGGAAATGGCAGTCCCCAAGTCTATTCCTAATACTTTCGCCATACTTTTATATTGGAAATTTAATTTATTTTACGACTTTTTTATTTTAGTAATTCTTTTGCCAAATTAATGGGTTTCGCACCAGCTATATGCATTGGCTCCCTTATGTCCAAATTTTGAACAGTTTGCGATTTGGTGCGAAAGGCAATGGTCATTACGCCAATAACTTTATTGGTTTCTATATCAATAAGCGGACATCCGCTATTACCTGGATTACTTATCGCATCAACTATCAGCCAGTTTCTCTTACGATTTGGATCGGTGCCGTCTCTCTTTATATTGCTGATAATACTCCTATTTACGATTAAAGTTATTCCAAGGCCGTCATTTATCAACTGAGCAGCGTATGGAAAACCGATAAAATAAACTTCCTGCCCTACTTCAACTTTTTCAGAATCCCCTAAATCTAATTTTCTTAAGAGAGTATCTTTATACTCTTCTAATTGAAATAAGGCTATATCATTTTTGTCATCTTTGTTAATCAATTTAATTGGTATCCATTTATATCTCTCTAGATTGTTAGCCGCTCGTTCAATCATTACATTAGCTTTTAGATTTTTTATCTGTTCAGCATTTAGTTTGTTATAAAGATGAGCTGAGCTAAGAATCCTTCCATCATCAGAGACACTGAAACCGCTTCCCGTGATTGTTATTTTATCAGGAGATGGATTAAATCCGATTGCCGCAATTGATTGCCTTACTTCTTTTATTTTTTCTTGTAAATTACTCATATTCTTTAGGAAAATTATATTTTTTTTCTTCATCATCGTTTATTGTTCGTGTAGTAGTACTACTACTAGTATCTCCCAATCTTACGGGGTATTGATTTATTATAAGATTAATATTTTGGATTAAATTTTGACCTTCATTGCTTTTTTGCATTATATCTTTTTGCTCTATCTTATTATTGGTCTTTTTGATATTTATATGCTTATAAATTTTATAGACGCTAATGCCTAATACTGCCAATATAATAGTAGATAGTAAATTTGACAAAAAATTCGGAAGAAAACTTTCCCAAAACATTTTACTTAATGACTTTTACCTTGGCTGGCCTTAATAATCTGCCGTTTATTGTATAGCCTTTTTGAGTTTCTTCCAAGATAATTCCGCTTTCTTTGTCCGGTGTCTCCAACTCTTCCATCACTTCATGCAAATTAGGGTCAAACTTTTCGCCTATTGATTTTATTTCTTCAATGCCCTGCTCTTTCAAAAAGGTTAAAATTTGCTCTTTAATTTGCGAAAATCCCTTTATTACTTCTTCACTATTCCCGATTCCTGATTCCTGATTCATAATTCCTTTTATCGCAATTTCAAAGTTGTCTAAAATCGGCAATATTTTCACAATTAAGCCCTCATTGGCGTACTTCAGAATGTCGCCTACTCTCTCCATCTCGTCTTTTTTGTAATTCAGAAAGTCGGCTCTGGCCAGCTGCCAGCCGGCCAAGTATTCATTCTTTAACTTCTCGCATTCATCAAGTTTTTTTTGTATTTCTTCGAGTGTCAGCTTTTTTTCCTCAGACATAATTATAAATTTTCCAGTGCATTTCTCAAGGAACTCATTAAACCGATATTTTTATCATAATCCATTCTTTTGGGACCCAAAATAGATACAATACTTTCGTCATCCCCCGGCAAATGACATCTGGAAATTATTATGCTGAATTCGCCCGCGTTTTTCAAAGGGTTTTCTTTACCGATAAAAATCTTGATTTCCGAGTTCACTTTCAAGTCCTCGATGGCCGACCCGCGCGAAGGCGCGGGGAGGCGGGAGAAGAAACTTGTTTCTGCGACCATTTCTTCAAAGCTTTCCAGGAACTCCGCAAAGTTGACGGTGCAGTCCTGTTCGCTAAATTCTGGCTCGCGCAATACTTCTTCCCATCCTTCTTTCCAGAGTATTTTTTCCTTTTCAAGATAGGTTAAAACTAAGGTTTCCGCCGCCTGAGCCAATTTTTTTGTTACTGACTGAATGAATTTAATGCTATCTTCGGTTTCTTCGTCGATGAACCAACTTCTGGGGTCTGAATAGTCAAAATCATCCTCAAGCAATTCGTCAACAAAAAATCTGTAACCCTTGTCGGTTGGCACTCTGCCAGATGACGTATGCGGCTGCATAATATATCCATCGTCGGTCAAGCGCTGCATTTCAAGGCGAATAGACGCAGGTTTAATTCCAAAATTATGCCTATCTTGAAGCAACTGGGAAGAAACGGGCTTTGCCGACTCAATGTATTCTTCAATTAGGCAGTTTAGGATGTTTGATTGTCGTTCTGTTATACTCATTAAACTAATTATTATATTAGCAAATCAAGATTAGCAGTCAAGGCCTAAGAGTGATAATACAACCGCTTTTATTTGTTTCTTACTGTATGATACTATATTGTAATGCCAAAGAAAACCCTGATATTTCTGTTAATTATTCTGGCAATAGCCGCTTTTTTTCGACTTTGGCGACTTGACTCTTTGCCGCCCGGTCTCTGGCCCGATGAAACGGCTTACGTCAATGACGCAATAGAAACTTTGGAAACGGGCGACTTTAAGGTTTTTTATCCTGAAAACCACGGCAGAGAGGGTCTTTTTATGTGGCTTCTTGCCGGCTTCTTTTCTCTTTTCGGGATCTCGGTTCTGTCTTTCAAAATAGTGCCGGCACTCATTGGCATTTTGACCGTTCTCGGCATTTACCTTTTAGCTAAGGAGCTTTTTAGAAATGAAGCTATATCCCTGCTAGCTTCATTTTTTCTGGCCATTTCTTTTTGGCACGTTAACTTTTCCAGAATCGGCTTCAGGGCGATTTTACTGCCCCTGGTGCTGACTTTCGCTTTTTACTTTTTCTTTCGCGCCCTGAGAACAAAAAACTCTCTTGATTTTATTTTAACCGGCCTAATCTTCGGCCTCGGTTTTTACACCTACATCAGTTTTCGCCTAGCTGTGCTGGTTTTTGGCTTTGTTCTTCTTCTTTGGATGTTTGTTGCCAAAAGGGAAAATTGGCTAAAAAGATATCTTGGCGGGACTGCCTTGTTGCTTATGACAACTTTTATTGTTGCCTTGCCCATAGGGCTTTATTTTTTGGAAAATCCCGAACACTTCGTTTCGCGGGCGCTCGGCGTGTCCGTGTTTGAAACAGAACAACCTGTAAAGGAGTTTTTAAAAAGTTTTGGAAAACACCTCGCAATGTTTAATTTTGTTGGCGACCGCAACTTGAGGCACAACCTTTCGGGATTTCCTCAACTGTCACCTTCGGCCGGAATCTTTTTCCTTGTTGGGATTATTTTTGCGGTTTTTCGCGGCTTTGCGGGCAGTTTCAAAGAGCGCGGGATTTATTTATTTTTATTCGTGTGGCTCTTTGCGCTTTTGCTGCCAGGGGCTCTGACGGTTGAAGGAGTACCCCACGCTTTAAGAACAATAGGCGTAATACCCGCAGCTTATATTTTTGCGGGGCTGGGCGCATGGCTGATTTATGATTGGGCTAAAAATAAATTTAGGGATATTAAAGTTGTTGCCTTTGGCTTGCTGGCGCTGATGCTTGTTTCTTCTTTTGTTATGTATTTTGTTGTTTGGGCAAAAACCCCTGAGCTTAAAAATGCTTTTCCTCTAAATCCTGACGACCAGAAAGTATGGAGAATCGTGCCATAAACATTATTGCGTTTTTGCTCCTTTCAATGCTCTTTCTGACGGCTGTTTTGAGTATGAAAGATGACTCGCTTACTTTTGACGAATTGGCTCACATTCCTGCCGGGTACTCTTATCTTACAAAGCAGGACTACCGCTTGAACCCGGAACACCCGCCTCTTGTCAAAGATATTCCGGCTTTGCCTCTGCTTTTTTTGAACCTTAACTTTCCGGATGAGTCGCCAAACTGGCTGCAGAAGGACTCCTCGCCGCCATGGTGGGTTCAGTTTGATTTGGGAATGGAGTTTATCTATGGCTCTGGCAACAACCCAAGGGCAATTATTTTTTGGCCGCGCCTGGCAATGGTTGTTTTGTTGGTATTTACAGGGTGGCTGTTATACGTATGGACAAGAAAAACCGCCAACAACGTTGTGGCGTTGCTAGCGCTAACACTCTTTGCTTTCTCCCCCACTTTTTTAGCGCACGGCCACTTAGGAAACACTGACTTGGGAGCCGCTTTCGGGGCGTTGCTCGCCGCTATTTTTTGGCTAAAGTTTCTTGATAAACCTTACTGGAAAAACGTTTTATTTGCGGGGCTCGCTCTCGGAGTCGCTCTTCTTTTGAAATTCTCTCTTATTTTACTAATTCCTTTTTTTGTGATTATCACCTTCCTATACGCCTTTTTATTCTCAGTGAACATTTGGCAGTACATCGGCAAAGCCGTCGCCTCAGGCCTCATAGCGTTTATTTTAGTTATTTGGCCTGTTTATCAGTTCCATATTTGGAATTATCCGGCAGAGCAGCAAATAAGAGACACGATAGCTGACATTTCAGGCCACCCCGTGCCTTTTGCCCGCGATTTAACCTTCTGGATGGCGGAAAGCGACTTTTTCCGCGCACCGGCTCAATACTTCAGAGGCCTGCTTATGGCTTCGCAAAGAACTGCCTGGGGCAACACAACTTATTTCTTGGGCGAGGTTTCAGCCGATGCTCGGCTGGCATACTTCCCTCTTTTGTATCTGGTTAAAGAAACATTGGCTTTTCAGGTTCTTTCATTGCTTGCTTTGTGTTTTCTCGCCCTTTGGTTCTGGCATGCTCTGCGCGATAAAGAAAATTGGCTCGAGTCCTTTAAGGGTCATTTTTGGATATTGGCTTTCCTTATATGGATTTTGGGCTATTGGGTTGCGGCTTTGGCCGGCAACTTGAATATTGGCATACGTCACCTAATGCCGGCTTTGCCTTTCACTTATATTTTGGTTGTCTTTGCCATTTGGCAAGGCATAAAGCGGTTTGACTCACTTGTTTTGCGCCGCGCCCTCGCGGCTATAGCTTTTATTATGTTTTTGTGGCACGCTGTTTCTTCTTTTCTCGCGTTTCCTCACTATATTTCGTATTACAATAAGTTGGGAGGCGGCATTAGCGAAGGATATCAAATAGCCGTTGATTCAAACTACGATTGGGGTCAGGATTTTTATCGCTTGCTTGCTTTTGTTGAAGAAGAAAAGATAGATAAAATATACGTTGATTATTTTGGCGGTGAGTCGGTCCAATACTGGCTTGGCGAAAAATATATCCGGCTAAACCCAAGAGAAATAACGGAACCACCCAAGGGGTGGCTGGCGGTATCGACAAATCATTTAATGGGCGGGCTGGCAAAACCAGTCCAAGGCTTTGACCAAGAAACCGGCTACTACAACTGGCTGAAAGGTTATACTCCCGTCGCAAAAGCCGGCCACTCAATTTTCATTTATAAAATCGATTAAAATTTCTCCTTGACACTTGATTCCAAAGTGATACACTTAAGTTGTAATTTATGACAGACGACATCAGAAAAATCATAGGTGAGTATAAAGACGAAACCAAGCGGCATTTTGATGAAAAAACTGAAGAAATCAAACGGCATTTTGATGTTGTAAAAGAAGGTTTGGAAAACAAAATGGATGGAATCTCTGAACAAGTTGCTACGAATACCGAGCAAATTACCGCACTTCAAGGGGATATGAAGGTTGTTAGACAAGACCTTGGGAAAGTTAGAGACGACGTAGAGGTAATCAAGCTTGACCTTGAAGTCATAAAAAACGACCTTAAACAAAAAGTTTCCCGCGATGAATTTGTTATTCTGGAAAGAAGAGTTAGCATGCTGGAAGAAAAACAAAGATAGAAAAATTTCACTCCAAATTGAAAAGCGGCTCCTTAAAAAGCGAGCCGCTTTGTTGTATAAACGCGTAGGAAGTCGAATTTCCTAAGATCACTTCGTCAGATACATACTAAAGCTGATTACCCTGGGTTCCACGAATGCTCAGGGCCCCCACTGGTGACGAGGCTTAGTACGAGCTGGCTTCATCTCTGAGCTGGCACAATATGCGTCAACAAGCATTTCACAAATATATTCCCTGAGCGAAAATTTGCCATCGGGAGAACCGCTCTCAATCAAGGCCCTAAGCAATGCTCCTTCCTTAGACGTTAGACTAACCTCTACAATATGCAGAACTCTATCTCCAAATGCTAAGTCAGGATTAGTTGGGTTTTTTAATCTTTCTAACCAGTCTTTCTCGTCGGTGCGCCTTTCTTCGTCATAACCACACATGACAAAGCCACTTTGTTGATAAATAACGAACGCTCCCCACTTTGACATATCTTCCTCCTCAGATCAGTACTTCGCGCCGGCCTTGCTTGCAATAAACAATTCTTCAATTTATAAAGGACGGTCTTCTATCATACCATTCAAATATTCTTTTGTAAAACATAGCTTCCACGTTTTATTTGCTCCAGCAATTCTTTTTTTCTGGCATTGTGATAGTGAAGGTTACAGCGCCGGGTACACAAAGATCCGGTCAAAGCGCAAGTCAATGTATTCCAAAAGCGTTCTTTTCTCTGGCGGCAAAGCGCTTTCAAGAAGCGTTAATAAAGCAGTTATCTGCTCACCTAAGCTCTTTTTCAAGCTGAAATAAACTTCAAAGCCGTCTTGCGTTTTAACGTTCAAGCGCTCTGTCGAAACCAGCAGAAACTCCTCTGGGGAAATGTTTTTTAAGTTTTTCTCAAGTTCCAAAATTATATTCAGAGTTTCTTGGTCAATAACCTTGCTCCCTAAGGTTGGTTCAGTTTCCAAGGTTAGGTTGCTCAATTTAGGCAAAGTTAAATCCTCTGTGGCAGGAGCGAATATTACGCCATTTTTATCCAAAAGAAAACAATTGTCTAGCCCGCCTTCGCTAAAGCTTCGGCGGGTAAAACAAAAAACTCCAACCTCCTGCCTTTCAGCCAAAGCCAAGTTCAAAATGTTGGGAAAAGTTTTTTCAATCTCAAGCTCCCCCACTTGAGGAAACTTCTGCAGTATAACTTCTCTCAATTTGCCCGAGTTCACCAAAAAAATGCTCCTGCTGCCTATGAACAAAAATTTTTTCTCAAGCCTTCCCTCCACAAGATCCTCAATGTGCTGCGCCAGTTCACTTTCTTGACCCTGAACGCTTATTCCCGCAACCTGGAAAAAGTCGGAAAAGATGAACAAGTATAAAAGGCCGGCAAAAGAAGCAAGTGTAAAACTAGAAACCCAAAAAAACTTTCGCTTGAAAATTGATTTTCTCCTTCTGTGGCGGTGCGGTTTTCTGTATCTTTTTCTCATATCAAAACTGATTACAGCCCTCTTTTAAGTTTTCTCAGCTTTTCAAAAGTATAAGTCAGCCAGTACTTTTTGGAAAGAGGCAGGTCTTGCGTCTTCATATACTCATATGCCTTCCCGTTAAAACCCAACTTGAACAAAGTGGGGCCTGCCCAGGGGTGTTTTGGATATTTTTTTGGGTCAATATACCCCCAAAAGTCGTAAATTCTACAGCCGCGTTTCTTTGCTTCTTTTATTGCTTCCCATTGAAGTAAATAGGCCAAGGGGACTTTGTGGTGTTTGTCAGAAAGCGCTGCTTGATGGTAAAAGCCGATGTTTGACCAAAAAATAATCAAGACGGCCGCCTCTGCTTCGCTTCTATATTTCGCGAAAAGCAACAGGGCTTTATTATCTTTGGCAAAAACTTCGAACTCGGCTTTAACCACTTCTTCTGAAAATGGAACGAAATGCTGCTTTTTTGCAGTTTCTTTGGCAAGTTGGTTATAAAGTTCCAAGTCGCTTATCTTGTCACTCATCACAACTTCAATATCGGCATTTTTCTCTGCCTGCCTTATGAGATAGCGCGTGGTTTTGCGCATGTTCCTGATTAATTCTTCTTCAGAAGGAGCGATATCCAGTTTCCACGTGGCCTCGTAGGCCGAGGCGTGCATCGACGACTCTATGAATCCGGAATCCTTGAATAATTTTATGTTTTCTTCGTTTCTTGGTAGAAGCGGAGCCACCCTAATAAAAGAGCAGTTTTCTCTTGAAGCTATTTCCTTTAATATATTCAATAAAACTCCCGACATGGAAATCCCGTGCGGCACCAATAAGAAATTTCCCCTTTTTGCCTGAATCTTTACCGCTAAAATAGCGGAGGATAGACCTCCGCTATTTAAAAGTCCGAGGCGCCAAACCTTGTTTCCCAGTTTTTTTTGAACCTCACCCCAAGCCCAGCTCTGCAAAAAGCTTTTATCTTCTTTGTTTTCAAAAAAACTTTCCCAAGCGTTTTTGTCGTTCACTTCTCTTATTTCCATGGCTCAAGAAACTTGACTACTTTTTCTGCGTCCTGGATTGAAATATTAATGTGCGTGGGCAGGTTTAAGGTCTGCTTTGCCAATTTTTCCGCTTTCTTGCAGCTCCCTCCAACGTACCCCAATTTATCAAGCTGGGTGTCAGAAGGCGCAATGGGACTATCATACCAATCCCCAAGCAAAATATTCTTTTTCCAGGCCTTTTTTATTATATCATGGGCTTTGAGGTGTTTTACCGCAAATCTAAGATATATTTGCTGCGCTTTTGGCGGCAATTCAAAAGAAGTGCTTTTCAGCGCTTTGCGGTAAAACTCGGCGATTTTCCTGCGATGATTGTTAAACCGCTTAATCTTTTTCATTTGCGCCAAGGCCAAAGTGGCCAAAGCCGAAGGCAAACGTTTTGGAAAGTAAGCTGGTTTTTTGCCCCTTTTTTCTCTCCAGTGAACCGCCTTTGATAAAATGCGCAGTCCCTGGGCAATGACCAAGATGTATTTCCCGAAAACTCTATAGGTCGGTAGAATTTTCCAGTTCATAAGCAAAGGGTGCAAGAGCTGCTGGAAAATCCAGCAGTAAGATGGCTCTCCGATTCTACCTTGATATTCTTTTAGCTTCTTTGCCAAATCATCGTCATTGACGGCAACCATACCTCCATAAACTGAAGATATCACTTTGTCTCTTGAAAAACTGAAGAAAGAGACCTTTCCAAAGGTTCCGACTTTTCTATTCTTGTATTTGGCCCCTAAAGCATGGGCGCAGTCCTCAATTAAAATTAAGTTATTCTCGCGGCAAATCTTCATAATCTTTTGCATTTCAGCTGGCAAGCCAAAGGTATGCTGAACTATCAATACTTTTGCTTTCCTGCCCTTTGGTTTCTTACCTCGGGGAGTAAAACGACGAAGGGTTCGCTTCAGATCATCAACATCAATATTAAAACTGCTTTCGTCACAATCAACGTAAACCGGTTTTAGTCCAACCCAGATTATGGGATTTGCCGCGGCGTTGCAGGTAAAAGCTTGCAGTAAAACTTCGTCGTTTTTTTTAAGTCCTAATGCATCTAAAATGACCATCAAAGCCGACCTCCCGCTGTTAAATGAAAACGCATATTTTACGCCCAAGTATTTAGCAAACTCTTCCTCAAGTCGGCCAACAGCTCCCTTTTTCTTCCAGCGCCACGGCTGAAAAAGCAATTTAAAAGCCAGCCGCACGTCATCACTCTCCGTATTTGGCGATAAAGAAATTGAAATCGGCCTAAACAGATTCATTGTTAATTGTTAACTGTTGAATTAATTTATCTGGTACTCTGCCTTCCAAAAGCACGGTGTCTCCCTCTCGGCAAAACGATTTTATTTTAGCAAAAATCTCATCGGCTCGCTCAAGGAGCTCGGCTTTTTCTCCTGCCGTTTCTCTTATTTCATCAAACCTATCATTTGTCGTAATTATCGCCAAGTCGCAAACTTGGGTGATTTTTTGCCCGACTCGTCTATGAATTTCGGCGGAGGCAGAACCTAGTTCAATTAAGCAAGGCATCACAATAACAAGCTTGCCCTGAGCTTGTCGAAGGGTTTTCAAATACTCCAGGTGCGCAAGAACGCCCGTGGGGTTGGCCGAGTAAGAAGCGTCAATAACGGTTATTCTCAAGGAGCTTGTTTTTATATTGATTCCCGGAAGTTTGTTAGGAATTTTTCCTGCAGCCTTGGCTATTTCCTTATCAGTCATTCCAAGTTCTTTAGCAACCGTCATAGCCCCTAACAAGTTTTCCTCGCTAAAATTTTTCGCTTCCTCGCCATATAGAAATTTCTTAATCGTGGTTGCTTCATACAGAGTGCGGCAGTGTTCGTTCTTGGCATTGAAAAATGCCATGCCGTCTTCTGGCAGAGAGTCAATCAATTCTTTGCCACCTTCCGAGGAAAGCAGATTTTCCATTGAACCGAAGGTTGACAAGTGTTGTTCATTTACACCTGTCACTACTCCTATTTTCGGCCTGACAATATCGGCTAAAAGTTTAATTCCTCCTTTTTTATAAGCTCCCATCTCGCAAATGAAAATCTCGTGCTTTTGCTTCAAGTCATTCAAAATACACAGAGAAACTCCTATTTCCGAGTTTTGATGTTCTTTTGTTTTTAGAACTTTCTCGGAGCTGAATTTTTCTCCCAAGATTGTGGCTAAAAATTCTTTTGTTGAGGTTTTGCCAAAAGACCCCGTAATTCCGATTGTCAATAAACTTTTCATTTCGCTTCTCTTTTTTGCCGCTTCTGCAATGACAAAACTTCGCCAAATCGCGGTTATCACTTGGGCACAAAAGACCAATAGAGGCAGCAAAACTAAAGTCAGGATAATAACTGAAAAAAGACCAAACGAAAAAAGCAAAAAAAATTCCAAAATCAAACAAGCGGCTAAAATGGCGCTGGCTTTGAAAGTGAACTTAGGATATCTTAATCGCCACAAGGACGAGAGGATTTTTTTAAATGCTTGTGTTTCAAAATGAGCTCTAAATCTGCCCCAATGGTACTCCTTCAACTGCCAGAGCCAAAGCCAAAACAGCAGGAGTTTTAGAAAAACAAAAAACCAGAGGAAATACGCCAAAATCATAACACGAATCATAACACGCTTTCCAAAATTGTTCTTACAAACAGTTCAGGAGCTTCTTCTCTTGGAATGTGGCCGATACCCTCAAGAACTTTGAGTTCTGCGCCCGGAATTTTTGCTTTCACAAAATGAGCGAACTTGAAAGGGGTAACGTTGTCCTTATCGCCCCAAATTAACACCGTGGGTACAGAAACACTGGAGAGCTGATTTGAAAAGTCCTGCTTGACAACTTTCAGATAAGTTTCTCTCATTGGCCCCTTTGTACCAGGATAGTCGCTTTTGACAAAGAATCTATAAAAAGCTCGTCTGATCTCAGAATGAAACGGCAAAAAAGGAAATTTGTTAAACGCTTTGGCCATTTTCGCCATAAATTCTTTTTTCCAGTCGTTTACTCTAATTATGGCAGGAGCTACAAGCAATAGCTTCTTGACGTCTCCGGGAAACATCAATGAGTACTTTAGCGCAATTGAGCCGCCAAAAGAATGTCCCATCAAAAAAAATTGAGGTCGCTGAGGCTTTGCCTCCTCTCCCGCCTCACCCTTCGGCGAAAGATTATTCTCTTTGCAGTACTTTTTTACCCAGTTGGCGTAATCCTCAACCGCCCAAGTTTCTTCCAAAGGTGGGCTTTGACCAAAACCAGGCAAATCCGGTAAAAAAACTTTGAGACCTTCTATTTCCAGCATTTCTTTAATCTTGCCCCAGTTTTTGGCAGAGGACCCCCAGCCGTGAAGAATCAAAATGTCCTTCATCTTAAAGTTGTCTTTTTGAACTTTGTATATTTCTGTAAAACCGGAGGTATCGAAACACTGCCATCTCTTTGTTGAAGGTTTTCAATAAGCATAATCAATGTTCTGCCAATGGCAAAAGCAGTGCCGTTTAACGTGTGCACAAAATTTAATTTGCCCGATTTATCCTTATAACGAATATTCAGTCGCCTTGCTTGAAAATCGGTGCAGTTTGATGCCGAGTGCGTTTCTCTGTAGCGGTTTTCGGAAGGCAGCCAGGCCTCAATGTCGTACTTTTGGGCTGCTGGCCTGCCAAGCTCGGCCGTGCACATTTCAACCACCTGATAAGGAATCTTCAAGGGCTTCATGAGTTTTTCTTGAATTTTTAGTAAAAACCGGTGCTCCTTTCTTGAATCCTCTGGCTTGCAAAAAGAAACCATTTCCACTTTATCAAACTGGTGAACTCTGAATATGCCTTTGGTGTCTTTGCCGTAAGAACCGGCTTCCCTTCTGAAGCAAGTGGAAAAACCAACATATCTCATCGGCAGCTTTTTTTCTTCTAAAATATCGTCCTCATGCATGGTTATGATCGATTGTTCAGAGGTCCCGGCCAAAAATAAGTTATCTTTTGGCAGAAAGTAGGCTTCGTCGCGGTCCGTCGCCTCAAAGTACCCCGTACCCTGCGCGGCTTCCTCTTTTAGCATAACCGGAGGAATAACGGGAATGAACTTTTCCTTTAACAAAGTTTCAAACGCGAAGTTGACCAAAGCAAATTCCAAAAGGGCCGCCTCTCTTTTCAGAATGCCGAACCTTGACCCTGATATCTTGGCCGCTCTTTTAACGTCAATCAAATCCAATTCCTCGGCTACTTGTAAATAATCTTTCGGTTTGAAGGCGAATTTGGGCAGCTTGCCAACTTTTCTCAAAACAACGTTGTCTCTCTCATCCCTGCCCACGGGCACTTCGTCCAAAGGCATATTTGGAACTTGAAGAATTAAAGAACTAAGCTCCTTTTCAGCTTTTTCCAGTTGCGGCTCCAACCCTTTAATTTCTGATTTTACTTTCTGAGCTCGTTCTATTTCTTCTCTGCTAAGTTTGTTTTGTTCGGCCCTCAAGGCCTCTATTTTCTGAAGTAATCCCCGCTTTTTTTTGTCCACCTCCAAAAACAGGTCAATGTCAACCTTAACGCCCTTTTTTTGAGCGCCTTCTTTTACTTTTTGCGGATTTTGACGAATAAAATTAATGTCTAACATGTAAGGAAGCAAGCCGCATTCCCGTGAGGGGTGCACCTCGCAGCCCCGCCCGCTGAGAGTTTTGTATGACCACCTGTCCTTCTGAGGCGGGGCGAGAGATAGCAGCGCCAGTGAATATAGTTTGTACTACCATCTTACGGCGACTGCGTGCTCCCCGAGGGGGATGCGGCGAGCGACTACTTAGGTTTCATTGTTGGAAACAAAATCACTTCTCGCAAACTATGCGAATCGGTCAGCAAAGCCACTAATCTGTCAATTCCCATGCCAAAGCCGGCAGTCGGGGGCATACCGTATTCCAATGCTTCAACAAACTCCATATCCATTCTCTGGGCTTCTTTCAAACCCTTGCGATAAAGTTCTTCCTGTTCTTCAAATGCCTTTCTTTGTTGCACTGGGTCTGTTTGCTCAGAATACGCTTTTACCAGCTCCCATCCAGCAACAAGCAATTGAATGGTTTCAGCCTCTTTGGGATTCTCAACTCTCTGTTTTGCCAAAGGATACATTTCAGAAGAGTGATGAATCACAAAAGTCGGCTGCCACACTTTTGGACGGCAGTATTTTTTGTAAATTTCGTCAACTATTGCGCCTTTATTCCAATTGTCTTCAAGGTTCAATCCTAATTTTTTTGCTTCTTGAAATAGTGAATCGCGATTCAGCAACTCAATATCCAGCTTAGTGTATTTTTTTATTAACTTTGCGTACTCAACCCTTGGCCAAGGTCCTTTAAAGTCAATTTCTCTGCCTTCATACTTTATTTTTGTTTTTCCAAAAATGCCTTTTAGCAAAACAGCAAACATTTTTTCCGTAAACTTCATCATATCTTTGTAATCAGCCCAGGCCCAGTAAAACTCAAGCTCGGTAAAGTCAGGGTTGTGCTGTCTATCCACTCCCTCGTTGCGGAAAACTCTACCGATTTCATACACTTTCTCAAAACCGCCCACTATCAAACGCTTCAACGGCAACTCCAGTGATATGCGCAAGTACATATCCATATCAAAAGCGTTAATATGTGTTTTGAAGGGCTTTGCGTCGGCTCCGCCATAGATATTCTGCAAAACAGGTGTTTCCACTTCCAAGAAGCCATTTTTATCCAAAAACTCACGCAGTAACTTTATTATTTGGGCGCGCTTGGCAAACTTTTCTTTGACTTCACTGTTGAACAGCAAGTCAAGATAGCGCTTGCGAAACCTTTCCTCCTCGTCTTTCAGGCCGTGCCATTTTTCGGGCAGAGGCAGCAACGACTTTGCCAGCGGATTGAAATCTGAAACCTCAATGGTTTTTTCTCCCCTTTTGGTGGTAAACAAAACTCCTTTTACTTCAATAAAATCGCCTATGTCAAAATTGTCCAAAAAAAATTTATACCCTCGCTCCCCTATTACGTTTTTTTTAAAAAACCCTTGGAGCCGACCTGAACCATCTTCAATATGCAAAAACGTGGAACCACCATGCTCCCTTAAGGAACGAATGCGCCCCGCCAAAATCACTTGCTTCTTGGAACGTGCCAAAGAAGCGAAATTTTCAAGGACTTGGCTTATCGTGTGAGTTCTTTTTGTGCTCGCGGGGTAAGCTGAAATGCCGGCTTTTTGTATTGCCTCCAGCTTTTTTAGGCGAATTTTCCTCAATTCATCTGTATTTGCCATTATGATAAATAATAGCTCATTTGGCTTTGCAGGTCAAAATAATAAAACCACACCAAAATTGGTGTGGGGAAGCAAAAACCTTACGGCTATTATTTAATCTCGTATTTAATGACTACGCTGACTTTAATTTCTTGAGAACCTGGCTCAATGGCTGGGGGTTCTGCTGGCAGGGCTCCACCGAACGGCAAATCGGTGCTAAGCTCGCGCGCCGCAAAAGGCGTGAAAAAACTTTCGTTTATTGAAACGATTTTACCCAAACGCACTCCCGAGGAATCTGCGATTTCTGCTGCCTTTTTCTTTGCATTTTGTATAGCAAGGGAACGCGCCTGACTTTGCACCGCTTCCAAATCGTCTATGGTGAAATTAAGACCGGAAGCGGAGTTTGCTCCAGAGGCCACCACGCCAGAAAGCAATTCTCCTACAAGCGTCAAATCTCTCACTTTTACTCCAACTGAGTGAGCTACCGTGTAACCGACTATTTCACTAGGCGGACAAATTCTTGCGTCCGAGGGACAAGGGAAAAATTGATAACGGGGGCTTATGTTGTATCCAACGGTTTTTATGTCTTCTTGTGAGACGCCTTTTTCTTTCAAAAATGAATTTACGCGGTTTGACTTAGCCGAGTTCTCTTCCTGCAATACAGGAAGATCGTCAACCACCTCGGTAATAACCGCATAGGTGAACTCAGCGATGTCCGGTATTGCGATAACTTCTCCTTCGGCTGACACGGTGAAGGTCCTTGCTGGCTCTTTTGCGTCCAAAAAAGCCGAAGCTAAGATGAACATGCTAAAAGCGAAAACCAGCGAGCTTGCCGCCAAAGAAAGCCCAATAATATTTTTTACGTTATCTTGCATACTTTAAGTATAACGTTTCCTGAAAAAGTTATCAAATTAGTCAAAAAGGGTGCAGTGGTTACATTTCAACTTTCGCCAATTTTCCTTTTTCTCTGGCTTTTTCAAACATAAAAACGAAAAACCAGCCCGCGAGCGCCAAGTAAACGACATTGAGCGCGAAAGCCCAAATTAAGTGCTCTGGCGATGCCTGCCCGCTGGACAAAACCTCGCGCATTCCTTCAAAGATGTGGGCTGTGGGTAAAAACTGAGCCACTTTTTGCAAGAAGTCAGGCAGAACAGAGACGGGGTAGAAAACAGCTGAAACGGGATATAGCAAAAAAATTAAACTCCACACAAAAGCTTGAATCCTCATTCCAAAACGGATGACCAAACCGTTGATTAAAATGCCCGAAGCCCAGCCGAAAAGAATTAAACTGATGAAAAAAGGCAAAAAGTAAGGCCCGAGAGAAAAAATGTTAAAAGAGTAAAACACAAAAGCAATTGTTGAGATGACAACAAGCGTCAAAATAATTTTTACAAGACCCAAAGCCATGGTGGCAAACATAAACTCCCATGGCGTTAGGGGTGAAGAAAAAAGATTTAATATGTTTCTTGACCAGACGTTTCGCAAGAGAGCAAAGCCAATATCCTGCTGAGCTCTCCAAACTATATTCCACAAAATCAGGCCGCCAAGAAGAAAAAGAACAATGCTCGATGCTTCTCCCTCGCGTCTTGTGAAATAAACTGTTATGAAACCCCACAGAATAACATCAATAAACGGCCAAAAAAACGTTTCCACAAGGTCTTCCAAAGAATGCCTAAGATTATATAAACTCTGGAGTATCACTGCCTTAATTCTTGAGATTGACATATTACTTTCTACGGGCAATTTTTAAGAATACTTCTTCCAAATCAGGTTCTTCAGCGGATGAGTCCTTAATTATTTTTGTTAAATTAAGAGGGGTGTCCGAAGCCACAATTTTGCCTTTGTGCAAAAATATGACTCTATCGCACATTTGAGTCACTTCTCGCATATTATGGGAAGTATAAAGCATAGAGATGTTTCTTTCTTGCTTTATTTTGAGCAACAATTCTCTTGTTTTTTGAGCTATGTCGGGGTCCAAACTTGAGGTGGGTTCGTCCAAAAAGAGAACTTGAGGGTCGTTAATCAACGCCTTACACAGGTTGAGGCGCGTCGCTTCGCCAGAAGAAAGGTTGCCTGTATCTTCATTTTTTAAGCCACTTAATTCAAAGCTCTCCAGGAGGTTTTCAACTCTGGCGCGAGGGTTTGGGATATTGTATAGCTTGGCGAAAACATATAGGTTTTCTCGAGCAGTAATCCTGGCTGGCAAAGCAATGTAGGCAGAGGAAAAGTTGATTCGACTCAAAATTTTTTCTCTGTTTTGCTCCAAATCCATGCCAAAAATTCTGATTTTGCCGTTGGTCGGCTTAATAAGCCCCAATAGCATCATGATTGTCGTTGTCTTGCCTGCTCCGTTTGGCCCAAGAAAGCCCAAAATCTCGCCTTCAGCCATCTCAAAAGAAACATTATCTACCGCTCGGAACCCATCAAACTCCTTGGTCAAATTTTCAACTTCCAGAACCAAGTTTTTCATAAATTACTCCTGAGCAAAGTACCACTGCAGGACTTCTTTTGCTACGGGTAAGGCGGCGGCTTGCACTCCTTTGACGTTTTCCAGCATTATGGTAATCACGATTTGCGGATCCTCATAAGGCGTGAAAACCGTAACCCAGTTGTTGAAATAATCGTTTCCCAGCTCTGCCGTGCCCGTTTTTGCGGCCGCGGAAACTGGCAAAGAGTTCAAGGCTACCGAGGAAGCCAAGGGCGAGTTCACCCCGGTTACGGCTTGCCGCATTCCTTGCCTGACTATTTCAAGATTTTCTGGCGAAATGAAATTCTCGCGAATGACTTGCGGCTCAAAACGTTCAAGAATATTTTTGTCGCGATCAACCACCTCTTTAACAACACGGGGTTGCATTAGTTTGCCGCCGTTGGCAATTGACGCAAATGCTGAAACCACCTCCAAAGGCGTAATCTGCAAATACTGCTGGCCGATTGACAAAAAGTAAGTGTCGCCGTCCCACCACCCCTCCCCTAAGGTCGCTCTTTTCCACGCGGGGTCGGGAACGAAACCTTGGGCTTCGCCGGGAAGGTCAATTCCCGTTTTTTCACTCCATCCGAAAAGGTTCAAATACTCTTTTATTTTTGTGGGGCCCAAGCCCTTTTGGTCTCCAAACCCCCCGCCAACCGTATAAAAATAAACGTTTGAGGATTGAGCTATGGCCTTTCTCATATCCACCCAGCCGTGAACCGCGTGGTCGCGCAAAGTATATACAATTTCGGGGTTATAGCGATGGGGAATCTCAATGGCTCCCGAGCTGTAAATCTGCTTTTGCGGGCTTATTATTTGCTCTTGTAAAGCGGCTGAAGCAATAAATGGCTTTATCGTGGATCCGGTCAAATATTTTCCCGAAATCACGCGGTTGAACAAGGGCTCACGCGGGTCCTGCAAAATAGCTGTTGCTTGCTCAGCTGACTGCTGGAATAAACTGGCATCAAAGTCAGGCAGAGAAACCATAGCTAATATTCCGCCTGTTTTCGGGTCAAGAGCCACACCCACTCCTGCTCGCGCCCCCAGATCCCTAACTCTCTGGTCCAGCTCCTCTCTTAGCTTTTCTTGAAGTTCTGCGTCAAGCCACAAAACCAAACTGTTTCCGGGTTCGGGAAGAGAAGACACCTCTTGCGAAATTACGTTTCCCAAAGCATCCCTTTCAACGCGAATTTTTCCAGGATTCTTTCTTAACACGCTTTCATAAGAATGCTCAAGGCCTACCCTACCCACCCAGTCGGAAATGGTATAAACATCCGGGGCCTTAGCAAACTCCTCTTTGTTTATTTTTCCCATATATCCGATCAGGTGCGAAAAAGCCCAAAAACCTCTGTAGTCTCTGACTGTGTTGTTTTGAATGCTGAAACCTTCCAGGTCGTCTATCTTGGCTTCCAAAACAATTAAAGTTTCAAGCGGAATGTTTCTGGCAATTAAAACTTCCCCAAAAGCGCTTTCAGCCGCCAGCTGTTCCAATTCGCGCACGTCCTTTTGCAGGATGCCCGATACCTCGCCCAAGGCATCTTGAGATAATTTTGTTTTATCCAAAATCAAATCAAAAGAAGGTTTATTCCAGACGAGTTGACGCCCCTTGCTGTCGTAAATTACCCCTCTTTGGGCGGCTATTTTTTGAAAAGTGAATTTATTTCTCTCTGAAAGCAAAGAGTATTCTTTTCCCTCAATGACTTGGAGCTGAAAACTTTTGAAAAACAGCGTCCCCAGTAAAATAGCGCCAACCAGCAAGAAGGCCTTCAGGACATTTCTTGAAAGCGGCGTCTCAAGTTTCATTTCGGGAATGCCCATTTGCTCTGCTTTCTTTTTTGCCAGAGAGTCCAAAAGAACCTCCTGGGGCTCAATATGCTCGGCAAACCTGGTTTTTACCTTTCTGCCGTTAAGCTCTTTTAAGAGATGGAATTCTAACATATTTTTTAAATACGAAGTTGAGAAAAACAGCAATTGCCAGCAAAGTTAAGCTCCAAAAGCCGATAAAATTATTGGAAAAAATGTCAAGGAAAAGCCC
The DNA here is from genome assembly GCA_007376185.1 of Parcubacteria group bacterium Gr01-1014_30. GTDB lineage: Bacteria > Patescibacteriota > Minisyncoccia > Minisyncoccales > 2-12-FULL-40-12 > VMFS01. The sequence goes on from VMFS01000002.1 coordinate 56,386, forward strand.
GCCAATGACAGCCGCTCCAACTCCCAACTTAACGTCAGGATTAAAAATATTGAACAGGACAACCACAATCACAATGAGATTGGGCACATACCACCACAAACTAAAATGCACCAGAAAACTCGTCTGCAGCAAAGCGAAAATGTAAAATAGCAGAATTAAAATGAGAATATTTTTGACCATAAACGATCCCCCGAATAGCCGCTTTAAGATAGCGGGCTTTTGCCAAAATCTCCTCTCTTTCTTTTCGCGAATATCCGCGAAAAACTATGTCAAGTCGCGTGTTTAAAAACTGGTGATAATAAATAAATATTCTAGTTGTTTAATGTCAAAAGCTGGCTGGATTTCTATTTGCTGGAAGGGCTCAACGTCTGATTTTTTGACTGATTTAACGTAACCTACCAAAAGACCCGGCGGGAAAATGCCGCCAAGCGCAGTAGTTGTCAAAAGCTCGCCTTGATGGACTTCTTCATACTGAGGGACCAAATCAAAAGTAACTTTGGAATTTCCAGCTCCTCTAACCAGGCCCTGGATTTCGCTACCGAGTATTTTCCCGTCAAAAGATGATTTTCTTCCAGAAGGAACCTCCACCCTTGAAAAATTATCGTAAACTTGTACTACTCTGCCCAGCAAAACTTTCTGCTGAGTAACAACCGGCATATCGTTTTTAACTCCGTCTTTTGAGCCTTTGTTGATTATTAAAGAATCTTCTGTAATATTTTTCCCGGTAACTTGCGCCAAAATCAGATTAAATTCTTCCTGTAAACCGATTTCAAACGCCTTCCTTAAAACCTTATTTTCAGCCTCAATTTCGTAAAACTGTGCAGTTTTTGCCAGCAGTTCTTGAACTGTTAAACGAAGTTTTTCGTTTTCCTTTTCAATGCGCGTTGTGTGAAAAAAGGTACGTAAAAATCCCGCGCCTGCCTGACCCGCCGCCCAAAGAGGTTTTTGCAGAGGTTCTGAAATTGAATAAAAAAAGTTTCTTGTTTCGCTTTGGTAAAAGTTGGCCAAAGTAATGACAAAAGCGCCAAGAACCAATAAAACGAGCAGTTTTTTATTAAGAAGCAGCCGCATTCCAGGTAGTAGGAATTCGCCTGAACTTCGTTTATATCACTGCTGCAGGCAGTGGGCGAATTTTCACTACCTGGCATTCTTCCATTATAGCCATATCATTAAAAAACGCACGCCTTTGCAAACATTGTAAGAGACCTACCTACTTTCTCGGGAAAACCCAATATCATCGGCCTTGAGAGATTTCACTTCTGTGTTCGGAATGGGAACAGGTGGAGCACTCTCGGTATAGGCCTCTTACAATATCTGCAAATTGTTTGCGTGCGTTTTGCATGCGGTCATTAATTGCCAGCCAAAGAAAATTGCGCGGATTTATTAGTACCGCTTCTCTCAACTGATTACTCAGCTTACAAGTGCGGCCTATCAACCTCATCATCTCTGAGGAATCCATAGAATCTTCATCTTGGGGTGGGCTTCGAGCTTAGATGCTTTCAGCTCTTATCCCTTCCTAACATAGCTACCCAGCAATGCTCCTGGCGGAACAGCTGGCACACCAGAGGTTAGTTCACTCCGGTCCTCTCGTCAAGTTAATCTTATATTTCTATAAGCTTAGACTATATCTTCACCGAATACATAGCATTATGTGTTCGGGTCAACGTATTATGGTAGCTTTATAAACCTACCATCTATTCCAGAATTGGAATAAGTCGTTACGGGGACAAACTATAGCTGCAAAATTTCTCTTAAATCTGGCGGAGTATCACTTCTTCTTTTCAGCTGAATCATAATACTCCCATCGCCATCTAGAAAACCAGCGATATACGCGAAATCAGTAGATTTTGCCTTGGTTTGTCTTCCCACGGTATCGCCTTAATAATTATCCGGTCCTCAAGTAAATTATACCACACATTATTTGGACCGCAAATATACTGTGGTCATTGCAACCGGATAACTAATGAAGGTTTCACCGTTATTAGTTGAGTTGTCATCATGGATTGCTCCATGAAGTAGCAATTTCCTTACTAAGAGCAACTCCCCTCAAGATTCTAAACGCCTGCGGTAGATAGGGACCAACCTGTCTCACGACGGTTTGAACCCAGCTCACGTACCACTTTAATTGGCGAACAGCCAAACCCTTGGGAGCTTCTCCACCCCCAGGATGTGATGAGCCGACATCGAGGTGCCGAACAGGGCCGTTGATGTGGACTCGCGGGCCCTACTAGCCTGTTCAATCCTTTTTTTGGATTAGACTATATCTTCACCGAGCGCGTAAATACCTTATGCGCTCGGGACGGCGTATTATGACGGGTAATGTTCACCGCCATATCGGTCAAAAGACCTCAGTCGTTACGGGGTCAAATCTAAAATTACTTTGGCCCAATTAATCTATCTAAGTAAAACTCATTCACTTGATATTTAATAGAATGAATTTCATTCCTAATTATTATTAATTGCCAAAGGCAAAGAAATAAAATTAAGAGAATAATTATTTTAAACCAATTTTGTTTTATGTAATTCACAATTTTAGATCGACTTCCCACGGTGTTGGAAGAACTCAAAACCTTTTAATAAAGGAAGACCAGTTCTTATTTCACCGTTATAAGCCGTACATTTCACGCATTACTGCGTGATTGGACAACAAACTCTTTTTTCAGAGTTTATCCCCGGGGTAACTTTTGGCTGATGATCTTTGCCGGTCCTACCAACCAGCATCGGTTCACTAAGTTCCGCTTTCGCGACAGCTCGACATATCCGTCTCGCTGTAAAGCCGGCTTGTGCCTTTGCGCGACCAGTCCGATTTCCATCCGGACATAGCCGACCTTATAAACGCCTCCGTTACTCTTTTGGAGGCAAGCGCCCCACTTAAACTGACCGCCACCCACTGTTTTCCTTGCGGAATTAGTCCTACCATTTTAAAAGACGGGTGTTTCATTGGCGGCTCCATTGGGTCCGAAAACCCAACTTCAAAGCCTACCCGCTACGCTACGCATCCAAAGTAATAAGACAATGGAAAGCTACAGTAAAGCTCCCGGGGTCTTTCCGTCTAGCCGCAGGTAACCGGCATCTTTACCGGTATTGCATTTTCACCGGGCGCCTCGTTGAGACAGTTCCCCAGTCGTTAAGCCTTTCATGCGGGACAGAACTTACCTGTCAAGGGATTACGCTACTTTAACACGGTCAGAGTTACCGCGGACGTTCACTCGTGGCTTAACTCGCTCAGCCCCCGCTCTCTAAGCTCTATATATTCTGTAATTACTCAGACAAACAACATAGTGTTTGCCCAAATTTCTACATTCACATACAGCATAGAGAGCGGGGACCGGCAAGGATAACACACAAGCACTGGTCAGGCCTCAGCCCCTATACATCCTCTTACGAGTTTAGCAGGGACCTGTGTTTTAGGTAAACAGTCGCCAGGGACACTTTCGCTGCGCCCCGCCCTCTATGCCCGTCGTCATTTTTTTCTCACAATACTTTTTCAGTTGTAGAATTTCAAAACGAATTAATCTATGACTACGAGCTTAGAGGGCGGGGAAGGCATATTGCGAACTTACGCCTGCTTTTTTGCCGAGTTCCTTAACGAGGTTTCACCCGTTCACCTTGGTCTGCTCGACCTGCCCACCTGTGTCGGTTTGCGGTACGGATTCCGCGTTTTTAACTTAGCAAGGTTTTTCTTGGAAGAATTTTCTATTAAGTTGTCTCAGACGTAACCGAAACTCCCCTTTCAGAAGAGAATCCAATAACTCTCTCAATATCCAATTCTCCGTCGCCTTGCCAAAAAAGCGCAGAAGGGCCGGAATATTAACCGGCTGTCCATCCCCTAAACCCTTTCGGGGTCGGGTTAGGCCCGCCTAACCCTTGGCTGATTGACATTGCCAAGGAAACCTCGGGCTTTCGGTGTCCAGGGATCTCACCTGGATTGTGGTTACTCATGCCAACATTCTCACTTCGCAGCGCTCCACCCCGACTCGCGTCGTGGGCTTCACTGCACTGCAAACGCTCCCCTACCCCCCGCCCTCTAAGCCGTATGTTCAAGGTAGCCAGAATTTATCAACTGTTAATAGTTTGATATTTCGATTACCTAAAATACACAGCATAGAGGGCGGGGTCTTGTCTTCGGTACTGAGTTTTAGTCCCGTAAATCTTTGGCGCAGAACTCCTTAGTTAGTAAGCTGTTACGCACTTTTTAAAGGATAGCTGCTTCTAAGCTAACCTCCTAACTATCAGAGGTGCTCCACTTCCTTGAGTACACTTAACTCAAATTTTGGGACCTTAGACAAAGATCGTGGGCTTTTTCCCTTTTGAGCTTGGACCTTAGCGCCCAAGTTCTGACTCCCCGCAAAACGTTTGGTATTCGGAGTTTGGTAAGAGTACCTACCGTAAGGCACGATATTCTTTCCAGTGCTCTACCCCCAAACGTTATTTGTCGCGGGGGCTAGCCCTAAAGCTATTTCGGGGAGAACCAGCTATTACCAAGCTCGATTAGCTTTTCACTTCTTGCCACAAGTCATCCGAGAGTATTGCACGGCTCACCGGTTCGGGCCTCCTCAAAGATTTCTCTTTGACTCACCCTGCTCATGGCAAGCTCGCTTGGCTTCGGGTCTTACGCGTACCACTTTTTTTCGCGCTGTTAACACTTGGTTTCCCTTTGTCTGCTCCCTAAAGGGGATTAGACAGCGGCACGCATAAAGTCGTTGGCTCATTCTTCAATAGGCACCCCGTCGCACCTCGCTAACGCTCGGTGCCCCCAAATCCGAAATTCGACCACAGCCCATTTCCAATGGGCTGGGTCGCCCAGCCCTTTAGTAAGGGCTGTGGCGAAATTCGAAATCCTAAACAATATCAAAATTCAAAATCCAAATGACCAAAATTTTGTTTCTGTTTTGAATTTTGGGTTTTGGATTTGTTTCGTATTTAGGATTTCGTGCTTCGGATTTACGAGGAACACTGAGCGTCAGCGAAATGTTCCGAGTCCTTGTGGGCATGATGGTTTCAGGTTCTATTTCACCGGGGTCAACCCCCTACTTTTCACCTTTCCCTCACGGTACTGGTTCACTATCGGTGAGATTGAGTATTTAGCCTTTCCGCGTAGTCGCGGATGCTTCCCGCAGGGTTGTCTTTTCCCGCGGTACTAAAGAAAAATATCAAGGAGCATAAAGTCGTTTTCATCTACGGGACTATTACCCTCTATGGTTGCCCTTTCCAGGGTCATTTAATTAACGAAACTTTACCTAAGTGCTCTCCCTCAGAAGTTTTTGTCTTAAGAACAAAAGCTCCTGACAATATTTCCTTACAACCCCAAGCATAAAAATACTTGGTTTTGGCTTCTCCCTGTTCGCTCGCCGCTACTGAGGGAATAATCCTTCGACATGCTCAGGATTACCCTGAACTTGTTGAAGGGTAACTGTGTTTTCTTTTCCTCCGCTTACTGAGATGTTTCACTTCAGCGGGTACGCCACCGCGCTCTGCAGCGGAAGCACGAAATCCTAAATACGAAGCACGAAACAAATCCTAAATTCAAAATTATAATGTCCAAAACGTGTTTTGAATTTTGGTCATTTGGATTTTGATACTGTTTCGAATTTCGATATTCGAGTTTCGAATTTCCGGTGCAAAGCACGGCTTGCCGCGTTTTGCACGGCAGGGTTTCCCCATTCGGACATCCCCGGTTCTAAGGTTGGTAGCCACCTCCCCGAGGCTTATCGCAGGCACCCCACGTCCTTCATCGCCTCAATCTCCCAAGGCATCCTCCATCTGCCCTTAAAAATGCAATTGTTTGGCTAGCAATTAATAACCGCTGTTATTAATTGTTTACCCCGTATATTATCTTCGACAGGATTTTTTTAAAAAATCCTACAATCACGAAGTGAGTCGAAGTTGTATTACGGGGTTTATTAAATTATCAAAGTTCTTTCCCACTCAATCTTTCAACAAAAAACCGCTTCAAGAAGCGGCTTCTCAACACCAAAAATGCGAATTGCTTTAGCCGCTTCTTTTTTTATTTGCAGTATTTCGTGCCTTATCCATGCTGTGTGTTTTATTTTAACAAACCCAGAGCGTTTGTCAAGCGCTTGGCCAATCCCTTTCAATTAACGATTATCCTAATCTCGTATCCTTTGCGCACGCCGCTGGCTGGCCAGTAAGGAATAAACTCAAAGGAAGATTGAGCTGTAAAGGTTATGGTTTTTGATTCCCCGGGTGAAATTGTGCCCGTGTTTATAACCTGGCTTCTAAAATCCAATCCGCCGTAATACACGTTTTGAGAACTAACATTAAAAGTAATGGTAACTTGAGAGTTGACTGCAACAGTAAATTCAGACGGCGTAGCCTTATTGTCGTCGGCCGTTAACGAAAAATTATATGTTGGCGGCTGCAGGGCTTCTGGTTCTGGCTCAGGTTCAGGCGCGGGCGCGGGTTGAGGTGCTGGTTGTGGCGTTGGCTGAGCCTGCGGCTTGGGTTCCGACTTTATGCATTCGCCTTCATAAGCTACCTGCACCTTTTGCTGCTGCTCTGCTATGCAGCGATTTCCGTATGTTCTGCCGTCAATACCGCATACGGGCGCGTATGCCATGGTGCAGAAAACTTGTTCTTCAGGCGGAGGCGCTGCGGAGCGACTTTCCATAGCAAACGTTATTGGAACTTCCAAAACGTCTTCATTTTCCGGCAGACCCGAAGGATTGTCCTTTTGTAAAATCAAATATCCTCGGCGCGAAAAGTGCTCTTGGTCGACTCCGGGGAATACCGGACTTTCAAACTCAAGCACTGCTTCAAAGGGAACGTAATCTTGGGTCATCCAATCGCTTTTTGCAGTGGCAAAACTCTCAGCGATTATCAAGCCGTCCCAATTTGTAAGGACGATTGGAAAGTTAGCTTCAAAAAACCACGAGCCCCGCGCCTCTCCTTTAACAACCAGAGGCGATTCTATTGTTTCTCCCTTTTTTGGCGAAAACAATCTAATCACGTCGGAGTTCCTTCTTTCGGTTGTCCAAATTTCTTCCGGCGCGCTAACATCTGGCTGCGCGGCGTCTTTTACGCCGCGCAGCCAGAAAAATGTATAAACTAAAGCAACGGCGATAACCGCCGCTGCAAAAACAGCAATCGCAAGTTTTTTAGTGATTAAGCCATACATCAGAAATATGTAGTTATCTCAATAAGTTCAAAAACGGAGCGGCAAGCCATGCCGTCAGCCGTTGGAAGAAACCTGTCGGCCCTTCTTGTTGCTGCTGTTGCTGGTATTGCTTCTCGAATTGTTGCCGGTATTGCTCTTCAAACTGTTGTTGAAATTCCTCTTTATGCTCTTCTGGGAACTGTTGAAATTCGCTGGGTGGCGGCATTGTTGGCGGTTGAAATTGGCCGCATTCTTCCGGATGTTGCTGGCAATACGCCATGCATTCTTCCTGGCTTTTACAGCCGCCGGGACCTGTAAAGCCAGACGGTATTCCTTCAGGGGGAGCAAACCCTTCTGGTGGGAAAGAACCTTCTTCTCCTGGCCGCGGTCCAAATTCTTCCGGAGACGGCATAAATTGTTCAAAACATTCGCGCATAACATCGCCCATATGAGGAGCTACAGTGCCGCTTCCTGTCCTTATTCCTTCTATAACTTCAGGTCCTAATTTCCCTTCCAAGCATGAGGCAATTTCAGGTGGCGCGTTGGAAAGGCCTTCTCGCATCATGCGCAATCCCTCTTCCATCTGACGCATGTCTTGGTCAGAAAGCAGACCATGCTCTTTGGCAAAATCAAAGCAGGTTTCTTGATTTGCGGGATTCTGGCAGAATTGTTCGCATTCCTGCTGGCCTTGGCAGTCGCCAGGCCCCTTTCCGCCTGTTTTACGGGCCATCTCAGCTTCCTCTGGCGTCATAAATCCGGCAGCTTCCGCAAAAACAATGCACTCTTGAATATGCTCTTCCTGCGAGCAGTAGACATTGCATTCTTCCTCGCTTTGGCAGGCAGGCGGCTTTACTCCTTTTCTGAGGGCTGTCAGCATTTTTTCGGCATCCTGAAGCTCTTGGTCCGACATCAATCCCGCCTCCTTGGCAAAGCTAATGCACACCTCAAAGTTTTCTGACTGCCGACAATAGGCCTCGCACGCCTCCTTGCCTCCTGCTCCCATGCAAGGGGGCGGCGTTACTCCTCTTTTGATTGCGGCCAGAACTTTTTTTGCTTCTTCCAGCTCGTCAGGGGGAATGAACCCCGCAGATTCAGCAAACGCTATACACTCTTCCATGTGATTTGATGAAGTGCAGTAGGCCTCGCATGCCTGCTTATTTCGGCACCCGCCCGGCAGTTGAGCGCCTCTGGCTAAAGCGGCTTGAATTTTTTTAGCCTCCTTAAGTTCGTCAGGTTCTATAAAACCGCTCCTTTCAGCAAAGGTTAGGCATTCTGAAATGTTGTTGATATCGTTGCAGTAGTTTTCGCATTCAAGGTGATTTGAGCAGCCGCCGGGGCCTGAGCCGCCCAGCTCAAGAAATTTTTTCGCTCTGGCTAACTCTTCAGCTGAAAGCAAATTATGTCTTTCTGCAAAGGCAAGGCACTTAGCGATATTAGCGGGAGAGTCGCAATATACTTTGCACTCCTGCTCGCTTTTACAATTGCCCAACTCTGGCACCGGAAAAACTATGTCGTCTTTTGAAGTAGCGTAAACGACTATACCAATACCCAAAAGCAGGACCGTGACAACAAATATTTTATTCAAATGGATTTTTATAAACATCTTTAAATGGGTTGGCTTTATCTATAGGGTTAAGTTCAGGCGTATTCTCCAAAGGATTTGTAAGCGATTTTGTTTCTGGCAGGGTGCCGTAAGTTGAACCTTCTGATTCTTCAGGTCCAGAGAAAGGTTCTACCACTGACGGCCCTGTTGGATTCCTCCAGAACAAAAAACCGGCAACCGCTAACAAAGCTAAAATTACGGCTGCGCCGGCTACTATAAGATAAACTTGTTTCCTCCCAAGAACCATATTGTTATATTATCGCTTACTGCCTAAATACATGTCAAGCCCCGTATATCATCTTCTGACGCCTGCGGCGATTTCGCGCGAAGCGCGCCGAAAGTTGTATTACGGGGTCAAGTGCTTTATGTTTTTTAAAAGAGGCGCCGCAGCTCTTTTTTTGCATGTTCTAAAATTCTTTTCTGCTTTGGGTTTAGATTCTTGCTAGCTCTGTTGATATAAAAATTGAGCATTGACATTGCCGACTGAAAGAGCCCTGCTTTGCGGCGCAAGCTCGCCTTGGCTGAGCGCTTTAATGACTGAGCAATGCGCTTTGGATTCTTCCACGTAAAAACTCCTTTCTCCAAATCCAGCGCGTTACTCTCTTTAGTAACCCTCTGCGCCCACTTTCTCATTATTTTTTCAACTCTTTGTTTTTAAATAATTTTCCCAAAATCGCAACAAAGTCAATTCTGTCAACTACTACCTCGCCCAAGAAAGCAAAAGGCACTGCGATCAAAACGATAATGCCAAAAACTCTCCACGTTATTGCCGCATCGGTAACCGCCTTAATCGCCACTATGTCTTCAATGACACCTATAATTATCCCAAAACATAAAAATTCCAAAAAAACTTCCAGCCTTTTTAAGTTCATACCTTTCTTAATTTTTATTTCTCAATTAATTCTTCGACCTTATTTTTCGCCTGTTCCAAGAATTGTTTTGCCCCAGTAGCAGAACAAGTTCGCTACGGGGTAAACTTTTGAGCGGGCTTCGCCCCGTATATCATCTTCTGACGCCTGCGGCGTTTTGCGCGAAGCGCGCCGAAAGTTGTATTACGGGGCTTCGTGGGATTTTTGAACCAAATCGGCATTTTTTTCTGAAGGTTTGTCTATGCTTAATCTATTGACAAGGGTGTATGCAAGATGATAATATATGATTACTAAACGTGGGGTGGATATTTCGTATGTCCATCCCATTTACTTTTCTTCAAATTTTATCACTTTCTCCAACCGAACAAAATCTCTGAAATTACTGCCGGCAAACTGTCTTATTTCTTTTGCGGTTCTTGGTCCTCGCGCCAAAATTATAACTTCCTTGCCTTGGCTTTTTAAATATTTTAAAACCGGCAGAAAACCTCCATCACCGGAAAGAATGATAACTTTATCAAAGTTGTCTTTCTCCTTCATTAAATAAAAAGCCATATCAACGTCGCAATTGGCTTTTCTTTTTGTTGTCCCATCATCTTGGTCGTATAACTTTACCGGCTTGAGGTGCAGTTCATAACCAAACTGTTCAAGTTTTAAATAAAAGCGAGTTCTTTGCAAATGGCGGCTCAATAACAATAGTTCTGCTTCATTTAATTTATTGCCATAGTTCTTTATCGCCCTTGTAAGATACTTCTCTACTTCCGCAATTGGAACTGTATCTTTTTTGATATAATCAAAATTAAATTTATATATCTCAATACCGCCAAAATATAACGCTTTGGATATTTTATATTTATCCTTTAGGTAATCTAAAAGTTTTTGGTAATCTATTTTCCAACCCAAACTTTTCTCTCCGCCGTAAAAAAGATTTGAAGCGTCAACGAACGCAAAAGTTCTCATAAACTTACTCTCCTAATTTTTTTGTTGGCCAGTTAGTTTTCATGTTTTGAAAAATAAGCTTCTCCTTTTCGGCATATTTTTCTAAAGATTTTGCTATTTGTTGAATGTTTTTCCAGCGTATGTAGATTATTCAAAAAATGATGTTTTGTTTCCTCGTCTCGTAACGGGTTCGGTTTAGCCTCGTGGACTTTTACAAACTTTCCGTCGGGGAGAGCCATAATAAAACCAATCGGCAATAAGTTAAAAATCTTTTGCTCATACTCCTCAAATTTTTCTTCCGGTCTCGCGTGCACAAGATATACAAAATCAAAAGCTCCACCCACTGATTTAAATTTACTATTCTCTACTATTTTCGGCAGATCTAAATATGCCAATACCTGACCTAATCCATCATAAAATCCAGGCCAGTTTTTGTCAGTTGAATTTTCTTTGTATTTTCTCGCCCCTTTTAACTCATAGGCAATAATCGTTTTATCTTTTTTAATCTCAATAATATCAACCTCTGGCGCACACCAATAATCCCAACCCTTCAGGGCCTTGAATGACATATTGTGCAAAAACTTGAAAAATACCTCGCTGTCTTGAGCGATATAATTTTTATAGAACGCATAACAAACAGCGTCTTCGTTGAAAATATTTTCTCCTGATTTTTTTGTTGGCCAAGTTTTCATTTCTCAATTATTAAAAGAACTCCACCCGTCACATTATTACCGGTAGAACGCCAATAATCTATAAACTTTTCTACAGACCATCGAAGATTTTTACCGCCATACTTAGGGTTTGGATCATGGAAATAAACATGACCAGATCTAACTTTTGTGATAACTCTGAAATGACCAATATCTGGCCGTTCTTTGGTAAATTGTTGGCAAGCTATTATTGGAACTCCTTTTCTAATAAATCTGGCGAGAGTATCCATAGTTGAATTTTTGTTGCTTATATCCATTCGTTCCCACCGAGCGTTGTTAAACCCTGTTTGTCTGGCATCTGTAATCAAATCATTTGTTTCAATATAAAAATCAGTCAGCGAGATAGGGTTTTGTTTCTTATATTTATTAAATATATCCATTTGATCGGTACTCTTTACTCTAGAATAGCGATAAACCATTTCTAATGCCGCAGCCCCACAACTATTCTCGTGGGTTTGTTGTACAAAAGGTATATTTAGCCCAAAAATATACCGATAAATTTCTCCTAATTTTTTATATTTTCCAATCTGAGCGCGATCCATCTCTAAAAGATTTTTTAGATTTAAAATTGCCTTACGTTGCCCTTCGGTTTTCATTTTCAATTCGTTTTACTGTTTGTTAAAATCTTTGCCGTAAATTTTTTCTAACATCTTTAAGGTTGCCTGTACTGAGAGGTTATCAGAGGATAACAATACCAGTCGTTCACCCAGCCGTTCAAGGAGAGGACTTAAAAACTCATCCGCCCATGAAGGCGACAATGTTAATACGCCGGAAAAATCAATTTCCAATTCTTCGTTTGGCTGCAGTTCTCGTAATGTGGGCTGAAACGCCTTAAATGCTTCACTGCCCAATTCACGGGATATAAGAGTTGTACCAAATTTTTCTAATTTTACTTTCATTTTAGATTCATTAAAAACTAATTTTTGCCATACAACCGCGCACTACATTTGGACCGCGAGTAACCTGAAATAATTTATTCGCGCCTTTGAGATGCACCTCCGCATCGCCGCTGGTAAAAAATAGATCAATCGGCTGGGTAAGAACCACCTCTCGAACTAATTTCAAATCATTGCCGCGCTTCTCCGGCGCCCGCCCGGAGATAAACTCAGTAAAAGCAACTCTCACAGCTTCAACATGATTCGGAAGAGAGGGGCGAACTTGGCGCAATGTTTCTAAAATACCCAATCCCCGGTCTGCAAGAACAATGATGCCTTTTTGGATATCGTATCCGAAAAAAATCCCCGGGGTATCCGGCCACTTTCCTAAGTTATGGGCAAATGAATTATCGCCGATCTCTGCGGCAACTAAGACAATTAGGGAGTATAATTTTTCAAAGCCTGGCTTTTCCATAAGCAGACGTTCCATTTTTACTAACCTTGCCTGAAACACAGCGCTTGTGGGACAGTAAAAAGTGCCGGGAAACTCCGCCCCCCGACTGATCCAATCAGACGCAAACTTAAAAAGATCACTTGCAAAAATCTCTATATCTTTTTCCCGGTAATAACGATGCGTACTGCCTTCCTTTTTAATCGCAGTTAACTTTCCGCTTTCATCCCAACGGCGAAGCGTATCTATAGAAACTCCTAAAATCTCGGCAGCCTCGCTTATTTTGAGCAATTTCTCTTCCATTTTTGCATCTTATCATATACTAAAAATCTATGCAACAGGCACTAAAATCTATGCATAAACCTACAAACTATGACTTTTGACATAATTGGCATAATATATTAAATTATACTTAAAAATGGGTTTCTGGCAATTTTGGCGGAGTCAAAAAACGACCAAACCAAGTTTGGTCGTTTTTTGAAGCATACTTTTGCCCTAAGCTCCCTTTCTCTCCTGGTCGTGTTTGCGCCAGGCCTCGGCTGCTGCTGGCTCAGCTGAGTCAAGCTCAGCCAAAATCTTGTCTCTGAGCTCGGATGTGGCTATTTCGTCTTTGGAATCTGCCAAAGCAACGGCTGAGCCGGAAACCTGCCCCACAACTTCTGCTGTTCTTTCTTCAGAACAGCCGCCTTCCTGGCAGGCCAAAGCAATGGCTCTTTTGATTTTCTCTGCGTCAAAGGGTTGTTTTGTGCCGTCTTTTTTAATGACTTGAGTTGCCATAATTTAGTGTTTTTAAAACTAAAATAGTCGTTATTTACGACCTTTTGCTTTCTTATATTCAAAACGGGCAGCCAGTCCCCATCTTCTTTTTTTCTTCTGGCTGCGTTTTAGCTGTTTTTTCGCCATAGATTCATTAAATGTCCGCGCTACGCTGCCTTCGACGCAACCAAGGTAACCTTGCCATTTGTGTCTACCTCGCCCATATCAACTTTAAGCGAGGAGAAGGCCTCGGCCAGGCGCTTTGTGAGCCGGCGCGCCAGGTTAAGCTGCTCTGGATCACTGATACTCTGCGCTTTGCACCAAGCGCAGTCCTGGTGAAACAACACAACTAGTCGCTCAATGGCCGGGTTAATGCCCAAAAGGGCTTCTGCCTTTGCGACCAAAACGTTGAAGCCATCATCGCCAAGCGTGTCTATGCCCCCGAGTTCGGTGAGGCAGTAGTGTGGTCCTACGGCTTCAAGAACCGGAGCTGACCACTCTTCTCCAAAGCGCGGGTCAACGCAGCGCACTAAAATTGTTTTTACCATTCTCCAGGAGATTTTTCAAGCTGCACCGCGCCGGCCGCCAGAGCACTGCCGGCCTCCGCGCCTTCTTTTTTCTTTGGTTGCTTGTGTACTGGAATCTTCTTTGCCTCCATAATTTTTTCTGAAACCAGCATATTGTGAACAGTACTCGAAGGTTTGGCTCCTTTGGTCAGCCAGTATTTAACTCTTTCTGATTTTAAGTTCTTTTCTTTTGTCAAAGGGTTCCAAAAACCGACCTGTTCAACAAAACGCCCGGCTCTTGTCGGCTTTCGTTTGTCAGTCACCACTATTTTGAAAAACGGCTGATTCTTTTTTCCCGTGCGAAATAAACGAATTACTAACATATTACCAATTCTTTGCCTCCAATGCGTTTTTGGCGGCAACCACTTCTGCTTCCTGTTTTGAGGAGCCCTGGCCCTCGGCCACCAGCTCTTTCCCCAAAAAAACTCCGATTATAAACCTTTTATTATGATCTGGTCCCCACTCTTTCAAAACCTCGTAAACCGGAGTGATGCCCGCTCTTTCTTGCGCCTCTTCTTGGAAATGGCTCTTTGAGTCCCGGAAAAGGCCTTTTTCAATGATCTCTGGCAAGCGAACCAATAAATGTTTTTTAATGAAGTTGGCGCAAGCTTTGTACCCCGAATCAAGATACAAAGCGCCAACCACGGCCTCAAACGCGTTTGCCAAAATGTACTCACGTGCCTTTCCAGTTTCTTTGACTTCACCCCTTGAAAGCAGCAAAAAATCGTTAAAACCCAGCTCCCTTGCCAAACCAGAAAGCATTTTTGCGTTAACGAGCGCGGCTCGCCAAGAAGTCAACTCGCCTTCAGATTTTTTCGGATATTTTTTATAAAGTTCTTCCGTCACAACCAGCTCCATCACCGCGTCGCCCAAAAACTCCAGACGCTCGTTATGCGCAAGGTAAAGGTCAGGGTTCTCATTCAAGTAAGAGCGGTGCGTAAACGCCTGCTTTAATAATTCCTTATTCTTGAATTTAATATTTAGTTTTTTTTCGATGATATTAAAGTCTTTCAAGTTTTTCGAGTCCCAAATTCGAAATTCGAAGTACGAAATTCGAAACAATATCTAAATTCGAATTTTTAAAATTCAAAACGTGTTTGGAAGTTCGCTGAGGGCTTCGCCCTCCTCTCGCTCCCGAAGGGGTGAGAAGAGAACAAAGTTCTCTGCAAACGCCTCGTTCAGCTTTGCTAAACTTTAACTTTAGAATTTTGGTCATTGGGATTTGTTTCGGATTTCGAATTTAGGATTTCGGATTTAATTCCTTATATATCGTTCCCAGCACTCCGTTGATAAACTTTCCCGAACTCTCGCCTCCAAAGTTTTTCGCCAATTCTATGGCTTCGTTAATCGCTACTTTTGGGGGCACTTCTTCTTTGTTGCCGTATAGTAACTCAAAAATACCTATTCTCAAAACATTTCTGTCAATGATGTTCACCTGGTTTATGGGCCACTCGGGAGCCGCCTTTTCAATTATTTGGTCAATCTGTTTTATGTTTTGCACAACGCCTGTCGTTAACTGCCACACAAAAGAAGGGTCTTGAAGCCCTGGTCCGAACTCTTCAATGTTTCTTTCAACAATCTTGGTTAAATCCTTTTCTTTGCCCGAAAAATCCCACTCGTACAATGACTGCATAACTATTGACCTCGACAAGTGTCTGCTTGCCATGTTATTTCTTTGAAAGTTCTTCCATACTTAAGGGCTTTTCTTTCTCTCCCGCTTTTGCCGCCATTTCTTTTTCCTTTAACTTCCTCTCTTTTTTGGTGAGCTTTTTCAAAACGTCAATCACTTCTGCGCCCTTGTAAAAGCCGCAGTTTGAACAAACCGTGTGGGGTTTTACGGAGTTTCCGCACTTTTGGCAGAATGCCAAAACAGGAGCTCGTAAAAAAATATGCATTCTCCGTTTGTTCCTTCTTGATTTGGTGTGTCTTTGCTTTGGAACTCCCATATTCTCAAATCTTACCACAAATAATTAAGGCGCGCAAGACATTGCGCGCCTACATAAATTGTAATCTAATTTAGCGATCCCAACCCTAGCGCAGTTTTGGCATTCTATATTCCATAAACGGCATCTTCAAGTCGTATTTTCTTATAAAGTTCAAGAAGCGCTTGTACTCTTTAAGGGTGTCACCTACATTAAGAAGGCGAGCAACTGCTTTGTAATTGCCGCGAGTTTCTCTCAAGGCTCGGTCAATGAGAACCCTTGCTTGCCGCTTCGTTAGATCGCGGTTCATGTAGGCTGGATAGACTAATTCCCAAAACGACTCGCCGCCTTCTGTAATACGCCTGTACAATTTGTTTAAGTCTAAGGTTGCTGTTTCAGCCAGTCCGCCTTTTTCCATCTCCGAGATGGAGCCTGATTGCTCCAAAATTTCTCTAGGCAAATCCCCTGAGTCAACCGGCTGCCTGCCCAAGACAAGATTTTCCACCACATTCTTGAGCTCTCTGACGTTTCCCGGCCAGTCATAACTTTGAAGAACCGCTAGAGCCTTGTTTGAAAGAACGAGCGGCTCTCGCCCGTTAGATCCGGTTAGCATTTTAGAGAAATGCTCAACCAGTTCCGGGATGTCTCTAGTATGGTCTTTGAGCGGAGGCACCTCAATATGTAACACCTTGATGCGGTAGTAGAGATCCTTGCGGAAAGACCTCTGGGACACCATCTCTTGTAAGTCAGCACTGGTCGCAGTGATGACCCGTACTTCCACTTTGCGCACCACTGCGTCGCCAACCGGCTGGATTTCGCCAGATTCCAGAAAACGAAGCACGCGCGCCTGCGTCGACAAGGCCATGTCGCCTATTTCATCCAAGAAAATAGTGCCGAGATGCGCTTGTTCCAGCTTACCTCTTTGGTCTCGGTAGGCTCCGGTAAAGGATCCCTTGATATGTCCAAAGAGCTCGGTTTCAAGCAAAGAATCGGTAAGAGCCGCGCAGTTTATGGTTACGAGCGGCTTTTGCGCACGGTAGGATAAGCGGTGGATTTCTTGCGCAACCAATTCTTTGCCTGCCCCGGTTGGCCCGGTTATCAACACCTTGGAATCAGAGAGTGCTACTCTTTCTATCTGTGAGCGCAAAGCACTAAGCGCGCCTCCGATTATTAGCATTTCATCCCCCTTCCTTTGTTAGATTTGCGCCGAAAGCGGCAGCTTTATATGTTTTTCTGGGATCGCATTTTTTAAGTTTGGTTTACAGAGTTATTCGATTGTCAAACAACAATTAAATCACGCTCCGTGATTAGTAATCAATCTTAATATATTTTATAGTGCATTACAAGGCCAATGTAAAATCGGTTTAACTAATTGCAATGGAACGGGGCGCGCAAAACGTTGCGCGCCCCGAAAAATGAACTCTTCCTCTAATGGGGTTTCTTCGACTTGGGGAAAAGCACTACTCTTCCCCTTTTAAAAAGTTTTCTCACCGAATCGTCAAATCGCTCGCGAAATTCAAATTTCGTCAACCAATCCAGCTCTGCCTCCTCTTTGGCGGCCGCAATAATATCTTTGGCGAAAACAGGAAGATACATAAAATACATAGCCACTACCATAAGAAAAAGTATGGCGGCGGCTTGCAATGCCACAGCCGCAGACCAAAGCCAGCTTCCTTTTTCATTGGTAGTCATCAAAATGAGGCCTGCCGAAAGAAACAAATCGCATAGAGCAAGAAAGCACCCCAGAGTGATACGACTGCGTTGGGTTAAAAACTTTTTCATCCGCGCACCCCTTTCATTATATTCAGTTTTCAAATAACCTTGTCCGGAAAGACAAAACTTTATCATTCCGGATAAGGATGGAAGCCGCAAGAAACTGCTCGCCTGCGGCTTCCCTCAACGAACTACTCCTTTTCTTCCCGCCCCGCCCGATTTGTCCGCCAAAGTTTCAACGGCGGCGGAGCGGTTTGGGACTTTGCGAAACGCCGCAGGCGTTTCGCTCAAAATAGGTTCGAGCGGAGTTGTATAAGGACCAAACGACTCAACTAGTGAGTCATTTGGTGGGCGCACAAGGGATTGAACCTTGGACCTCTATCGTGTGAAAATAGCGCTCTGCCACTGAGCTATGCGCCCTCAAAATACCATTAGACAACCTTTTTGATAATTTCGTCGGTTCTAATCTTAGCTATTTTCTGCTTCAAGGTTTTGTCTGACTTGTACTCCCGGTATTGCTTTTTTCTAACGTCAACCCATTCTTCAAACTTCAGGATGCGGCTTTTGAAAAGCCAGACGCCAGCCAAAGCCAGAACCAAGGGAATTAAGAATGAGTCAAGCAGAATGTTGTCTGTGAAGCCGGTGGGAATTGTTGTCGCGGCGCCTGCCACCTGAGCTCGAGTTACCACAATTTCGGCCGTGTCCGAGAAGGAAGCTGAACCCGCTGTAACAACAGCTCTGTTGGTCAATCTGGTTTCGCCAAAAGCAAAGCTTTGGGCCTGAGCAACGTTTGCCAAAAAGGTAATTGTTGATGACTGTCCTGCCGCCAGATTTCCCAAGAAAAGTCCGGAAGTTATGCTCCCCGACCTTAAAACACTGTCAACTCTAAGGTCTCCTTGGAAGTTAAGTCCCGAAGGCAGGTTGTCGGTTACCGTTACGTTGGAAACCGAGTTTAATCCCGCTCTAACGGTTATCGCAACCACAATCACGTCGGTGGGATTGGCCGCGACCGACTCAGCAAATGAGGTCCCTTGCGAAAGATTTCTCACGGTTTTGCTTACCGAAAAATCAGTTCCGGCTTGCGGAGTCGTTGTGGTGAAGGATTTAGTTTCGCCATAAGAAACTCCTGCCGTGTTCCTTGCTCCGGCCCTGTAAAAATAAGTGGTTGAGGAGTCCAAGCCCGAAACGGTAATGCAGTACATTCCAACTTGAGTCCAGGCTTGCTCCGCGGTTTTTAAGCTCAAAGCTGATGTTTTACCGTACTCAAACCAAACGTAGTTCACGCTGTCGCCGCCCGTGTCGGTCAGTTCTCCGGAAAATGTCACGGTGGTTCCGCTCACGGTGGTTGACAAAGGGCAGGTTTGCGCCAAAGAAAAGACAAATGGCGCGAGGAGGCCAAATGGCAAAACAAACAAGACAAGCCAATTTTTTTTAACTTTTTTTATAACCATCATAATTAATTGGTAACTATAGCTGGCTTGGTAACAACCGTGGGTTTCTTGGGATTAACAAGCACCTGAACGGAATCCGTAACCTGCTGACCCGAGCTTGAGGTGCAAGTTAAAGTGAATGTGTTAGTTTGGACCTGATTCATCTGCACCAGCTGGGAGCCTGAAAAGGACTTTGAACCCGACCAGTCGCCAGAGGCATTACACGAAACCGCGTTTTGGGAAGTCCAAGACAAAGTTACTAACTCTTGAAAATTTACGGTAATTGGTCCCCTTGAGCCGTTTGCCCTAAGGATAAGGTCCAAAGTTTTGGTGGTAAAGCTTCTTGTCTCTCCGAAAGACGTGCCGCCCGAGTTAGTCGCAACCGCTCTGTAAAAATAAGTGGTGTTGGGTTCCAAACCCGTAATGTCTGCGCAGAAAAGACCTAGTCCCATTTTCGTCTGTGAGGGCGTCTCCAAACCAAAAGCGGTTGTTTTTCCGTACTGGAATCTAACCTGTATGTTGGAATCTCCGCCGTCATCTGTAATTTCTCCAACAAGCGTGCCCGTGGTTCCCGAAACCGTGGTGCTTTGAGGACACGTCTGCGAAAAAACCTGTCCAACTCCAACCAAACTAACAACCGCCAAGCCAACTGCCAACAACGAGGCCAAGAAAACAACTTTTTTTACTGCTGATTTTTTCGTTTTCATGATTTATTCGTTTATTCTTGCTTCTTCAACTTTTCGTTTTCAATTTTTGCGACCTTTGTCATAAAGCATATGTCATAAATCATATGTCATAAATCAACTGGTTACTACAGCCGGTTTGGTGATTACTGTCGGCGGTTTTACGACGGGCTCGGACTGTCCGTAAACCCTGACTCTTGCGATTGTAATGCTTTGGGAGTTCGCATCCCGTCCTTCAAAAATTAAAGGTCCGCCCGCGTAATGGATCAGACTGCCAGTTATATTTGTATAAACAGCTCTGTTCGCGACTATGGCATCGCAGTTGTCCCTTCCATTTCTGCCCCCGCCTGAACCATTAAGGTCGGGAATGTCCTTTGCGTCGGCGCTTGTTCTAACTCTCATTGTTTCGTTAATCTGAGGCTCCTGAGGATCGCCGAAATAATATCCGTAGCCGGCAAGAATGTCTATGGAATAGTGTCCTTCGGGAAGATTTAATTTGAATATCTGAAAAGATAAACCGGTTCGCCCCCGAATGCCTCCAACAAGGGTCCCGCATTCATCAACCACGTTTCCTTCAAAAGAGCGGGCATCAATCCATCCCGTGTCAACAAAAGCCGCTCTTGCCAAGTGTGGCAGTAAAAGCCAAGCAAAAACGCCGCTTATAACGCTTACCATAATACTTATTTGAAGGGTTGCTTTAAAGATTCGCATTGTTTTAGGTACTTTCCGCTACCACGGCAATTCGCATTATGTCTTTGCCAGGCGGCCAGCAGCTGACTAACACTAATACTCTTTCAGAATTTGTCAAGGGTTCGGGAAGTTGGTCGCCTCTGTCTAAAAAGATTTTATTTTTCACTTTGAAAGCGTATTTTTTGCCGTTAAAGTGCAAAAATATCTCGTCTCCTTCTTGCAATTCGTTTAGCTCTGAGAAAACCCAATCGTATCTTATCTTTGGCCATCTCTGAGGAGCCGAGTGCCCAAGAATTATTGTTCTGCCTTCCTGACCGGGCAAGGCAGATTCGGGGTAGTAAACTGTTCCCCTGTCCAGCGCCCTGAAAACCCCGTAGTAGTCCAAGCCCTTGTCCACAATTAGGGGCGCTTCAATTTTGATTTTTGGTATTTCCACGCTGTTTGCCTTCTTTGACTCAACACCGTCTTTGTCGCTTTCGGCCATGGCAATTTGCTTCTCTTTGGCAATCTTATCTGCCAAGTCGGAAGTATACCTTGCCAGAGCCGTGTAATTAAAAACCCAGGAGACCTCGCTCCAGTTAAGCGCCAAAAAACTAACCAAGTAAGCCGCGGCGAAATATTTGAAGAGTTTAATCAACCTGGAATTCATAAGCGATAAGTTTGATTATGAGCAGTTTGTCCAGAAAAAGCAAGGCAAACCATAAAGAGCCGAAGATAACGGCTTTCAGCACGGCGTCTTTGTGCTGAATCTCAAATCTTTTGTATATAAATATGTCGTAAAAAACAGTTAACAGCAAAGAAAGCATGATAAGACCGAAAGACCAGTAAATTATTTTTTGGACAAAACCGTAGTAATCGCTTGCCATAAAATTAAAGAAAAAGAAAGCGAAAGTTCTTTCTAGTTGAGGAGGCGGAGCGGCAAAAAGAACTTGCCCTTGCTCTTTTGGAACCAAGGACTCCTCCTTGTCTGCTGGTTTCTGCTCTGGCCCTCCCACCAAATTTGGTGGGAGGGCTGGCAAAAAGATAGCTTCTTTGCTTTGAGCCGTAGGCGCGGCCTGAACCTGCTGAGTGCCAAAGAGCTGAACAACCAAAGAAGTTTCTTTGCCCTGAAAATTGCCTGTAAGAACCGAGATTCCGACTTCCCGGAATTCTCCGTTTAAAATATTATCTCTGTGCTTTAAGGATGACATCCAAGCCGAATGCACCTGTTCTGAGTCAACGAAACCTATAGCTAAGTTCTCCCCTGCCAGGCGCCAGTTATAGCCGCTTTGAGCAAACCAATGCCAAGGTGAAATTCCCTCAGGACTCCAGTGCGCGAAATAACTTTTTTGAAGCATGTCTTTAGCCTTCAAAAAAGCGGCCTCACTCAAGACCTCGTTTTCTCTGACAGGGGAAAGACCCAAGTCATGTCTTGCGGCATTTGTAAATTCAATCAGCTGGGTTTTGGTTAAGTCGGCAAAGAAAGAGGACTTGGGAAAATACAGAAAGAAAGGCACAATGACAAACTTCGCCAGCAAAAGAAAAACAACGTAGTAAATTAAGAACCTTCCTGTCAAAAGCTTGGGCCTGTATTCGTTCTCGCGGCAGGGAATGAAGGTTACTTTTATTTTTTTGAATGCTTTGCCAAACACGTTTAATTAGAGCATATTCTCATTGAAAAGTCAAACCAAGTTTTGCTCCTACTAAAGGAAAGATGCTATACTTAAACAATGAAGTTCTTTGAGCTTCACTTTAATCCTCCTCGTGCCAAGGGTTTTCTGAAAAGGGGTGAAGCGCCAGACCTTGTTTTTGACACATTTTACTACGAGCCTCAAAACGCCACTGAGAGACGCCTTGGCTATCTTTTTGTGGCGGGGGAACTGAGAAACGTTATGCCCTCTGACCTAAAACTTCTGGACAACTTAGCCCTGCACCTCAAAGCAAGCTATTACTCGAGGCCGGGAGCCTCTCCGGAATTAGCCATAAAAACAGCTTTAAGAAAAGCTAACGAGTTTTTGGAGGAAACCGCCAAAGGCGGCCAAGTAAGCTGGCTGGGCAATTTGAATCTCGGGGTATGTGCTGTTTCTCAGCTAAAGAGAGAAATTTTTTTAGCCAACTTCGCCAAGGTTGACGAGATTAAAATCATGCTGTTGAGACCGGGGCAAGTTCTTGACGTGGGCAAAAACCTGGATTTTTCCGGAATTGAGCCCTACCCTTTAAAAATCTTCGGCAACCTTGTTTCGGGCAAACTTCAAGAAAATGACATCGTCGCCATTTTAACAAAAGAGGTTTTTGAACTTTTTTCCTCGCAAGGAGTGCTGAAAGACATGGCTAAGGTTGCTGAGTTTTGGAGCGAGAAAAAATTCAGAGAAGTTCTGAAAAGCAGAGAAAAGACCTTTCCTAAAGTTTCAGGAGTATGCCTTTTTTGCGTATTGACAAAAGACGAGTGGACAAAAGCTAAAGAGCCCAACGTTTCGCTGACTTTTCAAAAGAAACCAGAAAAGTTTTCCTTAAAAAAAGCTATTATTTTGGCATTCACCAGCTATCCTAAAAAACTTGCCTTTTTGATTGGTAAAATAAGACGAAGGCCTAAAAAAGAAAAACGCGGCAAATCTTTGGGCAAATTACCGGCAAGAATCGCCGCGCTCTGGCAGTCGTTTGCACTATTGCGGGATAAAGCAAGGGCGCTCTGGGTCAAGAAAAATATAATCTTGCTTTTACTGCTGGCTTTTATCCTGCTGGTTGGATTTCTGCTATTTAAGTAGCTACCCCGCCCTCTAAGCTGTTAAACAAGCTCATTAAGAATAATTTCAGTGTATAACTTGACTTACTCTGAAGGTAATGTCTAAAAGCATAGAGGGCGGGGTTTCGCTCTTAGCGGAGCTCAACTTTAGCTCCGGCTGACTCAAACTTCTTTTTCATTTCCTCTGCCTCTTCTTTCTTGACGTTCTCTTTAACAAGCTGGGGAGCGGATGAGGAAGCGTCAACCAAGTCCTTGGCTTCTTTCAAGCCCTTTTGAGTAACGTCTCTCACAACTTTAATCACGTCAATTTTTTTGTCGCCAACGCCCGCCAGAACAACATTAAAGACAGACTTTTCTTCTGCCTGAGCTGGGGCCGGAGCACCAGCTGGAGCAGCTGGGACAGCCGCAACAGGAACCTGAACTGAAATTCCGTAATCTTTCTCTAGAATCTTCATTGTGCTGTTCAGGTCCACAACACTGGTATCTGACAGTATCTTGGCTAATTCTTCTGGTGTAATTTTCTTTTTTTCTTCAGCCATAGTTTTTTTATTATTAATTTATATTTACCTTTTGACCTTTCCAGGTAGTAGAAATTTGACTTGTTCGCCGTAGACGAACAAGTGCAGGCTTTGCCTGGTCAAATTTTCACTACCTGGTTTGATAACTTAAATAGATTCAATTGAAGGTTGTTGAATATTGCAAAATTAGGGAGAAAAAATATTTTTGCCAGAAGTTCTTCTTTTGAAGGGATTTGCGCCAAAGCAATAATTTCTTCAGCCTCTCTGATTTTCCCATCAAAAAATCCTGCCGAAATCTTCAAATTGGGGTTTGCTTGCGAAAACTGATAGCAGATTTTTGTCGGCGAAATCTCATCTTTAAATCCAAAAGCCAAGGCTACTCCTCCTTTCAATTTTTCAACTTTAATTTCCAGGCCGGCTTTTTGCAAAGCCAACTTCAATAAAGTTTTCTTAACCACTTTTATTTGTCCGCCTTCTGCTTTCATTTTTTTTCTAAGTTCTGACAAGTCTTTTACTTTCAAACCGGTAAAATCAAAAAACACCATTGATTTTTGCTTTTCAATTTTTTCGGTAAATTCTTCAACCACTTTTTGCTTTTGCGCTTTAGTTGAAGCCATGCCAGGTAGTGAAAGTTCCGCAAATTTCATTTTATCCCAGGTAGTAGATTTTGGACTGTTCGCCTTCGGCGAACAAATTAAAGCGAGGCTTTGTCCAAAATCTACTACCTGGCATAAAATAAAAAATCTGCGATAAACCGCAGAAAACAAAACCGATCTTTATAAGGTTTATCCTCGGCAGGTCTTATTAAAATTCCCCGTGGTGGAAAAATCCGAGCCCTTGGCGAGCTAAGAAACCGAAGGTTTCTTAAGCCGGGGGTCGGGGAATTTTATGCCTGCTTTCTGCGGATATTCGTATATTAGCTTATGTCAAAATAATGTCAAGTCCCTTACTGCTGTACACAAATGAGTTTTTGCTCTCTGGCGCAGGATTTCCCCAACGACACGGTTAAGAAGTCCTCGCCTTCAACCTTTACCACGCCAGAAGACAGACCAGCCAAACCAACAGCGTCGGTTCGCACACCAGTGGGAGTAAAACAAGCGGCGAACTCAGCGGCCCCGCCGGGTTGGGACGGATATCCAGGGACAACTTCAGTGCCGGCGGTCCAGTTCTGACAGGTTGTGGTAAAGCTATACTTAAGCGCCAAATCGCGCGGCTCGGTTCTGGAGAAAGCTGAAATAACTGTACACTCTCTTTTGCTTTCAGAGTCAATTTTACCCAGCCAAACGTCTTGCATGTCTTTTAGAAACGTTTCGTCAATTTTCCCGCGGTTGGACTCCAAAGAATCAGACAGTTTTGCGAAAAACTCATTAAAGTCGCTTCCCAAAAGTCGGTGGCACGCCTTGCCTTCTGGCAAGCGGGCGGCAGGTTCAGCCATAACAAAAGCTCCCTGCAAGTTAAGCCGGCTAAGAGCAAAAGAAGCGTCGTCTCCCAAAAGAGCTTTCCAGTTTCCTTCAAACCCTTTTTCCTCAGCCTCCTGCTGACATCTTCTGTCTGCTCCTTCCAAACGTTCCAAGTTCCCAGTGTAAGTCCTTGAGGTTACGAAAACTTTTCTAGCATCGGGAAAATCGCTCGGCACAAAAGGCCATTCGGAAGCTATTGAAAGGTTATCACAAGACGCAAACTGAGGTCCCAAAATAGTGAAGAATTCCGAATAAGCAATTTTGTTTCCTTCCTTCCAAGGGTACTCAAAAACCGCAATTCTGTAATCGTCTCTCGGCTCTTCCCACGCAAAAATGTCCCAGTCGTAATTAAGCCGCCTTGCGGAAACGTTCTGCGCCAACCACCTCACGTCTCTTGCCTGGACTCCTTTTATTAAAACGATCCCTACCCTGCTTAGGTTAGTTGATTTCCAAGTTATCTTGTACGTTTTACTGGCTTGCCAAAGAGCTTCCGGTGCCGGAGAAACAACCTCCACTCTCTTTTGAACCGCGAAGCGATAAATCAAAAAAGAGGCAAAAAGTGCAGCAATTATCACACTCCAAATTAAAATTTTTCGGTTTTGGGAAAGCATTGACCTTTCACGACTACTTAAGATGCAGGGCTTTTGCCTCGTTGTGTTCTGGCAAAGTTATGCTGAAAATCGTTTTGCCTTCTGGCGTTGACAGATAATACCAGTACTCGCTACTTTTAGGATACACCGAGGCCAAGATAGCTTCAAGTCCGGGGTTTGAAATTGGCCCTGCGGGCAACCCCCGGTATCTGTATGTATTGTAGGGCGAATCAATCTGCGTGTCTTCAGTGGAAACTTTCGTAGTTCTCTTTCCCGTAATATACGTTATTGTCGCGTCAACTTGCAGGGGGATCCCTGCTTCAAGCCGCTTCCACAAAATACCTGCAACCAACTCTTTGTCTTGGCTTGTTCTTACTTCTTTTTCAATTATGGAAGCCATTGTTACTATTTGATGAATTGTTTTACCTTGCTTCTCAATTTCTCGGTGTAATTCAGAATCCAACTTTCTCTCAAAATTTTCTCGCATCGCTTCAGCAACGTCTTTTTCGCTGTAGTTGACGGAAAAATTGTAAGTGTCGGGAAACAAAAAACCTTCTAAGTCACTTGAGAGTTCCACGCCAAGCCGCTCCTCAATTTGGGCCACGGTCCAGCCCTCAGGTATCGTAACTGTTACTGTCGCGGTATCACCTGAAGCTATTTTTTTAACAATATTGGCGACGGTCAAGGAGGGACTCAAAAAGTAGTCCCCTGTTTTAAGTTTTGTGGCGTTACCCGAAGTCACCGCGTAAAAACTGAAAAAGAAGCTGTTTTTGACCATTTCTTCTCTTTCCAAATTCTCCGCAATCTGAAAAGCATTCTGCCCTTTTTCAACGGAAAATAAACTCTCCTGGCCGTTCACATCTAAGGGCAAGTAAATCCCCTGCCAAACGAAAAAGCCAAGAAAAATAACTAAAAGTAAAACGCCGATTGTCAAAAATTTCATTTTTCTACCAATGGAACAAATGCGAATCCGGGATATTCTTTTTCCTGGAATTTTTTTTCAGATTTTTTCACAAACAGCCAAATTGAGTTTTCTATGGGGGTCACTATTCTGCCCCCGACTTTCAACTGTTGTTTCCAGGCCTTTGGCAATTCTCTTACCCCCACACCAAATTTGGTGTGGGGGTAAACCGCAGCCGAAGCCAAAATCTTATCGTATGGCGCTTCTTTTTCGTAGCCCTTTGAACCGTCAGCGCAAACAAACTCAACCACTCCCCTGTCCACAAAACCGTATTTTGCCGCGTTTTTCTTGCCAAACTCTTTAAGTTCTGGCACAAGCTCAACAGCAAAAACTTTTCCTTTCTCGCCCACTATTTCCCCCAAAAGGGCGCTTGTCCAACCCGAACCCGAACCCACGTCAAGAATTTTCTCGCCCTCTTGCGGCTCCAAAAGTTCAAGCATAAAAGCTACCACCAAGGGCTGTGAAATTGTTTGGCCAAAGCCAATGGGCAAGGCCTCGTTTAACTCAGCCAAATCTTTTGTGCCCTCTGGCAAAAAATCAACCCTCTTTACTTTCCGAAACGCCTCAATGATTCTGGGCGTCTTTAGCCACCCGCCTTGAATAAGTTCGTCAAGCATCATGCTTTTTATTCATAAAAACGTGATAAAGATGAATGCTTGCATTCATCGCCAAAGACATTAAACTATTATATCATTATCCGCCAACCGTAAAAAGTAATAGCGCTCGGAAAGATTTTCCGAGCGCGTTTTTAAAATATTAAAACAACTAATGCTGTGGCGCGGCGGTAGAATCTAATTTCGTCGATTGAGAATCGACCATTACGCCTTGCGCAATAATGTGTAGAACATCCATCGTAAATCTGTTCGAGAAGGCAACAAAAACCTCTTTGAAAACAGCAAACTCCTTCTCTTGATAAGTGCGCAACCGCTTCTCTGTTTCGTCGCAAACCTGACCAATTACCGCCTTCTGCCTCTCAAAGACCTCGGTCAACTGTCCAACCACTAGTTCTCTGGAAGAAGTGTGCGGCAAACTTTCTACAAGCCAATCAAACACAACCTTAAACTCGGCCAGCGCTATTTCTCTGAGAGACATCATATTCCACCCCCTTCAGTTTCCACGGCCTGTTTATCTGCTTATTTATTTTTTAAAGTTCATTCACCTAAGTGCTATGTTTAGATCATTTAAATTAGCATACTATAAAAATCAAGAAGCTACAAGGTCAATCTTGTCAACCTAACATCTTATTTTTGTCAGCGGAAAAAAACGGTTATGCTGGTTATGTCAACGTCAAAATTTTCCTCAAGTCAAAAAAACAACAGCGCTCGGGTAAAAGCTTTTACCCGAGCGCTTTTTTAAAATATTAAATCAACTAATGCTTCGTTGCATCGTCATAATCAGAGTCCAAGAGTTTCGCCTGATAATCAGCCATTAAACCGATAAGCGCAATGCTTTTAGCTTCTCTCTGAAATCTGGTAAAGATGGCAACAATTTGAACTTCAAACTCCTGTTCGTTATGGTCGCGCAACCTGCTCTCCATTTCGTCGCAAAACTTGCCAAACTCCGCCCTCTCCTTTTCAAAGGCCTCGGTCAACTGTCTAACCACACTCTCTCTGGAAAACGTATTCGGCAAAAGCTCTACCACCCGGTCAAAAAAGTTTCGAAACTCCTCCAATAGTACTTCTCTAGGCGACATTATATCCATCGACATCCTATCCTTTCTCTATTTACTTATATTTACTTGTCAATGTAGCAAAGAATGCTTAACTTATACCAAGCAGCTGTTCAAAGTGTCAACTTGCCGTGCGCAACTTGCTCTCCAGGACTATAACGCGGCGTTCAAGAGCGGCAAATTCGTCATAGTCAACCTTCTTCTTGAGAGCGCTTTTGATAAACTCCAAGTCTGTTTTTACCACCGCCATGTCTTCCTTCAGATCGCTTACATCGGTCTTGACCACTTCCATATCTTCGGTCAAGCCCATAACACCTTCGGTCAAGCCCATAACGCCTTCGGTCAAGCCCATAACGCCTTCGGTCAAGCCATCTACCTTTTCTTTTATATCCGGAATCTGGGCGGTCTGCTCTGCCACCAAGTCAAACTTGCTGTTGAAATTCTCCAACAACACTCCGAGCTCCACGTTTTTCTCCAGATTTTTTCTTGAAGGTCTCTTTCTTTTCATAATTTAATATTATCAAAGCCAAAAACGTTGTCAAAATCCTGACTGGCGGGGATGCTAGGATTCAAACTTAGAACAGAAATTTTGGAGATTCCTAAACAGCAAAGGCCCGTCAACGAGGACTGGTGCAAAACAACTAGTTTGGCACGAGACGGGCCCCAAACCTATTTTTAACTTTTTGCTACCATTCATTTGTGCTATACTGATAATAATATATAATTATAATATAGTAACAAATAATTCAAAAAGGTAGGTTAGCAAACTTTTTCCTTCTCCATCTAACCTAAAAGCCTGCAATGAAAAAATGAAAGAGATTGAGCTTATTGAGGTATCCTCGCCGGGGTGCCATATATGCAAAATGTTTGAAGAGTTTTGGCATTCCATCGAAAAAGACTGGCCTAGCGTAAAGTACAAAAACGTGAGCGTGCTTACGCCTGAGGGGCAGGAATTGATTAAAGAGCATATGATCTTTGCCTCGCCCGGAATTATCATAAACGGCGAGCTTTGGGCCACAGGAGGATTTGACCGCAATGATTTTGTAGAAAAATTGAAAAAAGTGTCGCAGTAAACCACAAAATTCGGGTTGCGACTCTGCGCCACCGCACGAATAAGCTATAATAAAATTAATCTATGGATGAAACTGGCCGTAAAACCAAACTAAGGATAGCGCTGGTTGGATTTGCCCTCTTTTTGGTGTTTGTAATAGGGCTTTTTTGGTATGCAACAAGCCCTGAGATAACGGTAGGCCTAACGCTTTCTTTTGTTTCGGGGCTTTCCATGATTTTTCTCCCTTGCACGTTGCCGCTTGCCTTTGTCATAGTTCCTCTAACTTTGGGAAAGGAGCCGAAAAAAGGATTCTTGATGGCGTTGAGTTTCGCCATTGGCCTCACCATTACTCTTTCTTTCTACGGCATTTTCATTGCGGCCTTGGGGAAAACATTCGGACTGAAAGCAGACGTAGAGGTCTGGGCAGTGCTTATAGGAGGAATTGCAGCATTTACTTTAGGGCTTTCAGAGATTGGCCTTTTAAATTTCAAACTACCGGCTTACTCCGGCAAGTTCCCTGATTTCATCCAGCGCCGGCAGGATTACGTAAAAACCTTTCTTTTGGGTTTATTTCTTGGAAATGCCGGCGTGGGATGTCCAAACCCGGCGTTCTATTTGCTTTTAGGCTACATCGCCACCACCGCGGACCTTTTTAACGGCTGGATTTTGGGATTCGTACATGGTTTGGGCCGCTCCGTCCCTTTAATTTTCCTTGCGATTCTGGGAACACTAGGCATCAACGCTCTCTCTGGAGTTATTAAGCACAAGGAAAAAGTTGAGCGCGCGATGGGCTGGGCGCTTATTATAATCGGCGCATATCTTCTCACATTCGGCATTTTTGGGCATGATTGGTTTGTAAGCTCAGGAATTCACTCCGGTTGGGAAAGTTTTGTCTATAGCATCGGCGGCGAAAGATTCGGCGAGACAATTTTACAGCACGAACATAAACTCGTTGACGTCCCCAACTTCATTAACTATGGAAACTTGTTCTTTCTGGGGCTTCTCGCGCTTACGTTTATAGTTGCTTTTGCGCTAAAGCGACCCAAAAAGCGCACAATAGTAACGCTCCTCTTGATTTACGCGCTTTTGTTTCTTCTTATCGGATACACCACTGGATGGACTTTCAAAACCTCCCCAAGCATTCACATTGAGTTCCGTGGAGAAACTGGCAGCCAAGCTCATATAGAAACTCTTTACCATGAAGAGAGGGAAATAAAAGAAGGCCTAGTGGTGAATTTAAACCTAACGCCTTTTCCAGCGCGTGTCGAATTCCCAGCCAAGCTTGATTTCCTTGTAAACAAAAAACCCGGGAATGTACCAATCAAGGACCTTGAAATAGATCATGGAAAACTCATGCATGTAATTGCCGTGCGGAGTGATCTGGAAGAGTTCTTCCACATTCATCCAGAAAGAGAGGGGGAAAGCAGCTTATTTTCTATTCTGCACATTTTTAGGAAGCCCGGGCTTTATAAAGTGTGGTCTGAAGTTAAACAAGGAGGAGTAGTCCATGCTTTTGGGCACCCGGAGTTTATGGTTGAAGGCGAGGGGGAAAAATTCAAAAAAGAAATATTTTTCGGAACTTCGCAAGTAGTCGGCAACTACACGGTTGTGCTCCACAAAGACGCGCTTTATAAAGGTTTTGGCTCCAACCTGCATTTTGAAATTCACGACAACGTAGGACGCGAGGTAGAGCTTGAGCCGTATCTGGAATCGGATATGCATCTTACGATCATTAAAGACGATTGGAACCAATTTATACACACGCACCCTCAAGAGCACGCTGATGGACATACTAAGTTCCTCTGGCAACTAATTGCGCCAGCTCTTGCAAACGGCGGGCACGTTACAGCAGAGCCAGAGCACGGCGTTTCCTTCAATGTCATATTCCCCGAAGCCGGCCTTTATCGCGCCTTTGCGCAATTTCGGCCCAAAGGCATAAACTTGCCGCCGGATGAGGCCTTGCTTACTTCCTTCTGGCTAGAGGTGAAACAAGAAGCGCCCTTTTCCATTTCTTCTTGGTGGATAAACCTTATCTGGTCTCTGATTGCGATTCTTATCCTTAGCTGGGCAGTAAAAAGATACATCACGGTCAAATGAATAAGTACATCATTCTTATAGCTGTAATCGTTTTAATAGTTATTGCTGGAGCCTTATACCGTGCGTACCTGCTGCCGGAAGCTGCAAAGCCCGTAGCCACAGGCGTTGAGCGACAAATAACCATCTCGGCCAAGAAGAATCAGTGGAGATTTGAGCCGGAGGTTATAGAAGTGGACAGAGGCGACAAAATTATCTTGACCATGGTAAACGAAGACGACTACGACCACGGCATCGCGATTGACGCCTACGGCATTTCTCAAAGGATGCCGGCAAATTCTACCATCAAGGTTGAGTTTATCGCTACCCAAGCGGGAGATTTTCCCTTTTTCTGCTCCGTGCCCTGCGGAGAAGGAATTGTGGATGGCGCAAAAAGAACACATTTTGACATGATAGGGAAACTGCATGTAAAAGACCTAATTTCTGAAACGCAATAGCATTTATGATCAAATTGGTACTCAAGATAAAAGGTATGCACTGCGCTTCCTGTTCGGTGCTGATAGACAAACTGATTTCAAAACAGGAAGGCGTCGAGTCCATTAAAACCAGCTATGGGGCCGAGAAAACCACAGTCGCATTTGATGAAACTAAAATTTCTCTAGGGCGCATTGACGAGCTGATAAACAAACTGGGGTACGACCTGATTCGTCCAGAAGAGGGAGGTGACTTTTCTCCGGAAGAAGAAGAGGCCAAGGAAGCCCGCCAAATTAATGAGGCCAGGCGGCGAGTGAGAGCCGCGCTTTTGTTTGCCTCCCCCATCATCATCTACTACATGCTCATTCACATGTTCAACGTCACGCATGTGCATGAGTTTTTTGCATTTGTTAATCTGCAGCAACCGATTTTGGTAAGTAAGGGTTTTCTGGGATACGGCTCTTACCTCGCCAACTATCTTTTCTGGCTGGTTGCTCAACCGCTAAAGCTCGTTTTGGGCTTCTTGATAGATGTAGCCAACCCTCCTTTCAGAATTGACCTTAATTATTTTTACTGGGTTCTTTCCACGCCGATACAATTTATTATTGCCTGGCCTTTCTACAGAAATTCTTTTACTTCCATCCGCGTGGGATCGGCCAATATGGATGTGCTGGTGGCGCTGGGAACTTCAGCTGCCTACTTTTACAGCGCATTCGGGTTTCTTTTCTTCAACATTGACCATCCATTCTGGGAATCTTCCGCCGCCCTGCTTACCTTTATACTTCTCGGTAGATACGCCGAGCAGTTGGCCAAAGGCAGGGCTTCTAAAGCCATCAAAGAGCTTTTTAAACTCGGAGCCAAAGAAGCGCATGTCATAAAAGACGACAGGGAAGTAACTGTTCCGATTGACCAGCTTCAGGTAGGTTCTATCATTATGGTGCGACCCGGCGAAAAAATTCCGGTAGACGGAGTGATTATTGAGGGCAAAACTCACATTGACGAAAAAGTGGTCACCGGAGAGTCCATGCCCTTGGGTAAAACAGCTGGCGACGAAGTGATTGGTGCGACTGTAAACCTTGAAGGGCTGATTAAATTTAAAGCAACCAAAGTCGGGAAAGAAACGCTGCTTTACCAAATCGTTCAGATGGTGGAAGAAGCCCAAGCCTCGCGCGCCCCGGTTCAGGATTTTGTGGATAAAATCAGTGAATATTTCGTCCCTGTGGTGGTAGTGTTCTCCATAATTGTTTTCGCGGCATGGTACTTTATTGTGGTGCCCGACGATCTCCGCTCAGCTCTCATCCACACGATTGCTGTTCTGGTAATCTCCTGCCCCTGCGCCATGGGGCTTGCCACCCCAACCGCGCTCATTGTAGGCATCGGAAGAGCAGCCAATTTCGGCATTATTCTAAAGGGCGGCGAGGCACTCGAGAAAGCATATAAGATAAAATCCATCGCTTTTGACAAAACCGGGACGCTAACCATCGGAAAGCCAGTGGTAACAGACTTTGTACCGTTGGGTGGGATTCAAGAAACAGAGGCCTTGAGTTTATGCGCAGCGGTGGAAGTGGGTTCTGAGCATCCATTGGCGCGCTCTATCGTGGAAAAAGGCAAAGCTGCCTACAACATCCTGCCTGAAGTAAGAGATTTTAAAGCCATTGCCGGTTTAGGAGTTCATGGAAATGTTAACGGGAAAGACGTTGTAGTGGGGAACGCCGCTTTTATGGGTTCTGAGGGCATCAATATTGATGAACTTTCCGTAATTGTTGAAAAACTTCAGAATCAAGCCAAAACAGTGGTGTATGCCGCGGCAAATAAAAAGCCTATCGCCGTTATTGCTATGGCCGATACTCTAAAACCTCACGCACGTGAAGCAATTCAAGAATTAAAAAAGATGAAAAAAGAAATAATCATGATTACCGGGGATAACCCCGAAACTGCCAAAGCCATTGCCCACGAATTGGGAATTGACCGCGTGTTAGCTCAGGTGCTTCCACAGCAAAAGGCCGAAGTCATAAAATCGCTTCAGAAAGAGGGAAAAACTGTCGCGATGGTTGGAGACGGCATAAACGACTCCCCTGCTCTTGCTCAAGCAGACATAGGCATCGCGGTGGGCTCAGGAACCGACGTGGCAATGCAGACCGGCGAGATAGTGCTGGTAAAAGACGATCTTCGCGACGTAGTTACCGGCATACAGCTTTCCGGAAAAACCATCGTCAAAATCTGGCAGAATCTTTTCTGGGCTTTTATCTACAATGTACTTGCCATCCCAATTGCGGCGGGCGCCCACCTTATGGTAACGCAGGTTGCTTTCGGGAAAGCCGCTCTTTGGGTAGTTGCCCTACGCGATAATTTCGGGGGCGCGGGGCGAGTGTTTTTCAATCTCTCGCAGGCAACGCTCCGCCCAGAAATCGCCGGATTTGCCATGGCCTTAAGCTCTGTGTCAGTGGTCACAAACTCATTGCTTCTAAGGCGATACACCCCTCCCATTGAAAAAAAGGGTTAGCAATAATACAATATAAACATATGGAAAAAATAGAAATGGATATTGAAGGTATGCACTGCGGGGCTTGCGCCACCGGCATTCAGATGCTGGTCTCCCAAATGGATGGGGTAAAATTGGCTTTCGTGGATCTTAACACCAAGAAGGGCACTTTCGAGTTCGATCCCGCCAAGGTCACGAAAGACCAAATCATAAAGGAAATCGAAGGCCTCGGCTACAAAGCAAAGTAGACTAACTCCGATAAAGCTAAAGAAGCTCTCGCCTCTGTTCGTGCATGATGGCGGGGACTGAGGGAATTGAACCCCCATCAGCGGTTTTGGAGACCGCAATTTTGCCATTAAACTAAGTCCCCCTAGGGATTACTTTTTGCCTTCTTTGTGGATTGTATGTTTACGGCACCACTTGCAGAATTTTTTCAATTCCAGCTTCTTTTCACCAGCCGTAGATTTGCCGCGCGATTTATGAACGTAGTAATTTATCCTTTTGCAAATTTCACAACTAAGTTTTACGAATGGTTTTTTTGTCATGGTTGTTGTCTTAATATACTCCAAGATTAGACTTTCCGATTTTTGACCAACGAATCAGTGTGCGACGCTGTGCGCCCACCAAATGGCCTCTGAAAAATCCGAAAGTCAAATTCTGGAGCCGGAGACGAGAATCGAACTCGTGCTTTTTTTCTTACCAAGAAAATGTTTTACCACTAAACTACTCCGGCATCAACTTCTCCAAGTCCTTAAGCATTTTTTTTGGTTTTCCGCTTTGGAAGTGTTTTCGGGCCGGCTCCAAAATATCAATAAGTGATTTCGCAACCGCGTTTTTCAGGTCTTCGGGATGAAGCTTGCCGTCTTTGTAATCTTGTTCCAAAATGGCAAAATCATTGTACTCCACACTGCCTCCATATTCCACTTTGCGCGACAAGAGCAACTCTTTCTTAATAGGAAAAATTAAATGTTTTGTCCAGTCCAAAATCGGGTTAAACTCTGTTTCTCGCGGAGGACAAAACGCTTTTTTGATTTTCGCTTCAATTTCTTCTGGAGCGTCGTGAATGAAAACAGCACTCTCTGGTTTTGATTTTGACATTTTGTCGCGGCTTTCAAGTCCCATGAGCAGATGGTGGTGCAGGGCAACCGGTTTTTCGTATCCCAGTTTTTCGGCTACGGCACGAGCAATGACATGAACTTTTCTTTGATCCATGCCCGCTTGAGCAATCTGGCAGCCAAGCGCGAATATGTCAGCTACCTGCATTGCCGGATAAAAAAGTTTTGCAAGTGAAATGTCTTCGGTTTCCTTACGCCCCATAATGGTTATTGACCGTACGGCTCTTGAAAGCGTGATGGTGTCGGCAATTTTCACGACGCTCGCCCAGTAGTCCTTTTCTTTGGCATACAAATCCGAACCCAAAACAAAGTCCAGTTTTTCAGGGTCCCCACCGACGCACCGAAACGACGCCTTAATGGCTTCTGTAAAATAGCCGCGCGCCATGCGCTGAATAATTTTTAAGTTGCCGCCCAATTTGTCGTTTATCCACGTGTGCCAATCGGCAAGGAAAATAATCGGGGAAACGCCAGCATCGACAAAGTCCTTTACCTTTTTCATCACCAAGAGCCCCGAACCAACGTGCACCTTGCCCGAAATCTCAAAGCCTATGTAGTGGTGAAGTTTCGTCTTCTTTTTCAGAAGATTTTTTAAATCCTCTTCAGTCAAAACTTCCTCCAATCCTTTCGTGATAAGATTAAACTTTTCTTCGTTTTTCATTGTTGAATTGTTGCGCTTGGTGCGCGATGTAATCGCCTTTTCACCCCGTGTTGGAAAAATCCGAGCCCTCGGCGAGCTAAGAAACCGAAGGTGTCTTAAGCTGGGGGTCGGGGTGAAAAGTCCGGCGGGAGGGATTCGAACCCCCGTAGGCGTAAGCCAGTTGATTTACAGTCAACCCCAGTTGTCCGCTTTGGTACCGCCGGGCAATAAGGCATTATATCAGCAAAGCGGCTATTTTTCAAGGCTTTTTTGATGCTTTTTTCTCCACTCGCCTATTTTTTTGTGGTGGCCCGACAATAGAATTTTTGGCACGCGATATTTTCTGCCTTTGTAGGTTAAAACTTCAGGTCGCGTGTAGTGAGGATACTCAAGCCCCCGCGCTTCCATAAATGGAAGCTCGGTATGTGATTCCTCTTTGAGCGACGAAAAGTTAATGGCGCCTGGAACTAAACGGGTTATGGCAGATATTATTGCCATTGCCGCCACGTCGCCGTCTGTCAAAACGTAAGGCCCTATGGAAATTTCTTCAGCTTTCAAAGCGATTCTGACTCTTTCGTCAATCCCCTCATACCTACCCGAAATCAGGATAAGCTGGTTCAATTTTGCCCACTTTTGAGCCGTTTTCTGTGTAAACTGCCGCCCTTTGGCGGAGAGAATTATTACTTTCTTTTTTGAATTTGGAATTTGGAATTTGGAATTTACGCGCTGTACAGCGCGTAATATCGGTTCTACCATCTGAATCATACCTGCTCCCCCGCCGTAGGGTTTATCGTCTACTGTTTTATGTTTGTTTTTGGCAAAAGCGCGAGTGTTATGCGTTTTAAAACTTATCAGTTTTTTCTTCAGAGCCCGCTTCAAAATTGACTCGTTTAAGTATGAGTCAAATATTTTCGGAAAAATTGTGATAATGTCAAAACGAAGCATAAAAAAATCGCGCTATCTAAAATATAGCACGATTTTTGACCTTCTGTAAAACTTAAGAGTAGCTTTACAGTTTCAATTCTTCCAGCTCACTCGCTCCGGCTGGGGACTTTCTAGCGCCGCGTGCGCGCGAGGCGCCTTCTGGCTCCTCAATCTTCAAGTTAACCCTGGCGTGGTTTTTCAAACCAACAATCCTAACCAGAGACCTGATTGACCTGGCCGTGGAACCGGCCTTGCCGATAATCTGACCCATGTCTTCGGAGTTCACTTTCAAGGAAAGCAAAACTCCCATTTCGTCAACTTTTCTGTCAATTTTGACATCGTCAGGGTGGTCAACCAGGGACTTAACAATATACTCAAGAAAGTCCTTGTCAGACAGTTCTTTTGCCATAAATCTTAAATCTATCTTACTTTTCATCTATCAAGTAGCGTCGACCTCAACGATTCTCTCTCCCGAGCCCTAGCGAAGGGAGGGAGATGAAGACGAAGTCCTTCAGCGACCTCGCAGAAATTCGGGAGAACCTGAAAAAGCTACTACCTTGGTAGTATATGATATATCAAAATTTTGTCAAGACGAGGGCTTATTTTTTCAGCTTTTTCATCAATCCCTGCAGAATTTCAGACGCCGCTTCTTTCCCCCCCAAACCAAAGGCAATACCGGCTGACAGCACAAACAAAGCAACAACTCCAAAGATAAGAGCGGAAAAAAGCGCCTCAACCATTTCAGGTACTATCAGAAGCTGACGCAAAATCGCCAAAATGGCGAAGACCCATATTGCCCACTTAACAATGGAGCCCGCCAAGTGCCCATACCCCACTCTGACTGATTCCACGCTGGCTCTGACTATTTTTTCCGCAAGGTCCGCAATAATAACGGCCACTACGAAAATCAAAGCCGCCACCACAACGTTGGGCAGATAGCTCAAAACATTAGTAAGGAAACCTGCAAAGGCCACCAGTCCCAAAATTTCAACCGCCACCAGCAAGAACACTATAACCAAAACCCATTTAACCAAGGCGCCGACAAATCCTGAAGCGTCAACTTTAATTTCCGCCTTCTCCAAAGCGTCTTTCCAAACCCCTTTCTCAAACAGCTGGTTAAACTTCAGGCGCTTTAGCACTTCGTCAATCACCCTTCCTACGCCCGCGGCAATCACCCAACCTACTAGGAAAACAAAAGCGGCTCCAATAAGCTTTGGAACAAAAATCAGAAAGCCGCGCCACAAATCCGATAATGCTTCAACGGTTATAAAGTACCAATCCAAAAGCATAAAAATTGCGCAAAATTAACTTGGTACGTTCGACCTTTCCCCGCCCTTGAAGTTGACCGCGCCAAAACGCGTCTTATTATTTTTAATGTCAACTTCAAGGGCGGGGTTTTTTTAAATTAAGTCATTATACCACACAAACGAGTGTGTCAATACCCCGTAAACCTCTCTTTCCGTATGTTATCTTTATCAACCCCTAAATCTGAAAGCAGAATTAGTGTTTTCTCAACCATCCCTGGCGGGCCTGCAACGTACCAGTTGACATCTTTTAAATTATTGACGCCGCTTTTCAAAAACTCCTCGTCAATGAGCCCTAACTTGCTCTTTAGAACGAAATTTCGGTTTCTTTCAGCCATCTTATTCAACTCATCTAGATAGACCGCGCTGTCTTTGCTCTTGTTGGCGTAAAGAAGCGTTATTTGCAGAGCAAGTTTTTCCTCTATGGCAAAATTAGTCAGGCTTAAAAACGGAGTAATTCCAATTCCGCCGGCCACAAAAACAACAGGGCGAGATAAACCTTTGGGTAAAAAAAAGTCCTTCCCGAAAGGCCCTTTAATGACAATCTCGTGCCCGAGAGACGACTCAATCAGCGTGCGTTTGTAGCCCGAGCGCGACTCGCGGAAAACTATGCAGAGGCGTTCTTTATCGTTGGAAGAGGAAGAAATGGAAAAAAGACGCGAGTTCCCCCTGGGATCTGAATACAATAACTCAGGGATGATTATTTGCGAGTACTGCCCGGCTTCAAAATTAAAATCTGGAGACCTCCTAAACGAAACCTCCATTGCGTCTTGGGCAACCTTCTTTCTGTCAAGAATGGCGCTGTTTGCCTGAAAAGTCATAAGGATATGAACTCAAAGCCAGCGCCAAAGTCCCTGCCAGCAAGCCGATATCGCGAACCGTAATCGGGTTGATGCCCGCCACCGTCAAGACCAAGAGCAAGTGAAGAGACGCCAGAGTTGAGGCCCAGAAAGTTAAATAGTTCAAAAGCAGCAAAAAACCGACCACAATGTCAAAGACGGCCGTAAAAATCATGGCTAAAGTTGCGCCAAAAGGCAGGAGCCTTGCGGCCCGCGGCAAAATATACGCACCCCACGCCTCAGGTTCTTTCAGAATCAAAACGCCTATCCACAAAAAAGTTATGGCCATGCCAACTCTCAAAATGTGTCCGGCAGATTGTTTCATATTTTAAATATAAGCAGAATTACTCCCATGCTAAAAACCGTCAAGGCCGATAAAACGCACCAAAAGCACCAGACGCGAATAACTTGCCACTGAAGGTAAACTAAAACAACTGAAATTAAAGCTCCAGTGCCAACGAAAATCTGCATCAGGCCTGTCCACCAAGCCAAGGGTTCAACTCCGATCACCAAAAGAGCGGTCAAAATAGCTATGGCAATATAAAACAGCAATCCCCATACGTCGTTGTGAAAAAGAACAACTTTGCTGTATTTACTCTCCAAAACTTTTAAACAATCCTCGCCTATGAAGCAAACCGGCTTTTGGCCTTTTTGACGCGTTTCAATCAAGTACGCGGTTTCCGATATTCCCACGCAAGCCAAGGTGAACAAAATGGCGTATAAAGTCATTTTACCTGAGGCCTTCTCAATTTTTGAAGGGCAGACATGGTTGCCAAAGC
Organism: Parcubacteria group bacterium Gr01-1014_30; assembly: GCA_007376185.1. Lineage (GTDB taxonomy): Bacteria > Patescibacteriota > Minisyncoccia > Minisyncoccales > 2-12-FULL-40-12 > VMFS01. The sequence continues at coordinate 96,266 of VMFS01000002.1, forward strand.
GTTGTTCAGTTTATTGCCCGTCCTGCCCAAAATCTTGGACGAAATATTTTTTATTCCGGCCAAGGCGCAAATAACCCTGACCGTTCCGCCAGACGTCAACCCCCTTCCTTTTCCTTTTGGCTTTAACAAAACCTTGGCCGGCCCAAACTTGGCGGTTGTTTCGTACGGTATGGTATCTGCAACAATGGGAACTTCAATTAAGCGTTTTTTTGCAAGACGGGTTGCTTTTTCAACCGACTGGGGCACGTCAGCCCCTTTGGCCACTCCCACTCCGACTTTGCCGGCTTTATTGCCGACTACAACCACGGCTCTAAATCTAAAACGCCTGCCGCCAGCCGCCACTCTCGTGACGCGAGCCAAATCTAAAACTTTTGATTCAAACTCATCTTTTGGTTTTTCTCCGAACCGCCGTTTTGGATTTTGGTTTTTGTTCATGTGAAATTACTTAGAATTTAGTATTTAAAATTTTAGTCCTCCTTCCCTTGCTCCTTCAGCCAAAGCCCTCACTCTCCCATGGTACTTATAGCCTCCTCTGTCAAAGACCGCCCTTTCAACCTTCTTTTCAAGGGCTTTTTTCGCAATCAATATACCAACTTGCTTGGCTCCGGCAACTTTTATCTGTCTTTTCTTGCTCTTTAGTTCTTTCTCGCTTGCCGAAAGCAAAATTCTGCCTGTCATATCATCAATCAGCTGGGCGTAAATGTGCTTTGACGACCTAAAAATACAAAGCCGCGGAACCTCTTTTGTCCCAAAAATTTTTGCTCTAATTCTTCTGTGCCGGCGATATCGTTTTTCTTTTTTCCTAATCATTTTGTCGCTACTGCTTTTTTCCCTTCTTTCCTGCGAATCTTCTCTCTAAAATATCTTATGCCCTTGCCCTTGTAGGGTTCTGGTTTCTTTACCCTTTTCACGACGGCTGCTGTTTGACCCACCAGCTCTTTATCCACGCCCGAAACGGTTATTACGTTTTTCTCAACAGAAAACTTTATATTTTTTGGCGCTTCTATCTTTACCGGATGCGAAAACCCAACGCTTAACACAAGGTTTTCGCCTTCGAGAGCGGCTTTAAAGCCCAAACCCTCTATTTCAAGTTTTTTCTCGTAACCCTTCGTTACTCCTTCAACCATATTGTTTATGAGCTGGCGAGTCAAACCCCAAAGCGAGGAGGTCTGTTTCGTTTCAACATCAGGCGTAACAAAAACCTGGCTGTCTTTCACCTCAACCTTAACCTCGGGCCTTACTTCTCTTTCAAGCCCTCCTTTTTCGCCTTTAACCTTAACTTTCTTGCCCTCAATTTTAACTTCTACTCCCTTCGGTATTAAAATTGGTTTTTTACCCACTCTGCTCATGAACTTTGAGCGACCTACCATACTTCGCATATCTCCTCTCCTCCCAATCTTTGTTTCCTCGCTTCTTTGTCTGTCATCAGACCTTTTGAAGTGGAAATTATCGCAATTCCGTGCCCTCCCTTCACCCGTTTTATCTCGCCAAACCCTTTGTAAATTCTTTGCCCCGGCTTGGATATTCTCTTCAAGCCAAAGATGCCAGGCTCCCCCGAGTCTCCGTATTTTAGAGTAATCTTTAGAGTTTTCCTTACCTTTTTTCTCTCGGTCTCAACTTTCTCAACGAATCCTTTTTTCTCAATAATTTTGGCGATATCATACTTGAGTTTGGAAAAAGGAATACTTAAAGATTCTTTTTTCGCGGCCTGGGCGTTCCTTATTGAAGTTAACATATCCGCTACAGGATCCATGTTTGGTCAAATTTTGTCGCGGCTCGTTGCACTACGCCGCTCTTTAAAAACCCTCGGTTACCAAGTTTTTACGCAGTAAAAACGAAGGGGGAGATGAAGCTTTAGCTTCAGCGACCTTTAATATTTTCCTCCACGG
>VMFS01000009.1 GCA_007376185.1 Parcubacteria group bacterium Gr01-1014_30
CAAATGTATTTGAAAGAAATAGGTAGAACCGCTTTCTTGACCGCCGCCGAAGAAAAGTCGCTGGCAAAAAGGATTGAAAAAGGCGACGCCGAAGCCCGTAGAAGGCTGACTCGGGCAAACCTTCGCTTGGTGGTTTCCATAGCCAAAAAGTACATTGGCCGCTCGCCCAACTTAACCTTACTTGACTTGATTCAAGAAGGCAATTTGGGACTTTTCCGAGCCGTGGAAAAGTTTGACTGGAGAAAGGGCTATAAGTTCTCAACCTATGCCACGTGGTGGATAAGGCAAGCAATCACCCGCGCCTTGGCCGACCAGGCAAGAACCATAAGAATACCCGTGCACATGGTGGAAACCATAACAAAATACAGCCAGGTTAAAAGGCGGCTTTTACAGGACTTGGGCAGAGAACCCCTTCCTGAGGAGATAGCCGCTGAAATGGGCATTGAAGTTAACAAAGTCCACCACATTCAAAAAATTTCCCAAGATACCGTTTCTTTGGAAACGCCAGTGGGTGAGTCAGAGGACGACTCAATTTTGGCAGAGTTCATTGAAGATGAAAAGGTTATTTCGCCCTCAATGGAGGCAGGCCGCACGCTTTTAAAAGAACGCCTAAGAGAAATCTTGGGTGACCTGACCCCCAGAGAACAAAAAATAGTCGCTTTAAGATTCGGTTTGGAAGACGGAATAACACACACTTTAGAGGAAGTGGGCAACGAGTTTGGAGTAACAAGGGAAAGAATCCGCCAAATTGAAGCCAAGGCCCTGCAGAGAATCAGAGAGCACGAAGCTCTAAAAAAGTTGAGAGGCTATTGAAATTATTATATAGTGGGTACACATTCCCCGGTAGCTCAATGGTAGAGCGGCTCGCTGTGAAATAATTGCAGCTTTCCGCCGAAAGACGGATTGAAAAACTTTGGGATAACGGTGAAACCTGTAAAATGGCAACACCGTGGGAACCCCGCTCTCTAAGCTTGTGAGTCGATTCATTGGCACAGAGGGCGGGGGCGCCGTAGAGACTAGATACCAAAGCGCCCGGAAAGGGTGATGATATAGTCCACGCCATTACGAAAGTAGTGGATTAAGTGTAACGAGAAGGTTGTAGGTTCGAATCCTACCCGGGGAGCCAAAGTTGTCGAAGTCAGCAAATTATCCCACCTTTTATAACATGCAGAGGAAATTCATAAAAATCGAACAGTTGGCAAAATATATCTTGCCGGATGAAGAGGTTATCTTTTTGGACTCTTCCCCAACAAGAGATATAACACTGCCGCCGAGGACAGTGCTTGTTGCTATTCATGGGACCCAGATAGGTCTTTGTGGTTATCAAGGGACTGTTTATGTCGGACGAAATGACAGCAATAGTACGGTATTATTAGATGTCGACGCTTATTCCTTTAACAGCGATGCTGATTCTGAGGGCAACATTGAAGTAGTAGGTCCTATTAAAGTTCGTGGGCTTCATCATAGTAATGATATTCCAGACCCTCTAAAGACCGGAGCTCCCAATCGGGTAGTAGATAGATTGGAGGAGATTAGTTCCGGGAATCTGTCAGACTCGAACTTCATTAGCTAAAGCAAGAGGTGCCGAGTCTGAGTCGAGAAGTTGCGTATACCAGCAACTTGCACTCTTACTCCCGCGAGGTAGGGCTTATTGTCCAAGGTTATCAGGAGTGGCGAGCTTGGGAGCCAGTGTGCGCGAACAGATGCGAGAGCTTCTGTTTTTGTTTCCAAAAAATAGTGAGTTGGGGGGTAGGGTAAAAAAGAGTATTATTGAGTTATGAACGCAAAACTCAAAAAAGTTATCACATTTTTAGCTCCAGTATTGGGTGCTGGTGCGATAGGCGTATGCCCTCTTTGCTGGATTGGTTCGGCCTCACTTCTCACTTATCTTGGACTTGGGGCTTTAATACCAGTTTGGCGATGGATTGCTTTTGGTTTTATCGCTCTCGGTGCAGTAGGGTTTATTTTGGATTGGCGAGCCCATAAAAATCCAAAGCCGCTTATACTCCTTGCCATTGGAGCGGTTCTTCTCTATGTAGGACGCTATGTATTTTTAAGCACTTGGGGATCGTGGCAGATTTGGGGAGTAGGAGCTTTATTGATCGTTGCGGCGGTAGTATACAATAAATCGCTTTTTAGAAAAACCAAAATACAACCAGATATAGCGAGTAAGACGACGGGGTAAAAATTATGAAAAGACAATACCAAACTCTTGCCTTAATTCTATTTGTCTTCTTACTCGGAACGGCAGTTTTCACTTCAAAAAACAGCCAAAACAGCGAACTGAAACTTCATATTGCCCCTGAAGCAATGGCGGCTAAATTTGATTACTTAAGCCAAAATGGCAATTCTTCTTGTTCTGCCAATTTCCAAAAATCTATTCCGCAGATGACAGACGCCGACCATATTCGGGGTTCTTGTTGTAGTCCCATGAGTCTCCACCGCTATAGCGAACAAGTAGAAGGTCTCAAAAAATACGCCAACATCCCAGAAATCCCGTCTGACCCATACGACATTGAGGCGAGCTTGGCGAAAAAATTGATCAGCTATTACGATATGGAGCTTACCCCACAAGAACAGGCGGCATACGATTACGCAATGGAGAACTCACACGAAAAAGGGCCGTGTTGCTGTAAATGCTGGCGATGGTATGTCTATGGCGGCTTGGGCAAATACCTTATCCGCTATTATGGATTTGCAGGAGAGCAACTGACCGAGGTTTGGAACTTATCAGATGGGTGCGGCGGCGATGAAGAACATAATCATTGAGCATACTGTCTCAAATCTGGGATATAAATATACCCATTTTGTCTCTCAAAAATGGTTCTAACGTTGTTCACAATTCGGAGCCAGATAGGATGATGCGAGTTCACCGCCTCGGCGCGGAGTTTATCCCGCACCGAGCTTGCTCTGGTGCGGGGCCCCTCGGCGGGCAAATCGGCAAGAATTTTGGCTTGTTGAGCGGCCTCTGAAACGGCTCTTTGCTTTTTCAAAAAGAAAAGTGTATTATTAAAACATAGATTGAGAGTCTAGATTTACAAATAGGTTGCTCCTTTATTATGTATCACAGCCTTCAAAAACTTTTGAATCAAGAAAATTCTCCGGCAGACATGTCCCAGGAAACCACGAAAGAAGAATTTTTGGCAGAGCACAACAAGCTTTCGCCTTTAAATCTGAAAGCTACAACAGCTTTGCTTTCTCGTTTCAGAATAGAGAAATCATCAATGTTCAAAGCTGATGATTGGCCCATAGATAAACTTCGAAGGCCGTTTATTTTATGGCTAACTTCCTTGCCATTGTCAGAAAGAGGAAATATTCACAACAAGAAAGCATGAAAAACTCACACAACCCGAATAGAAATGCGTTCGGATTTCGTTCAGGGTATGGAGCCACTCAATTTACTTATGAATAAAGTTTTGTAAAAGGACGTTTCTCCATTTGAAGAGAGGTTATAATTTCTGCACAAAATATTATGAATATAAAAAATATCCAACTCATTATAATAACAGCCATTGCCACTGCCTTGATAGTTGGTGGAAGTGTGTATTGGTGGCAAATATCTATTTTGGATAAAGAAAAGAATGAGATGCAGCAACGCAGTAGCGAGTTGGAGGCCCAAATTAACGATCTTCGAGAACAACTTGACCTGATAACGACAGAGAGGAACGAATTGGAGCTGCGCATTAGCGAATCTGCCAAAGAAAATGAGCTCCCGGCGCCGTGTGATGCAGTTGAAGCCAAGAGGGGCTGTGTTATGAATGACTTTAATCTCATGTCGCCCAGTGGCGGTGAACAACTCTGTTTGGGCGAGACATATTATGTTAAATGGAAAGTTCCAAAAGACGTGGATATAATCAAACTTTCTTTACGTAAAGGCGGCACTACTTATCCATTGGGAGACTTCCCGGCAAGTTATAATGAAACAGGCCAAATAAATGGGGAAGGCACATTTCCGTGGAAGGTTGGCAGCACAGCCGGTGGCATAACGATGAAAGAAGGGGCAGCTTATGAAATATGGATAAATGCAACATACAAGGGCGCATCAGTGAACGATGTAAGCAATGGCCCATTTTCCATATTATCCTGTAGAGGATAAAAATCAGACATATCACTTGGCAGTTTACTCATAGCAGGGTAGTGTATAACCCTCTGATGTTACGCTTTTAAAGTTAATAATTTTTGTTCTATCATAACCTTGAAAGGCTCAATTTCCCGTTTAATCCTATGCCAATCAACTATTCTGAAAGCGTTTAATACGGGGAGCCATAAAACTAGCACAAAAGAGAAACTGGAAAGGATCTGCATTTCGGCTGCGGAAATTATACCACTATGAAAGACAATGCCTCGCGTTTTCTTGATGAGCTGCGCTTGGCGATCATAGAAAAATGGGGGGAAAAGATTTTCACCTTCGTGCTTTACGGATCGTATGCCAGCGGGACCGCCAAAGAAAGTAGCGACATTGACATAATTATTCAGCTAAAACCAGGATATAAAAAAAAGGAGCTGGACGGCGCGCATGAACTGCTGAAATCCTTATGTCGTAAACATGGAGTAAGCGCCGATTGGACTCTTTATCCGCCCTTTTTGAAGTACATCCACCCCCCGATTATCATTATGGAATACGACGAAATGGATTGGGAAAAGGGGTCTGTTCGCAACTTCACCCTGCTTTCCACGATACGAGTCAGCTCCGTGGTCAAAAGCGTATTTCTTGAAAACATCAAGAAAAGCGGCAGAGTGTTTTACGGAGAAGACGTGCTGGCTAAGATGCGTTTGGATGTTTCCTTTTTTGACCGCTTGGTTGCTTTTTTCGCCTACCCCATGTTTCTTTGGAACAAATATTCTTCAAAAGCGTTTTATAAAATATTCCGGGTGATTAGCCGTTCTTAAAATATGAAAAAGGTTCGGATTTCGTTCAGGGTATGGAGCCAGAAAACTAGATACGAACTCTGAATTTTGAAGACCTAAAACCGAGGCTGTTTTCTTTTCAATAAGAATATGCTATACTGAATGTATGAAGGCTAAGAGCAACGAACTTAAGGAAAATCAAACCATTACATCTCTAGCCGTTTTTATTGAAAATTACAACAAGAGCATTCCGGAAGATTTCACTCGGGCGACAAGCAAGGTATTGGAACAGTTTCAGATCACGCACCCGGCGCTTTTTAAAAACCCCGACGGCTGGTCTATTGAAAAACACCGCAAGCGGCTTATGGATTGGCTTTTTTCGCAAAGGGAGCTTTAGTTAGATCAAATTATCTACCAAGAACTAACTGGCGAGAATTGCGATTTTGTCGCAGTCCAAAAAACTCCGGGAGAAGCAAAAGAAATTTTTTGTCAGACCTTGGCGGGGTTGGGATTTTTTATTCCCTGTTTTTAAATATATAATGTGGTAATACCTATTAACGAAATAATTAGCGTTTTTCTGCTATGAAAATGGAGAGACGCTACATAGTAACTCCGATAATTTTAATAATCCTAATAATCGGGACTTTATTTTTTATTAATTTTAACTCTATCAATAATAGGTTAGCTTCTTCAGAGAAGTCAACGCCATTGCCAACGCCCGAAGGCAGTAATATTCCGGAAATTAAAAAACAGCTTCTTGCCCCGCCAGAAGTGGTGAAAGCTATTTATGTGACTAGTTGGTCAGCTACCAGAGAAGACTACATTGATTATATATTTAATCTCGCCAGGAGAAAGAAAATTAACAGCGTCGTAATTGACATTAAAGATTGGTCTGGATATGTGGCTTATGATACAAAAGTTCCAGACGTGGAGATATATAGCGCAAAAAGTGTAAGGATTAAAAACATTAATTCTTTAGTCCAGACGCTTCACGAAGAGCAAATTTATGTAATAGCCAGAATTGCTGTTTTTCAAGACCCAAGGTTGGCCCTAGCCAGGCCGGATTTGGCAGTTCATAGTAAATCTAAATTGGCTTCCTCTACTTTTTCTTCGTCTACTCTCTGGTTAGACAAATCAGGATTAGCCTGGATTGACCCTGCGGCCAAGACAGCTTGGGAATACAATATTGCCATTGCCAAAGATGCCTTATCTCAAGGGTTTGATGAAATAAATTTTGATTATGTCAGGTTTCCTTCAGACGGCGATTTAAAGGATATGGTTTTTCCTCTTTGGGACGGAAAGACCCCAAAACATTTGGTTATTAAAGATTTTTTTAAATATCTTCGGCAGGAACTTCCCGACGCCAAATTGTCAGTTGACCTTTTTGGGCTTTCCACGGTTAACTTTGACGATTTGGGGGTAGGCCAGGTGATTGAAGACGCTTTTGAATACTTTGATTATGTTTCGCCCATGATTTATCCTTCCCACTACGCCCCTGGCTTTTTGGGTTATCAGAACCCCGCAGAGTATCCTTATGAAGTCGTAAAATACTCAATGGACAATGCTTTGGAGAGATTATCAATCTACAAGCAAATGCAAAAAAGAAACGTTCAATTACGACCTTGGCTTCAGGATTTTGATTTAGGGGCCGTTTATGATGCCGAAATGATAAAGTCTGAAATTAGAGCGGTTTATGACGCCGCCAGAGAAAATTTTAAGGGTTTTATGCTGTGGAACTCATCAAATATTTACACAGAAGGAGCTCTTGAACTATAATGAACTATAATATGAACATGCTACCTTTCTCCACTCCCAATAGTTCGCTAGTGCTTTCTTTTTTAGATTTAAGAAAAGCAATCGGCGTTATAGGGCTTGCTTTGCCGTTTGTATTGGCGTTGGGAAAGATTATTTTGGAAGGCGGAGGTCTTCAAAGTTCAATCAGCAGCTATTATTACACGATCATGCGCGACGTGTTCGTGGGCAGTCTTGTTGCCATTGGCGTATTTATGACGTCCTATCGAGGCTACGAGCGGATTGATGCGGTTGCCGGCAAACTTGCGGCCGCGTTTGCCATAGGAGCTGCTTTGTTCCCGACATTTCCGCCAACGCAAGCTAACGCAACCCAAACGCTCATCGCAGTCTTGCACGGCATCTTTGCAGCATTGCTTTTTTTGTCTTTGGCATTTTTTTCCCTCGCGCTTTTTCGAAAAACCAACCCCAGCAAAACGCCGACACCGCAGAAACGAAAACGGAATTTTGTTTACACTGTATGCGGTATCGGTATTGTTATCTGTGTTGTCTTTGCTGTGTTTTTGAATCTACTGCCTAAAGATTCATTTATATTCAGATTGAATCCAATCTTCTGGCTGGAGGCTTTTGCCATAGTTTTTTTTGGCATTTCTTGGTTTGTCAAAGGCGAGGCCATTCTCAAAGATGAAGTATAAATAAAGTATGGAAGACCCTTTGGGGCAAAAGTTATGACAGCAGTAAGAAAGTTTGTTGCCAAGTGCGGCAAATATGCTAAAATAGTAAGGAAACACGGCGTTTTGAGCGTCAGCTATAATTAGGAAAGGTCGAGTAATCAAGGTTTACAAAAAGTGAATCATGCAAAATAAAAAAATCTTAACCGCGTTTCTTATTGCCGCAATGCTTTCGCTCGGCATGCCTACCGGGCTTGGAGCCCAAACAGCCACGACAAGCACCACCACAACCCCCGCTGACTTGCTTCAATTGCTGCGCCAGCAAATGGAAACGCTGAAAGCCAAGATGGTAGAGTTAAATCAGCAGCTGGAGGCCTTAAGGCAGGCGAGGCAAGAAGTAAAAGAGGCGGCAAAAGAGATTAAGGGTACTCTAAGATTGCTTAAAAGCTTGCGGCTTGGCATGAGCGGTGAGGACGTTAAGTTGTTGCAGGAGATGCTGGCAACCGACCCCGAAATTTACCCTGAAGGGTTAGTTACGGGATATTTCGGGCCCCTAACTGAAAAGGCGGTAAGAAAATTCCAAGCTAAAGCCAAGATTGAGCAGGTAGGGCAAGTGGGGCCTAAAACCTTGGCTAAAATAAACGAATTGCTGACAGAAGGCGCAGGGGCTTCAGGCAAGGTTCCGCCGGGACTTTTGATAGCGCCGGGAATAAAAGCAAAGCTTGGCTTTTCTCCCGAGCCCTTGTCTGGCCAAAAACTGCCACCGGGAATTGCCAAGAAGCTGGACATGGCCACGTCCACTCCGCCAGCAACCTCTACGCCTGATACAACGGCGCCTGTGATTAACAATCTTGGAGCAAAAGACATCACAGCCACATCAACAGTGATAACGTGGGGCACGAACGAGCATGCCAATAGCAAGGTTTGGTACTCCACTGCTACACCGGTAACTGCGGCAACTTCAACGGCCATGGCAAGTTCCGCTGTTTTGGTTTTTGAGCATGCCGTAGCATTGTCGGGCTTGACTGCGAGCACAACCTATTATTACTTTATTTCCTCTGCGGACTTAGCTGGAAACACTGCCACGTCTAGCGAACAGTCGTTTATGACAAAGTAAAGCTAAAGGGGACAAAAAATCGCCTTGAAGGCGATTTTTTGTTTTGTAGCCAAGCGCGCGTTTTGATAAAATAAAAACATGGGAAAAAAACTTGAAAAAGCGACTTTTGCCGGAGGGCCTGCCCGCGCAACCTTTGCAGGCGGGTGTTTTTGGTGCCAAGATGCGGTTTTCAGGATGCTCAACGGAGTAAAGTCGGTGGTGTCGGGGTATTCGGGCGGAGATAAAGAAAATCCGACTTATGAGCAGGTTTCTACAGGCAGAACCGGGCATATGGAGGCCGTACAGATAGAGTACGATCCAAGCCAAGTAAATTACAAAGATCTGCTTGAGGTTTTCTGGACTTCGCATAACCCAATCCAGAAAGGCGGCCAAGGCGCTGATACGGGTTCCCAATACGAGGCCGCGATTTTGTATCATAATGACGAGCAAAAAGTACTTGCCGAAGAATCTAAAGCCTCGCTTCGCGTCGGCGAAGCGAGGCGCGAGAAGAACGCGAAGCGTTCTGCGAACAAGGCCTTAGAAGACCAAAAAATATACGACAAGCCCATTGCCACAAAAATTATGCCTTTCAAAAATTTCTATCCTGCTGAAGATTATCATCAGGATTACTACGGTAAAAATCCAGAAGCCCGGTATTGTCAGATAGTGATAAATCCCAAGGTTGAAAAAATTAGGAAGTTGTTTCACGATAAATTAAAATGACCAGCTTGCCCAAAACAGAGGAGGAATTGAAAAAGAAGCTGCTGCCGGAGCAGTATCGAGTGATGAGAGAAGCCGGCACCGAGCCGCCTTTTTCCGGCAAATACGTTCACACCAAAGACAAAGGAATGTACAGGTGTGCAGTCTGTGGAGCTGAGCTTTTTTCTTCTGACGCCAAGTTTGACTCGGGAACCGGCTGGCCGAGTTTTACAGAGCCCGCCAATCTTAAAAACATTGAACTTCGGGAAGACAGGAGTTTGGGTATGCTGCGAAAGGAGGTGTTGTGCAAAAAATGCGGTTCGCATCTAGGCCATGTCTTTTCGGATGGCCCGCCAGACCGCGGCGGAAAAAGATACTGCATTAATTCTGTGTGTTTGGAACTTGCCAGACCTTTGTCAACACCAGGTGTTGACAAAGACAGGTGTTGACAGAGGATTTTCTTGAGCTTGACATTTTTTGACAGGTTTGCTATAATTATGGTATAGTAATTTTGCACTTTTACAATATATTTTTACTACTTGCGAAGTTGGTTGCGAATTAGAGATTATCTAATTGGTGTTTTCTAACCCGCAACTAACAGGAACGCCGCTGGTATCTAGCAATAGGGCTGGAGCTGGTAGGTGGTCCGCTCACAAGGAGAGACAGTCATGGCTACCATCGTGGAAGACGTGACCCACGGACAGTTGGAGGAAGTTAAGCGTATGGCGAAAGCCGCCGGCGTCGGGAAAGACCTGTTTCAGACAGAATTTCTCGACAATGGTGCGTTGGCCAGTTTGTTTCGTAGGGTCGGCGAGAAGTCGGTGAAGCCGCCGCTTCTGACCGAAATCGACACCGTTGAGTTACCGTCAGTAGAGCGGTTCGTGGCAGCCGATGCCTTCGGACCCAACAATCCGGACGGCATCAGGTTTTTCCTCGGCGACAATTTCAAGAAGCTGTTTTTTGGCAAGACGGAGGCAAACGTTCACGCGGCGACACTGGCCATTCACCGGCTCAACCGGAAGTCGGTTGATGAGCCTATCCGTCGCGAGCTCACTCCGAGCCGCGAGGAGACGGCGCTTGCTCACTTCTACGAGCTGATTAAGCGTCAGCCAAGAGGCGAGCGGGGCAAGCTGCCGACCGACGGCACCTTGATCATCGCTTACATCTATGATGTCAATGAGATCGGCGGTGATAATGGCAAGGGGACTCTTTGGGCCGTGGGCGCGGACTGGAACTCGTTCAGCGCCGGGTGGAGCGTGAACGCCCTCTCCGTTGAGGATCCGTTTCCGTGGCTTCAGGGCCGCCGCGTTCTCTCCCGTAAGTAGTTTTGGAACTTGGGTTTTCGTATCCTTGGTTCTTGGTTCTGCGGCGCCGAATGTGTTGTCAACACATTCGGCGCTTTTCAATTCTTTTAATTTCTTATAAAATATGCCTTGGATAGTAGGCGAATCTGCCTGTGGTCAAGGCTGCAGGCGGCCGAATTCTAGAAAAGGAAGGGAAAAGGGACAGTCCGGGGACTGTTCCTAACAAACCCCTAACAAACCCCACTTTTTGCCAGGTTGATTTGTGGCCGTCCGCCTCTGTTTTTTGCAAGACAGATTAAAATTATCAATCCACCCCGACAAAATCTTCACCAAAACCCTTGCTTCCGGCGTTGACTTCCTGGGCTGGATTCACTTTCCCGACCACAGAATTTTGAGGACAACCACGAAGAGGAGAGTGTTAAGGAGAGTATATACATTGCTAACTCCTGAAACTATAAATTCTTATCTGAGTCTAATGAAATGGGGGAATGCTTATAAATTATGCAGGTATTTGAGAAAAGTTTAGGGCTTGGCAAGATTCCCCGTTTAGATTATACTTAGTTATCATGTCAGAGCAGTTTCTAATCCGCGGAGGGAGAAAACTTCTGGGGCAAATTCAGGTTCGTGGAGCCAAGAACGCTTCTTTTCCTCTTTTGGCGGCTTGCCTTTTAACCAAAGAACCGTGCTTTATTTCCAACTTGCCGCTTGTCCAAGACGTTTTGCGACAGCTTAGCATTCTGGAAAAAATAGGGGCTCAGGTCTCGTGGCTCGGAAAACGTAGCATTAAGATTGTTTGTTCAGACATTGACCCCAAAGATTTGCCTTTTGATATTATCACTTATTTTCGCGGCTCAATAGTGCTTTTGGGGCCGCTCTTGGCGCGTTTTGGCAAAATAAAGTTTCCGCTGCCCGGGGGCTGTCTGATAGGGGCCAGGTCAATAGACACGCACTTGGACGCTTTTTCCCAGATGGGCGTGAAATTGCGGGCAGAAGGAAAAAACTTTTATTTTGAAGGGAGACCTAAGGCATCCTCGGTAACTTTGCGGGAGTTCAGCGTTACGGCCACTGAAAACGTGATTCTGGCCGCGGCTTCAAAAGCAAAGGAAACTTTACTCAAAATCGCTGACCAGGACTACGAGGTTCAGGGATTGGTAAGTGTTTTGAGAAAAATGGGAGCAAAGGTTGAGCAAAAAACCGCCCACACCATCAAGGTTAGCGGGAGTAAAAAACTAAAGGGATTTAAGCATACCATAATGCCCGACCCTTTAGAGACCGGCACTTTTGCGGCGATGGCTTTGGCGACAAAAAGCAAAGTTCTGATTAGAGGAGCGGCAGTTGATTTTTTGGAGCTTTTTTTAAAAAGATTGCGCGATTTCGGCGCGAAGTTTGAAGTTTTGAAAGGAGGCAAAGAGATTTTAATTTTACCTTCAAAAGTTCTTAAAATGGACAAAATCCAAAGCTTGCCTTACCCCGGGGTACACACTGACTTGCAGCCAGAGCTTGGCGTTTTAGCCACTCAATCTAGAGGACCTACCCTTATTCATGACCCTCTGTACGAAGGCCGCTTGAAATACTTGGAAGAATTGAACAAAATGGGAGCTAGCATTATTTTTTGTGACCCCCACAGAGCAATAATCAACGGCCCAACCCGTCTTGTGGGAAAGGAAATTCCTTCTTTGGACATTCGCTCGGGAGCCGCTTTCTTGACGGCGGGGCTGGTGGCTTCGGGGAATACCATAATCAACAACATCTATCAAATAGACAGAGGGTACGAAAGAATAGAAGAGAGATTACAGGGCTTGGGAGCAGATATAACGAGGGTATCCGTATGATACCCGAGCACCCCGCCCTCTAAGCTGTTGGATTTATTCCCGAAAGTAAATTTTCTGCTCGTGATAGGATTTACCCTGCGGATGATGTCAAATAGCATAGAGGGCGGGGTGCTCGCTCAATTATAAAATAATTTCACTCGCATGTTTTTAAGAAAAATTGGAATTGACCTCGGCACTTGCAATTCTTTGGTTTTCGTTCCAGGCAAAGGTATAGTTTTGCAAGAACCCTCGGTTGTTGCCGTTACCCTTGCCGAAAATAAAATTTTGGCGGTAGGCCAGGAAGCTAAAGAAATGACGGGTAGAACTCCAGACACCATCAGGGTTTACAGGCCTCTAAAAGACGGCGTGATAGCTGATTATAAGGTAGCGCAGGCCATGCTCAAACATTTTATCGACAAGGTTTCAGGCAGCTTCAGGTTTTTAAAACCCGAATTGATGATAGGGGTGCCAGCTGGCATAACTTCCACGGAAAGAAGGGCCGTGATTGAAGCGGGCTCGTGGGCCGGAGCAAAACAAGTTTTTGTGGCAAAGGAACCCATTTTGGCCGCTATTGGAGCAGGCATCCCCATCAACTCTTACTCAGGATACATGGTTGTTGACATTGGCGGAGGGACTTCTGAGGTTGCCGTGATTTCGCTGGGCGGCATAGTTACGTCAAGTTCTGTCAGAGTGGCCGGCGACAAAATGGACTTTGCCATAGCAAACTTCATTAAAAAGAAATACAACTTGGCGATTGGAGAGCGCACTGCCGAAGAAGTGAAAATAAAAATCGGCACGGCTCAGCCCAAAAAGCAGGAAGAGTTTTTGGAGATTCGCGGCCGAGACCTAATTTCCGGTCTGCCAAAGAACGTTAAAGTTTCTTCAAACGAGGTTGCCGAAGCTTTAGCTGAGCCTCTCTCCGACATTATAAAAGCGATAAAAGCCGTGCTCTGGGACACTCCAGCCGAATTGTCAGCCGACGTGATGGACAAAGGCATGACGCTGACGGGGGGCGGATCCATTTTGAGAAACATCGATGAGTTAATAGCTAAGTCAACCGGCGTTCCTTGTTTCTTAGCCGCAGACCCGCTTTCTTGCGTTGCCAAAGGAACTGGAGTGGTGCTTGAAAACTTGGAAGTTTACAAGAAAAGTATAATGTCAAAGAAATAGTTACATTTCATCACTTTATAATGATGATATGCTGATATGATGAAATGTTAATATGATTTTGAGTAATCAAAAAAAACTTGAATATCTAAAAAAACTGGTTGAAGCAAATAAACTCACTCATGCTTTGCTGGTTTCCGGGGTCACGGCAAAAGAGTTTGTTCTGCAGCTGTTTGGCCACGACATCAGCAAAGTCCACCCCGATTTTGTTGTTGTTGGGCTCAAAGAGGAAGAGATTAAGATATCTCAAGTTCGCGACTGCATATGGCGTCTGTCTTTGAAACCATCCACAGCTCTCCTGAAAGTAGCTGTAATAAACCAGGCTCATCTTATGAATCAGGAAGCGCAATCGGCGCTTTTGAAAACATTGGAGGAGCCCAAGGGAGAGGCTTTCTTGGTTTTGGTAACCGAATTTCCCGACGCCCTTTTGCCGACGATTATTTCGCGAGTTCAGAGAGTTAAGTTTTTTTCGCAAGAAGCTGACAAACCGAGAGATTATTCAGGGATAACGGCTTTGACGAAAGCCGACTTGGCCGAGCGTTTTAAGTACGCGGAAAATATTTCCAAGTCGCCCGCCTTGTCGGGAGTTTTAACTACCTGGTTGTATTATTTCAGGAGGGACGTTATCAAAAACAAGGCAATTCTTCAAAAAATCCAAAACACGCTTTTTTTAATAGAGAGAACCAACGTTAACCGGCGTCTGGCGCTTGAAACTTTAATGCTTCATGAAAACTTTTAGAGAAAAACGTTTTCAAATTGGAAATATCGGCGGCAGAAGTTACAACTACCAAGTTCAAACTGTTGCTGCCGAGGGCGAAAGTTACTGTATTGAAGTTATGTTGAATTCGGGCAATTGGGTTTGCGTAGATGGTTCTGGAACTTCAGAACAGTATGTAGGCGACCCTGATTGTTCAGCTGCCCAGCAAACCAAATTGTGCAATTAGTAACTATTAACTGCTATGTTGGATAAAGAAAACATAAATTATAAAGATATCGTAAACGGAATTAAGCCCGAGCTGCAAAAAGTCATTAGTTTTATGGAAAGGGAGACCTCGAAAATTCGCACGAGCAGAGCCACGCCTTCTTTGGTTGAAGACGTTGTGGTTGACTGTTTCGGGCAGAAGTTTCCTTTAAAGCAGTTATCGGCCATTTCCACGCCAGAAGCTAGACAAATTCTTATCCAGCCTTGGGACAAATCGTACACTGAAGGCATAGTTGCTGCTCTGGAAAAAACTGGGATAGGGGCAAATCCGGTGGTTGACAAAGACGCCGTCAGGCTGACTCTGCCGCCTCTAACCCAAGAGTACCGGAAAAACTTGTTTTCACTTTTAGCCGAAAAAAAAGAGCAGAGCCGGCAAACGGTCAGAAGGTGGAGAGACGAGGCTTGGGACGAGATTCAAGAAAGATTTAAGGAAGGCAAAATAAGAGAAGACGACAAGTTCAGGGGCAAAGAAGAGCTTCAGAAGTTGGTGGATGAGTATAACAAGAAGATTGAGGAGTTGACAGAGAGAAAACATAAAGAAATTTTAGAATAATGGTGTTCACCGTTATCATCGTAGTTTTTTCGCTGATTCTACTTATAATCCTTCATGAGTTGGGGCATTTTTTGGTTGCCAAGAAATTTGGAGTAAAAGTTGAAGAGTTCGGCGTGTTTTTGCCGCCACGTTTGTTCGACAAGAAAATTGGAGAGACAATCTACTCTCTAAACTTAATCCCTCTTGGGGCTTTCGTGAGAGTTTTGGGAGAGGAAGGCGAGGCAGGAATTCACGACATCAGGAGTTTTGCTTCAAAACCAATTTGGCAGAGGGCCGCAATTGTTGCAGGCGGCGTGGTTTCTTTCTGGCTGGTGGCGGCTTTTTTGATGAGTTTCGTTATGTGGCTTGGTTCTCCCACTGCGGTTTCAGACGATGACAAAGGCCTCTTAATAAATCCAAAAGTGCAGATTAGTATGATAGCTTCGGCGTCGCCGGCTCAAGCTGCCGGCTTGAGAGTTGGAGACACTATAAGAAAATTCGAAATTCGAAATTCGAAATTCGAAATTAACAAAGTAAAAGAGGTTCAGGAGTTGACAGAGCAATATAAGGGTCAAGAGATTATTTTGCAAGTTGAGCGAGGTAAGGAGGTTTTTAATATTTCTTTGGTGCCGCGCGTTTCGCCGCCAGAGGGCGAGGGAGCAATGGGAGTTGTTTTAGTAAGGACAGCTTTGGAGAGGCATCCTTGGTATCTAGCGCCCATCAAAGGTATTGAAGCTACCTTAACAATGACCGGAAACATAATAGCCGCTTTGGCGGGTCTCCTATCAAACTTGGTTTTGGGCAAAGGCGTTCCGCCGGGAGCCGATTTGACCGGACCCGTTGGCATAGTGGCTTTAATGACTCAGTTTTTCCAGCTCGGGCTGGCCAACTACCTGCAGTTTATCGCCGCAATCTCAATTTACCTTGCCATTTTCAACATCCTGCCCATACCAGCGCTTGACGGCGGAAAACTTATGTTTTTGTTTATTGAGAAAGTAAAAGGACGGTCGGTTAACCAAAAACTTGAACAAAAAGTTACCGCCTTTTTCTTCAGCGTCCTGCTTTTGCTTATTGCTTTGATTACGATAAGAGACATAACCCGACTTTTCTAACCTATGCGACAATCCCAACTTTTTACTAAAACGTCAAGGGAAGCGCCAAAAGATGAGCAGGCCTTGAACGCAAAATTGCTCATGAGAGCCGGTTTCGTGCACAAAAATTCAGCCGGAGTTTATTCTTTTTTGCCTCTGGGCTGGCGGGTTTTGAGCAAAATAGCCGACATCGTGAGAGAAGAAATGGCGGCTATAGGAGGACAAGAGATTTTCCTTCCGGTTTTGGTTGATAAAAGATATTACAAAGCCACGGGTAGGGCAAACGTTGACATAACTTTTGAAGCAAAAGGCAAAAGCCACGATACTGGCGAGTTTATAATCGGCTGGAGCCACGAGGAAGTTTTGACAGAGATTGCTTCCCGTTTTGTCTTCTCTTTCAAGGACCTGCCTTTTGCTGCTTATCAGATACAGACAAAAGCCAGGGCAGAGCCCAGAGCCAAGTCGGGTCTTTTGCGAGGCAGAGAGTTCGTAATGAAAGACCTTTACAGCTTTCACGCCTCAAAAGAAGACCTCTTGCGTTATTACGAGGAGGTAAAGAAGGCCTACTTTAAAATATTTAAGCGCTGCGGACTGGAAACAATTTATACTTTAGCTTCGGGAGGCGTGTTCACCATGAGTAACACTCACGAGTTTCAGGTTGTCGCTCCCTTGGGCGAAGATACTATATACGTTTGCCAAAAATGCAAATACGCCGAGAATAAAGAAGTTTCAAAAATTAGAGGCATTAGCAAGTGTCCCAAATGCTCAGGCCAAATACAAGAAAAAAGATCTATTGAGGTTGGCAACATTTTTCCCTTGGGCGAGAAGTACTCGAAGGCCTTTGATTTGCGCTTTACCGACAAAAAAGGCGAGAAAAAGTACGTAGTAATGGGGTCTTACGGCATTGGGTTGAGCAGAACAATGGGCGCCGTTGTGGAAGTTCACCATGACCAAGAAGGAATTATCTGGCCAAAAGAAATAGCTCCTTTCGGAGCGCATTTGATTTTGTTGGGTGAGGAGTCAAAAGTTAAAGAAGTTAGCGAGAGTTTGTACGGAAGTTTGAAAAAACATGGAGTTGAAGTATTATATGATGACAGGGAGCAAAAGACAGTTGGAGAGAAATTTGCCGACGCCGACTTAATTGGGATTCCCTGGAGAATCGTGATCAGCGAGAGAACATTGCAGAAAGATTGCGCGGAATTGAAAAAGAGAAATGATAAAAAAGTAAAGTTGGTGAAAATAAAAAATGTTCAACAAACTATTTAGTCGTTTTTCCGAAGACATTGCCATTGATCTGGGAACGGCCAATTCCCGCGTTTACGTTCGGAACAAAGGTATAGTGATTATGGAGCCTTCTGTGGTGGCCATAAACCAAAAAACCGGACAGGTTTTGGCCATTGGTAACGAAGCCAAAAAAATGGTGGGCAGGACTCCGGCCCATATTGTGGCCACGAGACCCTTGGTTTCGGGGGTGGTTTCCGACTTTGAAGTAACAGAGCAGATGCTTAAATACTTTATTGAGAAAGTCAGAAAGAAGCATTTGATTATCAACCCCGCCCCGCGAGTGATTATGGGTATTCCCTGCGGCGTTACCGAAGTTGAAAAAAAAGCCGTTAAAGACGCAGCCAGGTCTGCGGGAGCCAGAGATGTGTTTATAATTGAGGAACCCATGGCCGCTGCCATTGGCGCAAGATTGCCAACTCAGGAGGCCGGTGGAAACTTCATCGTTGACATTGGCGGAGGCACCACTGACATTGCTGTAATTTCTCTCGGCGGAATAGTGATATCCAAGACCTTGAAAGTGGCCGGAGACCGCTTAAACCAAGACATCATCCAGTTTGCGCAGGACGAGTATAAATTGTTAATCGGCGAGAGAACGGCCGAAGCCATTAAAATAAACATAGGCTCGGCTTACTATGCAAGCTCCGGATCAAAACCTCAAAGAGCGGCAGCAACAAAAAGTAAAGGAAGCAAAAAAGAGGTCTCGCAAACAAACGGCGGAGCCGATAACTCAAAAAAAGAGATGCCTATGCGCGGCAGAAACTTAGTTACCGGTTTACCCGAGGAAATTATGGTTGGGAAGCAGGAAATAAAAAGCGCGATGGAAAAGTCGATTCGCCTTATTGTTGAAGAGGTCAAAAAGACAATAGAAGAGGCGCCGCCGGAACTTTTGGCCGACGTTATGACCAGAGGAGTGCAAATGGCAGGCGGCGGGTCTCTTTTGCGAGGCATAGACGTTTTAATTCAAAAAGAGACCAAGATTCCCACAACCGTCATTGAAGATCCCTTAACAGCCGTTGTGAGGGGAGCCGGCATGGTTTTGGAAAACTTGGACGAACTGCAGGATGTTTTGGTGGAAACCAAGGAGCTGGAACCGCCCCGTTAATCTTACATCTTACGTCATGATAACGAAGGAAGAAGTTAAGAAAGTCGCCAAACTGGCCCGCTTGGGTTTAACCGAAAAAGAAATAGTGAAGTACCAAAAAGAACTTTCGGCTATTTTGGGTTATTTTGAAAAACTCAAAGAGATTGATGTTTCAGGGGTTGAACCGATGAGCCACTCGGTTCGTGTTGAGAATGTTATGAGAGTAGACGTTGCTAGCGAAAAACGCAAAGCGAAAAGTGCACAACTGACGGAGTTGATGCCCGAAACAAAAAACGGTTACTTGAAAGTCAAATCAATTCTCAATGGACATTGAAAACCTGACGATTAACAAAATCCATCAAGGCCTGGCTTCAAAAGAGTTCTCGGCTTTGGAGTTGGCTCAGGCGCACTTGGCCCGGATTGAAAAAAATGACAAAGGCATTTTCTCTTTTTTAACCTTGGCTAAAGAACAAGCTCTTTGGCAAGCCAAAGCTGTTGACAAGTTGCTGGCCCAAGGGAGCCAAGTTTCTTTGCTGGCCGGAGTTCCCTGTGCTGTCAAAGACAACATGATGGTTGAAAACGTTAAATGCACGGCCGGGTCTAGAATGCTTGAAAACTACGTAGCTCCATACGACGCTACCACAGTAAAGGAGCTAAAGGATGCAGGTGCCGTGATTTTGGGGAAAACCAACTTGGATGAGTTTGCCATGGGTTCTTCAACCGAAAACTCGGCTTTCGGGCCCACAAAGAATCCTCACGATTTGAAGCGTGTTGCCGGGGGGAGCTCGGGCGGGTCCGCCGCCGCGGTGGCCGCAAATATGGCCGTTTTTTCTCTCGGCTCAGACACGGGCGGCTCCATACGTTTGCCCTCTTCTTTTTGCGGGGTGGTTGGCCTGAAACCAACTTACGGGGCGGTTTCACGTTACGGCCTTATTGCTTTCGCTTCTTCGTTTGACCAAATAGGGCCCCTTGCGAAAACGGTTGAGGACTGCCAGATTGTTTTTGATGCGATAAAAGGGAGAGACGAGAAGGACAGCACTTCCGTAAATCCTAAATCACAAATCCCAAATCCCAAATTCGAAATTCGCAATTTAAAGATCGGCGTTCCTAAAGAGTACTTTGTTGAAGGAACTGATCCGGGGGTGGAAAAAGTTATAAAAGCGGCGATTAAGAAATATGAAGATATGGGAACTGAGATCATTCAAGTAAGTTTGCCGCATACAGAATACGCGTTGGCTTGTTATTATATTATTGTGCCGTCTGAAGCATCGGCCAATTTGGCGAGATACGATGGTGTCAAGTACGGGCATTCGGAAGCTAAAGACGCAAAGCGCAAAGAGAAAAATTTATTAGACGTTTATTTGCAAAGCAGAGAGAAGGGTTTTGGCGCTGAAGTTAAAAGAAGAATTATGCTGGGGACTTACGCTTTGTCTGCGGGCTACTACGATGCGTATTATTTAAGGGCGCAAAAAGTTCGACAGTTGATAAAGCAGGATTTTGACAATGCTTTTGGAAAAGTTGACGTTATTTTTACCCCGACGTCGCCAACAACCGCTTTCCGTCTTGGCGAAAAGACAGATGATCCTTTAACAATGTACCTCGCCGACATTTTTACGGTCTCGGTCAACTTGGCGGGACTTCCGGCTTTGTCCCTGCCCGTTGGCAAGGCGGGAAATCTGCCTGTTGGCCTTCAGATAATCGGGAGGCCCTTTGAGGAGCACAAAATTTTGGAAGTCGGCAAAAAGTACCATGTGGCATGAATCCGTAGTTTCATTCATTTTGGAGCCGCCTAACCTTCTTTGGCTGACCTGGCTGAAAGTTGTTTTTATGGTTTTTTCCGCATTCCTGGTTTTCGTCGTTTTTTTCTTCGGTTTTTTCAGGTCGGAGTGGCTGCAGTTAAAGTTTCTGTTTGACGCTTTCTCGTTTTTTGGCTACAAACCCGCAGCTGCCAGAAAAACGCAGAGGCAGTGGGCAAAGATTGTTTCGCGGCTTGAAAAAGGACTTGAGTCAGAGTACAAACTGGCGGTTATTGAAGCTGATTCATTTCTTGACGACATTTTGGTGAAAATGAACTTAAAAGGCGAGTCAATGGTAGAAAGGTTGGAGAGTGCGCCGAGGGAGTTAATCTCAAATGTTAAAGATATTGAATCTGCACACAAGATCCGCAACAACATTGTTCACGACCCGGACTATCGCTTGGAGCTTGAAGAAACAAAAAAAGCTGTGGATATTTATGCTAGAGCCCTTGCGGACTTGGAGATTTTGTGAACTTGTGCTAAGATTTATAGCACCGGGGTAGAGAAGTAGTATCTCACGAGTCCCATAAAATTTTGTGGCCTAGGATGATAACATCTTACGGAAAAATTCCCGAAATTGCTGGAAAACCCCTTGGGGCAATCAGCAGCCAAGCCCCGACGTAACGTCGGGGAAGGTTCAGAGACTATAATGGGAACACCCTTTTCTTGGAAGAGATGAGGGAGATGGTATAGTCCATTCTCTTTGGCAACAAAGAGTTAATAAAAAGAAGCTCGAGACCTTGGTGCAATTCCAAGCCCCGGTACCAGTTAAAATTTAATATGAACACTGTTACTACCAAGAAACTCCTTTCTCAAGAACTAAGAAGAAGCGGTTGGAGTATTGGCGAGATTGCCAAAGAGCTAGATATGTTAAAGAGTGGCTCTATTAGCAAATGGTGTCGTGATATTGTTTTGACGCCAGAGCAAATTGAAAGATTGTCAGAAAGACAAACTTCAGGTAGCTATAAAGGTAGAATGGTTGCCGCGGAAAGGTTAAGGGCGGATAGATTGCGAGAAGTTAAGCTGACGAGAGAGGAAGGATTGAAAGACATTGGCAAGCTCAGCAAAAGGGACCTTTTTATAGGCGGATTAGGGATGTACTGGAGTGAAGGCGAAACATATCCTGGAAGCGACAGATTGAGTTTTATAAATTCAGATCCTAAAATGATTTTGTTTATGTTTAAATGGTTTAAGGAGATTTGCGGAGTTTCAGATAATAAGTTTTCTCTTCAGGTCAAAATAAATGAAATCCATAAGAATAGGGCGGGCGAGATAGAAAGTTATTGGTCGAAACTTATAAACATTCCTTTGACCCAATTTACTAAAACGATTTTGATAAAAGCAAAATCTAAGAAAATTTACCCAAACCCAGACGAGTATTTCGGCACATTAAGAATTACCGTTCGCCAAGGCACTAAACTTAGAAGGAAACTTAATGGTTGGCTTGAAGGTTTGGCGAATTTGCCGGGGTAGTTCAGCTGGCCAGAACGCCGCACTTTCACCCCGCACCAAAATTTCCGGCTGTGTAGCTCAGTGGTAGAGCAAACGTTTCATAAGCGTTGGGCCAGAGGTTCAATCCCTCTCACAGCCACAATTTGGTGCGGGGCAAGTAAGGCGGAAGTCGTGGGTTCAAGTCCCACCCTCGGCACCACTTTGAAAAATGCAAGTTTCAAAGTAGTGCAGTATTCTTGAATTAATCCGAACGCACTTTTCCGGAAAAATCTCCCCGCGAAAATTCGGAAAGGCGGCGGAGCCGCACCGCTCAAAACCGCAAAAGAACCCGTAGAAAAACATCGGCTCGAACCATATTTTAATTTTGGGGGAAGAAAAGATAATCAGAACATTCAAAACGCCATCCCTAATAACACGCAAAACTACTACGGTAATCTTGCGAACGAATGCAAAAGTAAACAGAGCGAAAGTTGTTGCATTGCTTCCGTCGAAGCAATGAAGGCAGGAAATTACACACTTGCCCCTCAAGAGGGTTGCCCTGCTGGTTATCAACCCAACATGATGAGATGTATTGATAGCTTCCGATGGTGCCAGCCAGTAGAAAAATCTACGAACAATGCGCAAACTCAAAGCGCCGCTCCTGCGCTTGACTTCTTTGCTGGTGGAAGTATTTTCGGAAGCTCGTTTGAAGTTAAAATTTCTGGTGCTCATATTACTTATCGAGAAACAACGCAAGGCGGCGCAAAAGAAGTAAATAAAATTGATCGTTCATTACTCCCAGTAGAATTAGATGACATTCGCAAAACCATTTCGGATGCCGGTCTTATAAATTTGCAATCGCAAGATTTTACTAAGGAACTGCTTGTACCTGACCAAGCGACATATCGAATTACCGTATCACTTGATGGTAAAGAAAATAAAATCAACTGCGGTATTCCTCCGTCTGGTACAGAACCGACCACGAAGTGCCAGAAGCAAATTGATAAATTGAGGTTGAAACTTAATAGCATATTAGGTGTGAACATTTATTGATTTTAAGTATGCCGCCAAAGAAAAACTGGAAATTATCATCGGTGCGGCTCCGCCGCCTTTCCGGATTTTCGCGGGGGGATTTTTTCGGAAAAATGCGTTCGTACTAATTCAAGAATACTGCACTACTTTGAAACTTGCATTTTTCAAAGTGGTGCCGTATTCTGAAATTAGTCCGAACCCATTTTGGCGGGCGGGCTCTGAAAAAAATCCGAAGCCGCTGGGATAAAAACTGCCAAAGAACCCGTTAAAAATATCGGCTCGAACCATATTTTGATTTTGGGAAAAAGAAAAATTTTTAATCATATGAACAATAAATTATTAATTCCAGTTTTTATTATTGGTGCCATAGTAGTTGGCTATTTCTTGGGTGTGAGTAATAAATCTACTAACACCACGATAGATACTCCGGTTAATAAAACTGTAATGTCTCATAGTGATGAAGGGGGGTCTAGCAATTCTGTAATACCAGGAGCTCAACATATCCATGCTATTGCCTACGACACCGAAAGCAATTTACTTTTAGGAACACACGGCGGACTATTCCAGAGCAACGACGGTGGCAAAACTTGGCAAAAGGTTTCGGTGAAAGGAAGCGTTAACGCTGATGATTGGATGAGCCTCGTTGTTGACCCCCGAAACCAGAAAACAATTTTTGCCGGTGGACATGATCTAGGTGTCATAAAAAGTATTGATGGTGGTATTGCCTGGGTGCGTTCTGATGATGGGATAAAAGGTACAGATATTCATGGTTTGGCGATTAATCAACGTAATCCCGATTTACTTTTTGCCTACTCTGTTGATAATGGTGTGTTCAAAAGTAAAGACGGCGGCGTTTCTTGGAAGCGTATGGATGACGGCCCCGAAAACCCAGGCGTAAGATCGTTTGCCTATATGGCGGTACAAACTTCGATGGATAAATCTATGGGCTGGGATAATTGGGGCCTCCTCTTGGCGGGGACGGCTGACGGTCTCTTCCAATCTTTCAGTTGTTTTTGCGGTTGGACAAAGACAACGAATGTTTTTGACAACACAACAGTTTATACGCTTGCTACTTTCCATAAAGATTTAACTGTTATGTATGCAGGCACGCAAGCCGGGGCTTGGAAAACAATCGATACCGGGCAAAACTGGAAAAAACTCGACGGTCTGAATGGTGTCAAAGTTACTGCCATTGCCATCAATCCTGAAAATTTCAAGGAACTTACTGCTTCTAGTGAAGATGGTATAATCTATCGAAGTCCAAACGCTGGCGAAAGTTGGCAGAGAATCAATTAGGCCGCAAAAGAAAAACTTGTCCCG
This sequence comes from Parcubacteria group bacterium Gr01-1014_30, assembly GCA_007376185.1. Taxonomy (GTDB): domain Bacteria; phylum Patescibacteriota; class Minisyncoccia; order Minisyncoccales; family 2-12-FULL-40-12; genus VMFS01. The sequence goes on from VMFS01000009.1 coordinate 23,895, forward strand.
ATTTTGTCCCCTGACTGAAGTCGGGGTTACAAAATCGAGGATCCTCGATTTTTCATAAAATCAAAGATTTTAGAAAAATCGGGAAAATTGTCATTCGTGCGGCTCACTTCGACTTCGCTCAGTACAAGCCGCCGCCTTTCCGAATTTTCGCGGGGGGAGTTCCTCGCCGCCGCAGGCGGCGAAATGCGTTCGGACTAATTCAAGAATACTGCATCAATCATTAGACGCCGTTTCAATTTTTCGGCTGCGTTTTTTATTGAAAACCTGATCGATTTAAGATATAATATGATAATGTATAGACTTGCTGATTCGCCACGTATTAAAAATATCGAGAGGAGCTTTGAAGACTCCATCGCCACAATTTTATACAACTGGCATTGGAAAGCGAATTTAAAGCATAGTGAAATAGGAGAGAGGTTAGACATACCACGCCCTACTATTAGTCGTTGGTTTAGGAAACTCGGCGTGCCATCGCAGGATAGTCATAAAATTACTAATAATAATTTGTTGAATGTCGGACCAAGATGTGGTCCGCGTGCACAACCTAGAGTAAAAAAAGTAAGACCAGTTTTGGTTAATCAAGACTTCTTTAAAAAGTGGACACCGGAAATGGCTTACGTGTTAGGATATTTTGCGGCCGATGGTTGTATGTCTGTTAACTCAAGAGGTGCTCATTTTATTGAGTTTACATCAACAGACAAAGAACAGATTGAGAGAATCCGAGAGAAGATGCAGTCTTCTCATGTTATTGGTAGGTTTGTTTCAAAAAATCCGAGATGGAAAACAGGATACCGTCTTCAAATAGGAAGCAAAGAGATGTTTAACGATTTATTGAGATTGGGGTTGACTCCACGAAAAAGTTTGACTCTTGATTTGCCGGAAGTGCCGGAGCAATACTTTTCGCATTTTGTTAGAGGTTATTTTGATGGTGACGGCAGTGTGGCTTTCATGAGGTATTTCAGAAATGATAGGAAAAAGTTGGTTTACGCGTTTCGTACGAGGTTTATCTCGGGGAGTAAAATATTTTTAGAGAAGTTGTTGCAGAAGCTGCGATTTTTTGTGGGCACTAAAGGCGGTTCGCTTATAAAAAAACAGGATGGTTCTTTTGAGTTATCTTTTTCAATGAACGATAGTTGCAAAATATTCTTTTATCTTTATAATGAATGTATTGCAGGAAACTTGTTCTTAACGAGAAAGTATAATAGATTTCAAGAGGCGCTGAAAATATTAAGGGGGGGCGTAGCTCAATTGGTTAGAGCGCAAGATTGTCGATCTTGAGGCTGCGAGTTCAAGTCTCGTCGTCCCCGCTAAGAGAAAATAAGAAATGGCCCAATAGGGCTGTTTTTTGTTGATTTTAGGGTTTATTTCATCCAGTATTGACAGAATAGCTGAAATATGCTGAACTAAATTGTTCTTTGAAAATGCAATATCGAAGTAACATGTTAAGTCAGTTGTTTTTTTCAAACCCAACAAAAGAGATGCAATGAAGCTGCTCGTGTACCTGTATCGTGGAAACCATTATGTCATCCTGCTTGGCGGCTCTGAGAACTTCCAGACGCAAGAGGACGTCTTTCTCACCGGTGAGGAGAAGGAAGTTTTCACGATCACGCACCTACCCGAAACACCTTTTCTAGAGACAGTGCGGAAGTTGATCGCTGAAGCAGATCGTCGAGGAATCAAGGACCTGCAAGCGATGGAGAAGATGTTCTCGGCGGGAAAGGCAGTGGCAGTAGGCCCCAAGACCGTGAACTGAGGAGGATTCATGCAGGATTTGACTCCTGAAGAGAAGCACCGAATGATGCCCGTGGTGGAAGAATTCGTCTCCGATGTGCTGCGGCTTCAGCGGAAGTTTGAAGTTCAACGTCTGGCTCTGGAAGTCAAGTATTTCGAGAAGCTTCCGAAGGAAAACCGCATCCAGTGGCACTTCTTGCAACTCGCCGAAAAACAGCTAAGGAGAAGTGAATGACAAAACTCCACGATGTCCGGCTAGATCAGGTCATGCCGAAGGGCAACCCGAGGCTTACCTGCTTCACACCAGGGTGCAATCGCGAGACTCTCGTGTGTAAGACCGAGTGGGGCGCGATTGAATGGAACGCCGCGCTCCGAGAATTCAAAACTCGACACCCGTTCAAGGGCACGGGGAATAAGGACACTCGGTTTGTGCCGTCGCTGGCCGATCCGATCGAGAAGTAGACTATCATCCGCGCTCACGCGCAATGAGCCGCCTTGGCACAGTCCGAGGCGGTCTTTTTCTAAATTCAGAGAGCGACCTGCCTGCCGGCAGGCAAGGAATTTGCCGCCATTCGACTTCGTACCGCTTCGTCTCTCAACTATCATTCGAGACGACCTTGAGCTAAGTCGAAAGGGCGCGGTACTTCGCTCATGGTCTTCGACCAGCCTTGATTACAAAGTCGAATGTTTCGAGCGACTCTGACGTTAGTCGGAGGAGTCGAGAAACTTTCTCACTAAAGCTTTCTCCTTCGCTCTTCGAGTTTCGGCAGACAAGCGCCTTTCTCCGCCAGCTGGCGGAGTTTGTTTTTCTTTTAATCCGTGATACTATGGAATTATGAAGTTGGAGCGATACCCCGTAAAAAAACTTAAAAAGGAGATTTTAGCAATAGTGGGCAAGCGCTTGGACCTGAGAAAGTATAAAGTGTTTTTCTTCGGATCGCGCGTGAGCGGCAGAGGCGCCAAAACTTCCGACATAGACGTTGGCATAAGAGGTCCCAAGGAAGTGCCTCTGGATAAAATGGCGGAGATTCGCGAAGACATAGAAAAACTGCCCCTTCTTTACAAAATAGACGTTGTTGATTTCAGCGCGGCTGACAAAGTTTTTCAAAAAGTAGCCGCCAGCCAGCTTGAACTTTTGACCAAGTAGCATGAAAGAACTCGACGCAATAGCCAAGAAGTATAAAAAAGCTGCGGCGCGCTTAAAAGAGGTTCTGGCAAAGCCCAAAACAGCGGAAAGAAGGGATTCAGCGATCAAGCGCTTTGAAATAACTTTTGACCTCGCCTGGAAACTGACAAAAGAGTTCTTGCTGAAACAAAAGGGAGTCAGGTGTGATTCTCCCAAGGACTGTTTTCGCGAGGCATATCGCGCCAGCCTAATCAAATACGACAAATACTGGCTGGTCATGATCGATATCAGGAACCAAGCAGTCCACACTTACAGCGAAAAGTTCGCCGACTCTTTGTACAAAAAACTTCCCGATATTCTCAAAAAGTTTAAGGAGTTGGAGCAAAACTTAACTTAATGAAATTCCGCCAGCTCGCAGCCGAAGTTGTCTTTTGGTCGCACCTTCTTTATTAATGCTTCTCATAAAGAATAAAACGAAATGAAGGAGAACTGTTCTCTTTCATTTGTTTTTAGGATTGTTTTTCCTTCAAAAATATGATATAATGAAAGAATAGGTATGCTGATAGAAATTGACTCAAAAGAGGAGAAAGAGCTGATAAAACAGCTTGAAAAAAGAACCGACAATGAAGCTAAAAGAATGCTTCGTTTTTTGCGTATGCCGGATTTAACCAGAACCACCGGAAGCCCTTTGGCTGAACTCGTCAAAAGGGTGAAACAAATTCCCGCTCTCAAGGACTTTGACGATATAAAGATTCCAGAAATAGTGCCTACCAGGGTTTTGTTTGACCTGTTTAACATGCCGCCGGGGCATCCCTCGAGAAGCAAATCCGACACCTATTACGTTGACCAAGACCACATTTTGATAACGCACGACACGGTGATGTGGCATTACTATTTTGAGCACCCGCAAGTTAAAGAAAAAATCGCGCGGGGCGAGGACTTGGGCGTTGTTTGCTATACCAAAGTTTACAGGAAAGACGAAATCGACAGGCGCCACATGAACGTTTTTCATCAATTCGGCGGCCTTTATTTAACGCGTGACGAAAAGAGGAAGGTGACCCTTGACGATTTGAAGCAGGTTTTGGGGCAAGTTGCACAATCCATTTTCGGACCGAAAGTTGAGTATAATTTTACACCTGAAACTTTTCCCTACACCGATCCAAGTTGCGAGATGAATATAAAAGTAAGAGGGGAATGGGTGGAGATGGTGGGTTCTGGTCTTCCGAGAAAAGACGTATTAAAGAATTTCGACATAACAGGATACAACGGTTGGGCTTTTGGATTTGGACTGGAGCGACTGGCAATGGTTTCTATGGACTTGCCCGACATTCGGCTTTTGTGGTCGGACGACCCCAGGGTTCGCAGCCAGTTAAAATTGGGGCAAAAGTTCAAAGAGATTTCAAAATACCCTTCAGTAACGCGCGACATTTCCTTTGTGGTTGATAAAGGTTTCGTTCCCAACGACTATTTTGATCTTATCCGCGACCTTGGCGGAGATTTGGTGGAACAAGTGGAGCTTTTGGATAAATATGAAGACGAAGAAAAATTCGGCAAAAACAAAATGAGTTATACCTACAGAATCGTTTACCGCAGCATGGAAAGAACTTTGGTTTCAAAAGAGGTTGATGAAATTCAAGACAAAATTTACAAAGAAACAGCTAAGCAATTCAGCGCAGAACTGAGATAGTGTAAAATAAATAAAATGGCAGCTAAAAACGCAAAAACAGAAAACAGTTACCAAGCCAAAGATATTTATGTTTTGGAGGGTTTAGAGCCGGTTCGCAAAAGACCGGGAATGTACATTGGTTCCACCGGCCCTGAAGGACTCCATCACTTAATCTGGGAGTGTTTTGATAACGCATTAGATGAAGCCATGGCTGGGTACGCCAAAAACATTGAGGTGGCGCTTTTGCCCGAAAACCGAGTGAGAACCACTGATGACGGCCGCGGCATTCCTGTTGAAAAACATCCGCAAACGAAAAAATCAGCTTTGGAAACCGTAATGTGCACTCTGCACGCTGGCGCCAAGTTCGGCGGCCAAAGTTATAAGATTGCCGGCGGGCTCCACGGAGTTGGAGTTTCCGTTGTAAATGCTCTTTCCAAGTGGGTGAGGGTTGAAGTTTGCCGTGATAAAATAAAATACGCCCAGGAATACGCCAAAGGAAAACCCAAAGCGGCCGTGAAAAAAATCGCCAGGTGCCAGCAATCTGGTACTCAGGTTACTTTTGAACCCGACCCTGAGATTTTCAAAGAGATTAAGTTTGATTTGAAGCGCATTTTGCACCACTTGCGCCAGCAGGCCTACTTGACCAAAGGGGTTAGAATCACCGTTGCTGACGAGCGACAAAAACAAAAGACAACTTACGGCTTTTATTTTGAAGGCGGTCTGACTTCTTATATTAAGTACCTTGTCAAAGGACTAGCTAAGCATCACCCAAATGTTTTTTACTGTTCGGGTTCCAAGGACCAAACTATGGTGGAGGCCGCTTTTCAATACACGGAAGAGCTTGAAAGTTACGAAGAAGGTTTTGCCAACAACATACACACTGGCGAGGGGGGTACCCATTTGACCGGTTTCAGGGTGGCCCTAACGAGAACTTTGAACGACTACGCCAAGAAACAAGGATTCATCAAAGATAAAAACGGCGACAACTTGTCGGGCGACGACGTTAGGGAGGGGTTAACCGCCGTGGTTTCAGTGAAAATAAGGGAGCCCCAGTTTGAAGGCCAGACTAAAGCAAAGTTGGGAAATCCAGAAGCAAAACTGGGGGTTGAGACTGTTGTTTCAGAAGCTCTTTCTGACTTTCTGGAAAGAAACCCTCAGGACGCAAGAGCCATAATTGAAAAATGTATTTTGTCTGCCAAAGCCAGAAAAGCGGCTAAGGCTGCCAGAGAAACGGTTTTGAGAAAAGGAGTTTTGGAGGGGTTGGCTTTGCCTGGCAAACTTGCCGACTGCGCCTCCCGCAAGCCGGAAGAATCCGAGCTTTACATTGTGGAAGGGGAGTCCGCAGGCGGATCAAGCAGGCAGGCGAGAAACAGGCACTTTCAGGCAATTTTGCCCCTGCGAGGCAAAATTCTGAATGTGGAAAGAGCGCGTCTGGACAAAATGCTTTCTTCAAAGGAAATAAAGGCGCTCATTATCGCTTTGGGAACGGCTGTGGCAGAGGACTTTGATCCCGAAAAAGCAAGGTATCACCGCATAATTTTGATGTCTGACGCCGACGTTGATGGCGCTCACATTCGCACTTTACTTTTGACCCTTTTTTACCGATACTTAAAGCCGCTAATTGAGAGAGGTTACCTTTACATTGCCCAGCCGCCTCTTTATAAGATTCAGTCGGGAAAAGAAGCCCAGTATGCTTACACCGAAGAGCAGAAGTTGACTAAGCTGAAAGGTTTTGGCAAAAGACCTGTTTCCATTCAGCGGTATAAGGGCCTTGGTGAAATGAATGCTTCAGAGTTGTGGGACACGACCATGGACCCAAAGAACCGCATTTTGCTCCAGGTGACAATTGACTCTGCCAGAGAGGCCGATAAAGTTTTCGACACTTTGATGGGCGATGAAGTCCTGCCGCGGCGCAAGTTTATACAGAGCTACGCTAAGAAGGTCAAGAATTTAGACATTTAAAAATTCCTGCCCTGTGAACGAGGCATACTATAGCGGGGTTGACATCTAAGCGCATAATTCGTAGATTGTGATTATGTTTGATAAAGTCATTACTTTTTTGAAAGAGGTCAGGTTGGAAATGAAAAAAGTCAACTGGCCAAACAGGCGAGAGACCGTAAAATATACCTTGATTGTCATCGCGGCGTCTTTCGCGCTGGCGGCTTTCCTTGGAGCTTTGGATTTTATTTTCACTACATTACTTAATAAGTTTATATTATGAAAATAACCCCGCCCTCTATGCATATGTGTTAATTCATTTAGCTTAGAGTGCTCGGTGCTCGCTCAGCTCGCATGCCAAAACAGCAATTACCACAGCAAAAAAACTGGTACGTTATACATACCTATTCCGGATACGAAGACGCCGTTGCCAAAAACCTGAAACAGAGGGTGGCTTCTTTGGGTATGGAAGACAAAATCTTCAACGTTTTGGTTCCCAAGGAAAAAAAGATTAAAATAAAAGACGGCAAAAGAAAAGTGGTGGAAGAAAAAATTTATCCAGGCTACGTTTTGGTAGAAATGATAGTTACCGACGACAGTTGGTACGTGGTGCGCAATACCCCAAACGTTACCGGTTTTGTGGGCGCGGGAACCACGCCTTTGCCCGTTTCTCTGCCTGAAATTGAGGGCTTGAAAAAGAGAATAGGTCAGGAAGAGCCCCAATACAAGATTGAAGTGAAGCCTGGTGACCCGGTAAAAATAGTTGACGGCCCTTTCAAGGATTTTGACGGCAAAGTTTCTGATGTTGACCAAGAGAGAGGAAAAGTAAAGGTGCTCGTCAATATGTTCGGGAGAGATACACCCGTGGAACTGGACTCTTTGCAGATTAAAAAGTTATGAAAAAAGTAAAAACAATCGTAAAACTTCAAATTCCGGCTGGCCAAGCCACTCCGGCGCCTCCGGTTGGTCCGGCTTTGGCTCCTCACGGGTTGAACCTTTTAGAGTTTTGTCAAAAGTTCAACGATATGACCAAAAGCCAAGCTGGCTGGGTTATACCCGTTGAAATCACGGTTTTTGAAGATAGAACTTACGAGTTAAAATTAAAACAGCCGCCGGCTTCCGAACTTCTCAAAAAAGCAGCCGCTATTGAAAAGGGCTCAGGTACTCCCAACAAAACCAAAGTCGGCAAAATAACCAAGGCGCAGTTGCGCAAGATAGCGGAGCAAAAACTTCCCGACTTGAACGCCGAAAGCATTGAAGCCGCAGAAAAAATCATTGAGGGAACAGCGCGCCAAATGGGAATTACCATTGAGTAGCTGCCTTTTATGGCACAGAAAATTCTCATTCTTTATGTTCCGGTTATTCATAAAGGGTATTTGGATTTTTTTGACAAGATAAAAAATAGAGCTTCTAAAGTTTACTTGATTGATGCGCAACTGCAAGAAGAGCTTTCAGACTTCAAACCCGACATCGCTTCAATAAAGACCAGCAGAGTAAAAGCGCTGTTGGGTAAGTTGGGATTCAAAAATATATCAATTCTCTCAAAGAGCGGTTTAGGTAAACTCAACGGGAAAGAATTTATTCTTGTTGATGAGGAGATATCCCGAAACTTCGCCGGAAGGTACCTGAAAAAATCAAAAATAAGCTGGCAGTCGGTTTTCTTGCGCTGGGATAAAAGTAAGGTTTTGGTTCAAGTGCCTCCGAAGGACTTCCCGGTTTCCAAGAGTGTCTTTGATCGCAAAATGATGGCAGAGACCGGAAAAGAAGCGCAAAAAAGTTCTGACTGGTGGCGTCAGATAGGAGCTGTTTTGGTAAAACATAGCAAAATTGTTCTCCGGGGCAACAACAAATCCTTGCCTTCAGACCATACGCCCTATCAGGTTGGGGAGGCGCGCGATTTTTTTAAGGCGGGAGAGAGGCAAGATATATCCAACACAATTCACGCAGAGCAGATGATTATTTCCAAGGCGGCGAAAAAGGGGATTTCGCTGCAAGGCTCTTCACTTTATGTTACAGTTTTTCCTTGTCCTGTTTGCGCCAAACTCATAGCGTTTTCGGGAATAAAAAATCTTTATTTTGCGAGCGGCGGCTCAAATTTTGATGCAAAAAAAGTTTTGGAATCGGCAAAAGTAAAAATAACTTACGTTAAATAAATGCAGCAATATTTGACTTTGTTAAAACACGTTTTGGAAAACGGCGAGAAAAAAAGCGATCCCCAAAGCGTGGGAAACATTGCTGTTTGCGGCTATCAGATGCGGTTTAAGATGGACGATGGTTTTCCGTTGCTGACCACCAAAAAAATGCCTCTAAAGTCAATTATTTACGAATTGCTGTGGTTTTTAAGAGGAGATACCAATGTTAAGTACTTGCAAGACCACGGAGTTACCATCTGGGATGAGTGGGCAACTCCGGAAGCTACTGCTAAATATAACTTGCCACCGGGCGAGCTTGGGCCAATTTACGGCGAAAAATGGCGGCGCTGGAAAACTAGAGAAGGAAAAACGATTGACCAGATAGCGGATGTTGTCAAAACCCTAAAAGAATTTCCGGATTCGCGACGTTTGGTAGTTAACTCTTGGGATCCTGAAGACGTAGACAAGGTTTTCGTGGCGCCCTGCCATTGCTTCTTTAAGTTTTTCCACGCGCAGGGGAAATTATCTCTACATTTATTTCAGCGTTCTGCCGATGTATTTTTGGGCGTACCTTTCAATATCGCCTCTTACTCTTTGCTATTAATGATGATGGCGCAGGTTACAGGCTTGAAGGCGCATGAGTTTGTACACACTCTTTCAGATACCCACCTTTATCTCAATCACATAGAGCAAGCAAAGATCCAACTACAAAGGGAGCCGCGGCCTTTGCCCAAAATGACGCTTAACCCCGAAATAAAAAATATTTCTGATTTTGATTACAAAGATTTCAAGATTGAAAATTACGACCCTCACCCTTCCATCAAAGCCGAAGTCGGAATTTAGGTTTTTAGCCGATGGGGAAGTTGATGGTTTTTTTTGATAGAGGAGAAATCAAGTGAAAGTGCAGGTGGGCCACGGAAGCTCCGGTGTGGTCGGTGTCGCCAAATCTCAAAGCTAAGGCACCGCCTTTTATTTTGTATTTTTTAATGGCAAAGTTTGCCAAATAGGACACGGCTTCAAAATCTTTTTTCTTTAGTTCAGAAAAACTCTCTCTGTGTTTTTCTCCCAAAATTATCAAATGTTTGGTTGCGTTTTTGTAAGGCCAGCTGTTTTCAGTTAAAAACCAGCCGTCTCTTTTTTTCAGAATCGGCTTTTTGTGGTAGCGAAAGTTTTCTTTGCAAAATGGGCACTTGCCCGTTTTTGTTATCTTCTCAATCACTCTTTTGTACTCTCCTTTTCCGGCGTTTTTTATGTTGACGAATTTTTTCTTCATTAACCTTTCTTTACTATACTAGAAATCAGCCCCCCTAGGTGTTTTTTGATCATTTTTTCAATGATTCTTGTGGTGGACGTATTTTCAGCTTGCCTCGGCAACACCAATACCTTGTCGGAGTATTGTTTTATTTCATTGATCTGTTTTTTAGAATAAGCGTCGGTTACTGCCACAAAAATGTCTGGCTTAATCATTTTAATCAGCTCGTAGCGCCACTGTCCCTTTTTGTCTATGTCGTCAACCAAGGTCACATAATCAACACATTCTTGATACTTTAACATTTCCATTCTTTCTTCCTGAGGAATCACTGGTCTAAGCTTATTTTTTTTGTATAATTTAATTCCGCGGTCGCTATCTGCGCCCACCACCAGCACATCTCCCTGCTCTTTGGCTTTTATCAGGTAGCGTAAATGTCCTATGTGAAGCATATCCCACGAACCGATGGTGCAAACAATTCTGTGGCCAAGTGTTTTATGGGCGTCGGTCCTATTTTTGAGCTCGGAATAATCTAAAATTATGTGGTTGTTTTCTGACTTCATTCTGGTATAATAACAAAAGTATGAAAGAAGGTGAAGAGGTTTTGGTGGTGAACAGGGAACTCATTTTCAAAGACGGGCGCTGGCAGGGGTTAAAAACAGAAAACTTGGACTATTATTTGGACTTGATAAGAAATAACTTCCAGTTCAGAAAAAGGGGTGAAGTTGAAAAAGATCCTTCTTGGCAGCAAATAATTCCATATATTCTTTTTAACTTTAAAGACGAATACTTTCTCTACCGCTACCTGAAAAAAGCCAGCGAGCGGCGCTTGAAAGACGACTGGCTTTTGGGCATAGGAGGGCATATCAATCCAGTTGATCTGAAAAGAGACCAAGATATCTTAGATGCCGGAGCTTGGCGGGAGTGGCAGGAAGAGATTGTTTACAATGGCAACCTTTTGGAGAAAAAGCTAATTGGCATTTTGAATGACGATAGACGAGAAGTTGAGGCCGTGCATTTGGGACTGGTTTATCTTTTCAAGGGAGACAGCCATGATATTTTTGTTAGGGAAAAAGATGTCTTGAAAGGGGAGATGGTAAAGCTTCAGGATTTGGAGAAGCGCTTGGAAAATATCGGCGGCTGGGCGCAGATTGTTTACAGAGAGTACTTATCAAAATTTTTGTAATAGATGACAATTTCACTTATTGCAGCTCTTGCAAAGAACAGGGTAATCGGCAAAGACAACAAACTGCCTTGGAACTTGCCAGCTGACTTGAAACACTTCAGGGATCTGACTTCGGGCAAGTCAATGATTATGGGGCAAAAAACCTTTGAGTCAATCGGCAGAGCTTTGCCTGGCCGCGCCAACATTGTTTTGACGCGCGACAAAAGTTTTAAGCCCAAAGGATGTGTCGTAGCTTACTCCATTGACGAGGCCCTAAAAGCGGCGGGGGACGTTGAGGAGGTGATGGTCATTGGCGGGGGCAATGTATTTTCGCAGTTTCTGCCTTTGGCCCACAAAATGTATTTAACCTTGATTGACCATGACTTTGAAGGCGACGCCTATTTTCCCGAGTTTGACAGAGCTGACTGGCAAGAGACCAAAAGAGTTGAAAACCTGCCTCATGGAGAAAACCGCTACAGATATACCTTCGTTACTTTGGAGAGAAAAAGATGACTGGAAATTTACGTCGCGGAAAGTTCATAGTTTTTGAAGGAATTGACGGCGCAGGCAAGGCAACTCAAACTAAACTGCTTTTAACTTATTTGCAAAAGAGAAGGCAGCCCGTTGAAAAGCTGGCGTATCCCGACAAAAAAGGCGAGGTGGGGAAATTGATATATAAATACTTACATTTGCAGTATGGCCTTTCTTCGCAAACCCAGTTTTTGCTTCACTTGGCGGATTTCGCAAAAGACCGGGAGAAAATTAGGAGTTGGTTGAGAAAAAATAAAACCGTGGTAGCTGACCGTTATTTCACTTCGGCTCTCGCTTACCAGGGAGCGCAAGGTTTTTCGTTCAATAAAGCTTTGTTGTTGGCAAAGACGTTTGAGCTTGTTAGTCCCGATTTGGTAATTTTTCTTAAAATTTCTCCCAAGACGTCTCTGAAAAGGAAGCATAAAGAAAAAAAGCTGCTGGACAGAAACGAGAAAGATAAAAAATTTTTGGCAAAGGTCGCAAAGTTTTATGAAAAAATGATAAAAAACCAAACCTTTGCCAGATGGCTTCTTGTTGAAGGGGAGGCGCCAAAAAAAGAGGTTTTTGCGGCAATTAAAAAGGAGCTGAAATTATGAACCCCGTTAGAAGTTCAAAAAAAATTTTGCGTAATACTAGGAAAAAAGATGAAACCCCATTAGAAAGCTCGCGTCGCAAATCTCGCAGGGCAAAACCTGTCTTTGCTGGTTTGAAAAATGACTTTCTAACTGGGCGAGCCGACTTCGTCTCTGATAAGTTGCATCAAATAGCGCCAAAAGAAACTTCTAACGGAGTGAAGTACCAACCTACAGTCGGCTTGGAGGTGCACGTTGAGTTAAAAACGGCGAGCAAAATGTTTTGCTCCTGTTCAAACGATCCTGACGAGAAGCGGCCAAATGTCAACGTTTGTCCCGTTTGCATGGGTCATCCCGGAACTCTGCCCGTTATAAACGCCGAAGCATTAAGAAAAACAATAAAAACCGGCCTTGCGTTAAATTGTGAAATACCGGAAATCACCAAGTTTGATAGAAAAAATTATTTTTACCCCGACTTGCCCAAAGGTTATCAGATATCGCAATACGATCAACCGCTTTGTGTGGGCGGATCCCTTTTACTTGGAAACTTAGTTTCCAAAAAGATAAGAATCCGAAGAGTGCATTTGGAAGAAGACACGGGTCGGCTCCTGCACGAAAAGGGGCACTCTTTGGTTGATTTTAATAGAGCCGGATTTCCTTTGATGGAACTGGTTACAGAGCCCGACTTGGATTCCGCCAAAGAGGCCAGAGCATTTGCCGAGGAACTTCAGCTTATTTTGAGGTACCTGGGGGTTTCGGACGCGAATATGGAAAAGGGCCAAATGAGAGTTGAAGCTAACGTAAGTTTGGCGAGAGAAGGAAAACTCGGCACTAAGGTTGAGATTAAGAACTTAAACTCTTTCCGTGCGGTTGAAAAAGCCACGGATTATGAGATTTCACGGCAGTCCAAAGTTTTGACTTCGGGCAAAAAAGTTATTCAGGAAACAAAAGGCTGGCAAGCGCAAAAAGAGGTTACGGTCAGCCAGCGAGAAAAAGAAGAAGCGCATGACTACAGATATTTCCCGGAGCCCGACTTGCCTCCCCTGCGTTTCACATCGGAGAAAATTGATGAAATCAGAGCCGAGCTACCAGAACTTCCTCAGCAGAGAAGAGCGCGTTTCCAAGCGGAATACGGCTTGACCTTCAAAGAAGTAGCTCTCTTTGCTCAAAACAAAGCGTTGGGAGATTACTACGAGAAAGCTGCGTCTGAACTTAGAAACTGGGCAAAAGAAATAGACGCCCAAAAAGAGGTCAGCCAGGAAGAGTTTTTTAAACTGGCAAAACTTTGTTCAAACTACATTATTACGGACTTGCAAGGATTGCTGAAAGGTGCCTCGGTCGATGCGGATTTCAGAATAACTCCGGAAAACTTTGCCGAGTTCGTCATTTTGATTTACAGAGGGCAGATTTCTTCAAAAACAGCCAAGCTGGTTTTGGAAGAAATGTTTTTTACTGGAGCCGATCCTACTCATATTATTGAGGAGAAGGGATTGGCGCAAATAACGGATGCCGCGGAAGTTGAGAAAATTGTAAAAGAAGTGATTTTACAAAATCCCAAAGGCGTAGAGGACTTCAGAAAAGGAAAAGAGGCGTCTTTCCAGTTTTTAGTTGGTAAAGTGATGTCGGCCTCAAAAGGCAGGGCCAGTCCAGAAGCGGTTCATAGAGTATTAAGAGCAACCTTGACAAAATTAAAATAAGATACTAAAGTATAGCATTGTTTTTTTAACAACTATATAACCGAATAACTGATAACCCGAGGAGTAGAACGTGAAAAAGGAAAAAAAAGAAAGAGAATTGATAGAAGTGGATTTTGAGGGAGAAGGTTTGAAACCTGTTGCCCTAGAGGCGATTGAGAGTGGAGCATTCATTATTGTTTTAAAAGAAGGGGAGAAGAAAGGAGAAAAGGGTAAGGAGGGAGCATGACTCAGAAAGCGATCATTGCCCTGTTCTTTGTCGGCGTTGCGGTTGCTTTCCTTTTGGTGTTATATGGCTTTTCCCTTGTGATGTTTGTTTCCGGAGCTTCGGAAAACCAGGGGCTTATAGCTTATGTCCCCAAGTGGATTTATCCTTTGGCCCTCCTGGTTTTTTTTGAGAACAGAAGAGAGGTTCAGGATTTTTTAGACCGCCTCGCAGATCTTATTTTCCACGGGAGGGGAAAATGAAAACAGAAAGACACCGAATTTTAATAGTTGATGACGACTACGTCATGAGGATGTTGTTAAAAAAGATTATTAATTCCAACTTTGCAGGAGTTTCCGTTGTCACGACTTGTTCTGGCCAACAAGGTTGGACGGAGTTTGACGCAGACCAAATAAGACCCGACTTGGTGTTAACAGACCTCGGCATGGAGACGCCCTTGGCAGGGTTGGAGCTTGCTCAGAAGATTAGAGCGGTCTCGCCTCCGACTCCGATTATTCTGATTTCGGCTGGCGATTTGCGGAATGTCGACGTTGGCAACTTCAACTGTTGCTTGGAAAAACCCTTTAGGGCTGCCGACCTTGTCCGCAAGATAGCTTACTTGTTGAACCTTCAAGCACAAGGGAAGAATAATTAATGTTTATGTTTTATAAAAATAGCGGGGGAGTTATAGCGCCCCCGCTATTAAATTTGTTTGGTGCTTTAAGCCAAGAAACTTCTAACCAATTTTTCGGCTTCTTTCTGATTTTTTACCCAGTTGATGCGTTTGTCGCGTTTAAACCACGTCATTTGGCGCTTGGCAAATCTCCAGGTGTTTTTTTTGATTTCCTCAGCCGTCCTCTTCAAAGAAGATTTCCCTTGCAAGTGGTCAATCGTCTCGCGGTAACCTATGGCATCAAAAGCTGGCAGATTTTTGTCGTAGAGCTTGACCAATCCCTTAACCTCTTTGAGCAGCCCGGCCTCCACCATGTTATCGACTCTTTCTTCTATTCTGTCTTTCAGCTCGTTTTGTTTTAGGTTCAATCCGATTTGTAGAGAGTCAAACAATGGCCTGCCTTTTTTCCGCTGTTTTGAAAAGGGCCTTTTTGTCTTGATGGCTACTTCAAGCGCGCGTATAACTCTGCGCGGATTTTGCGGGTCAACGATGTAGGCGGCTTCAGGGTCAACTTTAACCAACTCCTCATAAACGCTTTTGAGCCCGCTTTTTTTAATTTTCGCTTCCAGAAGTTTTCTCAACTTTTTGTCGGGTTTGGCTCGAGGAATGGCAAGATTGTCAATCACGGCTTTGATATAAAGGCCTGTGCCGCCGACCAAGAGAGGGGTTTTGCCTCTTGTTAGGATTTCGTTGATTTTTTTAACGGCGTCTCGTTTGTACTGCCAGACGGTGTAAAGTTGGTTGGGATTTTTTATGTCAACCAAGTGGTGCTTGACAGCTTCCCCTTCAGCTTTTTTCGGCTTGGCAGTGCCGATGTTCATGCCGCGATATATCTGCCGTGAATCAGCGGAAACAACCTCGCCGCGAAATCTTTTCGCCAGTTTAAGGGCCAGCTCAGTTTTTCCGGAAGCAGTCGGCCCCAAAACCACAACCAATTTTTTCATTAATGGATTTCTTCTTTCTTCTCTTTCAAAAAAGTCCTCCACTGCTCCACGAACTCGGTAAAGACCTGAAAGGGCATATCTATAAAGGCCGTAATCAACACCACAACAACGTTATATTTTGACCATTGGTGCGACAGCCAGCGACCTGTTCTCAAAAAAGGCAGAGAAAAAGAGTCAATCAGAAAAGCAAAGAACCCGGCTTTTTCTTCGGATATCTCAAGCTCTTTCGCCCTTTCTCTTATTTTTGCGCCAGCAAAAGCGATCAAAGAGAAAAACATCAGGAATATTACTATTGAGAGTATCCCGAAGTTTAACTTTCGCAATCCCCAAACTATAGCCCCAAAAGACACCAAAAAAGTAAAAACGTAAAAAAGTGCGATTACGGCGCCAAAGATAACGCCTCTTTTTCTTGTCGGTTTAATGGTATATATGTCCTTTTTGCTCTTTTCGTAAGCTAACTTCATTGTTTCCATTATTACTCGGTCCAGGTTTTCCTTTCTCGGAGGTTTTATGGTTGAAACCAAAAAAAGCATCAAAAGAGGCGGAATCAGAACGTTAATTCCCAAGGTTTGATAATCAAGGCGGTCCAGAAAGTATTTTTCAAAGGGAACTTCAATGGCCAAAACCACGAGAATTTTCGTTGCGAAAATTGAAACCGTGGAAAAGGTCGCGGCTCTAGTCATCTTTGACTTGATGGCTTGTAAACGAGAAGCGTAAAATTTTTTGACGGAATTTTCAAAGATTTCCGGACTGGACAAGGTTTTTGAAGCCTCTTGGGGATTTTCTGCAAGAACGTCTCCCAGTATCAAAAAAGCCGTGTCGTATTTTTCGCAGACCTTGTAGAACTTTTCAGACAGCGGATGGTGTAGTTCTTTTTCCAGTTCGCTCCGGATTGAATAAACGTTCAGGGCTATCTCCTTGAGTTGAGGTTCTTTTAAGTCAGACCAGTTACGGTATTTTCTCTGCAAAAGGTAGTAAGTGATTATGGGTTCATTCAGCTTAAAAAGAGCCCTTTGGCAAGCTATGAATGTTTGTGTTCTCTTTTCCTCTTCTGGCAGGCGAGAGTAAACCACAGTGTTGCCCGACACCTCAATTTTTCTATCCATTACGTCCGTCATGTACTCAATCAGCGATTTTTCTTTGAGGGGAGGTGAAAGAATTTCTTCTATTTCGCAGGCGGCTATATCTAGCAGCCAGTTGTTGAACCGAGTTTTTTGACCTTCCTTTGTTTGCGGCTCGTTTTCAAAGATGAAAAGGTACTTGCTGAGAGCTTTTTGAACGTCCGCAACTTTTGTTTCTTCAATACGGTCGTTGGGGAAGTGCCCCGAGCGGATTAATTCAAGAACCAAGGGCTCTGCTTCAGCCGAGCTTTTCCGCAGAAGCAGACGCCTTTTCAAAACCCTTTCTATGGCGGCTCTCCGCAAGAGGTGCTCTTCTTTCCAGTCGACAACTTTTCTTATTTTTTCGTAAAAAGAAGCGACTTTACTCGCCACTTCGTCAACGTGAACAAAAACTGCCCCCTCTTTTGGTTCAAGAGCGGCCTGGCAGCTGCGGTACTGTTTAATTAAGTTTTGAGTTGGCTGGGAAATTTCTGGCATGTTAGTGAACGAATGTGAGCGAAAACCCCGCTCAAATTTTTCTCTTTTTAGCCAGCCGTTTTTTGAATCTCTCAACTCTTCCCATCACGTCAACTATTTTTTCTTTGCCCGTGTAAAAAGGATGGCACTGAGAGCAAATTTCAACTTCCAGGAACTCTTTGGTGGAGCCAACCTGAAAAGAAGCGCCGCAGGCGCATTTGACTTTTGCCTCGGGAAAATATTGCGGATGTATGTTTTTATTCATAAGAATCGATGTTAATATACGAATGTATTAGCATATTAGCATCGCGGTATTGAAAAATCAAGGACGATATTGTAATATGGTAGATATGAAAAAGAAAGATGATTTTGGTTTAGACGTTGAAGAAATGGCCAAGGCCGGGCTTCATTTCGGCCATCGGTCTTCGAGAGTTCACCCCAAAATGGCGCCTTTTCTGTTTGGCGTCAGAAACGCCGTTCACCTGATTGATTTGGAGAAAACGAAAGAAAAGTTTGCCAAAGCCCTTAACTTTATCCAGCAAGTAATTTCAGAAAACAAAAGTTTGCTGCTGGTCGGAACGAAAGTTCAAGCAAAGGACTTGGCTAAAGAAATGGCCAAAGAGTGCGGCCTTCCTTACGTTGTGGATCGCTGGTTGGGCGGCACTTTCACCAACTTTGACATAATAAGAAAACGGCTGGACCACTTCAAAGAGCTGGAAAAGAAAAAGAGAGAAGGTGAGTTTGAAAAGTACACCAAGAAAGAGAGAGCTCTTTTTGACAAAGAGTTGAGAGACCTGGAAACTAAGTTTGGCGGCATCAAAACCTTGGGAAAGCTGCCCGACGCCATTTTGGTTTTGGATATGAAAAAAGACGCTTTGGCCGTGAAGGAAGCCAGAATGAAGAGCATTAAGGTTGTCGGCGTTGTTGACACCAACTGCGACCCCACTTTGGCCGACTATCCCATTCCGGCAAACGATGACGCCATAAGTTCAATAAGATATATTTTAGATAAAGTGAAAGAAGCAATACTGAAATCAAAATCCGAAGTTCGACCACAGCCCATTTCCAATGGGCTGGGTCGCCCAGCCCTTTAGTAAGGGCTGTGGCGAAATTCGAAATCCGAAACCCCGAAGGAAAACCTTCCTTTTCCCACGGGGCAGGCAAATTCTAAATCATAAGTTCCAAAGTAAAAGTCATGGAAAAAGCACTGAACCAAGGAGTAGTTGAATCCTATATCCACTCAAACAGAAAGGTTGGGGTTCTGCTTGAATTGAGATGCGAGACCGATTTTGTGGCGAGGACCGATGAGTTCAAAACCTTGGCCCACGAACTTTGCTTGCAGGTTGCCGCTCTGAACCCCAAGAAATCGGAACTCATGGGTCAGCCATGGATCAAAGACGCGGCAAAAACGATAAAAGATTTGATCACCGAATATGCCGAAAAGCTTGGAGAAAACATAGTCGTCAAAAGATTCATAAGATATGAGCTTTGAGATAACAGCGTTAATAATATTGCTTGGGAGTTTGGTAGGCCTGGCTTTCATAATTTTACGCAAACTTCCGATTTTGGCGGACTTGCCCGAGACCTCCGAGGAATCGGGAGACGGCTTGCGGCAGCGCTTTAGCAATAAAATCAAGAGTTTTTCTCTGGAGACGTTTTTGCAAAAGGCGTTATCGCGAATGCGAATTTTAACTCTGAAAACCGAGAAAAAAACAGCCGACTGGCTGCATGCTCTAAGGCAAAGGACTCAAAAGCAGAACAACTTCGGCAAAGACAACTACTGGCAGGAAATAAAGGGCGCAAGCAACAGCAAGAGCCAGGAGAAAGGGCTTAAAATCCCCCGTGGTGGAAAAATAGGAAGGAGCGATAGCGACTGACGTAAGAAACCGAAGATGTCTTAAGCCGGGGGTCGGGGGATTTTATGCCGATGTAGCTCAATGGCCCCGTACCAGAGCAAGTTCGGTACGGGGTAGACGCCGCAACGGTTTTGCGAAGCGGAGCGTAGCCCCTCACCATTTGCCAGGATAGCTCAGCGGAAGAGCAACTGTTTTGTAAACAGTAGGTCGTGGGTTCGAATCCCTCTCCTGGCTTTTTGGCAAATGGTGAGGGGTAAAGTTGGTGGTTCAAATCCACTCTCAGGCTCTTTTACCCCGCCCTTGAAGTTGACCGCGCCAAAACGCGTCTTATTATTTTTAATGTCAACTTCAAGGGCGGGGTTTTTTTTTTTGCGAAATATGCTATCATATAAAAACATGAAGCAGATTGTCGGAAAGATTAAAGAACTGCAAGAACGCCTCCTCAAGTTAGGAGACCGTCTTTGACCCCATTAGAAACTCAAAAGATTTGAGTTCTAACGGGGCAGGCTTGCAAAAAGAGCTTGACGATTTAAAGGAGTTGAGCCAAGAACCCGAGCTGGAAAAAGAAGTAGAGCGAAGCCTTGAAGGACTTGAAAAGAAAGTAAGAGAAAGAGAAATTAAACTTTTTCTGTCAGGAAAGTATGACAAATCTGCGGCTCTGCTGACAATTCAGGCTGGCGCTGGCGGTCAAGACAGTCAGGACTGGGCCGCCATGCTTTTGCGAATGTACCAGAGATACTGCCAGCAGAAAGGATACAAAACAGGAATATTGCATCAGTCCTTTGGAGAAGCAGGTGGCCCCCAAGGACGCATCGGAATTAAGCAAGTTACGCTAGAAATCAAAGGAGAGTTTGCCTACGGTTTTTTGAAAAGAGAATTCGGAGTTCACCGTTTGGTTCGCTTGTCTCCTTTTTCAGCCAAGAAACTGCGTCACACCTCCTTTGCTTTGGTGGAAGTTTTGCCCGAGCTCCAAAAAGGTATGGAAAGAGAGGTAAAAATTAAGCCCGAAGAAATAAGGGTGGACACTTTCAGAGCTTCGGGGCCGGGCGGCCAGTACGTCAATAAAAGAGAGTCGGCTGTTAGAATTACGCACTTGCCCACGGGAATTGTGGTTGCCTGCCAGGCAGAGCGTCTGCAGGGGCAAAACCGCGACAAAGCTATGAAGATTCTGGCTGCAAAACTTTACCAGTTGAAAGAATCCGAGGTCCAAAAAGAGTTAAAAGAAATCAAAGGCAAAAGGGTTCAAGCCGCGTGGGGAAATCAGATAAGGAGCTACGTTTTGCACCCCTATAAAATGGTCAAGGATTTGCGAACAAAAGTTGAAACGTCAGACCTTGAAGGAGTGTTAGACGGCGACCTGGAAGAATTTATAGGAGCGGAAATAAGACTGTGATAAAGTTTCAAAACGTTTTCAAAATATACCCCCCGAATACCACGGCCTTGGAAGACGTTTCTTTTGAAGTCAGGCCAGAAGAGTTCGTTTCCATCGTGGGCAAATCGGGGGCCGGCAAAACCACGCTTTTGAAGCTGGCTTTGGCCGAGGAAGCGCCAGAAAGCGGCAATGTTTTTTTTGATGACCAGGACATTCACAAACTGCGGCACTCTCAGCTTCCTTACTACCGCAGGCGCATAGGGGCCGTTTTCCAGGACTATAAACTTTTCCCTTCAAAAACGGCTTATGAAAACATATCCTATATTTTAGAAGTAATGGGTGTCTCAGACGAGAAAATTTCCCACGACGTCAAAGAGGTTTTGGAAATAGTGGGTTTGCAGGAAAAAGCTCACAACTCCCCTGTTCAGCTCTCAGGAGGCGAGCGGCAAAGAGTTGCCATAGCCCGCGCTTTAATTCACCGGCCCGACGTTATCCTGGCCGATGAACCCACCGGCAACCTTGACCCTTACAACACCGCTGAAATAATCCGGCTTTTGCTGAAAATTCAGGAAATGGGCACGACCTGCATTTTGGCCACGCACAACAAAGAAGTGATAAACAGATTGGGTAAGCGAGTCATCACGTTGGAGCAGGGGAGAATCGTCAGGGACGTGGAAAAAGGAAGATTTATTCTGTAAAGAATAACCCCGCCCTCTATGCTGTATGTATTATGTTTATATAGGTAAGCAGAAAAGTAATGATAAATTTTACATCGGTTATACTAAAGACTTAATACAGCGAA
>VMFS01000003.1 GCA_007376185.1 Parcubacteria group bacterium Gr01-1014_30
GAGCGGAAACTCCCGACCTGG
Source organism: Parcubacteria group bacterium Gr01-1014_30 (assembly GCA_007376185.1). Lineage (GTDB taxonomy): Bacteria > Patescibacteriota > Minisyncoccia > Minisyncoccales > 2-12-FULL-40-12 > VMFS01. Next base: position 22 of record VMFS01000003.1, read on the forward strand.
AAACCATCCGGTTTCCCCGTATAGGAAAACAGGCTTTCGCCGAAGGCGAAAACGTTAGAAACCGAGGGTTTCTAAAGAGCGGCGAGCGCAGAGAACTTCGTTCTCTTCTTTACCTTCGCTTCCTGAGGAAGCTCGGTTAGCGAAGCGAGCCGCGATTAAATTTGAGTTACCACGTATGCCCTTGGAAATAAAAAAACAAATCAGAGAAACGAGTCAGAGCTTGGTGCGTCGTTTTGCCAAAAGAGTTCAGCAGAGCGGGATTTTGATTCGGGCCAGGAAAGTCAGGTTTCGCGAAAGAGCCAAGTCAAAACAAATGAAAAAGCGTTCGGCCTTGAGGAGAGAAGAACTGCGGTTAAAGTACGAGCGCATGAAAAAACTCGGCGAGATTTAATTGTATATTGCGAAAAGTACTACCAAGGCGAGGTTGTCTAGCTATTATTATTTTGTTATACTTTATTTATATGACCACTCAAGCTTTGACCCAAAAAATAGAGAAATTGGAGAAAGAGATTCTTTTGCTCAAAGAGCCAAAAAGTATTTTGGCTAAGGTTCATGTTGACGAGGAACTTGTGCAGAAAGCGAAAAAAGCGTTGTTTAACTTTGATATTGAGAAGTTCGTCAGCAAAAAAGACCTGAAAGCATGGAAGTAGTAATAGATTCTCACGCGTTTTTCTGGTTTCTTTCGGAAAATCCAAAACTTTCGCGAAAAGCGGAACGGCTCGTGAAGGATGCCCGCTCCGTAATTGTGCCCTCCATTGTTTTGATGGAGATTTTGTATTTGCTTGAAAAGAACAACCTCTCTTTCAGATTTGTTGAATTCCTGGGGGAATTGAAGCTCAGGAAGTATACCGTTTGGCCGTTGGACCTTTCTATCATCGCGCAAACCTTGGCGGTTGATTCTTCATTGGAGATGCACGATAGAATAATCGTAGCCACTGCCGAGATAGCGAAAGCACCCATAATTTCCAGAGACAGACAAATCCGGGATATGTATTCTAATACAATCTGGTAGCTTAAAATGCTTTTGCAAGAAACAATACAGCGGGGTTTGAAGGCGGCTTTGGTGGAGAAGAAAGAAGCCGCGGTTTTGGCTTTGAGGATGCTTGTCTCCGCCATAGTTAACAAAGAAAAAGAAAAAAGGTATAAAATAAGCAAAGAAAAGCAGGAGCTGAAAGACGCGGAACTTGAAAAAGAAAGCCGGCTCACAGACGAGGAGATTTTGGAAGTCATTGCCTCTGAAGCCAAGAAAAGAAAAGAGTCCATTGCCGAGTTTGAAAAGGGAGGCAGAGAGGATTTGGTTCAAAAAGAAAAAGCAGAATTGGAAGTTTTGCAAAAGTATTTGCCAGAGCAGCTGGCAGAAGATGAACTTAGGAAATTGGCAAAAGAAGCGGTTGATAAAGTTGGAGCAAAAGAGATGAAAGATATGGGAAGGGTGATGCAAGAGTTGATGCAAAAAGTCAAGGGTAGAGCAGATGGCACTTTCGTTTCCAAAGTCGTTAAAGAGTTGCTGGGAGAACAACGATAGAATGACGATTGATATAAACAATTTAACTACCAGCGAAGTCGATGAGGTATCTTTGAAAAAGGTTGCAAAAAATGTTATTGAAGGTGAATCCGCCAGCCGGCGGAAAGAAGATGCCTCGCTTTCCATTGCTTTGGTTGGCCAAGGAAGAATAAGGGAGTTAAACAAGAAATACCGAGGCAAAAACAGGGTTACCGACGTTTTGTCTTTTCCCGGCAACGGTTTAGGCGAGTTAGTAATTTGCCTTCGCGAGGTTAAGAAAAACGCAAAGAAATATAAATCAACTTTTCAAAGAGAACTGGCAAAGGTTTTAATCCACGGCATCTTGCATTTGTTGGGGTATGAACATGATAAAGGCGAAACCAAAGCTGACGCAATGAGGGAGAAGGAGGAGTATTACATTGAGAATTTAGAATCTTGAATGTAGAATGGGAAGTTAGAATATAGAATTTAGGGAACCCTTTATTATTTACTTTTTATTCCCATTCCAGATTCTAGATTCTGAACTCAAGATTCTATAAAAAAGTTATGGCGAAGCCACATATAATTACTGGTTTGGACATTGGTTCTTCAAGCTGCAAATTGATGGTCGCGGCTTTTCCAAAAAGGGGAGGCGATCTTGAGATTTTGGGTTTTAGCGAAGAACCGTCGCTCGGCATAAGAAAAGGAGTTGTTATTAATCCTGCAGAAGTTTCAGCTTGTGCAAGAGCGGCTTTGACCAAGCTTGGGGAAAAATCCGGCCTTGACCTTGACTCGGCTTACATTAACGTTGGCGGCGCGCATATGTTCGCGGTTCCTTCTCGCGGTTTGGTTTCTGTTTCCAGGGCAGACCAAAAAATATCCCAAGAAGACGTGGACAGAGTGTTATTGGCTGCTCAAACCTTCCCTTTGCCCCTGAACAGAGAGGTGCTGGAGGTTTTCCCGAGAGAGTTTATAGTTGACGGAGAAGGGGGCATAAAGGAACCCCAGGGGTTGAGCGGCGTTCGTTTGGAGGTCGAAGTTTTGGCGCTGGGAGGGTTTAGCCCCTACATTAAAAATTTGACTTCGGCTGTTTTGGGTTCGGGTCTTCAAGTTGACGACTTGATTTTTTCTCCGCTAGCAGCCTCGCGCGCCGTTCTTTCCCAGCGCGAAAAAGAGTTGGGAGTTTGTCTTTTGGACGTGGGCTCGGGCAACACGGGCTTGGCAATTTTTGAAGAAGGCGATTTGGTTCACCTTAACGTTTTTCCTTTTGGCTCAGGCAATATCACTTCGGACATCGCCATTTATTTAAAAAGCGACATTGACCTTGCCGAAAGAGTGAAGTTTGAGTTTGGCACGGCTATTTTTCAGGGGCAAGACAAAAGAGAGAAAGTAGAATTGGACGATGAGGAAACACTGGTTTTCTCCAAAAAGCAGATTTCCAAAGTTATTGAAGACAGGGTTTCTGAAATGTTCAGTGAAGTTAACAAAGAGTTAAAGCGATTGGGAAAGCAGCAGTTGCCTTCTGGCATTGTCCTGACCGGCGGCGGGGTAAAACTGCCAAGGATTAAAGAGTTTGCAAAAAAAGAGTTTCGTTTGCATTGCCGTTTGGGTAAGATTAAAGGATTTTTGTCATCGCCCGAGGACCCCCAGTTGGCAACTCTGTGCGGTTTAGTTTTGTCGGGAGCCGACTTGGAAACGGACAGGATAGGTTGGAGTAAAAGCTCTTTTTCCGGCAAAGGAATAGGCGGCCGCTTGAAAAAAATATTTAAAATTTTTGTGCCATGACCATGATGACAAAAATTACAGTGGTTGGCGTGGGCGGATCTGGTTGCAACGCAGTTTCCCGCATGATGAAAGCGAAAATCAAGGGCGTAGAGCTTATCGCTTTGAACACCGACGCACAGGATTTGGCGAAAACAAAAGCCCACCTGAAAGTCCGCATTGGCGCAAAGTTAACCAAAGGCCTCGGCACTGGTATGAACCCGGAAGTGGGAAAGAAAGCAGCTTTAGAAAGCAAGGCCGAGATAGCCGAGGTTTTGAAAGGCGCTGATATGGTTTTTGTGGCTTGCGGGCTTGGCGGGGGCACGGGTTCTGGAGCTGCTCCGGTGGTGGCAGAAGTCGCAAAGGGGACAGAAGCTTTAACGGTCGCTGTTGTTACAAAGCCCTTTTCTTTTGAAGGGACTTTGAGAGCCAAGCTGGCTGACTTGAGCTCGCGAAAACTGAAAGAAAAAGTAGACTGCTTAATTGCCGTCCAAAACGACCGGCTTTTGGATATTTTGAATCCTAAAACCCCGGTTTCTTCGGCTTTTTGGGTTTGCGATGACATTTTGAGAGAAGCCGTGAGCGGAATTTCAGACCTTATTTTTCTGCCCGGAATAATCAACGTTGACTTTGCCGACATCAAGGCGGTGATGCGGGATTCCGGAACTGCTATTTTCGGAGTGGGCAGAGCCAGAGGAGAAAAGAGAGCGGAAGCAGCTGTCAAGTCGGCCTTGAGTTCTCCTTTGCTTAACTATTCATGCAGAGGAGCCAAAGGCGTTTTGTTTAACGTTTCAGGCGGCAAAGACATCGCGCTTTCTGAGGTGGAAGAGGTGGCAAAGTTCATAAATCAGGAAGTGAGCCAGTCGGCCAAGGTTATTTTCGGGGCCGTTTACGACCACGGACTTCCTAAGGGCGAAATAAAAGTAACGATGGTTGCCACGGGGTTTTGAGCGAAGCGAAACCCCGCCCCCTAAGCCGTTGGATTTACTGTGTAGGTTATATGAAGTGCATAGGGGGCGGGGTTCTCCTTTCAGTCGAAAATGACGCCGTCAAAAATACTTCTCTTTTTTTGTCTCTCTTTTGTCGGGGGGATTTTTGTTGAGTCGTTTTTAGTTTTGCCCGCGGCGGCCTTGTTGGCCGCCGCGGCTTTGGGAGTTTTTCTCATTTCAGTTTTTTGGAACAGAAAAGAGTCTGTCGTTTTGGGCTTTTGTGTTTTGCTGTTACTCGCCGGAGTTTGGCGCTACCAACTGGCTGAGTTACAAGTTATGAACGACGAATTAAGAATGTTGAAGGACAGGGAAGAAAATATCACTTTAGTCGGAGCAGTATCAGGTGAACCCGACCTCCGCGAAAGAAGCCAGAGGTTGACCGTTAAAGTTGGAGACAGCAAAGTTTTAGTTACAACCTGGCGCTATCCGGAATACCAATACGGTGATGAACTGAAAATTACCGGCAAACTTGAGTCGCCCCCAACGTTCGCTGAACTTCGTTCGTCGCGCCGCCAAGGCGAGGCGGGAGATGAAACGAAGCCTCAGCGACCATCTCACGCCCATCGCTCCGCTCGGGCTTTCGACGATTTTAACTACCGCGATTATTTAAAAAAAGAAGGAGTTTATTCAGTGATGACTTTTCCGAAAATTGAAGTCGTGGCCAAAAATCAGGGGAACTTCTTTTACGCAAAGATTCTTCAGTTTAAGGAAAAGTTAAGAGCGAGTTTATACCAAAACTTGTCTCCGCCCCAAAGCGCGATTTTGGGTGCCATGCTCTTGGCCGACAATAGACAGTTGTCAGAAGACCTTAAAAACAAACTTAACGTTACCAGCTTAAGACACGTAATCGCCATTTCAGGTTTGCACGTTACTGTTTTGAGCGCTATGATGATGTCTTTTTTGCTCTGGCTCGGCTTTTGGCGTCAGCACGCTTTCTGGCTGTCTATAATTTTGATTACTTTATATATTATTATGACCGGGCTGCAGCCATCAGCCGTAAGAGCAGGCATTATGGGCGGCCTTTTTTTGACGGCTCAATACCTTGGCAGGCAGAACACTTCTTCTCGCGCCATTTTTATTGCCGCTGCCTTGATGCTTTTTCACAATCCCTTTTTGCTACGGCTAGATCTTGGTTTTCAGCTTTCTTTTCTTGCAATGTTGGGCATAATTTATCTATTGTCAACTTTTGAAGACTGGTTAAAATTTATTCCCTGGGGAAATCCCAGAAGCATTGTGGCAATGACCTTAGCTGCCTATTTTTGGACTCTGCCGGTTTTAGTTTATAACTTTGGCATTGTTTCTTTGGTTTCACCGCTGGCGAACTTGGCAGTTGTTCCTTTTCTCTACTTGATTATGCTTTTTGGCTTCCTGTTTGGTTTAGCTGGAATGGTTTTTCAGTCCTTTGGCTGGATTTTGTCTTGGCCCGCCTGGCTTTTACTTATTTACTTAACAACAGCCGTTGACTTATTCTCCAAGCTGCCTTTGGCTTACGTAACTTTGCAAAACGTTCACTGGCTTTGGTTGATAATCCCTTACGCTCTTTTAGCCCTGATAACTTGGCGTCTCCAAGAACGTCAACGCCTCAAGTTTTTGCGGTATTAGCGCGCGGTGATAAATACGCGCGCCAGCATGCGTATTTATTTAGCCCCGTTGACTCGCTTCACCATTTTCAAAAATATAACACAGCTGTATTTTTCACTGGCGATTCTGACTTTTTGGCGCTGATAACTTACTTAAGAAAGCACGGCAAAAAAGTTTTTATCTTCTCTTCCGAAAACAACATATCTCAAGAGTTAAGAACAGGGGCAAACGGATATACAGATATCTTGAATATAGAAGGAATATGGGGGAAAGAACTTAAACATAGGGCAGAGCTGGAAAAGGAGCTTAAATAAAAAGCAGCCCTCCTCGCGGAGGGCGGCCCTTGGATGTGATACCCTTTCAGTTGTATGCCACAACTGAAAGACATTATCACTATATCAAACCAAAACCAATTGTCAATATACCTACACCTATGCATAGGTCTGATAATAAACACGACAACCGGATGTCGTGTTTTTGTGGTAGAATAGGGCAATGGAGAAAAAGGCCTGGGTTGTTTCGGTGAATATGGGTTACGGGCATCAGAGGACGGCTTTTCCTTTGAGAGATTTGGCGCAAGACGTCAAGGTTATCAATGCTAATGATTACGAAGGCATTCCCGCAAAAGACCGGAAGATTTGGGAAGGAACAAGAAGGTTTTACGAAGCTATTTCCCGTTTTTCAAGAATTCCTGTGGCGGGCAAAGCGGCTTTTGCGGCCTACGACAGGTTTCAAAGGATTTTGTCTTTTTATCCGAAAAGGAACTTATCCAAACCAAACTTCGCTTTAAAGCAAGGTTATTCTTTGTTTAAAAAAGGGTGGGGCAAGCATTTAATTGAAGAATTAAGAATTAAGAATAAAGAATTAAGAATGGATTTGCCAATAATTTCTACTTTTTCCGTGCCTGCATTTGCCGCCGAGTTTTTTGATTATCCCGGAGAAATTTTCTGCGTTATTTGCGACGCGGACGTGGCTCGCGGCTGGGCGCCTTTGGATACCCGCAGAAGTCGCATTAAATACCTGGCTCCGACTCAAAGAACAGCTGAAAGAATGTACCTCTACGGCGTGCCCTCTAAAAACGTTTTTTTAACGGGCTACCCTCTGCCTCTAGAGAACATAGGTTCAGAGTCAATGGAAATTCTGAAAGACGATTTAAGAAGACGGCTTTTGAATTTGGACCCTCAGAAAAAATATTGCGAAAAGTACGAAGTGTTGATTGAATCGCACTTGGGAAAACTGCCCGACAAGCCAGGCCACCCTTTGACTTTGATGTTTTCTTTGGGGGGAGCTGGCGCGCAAAAAGAAATTGGAGTCAGAGTTTTAAGAAGCTTGTGGTTTGAAATCTCGCAGGGGAAAGTTAAGGTTTTTGTGGGAGCGGGCATCAGTGAAAACATTAAACAATACTTTGAGGAAAGGATACGAAAGTTCAAACTAAAAAAAGAGAATATAGAAATCATATTCGCCGAAGACATTGAAAGCTACTTTACCAAGTTTAACCAGGCCTTGAGAGAAACAGACGTTTTATGGACAAAGCCCTCTGAACTTTCTTTTTATTCCGCCTTGGGAATACCAATTATAATTTCAAGGCCCATTGGCTCGCAAGAAGAATTCAACCGCAGATGGCTTTTGAAATCTGGTTTCGGGTTATCTCAGGAAGACCCGAGCCACACAAACCAGTGGCTTTTTGACTGGCTGCAAAAAGGGTACTTGGCCGAAGCCGCCATGGAAGGTTTTATAGAAGGCGAAAAACTTGGAACTTATAACATTAAAAAAGTATGCTGTGGATAGTCGTTGCTCTCTTTGCCTATTTTCTTTTTGCCGCTGTTTTCTTTGTTGACAAATATTTGTTGACAGGACCAATTGCCAGCCCCAAGCTTTACACTTTTTACACAGGGGTTTTAAGGGTTGCGGTTGTTTTGTTGATACCTTTTATTGATTTCAGTTTCCCCGGTTTTTCCCAGCTAATTTTGAGTTTTTTGGCCGGAGGGTTTTTTGTTTGGGGTCTCTTTTGGTTCTTCAAGGGTCTTCAGCTTTTTGAGCCGTCAAGGGTGGTGCCTGCGGTTGGCGGAACCTTGCCTGTTTTCACTTTCTTGATAGTGTTTGTTGTTTCCTCAGGCGAGGCCTTGCCCAAGCTTTTACACATTTTTGCTCTGGCAGCGATGATTTTAGGAAGCGTTTTAATAAGTTATGAGCGCGCCAAGAAGGTTTCTCTTGAAAGTTTAAAACCCTCTCTTTTGGCGGCTTTCCTTTTTGCCGTTTCTTTTGTCTGTGTCAAATACGTTTATCTGGCACAGTCGTTCTTGCAAGGTTTTATTTGGATAACTTTGGGAGGTTTTTTCGCCGTTTTGTTTTTACTTTTATCAAAAGAGGTACGAGATAATCTGTTCCAGGGTAAGGAGAAGTTACCAAAAAAGACAATGGCAATATTCATTTCAAACCAGGCCGCGGGGGCCGGGGCCAATATATTGCAAAACTGGGCCGTGGCCCTGGCGCCTTTGGCTTATGTGGCTTTGGTCAACGCACTCCAGGGCGCGCAGTACGTTTTTTTGCTGGTTTTGGCGGTTTTGCTTTCCGCAAAATTTCCGCAAATCTTGAAAGAGGAAGTTTCAAGAGGTGTTATTTATCAGAAAATCGTTGCCGTTTTGTTGATTGGCGGTGGATTGGTTCTGTTGACTCTTTAAGTTTATGATTAAAATGATTTTATTTTTTGTTGCAGTTGTCGCAGGCGTAGTGGCTTTATTTTTTGTTGTATCCCCGAGGCCGGCTGAGAAAATTACTTGGGGAGTCAATTTTTCGCACAAGCACGCCAGAGACATGGGCTTGGACTGGCGGCAAACCTACTTGGCGATTTTGGACGACTTGGGGGCAAACAACATAAAACTTCTCACTCATTGGGATCTATTGGAGCCATCAAAAGATAACTACTACTTTGACGATTTGGATTGGCAGATAGAGGAAGTTAAAAAGAGAGACGCCAAGGTAATTCTGGTAATGGGAATGAAAACCGGACGCTGGCCAGAATGCCACTTGCCCGACTGGGCGCAAAGTTTGTCAAAAGAGGAGCAGCAAAAAGAGGTTTTGGAGTTGATTGAGAGTGTCGTTCTAAGATACCGCGACTCAAAAGCAATTTCCAGATGGCAGTCAGAGAACGAGCCGTTTTTCCCTTTTGGCAGTTGCCCATGGTCAGATGAGGACTTTGTTAAAAAGGAGATAGATTTGATTAAACGACTTGACGCGCAAAAGAGACCAGTGATTGTTTCTGACACCGGCGAGTTTTCTCTGTGGATTAAGCCCGGCCGCTTGGGCGATGTTGTCGGAACGACCCTTTACAGAAGAGTTTGGTCAAAAGAATTTGGAACGTATGTCAATCTTCCGTTCCCGCCGAGTTTTTATCGGAGCAAAGCCAAGTTTATTGAGAAAGTTTTTGGCAAAAAAGTTATTGTGGTGGAGCTGCAAGCCGAACCCTGGGGCCCAAAGCTCCTTTACGACTCTCCTTTGCAAGAGCAAGCAAAATCAATGAACCTTGAGCAGTTGCGCAAAAACGTTGAGTTCGCTCAAAAAACCGGTTTTGACGAATTTTATTTGTGGGGAGCCGAATGGTGGCATTGGATGAAAGAAAGGCAGGGCGACTCAAAAGTGTGGGAAGAGGTAAAGAAACTTTTCATCAAGAGCGAGTTGTGATAGAATTCTCTTATGACCGGCAAGGCCGATTTACACGTTCATACTCACCGTTCAGCCGACGCTTTTTCTTCGCCAAGAGCGGTCTTGAAAAAAGCCAAAGAGAGAGGGCTTGACTTGCTTGCTATTACCGACCACGACACCATAACAGGCGCAAAAGAAGCTTCAAAAATTGCTCAGGAGTTTGGTATTGAGACAGTTATGGGCGAAGAAGTTACGACCAAAGAGGGCGATTTGCTCGCGCTTTTTATCGGTGAGGAAATCAAGCCCAAAAGAAGCGTTCTTGAAACAATAAGAGAAGTTCACAGGCAAGGAGGGCTGGCTTTGGTGCCTCATCCGGGCAATACCGTTATCGGAGGGGTTTCACTGGAAGTCCTTGGAGAAATATTCCAAGAGGTTGACGCAATTGAATTGCTCAACGGCGGATGGCTTGGGTGGATAAAGGCGCAAGAAAGCCAAGAGTTAAATGAATCAACGTTTGGGTTGACGCCTTTTGGCGGCAGTGACGCTCACTTGGCGAGGCAGGTTGGTTCAGCTTACACTGAATTTCCGGGCAGAACCGCCGAGGATCTATTTCGGGCAATCAAGAATGGGCAGACCATGCCGGCTGGAGGTTCGTGGGCCTACCGAGACACCTTGCTGCTTTTGCTCAACACGCCGAGGGTTTTGTACAGAAAACCCACGCTGGCTTTCAAGGTGGCTCTTAGAGCCGCCAGAAAAACCCTTGTTCTATGATTTCAATAATCATTCCCACTTTAGACGAAGAAGAAGGTATAGCAAAAGTCATTTGTTCAATACCAGAGGAGATTAGGAAAAAATCAGAAGTGATAGTGGTTGATGTTTCTGACGATATGACTCCGGTGATAGCAGAAAGATTGGGGGCTAAAGTTCTTAGAGCTGGCAAGAAAGGCAAAGGGAGGCAAATGCGCTTGGCCGCTAAAGCCGCAAAAGGAGAAATACTGGTTTTTCTTGACGGGGACGGCACCGACCCGCCCTCGTATATTCCCATGCTGTTGGAGGAGTTAAAGTCAGCGAACCTTGTTTTGGGGTGCCGTAATTTGCGGAACTTTGAAGAAGATGACAAAAACCTTAGGCGAATATTCAAATTATACGGCATTTTCATAGCGGCCTTGTTCCGTGTCGTAGGGTTTGAAGGATACGGCGACCCTTTGGCTGGTTTCCGCGCAATAAGAAAAAAGGATTGGGATCGGCTGGCTTTGAAAAGCAACGACTTCAGGATAGAAACTGAAATGAACATAAAGGCGGTAAAAAAGGGTTTTGTCATAAAAGAAATGCCCATTCCTCATTTGAAAAGGTCAGGCGGCGGCTTGAGAGCGAGCAAACTTTTGGGCGACCCAAAGCAGGTGTTTGAGATTTACAAGCTCATTCTGGCATACTTTACCGAAGACCAGCTAAAGAAAAAAATAGTTGACTTTGAATCCAAGATAAAGTTGTATGCTAAGCGTTATTATTCCCACTTTCAATGAGGAAGATTACTTGCCAGGGCTCTTGACTGCTATTAAGAAACAGGAGTATGAAGATTACGAGGTGATTGTGGCTGACGCCGGCTCAAAAGACAAAACGGTTGAAATTGCCAAAAGTTTCGGCGCAAAAGTAGTGGCCGGAGGGTTGCCCGCAAAAGGCAGAAACGAAGGGGCAAGGGCTGCCAATGGCTCCTTGCTGATGTTTCTGGACGCAGACATCGTTAGTTTGCCTGAAAGATTTTTTAAAGACGCGGTTTCAGAGTTTAAAAGGAGAAACGCGGGAGTCGTTTCTTTTCCGGTGTTTGTCGCTGGAAAAAAGATTGATAAACTTGCTTACCTGATTTATAATGTTTGGGCTTGGATTTCGCAGAAATTTCTGCCGCATGCTTCCAACGCCATACTTGTTAGAAAAGAAGTTCATAACAGAATTAACGGGTTTGACGAGGAAATTAAGATTGCCGAAGACCACGATTACGCAAGGCGCGCCGCAAAGATAAGCAAGTTCGCTTTTTTTGTAACTCCACCGATTTTGACTTCGGCAAGACGCCTTGAAAGAGACGGCAGAGTTAGAATTTATTTGAAGTACTGCTGGGCTGAGATTCTGACGACTTTTTTCGGCCCGGTAAAATCAAGAAATTTTAAGTATGAGTTTGGACACTACAAAAGCAAATAACATTTCTCTGTTTTTAGCTGCCGCCATTTTGATTTCGTCAGTTTTCGGTTTTTTGGGCGGAATTTTGGCCGATGAATATTTTGACGTTCCGCAATACTTGGGTGATAAAACTCTTTATGCGCCTGCAACTTCTCAAGAGCAGGCAATAATTGAAACGGTAAATTCTGCGTCAAAGTCGGTTGTCAGCATTATCATAACCAAAGACCTGCCGGTTTTTGAGGAGTTTTACGTTGATCCTTTCAAAGAATTTGAGGAGTTTTTCGGGCCAAGTCCTTTTCCTTTTAGAGTTCCCCAGCGCCAGCAAAAAGGAATTGAGAAAAGAGAGGTTGGCGGAGGCACCGGTTTTGTTACTGACCCAGACGGCACAATTTTGACCAACGCCCATGTGGTTGCAGACGAGGAAGCCGACTACACGGTTTTGACCAACGACGGCAAAAGATACGAAGCCGAGGTTTTAGCGCGGGATACTTTTCGCGACTTGGCCGTAATTAAAATTAAGGATGACGGGGAATTGCCTGCTTTGAAGCTTGGAGATTCGGATAACCTGCAAATAGGTCAAACCGTGGTTGCCATTGGCAACGCTCTGGGTGAGTTCAGAAATACGGTTTCCGTGGGAGTGATTTCAGGGCTCGGAAGGCAGGTTACGGCAGGCGGGGGCGATACGGTTGTAACTTTGGAAGATGTGATTCAGACGGACGCTGCCATAAATAGGGGAAATTCGGGAGGACCGCTTTTGAACTTGCGAGGCGAGGTAATTGGCGTGAACTTTGCCATTGCCGAGCCAGCCCAGAACATAGGATTTGCCATACCTGTGAACAAAGCCAAAAAAACAATAGAACAGGTAAAAACCTTGGGGCGCATAGCGTACCCTTTTTTGGGCGTGAGATATATTTTGCTCCAAGAAGGCGTTTTGATTCAGAAAGGAGATAGCGGAGAGGCGGCCATTTTTCCAGGTTCGGCGGCAGAAAGAGCCGGTCTGCGGGAAGGCGACATAATTTTGGAGTTTAACGGAGAAAAAATCACCTCTCAAAACACTTTGGCAAAACTTATTATGGAGCACAACCCCGGCGACAAAGTAACTCTGAAAATATCGAGAAACGGCCAAGAGTTTTCAGTTGACGTAGTTTTGGGAGAAAGGCCGTGAGAGATAAGCCAGCAGTTTGCTTTTTTGAAAATTTGTGATATAAATGAAGTATGAACGGAGGAAACTTCACTCATAAAGCACAGGACGCTTTGATGTCGGCGCAATCTCTGGCTTCAGAGAAAGGCCAGCAGCAGGTTGACGCTCTGCATCTTTTGCATTCCTTAATCTCGCAGGAAGAAGGAGTTGTTTTGAGTTTGTTAAAGCGTCTTGGAGTTGACATTGACGGCCTGAAAAGGAAGATAAGTTCTGCTTTGGAAAGAATACCTTTAATCGCCACGCCGCAGAGTTTTGGCCAGTTTTACTTAACTCAAGACATGGCAAAGGTTTTGGACAGGGCTAGGCAGGAAGCCATGAAAATGGGAGACGAGTTTATTTCGGTTGAGCACTTATTTTTGGCTCTTTTGTCAACCGAGACCAAAGCCAAAGAGATTTTGGACAAAGCCGGCTTTTTGTCGCAGGGCGCGGGGGGAGCCGCCACCTTGGAGTTTGGCAAGCTGGATTACGAAACGATTTTGAAAGAACTTTCCAAGATAAGGGGCGGCCAAAGAATCACGGACCAGGAACCCGAATCAAAATACCAAGTCATAGAGAGATACGCCAGAAACTTAACACAGCTTGCCAGGACCGGAAAATTGGACCCGGTAATTGGCAGAGATGCTGAAATCAAAAGAGTGATGCAGGTTCTTTCGCGCCGCACTAAGAACAACCCGGTTTTGATAGGGGAGGCCGGGGTTGGGAAAACCGCCGTGGCAGAGGGTTTGGCGCAGAGAATAGTAAAAGGAGAGGTGCCGGAATCTTTGAGAGAAAAGGAAATCATCGGCTTGGACCTGGGCGCAATGGTGGCGGGCACCAAGTACCGGGGCGAGTTTGAAGATAGAGTAAAGGCCCTCTTGAGGGAACTGCAAAGATCTGCGGGCCGCTACATTTTATTTATTGACGAATTGCATACTTTAGTGGGAGCCGGAGCGGCCGAGGGCGCCATTGACGCTTCAAACTTGTTAAAGCCGGCTTTGGCTCGGGGAGAACTGCGCGCCATTGGAGCCACCACGCTTCGCGAATATCAAAGATACATTGAAAGAGACCCGGCTTTGGAGAGAAGGTTTCAGCCAATTTATGTTGCCGAGCCCGCAACCCAAGACGCAATTAACATTTTGCGCGGCATTAAAGAAAAATACGAACTTCACCACGGCGTAAAGATAAAGGATTCCGCCATTGTGGCGGCAGTTGAGCTGGCCGAACGCTACATAACCGACAGATTTTTACCAGATAAAGCTGTTGACTTAATGGACGAAGCAATGAGTTCTTTACGGCTGGAAATTGAGTCAGAGCCGTCGGAACTTGAAGCTCTGAAAAAAGAAATTCAAAAACTGGAAGTTGAAAAAACAGCTGCCAAAAAACGAGTTCTTGACCGCCAGCTGGCAGACCTAAGAGAAAAAGCCAAGGAGCTTCAAGCCAAATGGCAGTCAGAAAAAGAACTCATTTCAAAAATAAAAAACCTTAAAAAGGAAATAGAAGGGTTGCGTTTTGAGGTGGAGAGGGGCGAGCTGGTTTCCGACCTCCAGAAGGTTGCCGAAATAAAATACGGTAAAATCCCTGCTCTTTTGAAGGAGCTGAGGTCTCTTGAAAAAAAACTGGCGCAGTTCCAAAAAAACCAGCCCATGCTGAAAGAAGAAGTTGCCGAAGAAGACGTGGCAAAAATCGTTTCCCAGTGGACCGGTATTCCCGTTACACGGCTTTTGGAAGAAGAAGCCAAAAAGCTGGAAAAAATGGAAGGAGTTTTGGAAAAGAGAGTTATTGGTCAGAAAGAAGCAATAACGGCAGTAGCCAACGCGATTAGACGCTCAAGGGCCGGCATTTCGGAAGAACACAGGCCTTTAGGTTCTTTCATGTTTCTGGGGCCTACGGGGGTTGGCAAGACGGAGACGGCCAGAGCCCTGGCTGAGTTCTTGTTCAACGACGAGAACGCTTTGATTCGCCTGGATATGTCAGAGTATATGGAGCGGCACACGGTTTCCAAAATGATGGGTTCGCCTCCGGGCTATGTCGGCTACGAAGAAGGGGGTCAGCTGACGGAAAAAATAAGAAAGCGGCCTTACGCCGTCGTCCTGCTTGACGAAATTGAAAAAGCGCACCCTGAAGTTTTCAATATTTTACTGCAGATTTTGGAAGACGGCCGCTTGACTGATGCCAAAGGCCGTTTGGCTTCCTTCAAAAACGCGATTTTGATTATGACTTCCAATGTGGGCTCTGAGCACATCGCTAAAATGGGACAGCTTGGGTTTTTGGTTGGTGAAGAAGCCGAGCTCAAAGGGCTTAAAGACAAAGTTATTGAGGCCTTAAGAGAAAGCTTCAGGCCCGAGTTTTTGAACAGAGTTGACGAAATCGTCATTTACAACTACTTGAGCAAGCAGGAAATCAAAAAGATTGTTGAGCTGGAACTTTCAAGGGTTCAAAAGCGTCTGGAAAGCAAAAGAATTGAACTCAAAGTTACCGAGCAGGCCCGAACCTTTTTGGCTGAAAAGGGTTTTGACCCGAATCTTGGAGCCAGGCCTTTAAAAAGAGTAATTCAGCGCGAGGTATTGGATCCTTTGTCTTTGAAAATTGTTTCGGGCGAAGTTAAAGAAGGAGAAAGGGTGGTTGTTGACTCTGAAGACGGCGCCATAGTTTTTCGCTCTAAAGAAGACCTGCTAAAATCAAGGCCTCAAATAGAAAAAGCTGCTGTCTTAGGGTAGGGTTTCTGTACTAAAAATGGCAAAGAATGTCTTGAAAATAGCATTCATTTTTATTTTTGGCATGGCCGGCGGCATTTTCGCCGACCAGATTTTTTGGCCTTACTTTGTGGAAAGGCCTCTTTTTTACGAATACCGCTTGGACAGGCCCCCGATTTACGTTGCAGAAACGAAAGAAGTTATTATCAGGGAAAACGCCGCTTTGACAAACGCTGTGGCAAACGTATCAAGAGTAGTGGCGGGAGTCAGAACTCAAACGGCAGCGGGGAGAGTTCTGGAGGGTTCTGGCCTTGTGGTTACATCCGACGGTTTAATGGTAACCTTGGCCGAGCTGGTTCCAGCGGGCTCCGTTTTCAATTTTTCTATTGACGGCCAAGCACTCGGCTTTCAAGTTTTAAGAAGGGACTTGACAAACAATTTGGCTTTGGTCAGGCTTGAGGGAGCTAACTTTGATACTGTTGGCTTTGCCGATTTCGGCCAGCTCCTACTCGGAGAGCGGGTTTTTCTGGTGGGGAATACCCATGACCAAAAAGGCAGCAAACTTGCCGCAGAAGGTATAGTCAGAGCTCTTGGCGAGGACTCTTTGCAAACCACAATCTTTGAACAAACGCTTGCATCTGGCAGCCCTTTGTTTAACATTGAAGGCAGAGTTTTGGGCCTGGTTTCTGTTGCTAGCAGCGGAAGAGTTTCTGCCATACCCATTACCAAAATCCGCGCCTTCTTGGGCTTCTAGGGTTCTAAGCTAAACGCAGAAAATTGAGATCCCAAAAAGTATTACTTACAATTTTCAAGCGATCGCTGATTTTTTGTATTTGATGGTTTTGACGTTCTTTTGGAAAAGTTTTCCACAAAGAAGAAGCGGTGTTTTACCTTGGTGGCTGTATGTTGTATAATGAAACATATGGTGGAGTTTTTGGCGACAACGCTTTATTTTCATCCTTTGGGTTGGGGAATTTTCATTATATTGGATGTTCTGATCGCCGCACTTTTTTTGTCTTTGTGGGCCGGGCGCAAACTTTTTGCCGAACTTATCTGTCAAACACCATGTGTATATACACCTGGTGTTTAATACTAGGTAGCTAACTTTTGCTTCTGTTTCGTTTTTTTGCAGAATGAATTAAGTGTGTATTAAGTATGCA
This sequence comes from Parcubacteria group bacterium Gr01-1014_30, assembly GCA_007376185.1. GTDB lineage: Bacteria > Patescibacteriota > Minisyncoccia > Minisyncoccales > 2-12-FULL-40-12 > VMFS01. Next base: position 16,683 of record VMFS01000003.1, read on the forward strand.
GTTTATAGAGAACGTAAATCTCCTTCTATATCTGTATCCTCTCGGTTCGTGGATTTTTCTCGCGGCGATAGATTCGTTGGCGGGATTTTTTCTGGGCTACCACGGCGCGCGCAGGTTGTTTAAAGAACTATACCAAAAGAACAAAAAAATTGCCTTTGGCGCAAGCGCTTTATGGTATGCGGTTTTGTTCCTCTATTTTTCGACCGTATCAAAGGCAATAATCGAGACTGTTCTGCCTTTTCTTGGCGTATCCCAAGACCTGCTTGAAAGGTTAAAGTTTGCTCCGGAAAACTGGCACGGCTACGGGATTTGGGCCTTATTCGTACTAGCGGGATTGGCACGGCTTGCCTTGAGGGCAAAAAGAGCCTCCATTGCGCAAGAAACAATCCAACTTCATTGGCTGAAAGCCGCGTGGCGCGGAACCAAAATATGGCTTTTGGTTGCCGCGCTGTCTTTCGTATTAATGATATTTCTGCGCATACCGGTTGTCCTTGAGACCGACAGGACAAAAGAACAGATAGAAAAAATCCGCGCCACCAAGCTGACCGTGGACGACGTTATGGGAGTTAATCTGCCCATACCGCCAGACCCGGAGCTTAAAGACGCCACCATAGCCGGCTTTGACTCAAACAGAAACGGCATCAGAGACGACGTTGAGCTTGCCATATTTGAGGCATATCCGGATTCGGCGCGCACGCGCGCCGCTCTTTTGCAGTACGCGCTTGCTTTGCAAACGCAGATGACTTTGGAAGTGGTGAACGAAGAAACGTTTGTGGCGACGATTGAGGAGTTGGAAGAAAAAGCACATAATTGTATTTTAGATCTTTTCCCAAGAGGTGATTTAGATAATCTAGAGGAGTATTTGGCAAAAATCAACAATCTTACGGACCTCGTTGAAAATCTTCAATATAATACAGAGCAGAGAAAGCAGAAAATACACGATCTATACGAACAAAATCTTGACAGTTTTTCAGGATCTATAGAAAGTTGTGCTATAGATCCATCTTCTTTGCCTAACTAATTTCACTACTAGTTATGTCGAGAAAACATTTTTATTACTTTCTTGTCGCAATATTTGTATTTGTGATTAGCTTTCCTTTCTCTGGTAAAGCAGTGGCGGTGTGTTCCGATGTTGGATATACTGTTCTTACAATAAACGGCATTTGGACTGATAAACAAGGAGCAGAAAGAAATAGAGATGCACTTAAAGAAGCAGTTGGGCGAAATTGGAATAACGAACCCATCGTTTTCGACTACCTTCACAATCCTTCCCACTTGGCTGGCGGAGGCGATGTTGCCAAAGCTATAGCTCAACGTATTATTGACTCAAGAGACATCTCTGACACCGACCTAAAGAAAATACTTCTTGACGCCAGCCAAAAACTGACCACGAAAAAACTATTTCTCGTTGGCCATTCACAGGGTAATTTTTACGCCAACTCGTTCTATGGCGCCGTGGCAGGCAGAGAATCCGGCATCGCAAAGGACTCCATAGCCGTTTACGGAGTTGCGAGCCCTTCACACTTTGTTGCTGGAGATGGAAAGCACATCACCTCTGACACGGACGAGGTAATAAACTTTGTGAGGAGCATTAATCCTCCCAAAGCAGCCCTGCTATCAGGAGTAGGTGCAGTGCTGACAGCTGACTTTACTGAAAAGTTCCTTCCCGAGGTCCTACCTGCTAACGCTAGCACAACTTTACAACTGGACGATGACGAAAACGGCCACAAATTCGCTGAAATTTATCTTAAGTACCACGCTCAGCGCATAGTCGAGGAAATCCAGGAAGCCCTGTCGCGACTCAAAAGCGACCCTGCCAAAGATAGTAACCAACCCTGCCTTTTGGAGCCGGAATTCACATTGGGAGAAAAGACAATGATGGCGTTCTTTAAGGTTGCAGACCCTGCTTTCAACGTTGCAGTCAATGCCACAGCCAACATTGTAAAAGACGCATATCAAGCGGGCAAAGCCATTGTTAATGCCGGTTCCGAAGCAGTTTCTTTAGTCGCAAAATACTTAAATCTGGGCGGCGCAGAAGTAGGACAAACTTTGCAAACAACGAACAATCAGCCGTCAATATCAACCCAAGACCAGAAGACGCCCCAAACCCAGCAACAAAGTGAAGGAGAACAGTTCTCATTCACTGTTACGCAAGCCCAAGACCTTCAAGGTCTCCAGTTGCAGTTAAATGATATCGCGGCTCAGATAATTTTTCTCAATCAAAGATTGGCGGGCTTTGGCCAGGCGCAAGTTGCGCAGGCGCCCCAGCTTCAAAATGCCGGGTCAATCTCTGGCGGAGTGCCTTTTACGACAGAGGCGTCTCAACCGCCTCCACCTCCTGCGCCTCAAGAGCCGGAAAATGAAAGCGGCGGACAAGAGCAACAACAGCAACAAGAGGAACAAGAACAGGGTCAGGAGCAAGAACAAGAAGGGGGTCAAGAAGATGAAGCAGAGGAAGTATGGACCCCAACCGTTGTTATCAATGAAGTCGCCTGGATGGGCACACAAGCGCATTCTTCCGACGAGTGGCTTGAGCTTCACAACACCACCAAAAATGAGATTGACTTAACCGGATGGAAACTTGTTTCTGCCGACGGATCGCCCAACATTACTTTAAGCGGCGTCATTCCCCCCTTAAGTTTTTATCTTTTAGAAAGAACCAATGATAAGCCGGTGAACGACATTCCGGCCGACTGGAAGGGCACTTTCGGGCAGGGCGGATTAAAAAATACCGGCGAAGAATTAGAGCTAAGAGACGCTCAGAATAATTTAATTGATAAGGTTGGCTGCCAGAAAGACGCTCAAAATGATTGTATCGGCTGGTTTGCCGGTATAGCCAGTCCGGACTATATTTCAATGGAAAGAGTCAATCCGCGAGCTTTAAGAGAGGATTCTAACAACTGGGCAAACAATAACGGAATAACCAGGAATGGTTTGGACGCAAACGACAATCAAATTAACGGCACGCCAAGAGCCCAAAACAGCGTTTACCAAACACTGCCGCCAGACGCCATTGCTGATTTGGCTCTTGACCTACAGAATAGTTATAGCAATACAGGAGTTTTAACTTGGTCAACCAGCACCGACCCTGACACGGCTTCAGAAGACCTTTCTTACGCAATATATTATTCAAAAGAAGGTGAGCTTACCGAAAATAACTTAGATGGTGAAACCATCCAAACAGCAACCACAACCCAAACAATCATCACCGTTTCTGATTTGGATTATAACTCCGCTTATTATTTCGGCGTTAAGGTATTTGATCCTCAGAATAATTCCTCCAGGCTCGCCACCACTACTCCCTATAAAACAGCGACTTTAGGTGTTATTGCAAGCGATTTTCCGTCTAATTTCAACATTGACAACAATGGCAGAAAACTTGTCAGAGCTTCCAAGGGCGACTTATACGCGGTTTATCACCGCGACAATAAAGTGTATCTGGCTAAGTCCCAAGACAACGGATTAAACTGGATAGAAGCCGAAATTGTTTCTGGCCAATACCAAATCAACCCTTCAATAGCCATTGACTCTCAAGATAATCTTCACATTGTCTGGCAGGTAAAAGTTGGTACGAGCACAGTTTACAAAATTCGTTACACAGGGTACGATGGAAATTCATTTTCAGCCATTGAGGATTTTACTGCCGATGAAAGCAAAAGCCAAGAAATTCCTGTTATCACCGTTGATTCTCAAAATAAAATACACATTGCTTGGGTAGGCAAAAACAATCCCGGAGATAGAATTTATTACACAACTAATTCGGCAGGAGCTTTAGGAGATAGTATTGAAATTGTTAAGGATTTAGAGTTTAGCGGCGGCTTGTGGTCTTCAATTGCTCAATTTTCTTTTACTTCAGACAGCCAAGGCGTTCTTCATTTTGTTTGGTTTGAAGGTGTACCGATTGGCGGATGTTGCGTCACAGCTTACCTTAGATACAGAAACGGAAATTTTGGGGTTTGGAGCGCTATTAAGAACTTGGCTATTGTAGATTTGCAAAATTATTCCTCAATTGCCTTTGATTCGCAGGACAATATTCACATTGTTTGGCATCAGCCAGCCCAAGTTTCCGGGGAATGGCGCTCTTTAATTAAATATCTAAAATGCGCCGGGGATTGCGCTTCAGGCGGCATTGAGACGTTAAGCGATGAAAAAAATCCACAAACGATTGCCTTTCCTTCCATCTCGGCAGATTCTGATGATAACATTTACATTGCCTGGAAAAGACATACTTTGAATCCGCTGCAGCAGATTGAATACAAAAACGGAGCTTGGCAAGATGTTAAGGAATTAACTGCGCCATTTGAACAACAGGGTTTTCCCAATCTCTTCTATCAAGCCAACCGGCCCAAAACTGGCTACGCTTTTGTTTTTTACGAGGGGACAGAGCTAAAGTTCTACGGCAGCGAGGACTTGACCCCCACACCTAATTAGGTGTGGGGGCTTGACATAGGAGTAGGACAAATATAAACTTACCTAAATAATAGCCTTTGGGCGGATGTCCTATGTTCTGAGGTAGGTTTTTGAGTTTTCAATTCTATGAAACTAGTTACTTTCCCAATTCCCAAGGAGAAACTCAACAAGAAGAACGTGGTTATTGCCGCGGCCGTGGTAATACTCGCAGTAATAGTGGGCCTTTATTCTTGGTTGCAGAGTCAGGATAGAGTTTCCGACTTTAACTTGAGCGGTTATATACAAAGGCTGGCTGCGGGCTTTTCTACGCTTGGAGATAGAGAAACTACTGATCACAGCGGCAGCGAGCTCGCTCAAGTGGTGACGCCAGAAGACCTTCAAATAACCTTACCGGCATCTGGTAGGACATACGAACAAACGGCTCAATCTGGCGAAGGAGTGACCCATCTTGCCAGGCGCGCGCTTGGAGAATACTTGGCTAAGTCAGGTCAGGGAGCTGATTTGACTGTCGAGCATAAAATTTATATTGAGGACTATATTCAAAAGAAAACTGGCGACGAATGGCTTGATTTAGGTCAAACAGTTTCTTTTTCCGAAGACCTTATAAGGGAAGCGGTTGAGGCGTCTTGGCAGTTGACCGACGAACAACTGGAGAACTTAAGGCAGTACTCGGCGCAAGTTTCCTCTTTTTAGGTATAGATGTAGGACAATACTATAGGACACAAAAGTGTCCTACTTTATAGTGCAATGGACAAGCAAAAAATTATTGACCTTACTAAAAGCGTTTATAGATTGACCTTGCTTTTTCCAAAGAAGGAGCCATTGAGATATAAGACGCGTGAGTTGGCAGACGATATTTTGGCAAGTTCTGTTAAAGGAGCGGTTAAAGATGACGTTGCATATTTAGAAGTATTGGACAGCTTTCTTGAAGTTGCGAAAGCGCAGAATTGGGTAAAGCAGGACGAGCTATTGGAAATTCAAAATAGCTATGCTAATATAAAACGAGATATAGAAAGAAGTGGAGCGGTGAATCCGTCTCTTGAAAAGGAAGGGCTTGCAGAGAACCAAAGCTCAGAAAAGCACCCCGAAGCGGAGTTTAGAGAGAACAAAAAGATGCCGGAACGGCAAGAAAGAATATTGGCGTTTTTGAGAGAGCAGGGAAGAATTCAGGTTTGGCAGGCAAAGGAAATTCTGCCCGAAGTGACCAAAAGAACTTTAAGAAGGGATTTTGAGTCCCTGTTGAAGCGCGGTTTAGTTGAGAGAATAGGCGAGAGAAACAACACGTTTTATCAAATTAAGACAGCATAATGAGCAAACGGGAAGAGTTCGGTAAAATTTACGACGATTATATAGAAAAAATATACCGTTTTATATTTTTGAAAGTCAGCTCCCAAGAAGTGGCTCAGGATTTGACATCTGAGACCTTTTTGCGAACGTGGGAAAAGTTTAAAGAAGGCGGAAACAATCCGATTGAAAACCCACGCGCCTTTTTATACCAGACCGCACGCAATTTAGTTGTTGACCACTACCGAGACAAAGCCAAGTTTCAGGTGGTTTCGGTTGATGCAACTCCGATCGTCGACTCAGCTGCTGATTTGGAAAAAAGAGCAATAGTGGATTCTGATTTAAGCGTGGTTAAAGCGTCTCTAGCAGACCTTAAGGAGGACTACCAGAACGTGATTATTTGGCATTATTTGGACGATCTACCAATGCCGGCAGTGGCAAAACTCTTAGATAGGACAGAGGAAGCTACACGTGTCCTACTCCATAGAGCATTAAAGAGCTTAAAGCAAAAGATAAACGAGGTGTAACCAGGTAGTGAATTTTGGACAGAGCTTTGCTCTAATTTATTCGCCTTTGGTGAACAAGTCCAAAATCTACTACCTGGTGTAATAAAACTGGGAAAATCTCGTCATAATAAGTGATGGTATCCGACACGGAACTAATTGCCAAAATTAAGCAACTCCGTCAGATTAAGCCCAACCAGGATTGGGTTTTTTTGACTAAAAACAGGATTTTGGGCCCTTCGGCTGAGCTCAAGGCAAGCGAGCCGACGTACAAGGAAAGGACGCCTCTTAATGCTTCTATTGCTTCAGTTTTGCGGGTTTTCTTTCTGAGGCCCGCTTACGTAGGCGCTCTTGCCTTGTTTATTCTTTTTGGGCTTTTTGGCTTTGCTCAAAACTCCTTACCTGGGGACTATCTTTATCCAATTAAGAGAATAGCCGAGAGGAGTCAAACGCTTTTCGCTTCAGAAGACGAAAAAGTACAAATGAGCTTGGAGCTGGCGCAAAAGCGCCTTGAAGAACTGACAAGAGTTGTTGACGCAAATCAGACGCAAAAGCTGGCCCCAGCCATAAAAGAGTTTGAGGCAAGCCTATCTGAAGTGGTTTCGGGTTCGGACGTCGCTTCGGTAAAGAAATTGGTTGAAATGAGAAAAAGGACACAAGAGCTTCAATCAAGGGGCGTGGTTATTGAGGAAGAGGGTTTGCAGATATTGGAGCTTGAGTCTTTGGTCAGGGTTTTGGAAGAGTTGATTTCAGATCTTGAGAGCAGAGCCTTGACTGTAAAGCAGGAATTGCTTTTGGACCATATGAAGGAGTTAGTTGGAAAAGGGCAGTATTCCGAAGCCCTTGAATTGTACTTAATAAATCAGTAAACCCCGTAATACAACTTCCAGTGTTCTTCGAACAGAAACAACCGGAGGTTGCTGGAAGTTGATATACGGGGTAAAATATGGAAATCGCCTGACTCGTGACTAATACGTAAGGTCGCGAGACAAAAGGTCGACGCGATGATAATAAATTATTAATTAGCCAAATAAAAAATGGAATTAACTAAAAAGATTGTAGCGACGATACTTGGTTTGTCTATGGCACTAGTGGCCTTACCGGCTTCCGGTCAAACGGTTGCTGAATTGCAAGCTCAAATTTCGGCCTTGTTGGCCCAAATTGCAACTTTGCAGACGCAAATATCCGCATTGGGCGGAGCCCCGGCAGCAGGCGCTTGTTCTTTTACGCGAAACCTTTCTGTAGGTGTTCGCGGTGATGACGTTACTTGTTTGCAGAACTACTTAATGAGCGCAGGGCGGTCGATTCCGGCTGGCGCGACAAGCTATTTTGGGTCTCAAACCCAAGCAGCTGTTGCGTCTTGGCAGGCGGCTAACGGAGTTTCTCCCGCAGCAGGATACTTTGGTCCTATTTCACAGTCCAAATATTCCTCTTTAGTTGCTGTTGCTCCGGGAACTCCGACAACTCCGGCAACACCCACCACACCCACGCCTACACCAGGCATTACAACTCCTGGAAAGGAAGGATCATTGACGCTAACGGCAAATGCTACACCTCCTACCGGGGAGACCATTTACACAGACGCCAAGATGGTTGCTGTGGCAGGTTGGAAAATTAAGGCGCTTAGCTCTGATGTGCAAGTAGACCGATTAGACGTCAACTTTGACACCAGACCATGGCTTAACATGGCAAACGCCGCGCTTTATGACGGCTCCACGAAACTTGTGACTATGGCTGTAACTCAGTCAAACACAATTGAGGTTACGGCTGGTTCATCTTACACTATTAGATTTTCCGGCTTTAACTGGGTTGTGCCAGATGGAGTTGAAAAGGTGTTAACCTTACAGATTGACCCGATATTGCAAGCTGGCGACACCACAGAGACCTTGACTTACAGGGTTCAAGCTAATGGAGCTCGCGGAACGGACGGCAAAGCCATTCAGCAATACGCTCCAACGGCAGCTTTGTCTGACAGAACCTTTGTTGTCAACACAAGAACAGGAGCTTTGACGCTTTCTGTCAACGCCGCCACTCCTAAAGAGAGAGCTGTTGCAGGTTCGGTAGACGCCATCACAGAAGGGGTGGAAATGTTGAGGCTTGACTTAAAAGCCACGGTCGGTGATGTTGTTGTGGAACAGATAAACACAGCAAGCTTGCTGGACAACGCAGACGTTCTGCAAACCCTTAAGCTTTACGACGGCAGCACCGTTTTGGCTGCTACCAGCGTAACCTCTGGGCAGGCGCATGTCTTTAAGCCCATTAACATAAAGATTCCTAAAGACACCACCAAGACCTTGGTGATTAAAGCTGACACAGAGAAAGCCACGGAAGCCAGAATAGCTGGTTCATCCTCAGTTTCTGTGGCAACTGGCGGTGTTACTGCCAAAGACGCAAGCACCTTCTCTGCTTTGACCGTGTCTGGTTCTACAGCCACTGGCAAGAAAGTTCACCTGTACACCATAGCTCCGGAATTGAAATTGGTCAGCACTTCTATCGCAACCAACAGAGCGGGCAGAACAGACGGTTCAAACACGATTTCAGCAGACGCTAAAATCAGGTTTGAAGTAACGGCTAGAGGTGGAGATATCTATATGGCTTCTACGACTCCTGGCAACACGACTACCACGGCTTCAGTGGCCGGCATTCAGAGGACTGAAACCGCTTCTTGGGCCACGAACGCAGAAACTTCCGGCCAATGGGTGGTCAGGAACGGTGCCACCAACTGGTTTGAAGTTTCCACATTCATCAGTAACGCTTCACCAACAGCCACCTTCTTGTACGCTTACCTTTCTTCCACCACGTGGGGCACGAGCTCTGCTTCTGACACGCTTGCCAGAAACTTCAAATGGGATTGGACTGACCTCCAGAACGACTTCAAGACATCTTCTGTGTATCTGCAAGCTACGAACTAACCTAACTGTTTAGTTCTTCAATACCCTTCCTTGTGGGGTTCAAAAAACCTTGGGTTAAAGCTCAAGGTTTTTTGTTTTTGCGCTTTTTGTTAGAATAAAAAAGCATGCAGCCAAAGACCCTCAAAAAAATAACACAAACATTATTGTTGGCCGTTATAGCCGTTACCCCTTTTTACAAGGTTTCGTCCCTTTATTTCCCATTTGTTTCGGGCAGGGTTTATCTTTTCAGATTATTGGTGGTTTTGGCTTTTTTCTTCTGGATATGGCATCTGACAAAAGTTACAAGTTACAAGTTACAAGTTACAAGAAGTATACTGGTTGTCGCTTTGATTCTGTTCTTTCTGGCGCAGATTTTGGTTTCTTTTTTTGGGGTTGACCCTCTTTTTTCTTTTTTCTCTTCCATATCAAGGTCTGACGGCGTTTTTCAGTATGGTTTTTGGATTTTATATCTTTTGATGCTGATTTTTGTGTTCAAAGAAGACAAGGACTGGAAAATTCTTTTTTCCGTTTTTACAGTTGTCGCCTTTATTATGTCTCTTTTTGCCTGGCTGGGGTTTCCGCCAGAGCAAGAAATATACGGCAACCTTTTCGGCAACCCAGCTTATTTTTCCGGATTTTTGATCTTTGCCATAGGTTTTTCTTTACTGACTTTCGAGAGGAAGTTTTTCAGTAACCCTCTTTTGAACAATTTATTTTTGGTCCTGTCTGTCTTTTTTGCCGTTACCTTGGTTTTTACTAAAATTAGGGGAGCTTTTATTGGTCTGGCCGGCGGAATTTTTCTTTTTTGCGCTTTGTCAGCCGTATTTTTAAGAAGGGAGAGAGAAAACAGAAAATTAGCTCTTTTTTGCGGAATTGCTTTATTGGCAGGAGTTGTTTCCCTGCTACTTCTTTTTTCTGCCAGAGAAACAGAGTTTGTTAAAAATAATGTTTATTTATCCCGCGTAGCAAGCATTGCCGAGTTTCGTGCCGCAGATTCTCCCATAGAGCGTTTTTTGGTGTGGAACGTTGCGTTAAAGGCCTTTTTGGAAAAACCTCTGCTGGGCTGGGGTCCTGAAAACTTTGCTTCAGCTTTCAATAAATACTACGACCTGCGAGTAGGCGAGCGAGAAACCTGGTTTGACAGGGCGCACAACGTTCCTCTAGACATTTTGGCAACAGGAGGAGTTTTCCTTTTTGCCTTTTACCTATTTTGGATTTTCGCCGTCCTTTTTTTGATTCTCAAGATAGCTTCAAAAGTAAAGATTCTGTCTTTTATTTTGGGTTCGGTATTTTTTGCCTATTTTCTGCAAGGGCTTTTCTTTTTTGACACTTTTGCCAACTCTCTGGGCCTTTTCCCGTTCTTGGCATATCTTGTGTACTTAAATCCGAAATCCGAAACTCTAAATCCTAAACAAATTCAAAATTCAAAATTCAAAATTCAAAATTTTATTTTAGTTGTTGCGGCGGTTTTTTCTGCTTTTCTAATTTACGCAACAGTTATAATGCCTTGGAAAGCCAATGCCGCGGCGCTGAATTTTTACACTCACACCGAGGCAGAGCTCTATAAAGAATCTAAGCCCTTTTTGAAAAAGGCATTTGTCATAAAGTCGCCCTACACGTATTGGGAAGTGAGAAGAGAGTTGGCTTGGCAGTTCTTGAGAATTTTGGAAGATAGGGTCAAAGAGGGAATGCCGTCTGAAGACCTTCAGGCAATAAAGGAAACTTATGATTTAATAACTCCGGAACTTGAAAGGTTTATTATAGCGAAACCACAGGAGCCCCAGATGTATTATGTTTTGGGGAGAATTTATCTGGCAGGTTTTGAAAAGTTACATAGAGATGACCTTGGCAAGGCAGAGACAATCCTTAAAAAGGCGCTTAACTATTCTGATTTAAGACAGGAATATTTTCAGGAACTAAAGCGGGCTTTAGTTTTGCAGGGCAAGTTTGACGAAGCCGAAATTTTATTACAAGGATATGTTCAAAGAGTGGATTTTTACGATTACTACCCTTTCTTGACTATGGGGCATTTTTACTTTGACGTTGAAAGATACCAGCAGGCACAGGAACAGTATGAGAAGGCAAGAGAAGTTGGCTACGATTTTTGCCGAGTTGGAGCCGAGTACAGTCGTTATATGTTTTCAGCGGAGCAGGCGGGAAATTACCAAAAAGTCGTTGAAATGGGGCAGGAATGTTTGCAAAAAAGGGGACCTGACGCAGCCACTTACTTTAACGTTGCCGTAGGTTTCTTTCATCTAGGAGAAAAAGAAAAAGCAAGGGAGTTTTTCTTGAAGGCATTTGAACTGGATCCCAAAGAGTACGAGCAGTATCGTGAAATCTTTGCCCCCACACCATAACGAGCAGATACGCCACTAGGGTGGCGTAAACGGCAAAGCCGCTGCTCGTTTGGTGTGGGGGTTTGTTGAGTAGAAAAGCAGTTTGTTGTATATATAAATTATGTTGGCCAAAACAGCCAAACTTGTATACTTTTTTGCAGTTTCAGCTTTTCTATTGCTGCCGGTTTTTGGTTTTGCGCAAACGGTTTCTTTTAACGTTGACCCTGCCTACGATTTGTTGAGCAGGACGCAAATTGAAGCTGAACTCGTCAGGACAACGCAAAATCTGTATTTCTACATTGAAAAGAGTTGGTGGAACAACCTCGCGTCTCAAGAACAGAATAACATAAGGATAGTTCTCTTTGAGTTGGGTGAAGAATTTACGGGGAGAATATATCCTGTTTTGACGACAACCTTTGGGCAAGAACCCAAGCCGGGAATTGACCGAGACGAGAAAATAACGATTTTAATACACCAAATGCGTCAAGACGCCGGCGGTTACTTTAATTCTGGCGATGCCTATTCGCGCCTTCAAGCGCCAAGGTCCAACGAAAGAGAAATGGTTTATTTGTCAGCCAACCGTGTTACCAGCCCCAACTTGAAAAGTTTTCTAGCTCACGAATTTGTCCATTTGATCACAATTAACCAAAAGGATTTGCTCCGCAGGGTAACTGAAGAAATATGGCTGAATGAAGCCAGAGCCGAGCTGGCTCCCACGTTGCTTGGTTATGACGAAATTTTCCAGGGGAGCAACCTTGAAGCAAGGATGATAGCTTTTTTGGAGAAACCTACTTTGTCTTTAACCGAATGGCTAAATTTAAAATATGACTACGGCGCCGTAAACTTATTTGCCCAGTACATAGTTGACCATTACGGCACCAAAATCTTGGTTGACTCTCTTCAATCTTCCAAAATCGGCATTGCTTCCTTGGAAGAGGCATTGTTGCGCCAGGGCGTATCAAAGACGTTTGCTCAACTTTTTTCGGACTGGGCGATAACTCTCTTGCTTAACGATTGTTCTGTGGGTCAGAGATATTGTTATCTGAATCAGCATTTAAAAAACTTGAAAATTGTGCCAACCATTTATTTTCTCCCGAGGACGGAAACAACAATATCAACCGTTCACGGGAGCACCTTTTGGTCTTTGAACTGGCATAGGCTTGTGGGAGGGGAAGGTCAACTCTCTTTGGAATTTGAAGGCAACAGCGCAGTTTCATTTGAAGTTCCTTTGGCTCTCTGCGACAGACAAAACCTTTGTTCCATAACATTCTTGGCTTTGGACTCTCAAGAAAAGGGCCGGCTCCAGCTCGCTGACTTTAGCCAAAAATACAATTCTCTTACCATACTTCCTTTCGTTAAAAGCAAGACCGAAGGGTTTGACGGCGAGCAGAGAAGTTTTTCTTTTTCTTGGAAAACCAGCGTCGGGCAAGGAGCCCAGACAGAAGCAGAATTGAGAAACCAGCTTCTCTCGAGAGTCGCCCAACTCCGGGCGCAGCTTGCACAACTACAAGCTCAGTTATCGGCGCTCTTTAACGGCCAGCCCTTACCTGGCGCAGTTTCTTGTACTCAGCTTAACAACAACTTATACTTTGGCGTAAGAAACAGCCAGGAAGTTCGTTGTCTTCAGGAATTCTTAAAAACTGAAGGCGTTTATCCGGAAGGCCTGGTTACGGGTAACTTTCTTTCTTTGACGAGGACTGCTGTAATTCGCTTTCAAGAGAAATACGCTTCGGAAATTTTAACTCCGTTTGGTCTGCAACAGGGAACTGGATATGTAGGGCAGGCAACTAGAGCAAAGCTAAACCAGTTGCTTCAGTAACCGTGAGGAATCTGGAATCTTGAATTTAGAGTCTTGAACGAGAATACAGCATAAAAGAATAAAGGATCTTCTTGTATTCTATATTCTAAATTCCAATTCTAGATTCAAGATTCTGTATTCTCCATTCTGGCACTATTTGACCCCTCTTGACATCATCTGATGGTTGCTTTATTATTAAAGGTATGGATGGCATAAACCCAAAAGAGGTCTACACAACCAAAGAAACACAGGATTTTTTGAAGATAAGCTCCTCTACGATGAAGAGGATGATAAAAAACGGGATTATCAAGGCCTACAGGGTAGGCGGGACTTATCGCATTTGGGGCTCTGAGATTTTAAAACTTATTTCTCCGGAAGTTGAAACAAAGGTCTACAGACGGTTTTACAAGCCCATAAAAGAAAAAGTAAGCAAAGTTATTGAAAAATGGTAGGCAACAACAAACGCCAAAAGAAAATAGTTGTGGCGGTTTCTGGCGGTTTTGACCCGGTTCATGCCGGCCACATACAGCTGTTTGAAGAAGCAAAGAAGCTGGGTTCGGAGTTGGTCGTTATTCTAAACAACGACAACTGGTTAAGGAAAAAGAAAGGGTACGTTTTTATAAACCAAGACGAGCGCAAAAAAATAGTTGAATCAGTAAAGTGGGTTGACAGAGTTGTGATTTCAGAGCACGCAGAGGGAGATGAAGACAAAAGCATAAACGGAGAACTTAAGAAAGTGCGTCCCGACATCTTTGCCAACGGCGGCGACAGAACCAAAGATAACATTCCGGAAGTGGCGGTTTGCAATGAAATAAATTGTAAGATGGTTTTCAACGTGGGCAGAGACGGGAAAGTGCAGTCAAGCTCGTGGCTGTTAAAAAAGTTTTTGGAAAATGTCAAAGAAGCCTAATAATAAAATTGGGATACTAGGTTATGGAGAAGTGGGGCGGGCGATTGCAAAGTTTTATAAAAATCCAAAAATCAAAGATCTAAATAGAAATGATGATTTGCAGGGAGTTGAGATTTTGCACATATGTATTCCCTGGAGCAAGAGGTTTGTTGAGATTGTTAAAAAAGAAATCAAAAAAATAAAGCCGCGCCTGACGATAATCCACTCCACGGTTGCGCCGGGGACCACTAAGAAAATCGGTGGCAGGATAGTTCACAGTCCGGTAAGAGGAGTGCACCCCAACTTATACGAGGGAATCAAGACATTCGTTAAATACATCGGAGCCGACAGCAAGAAAGCAGGTCTTGTGGCAAAGAAACACTTTGAAAGTTTGGGAATTAAAGCAAAAGTATTCTATCCTTCAGCAACAGCGGAACTTGGAAAGTTACTTGACACAACTTATTACGGCTTGGTTATTGCCTGGTATGGAGAAATGAAAAAATTGTGCGATAAATACGGCGTTAATTTTGACAACGCCGTAACAGATTTTAATAAAACCTACAACGAAGGGTATGCGAAATTGGGCAGAAAGAACGTGATAAGGCCAGTTCTTTTTCCGCCAAAAGGCGGAATAAAAGGACATTGTGTTGTGCAAAATACTGAGATCCTCAAAAAATATTTCAATAGCAAGGCATTAGATTTAATTTTAGAATACAGGCCCAACAAACAACATGGAACAAAAAACTGAAAAAATCCTAGTTACTGGTGCGGGGGGATTCATAGGGCATCACCTTGTTCGCTATCTTAAGCGAAAAGGTTATTGGGTAAGAGGAGCGGACATTAAGTATCCCGAGTTTTCTCCGCGCGATGAAGCTGACGAATTTTTGCTTTTGGACTTGCGGGACTTTCGTAACTGTTTGGAAGCCGTAAAAGGAATGGACAAAGTTTATCAGTTGGCAGCCGACATGGGCGGTATAGGATTTATTACCAGGGTCAAAGCCGACGTGGTTAGAAACAATATTCTTATCAATACGAATATGGCTGAGGCCTCAATGTTCGCCGGCATCAAAAGGCTGTTTTTCAGCAGTTCAGCATGCATTTATCCGGCTTATAAGCAGAGAGACCCCAAGGTTGCTCCTTTGAAAGAAAGCGACGCTTATCCTGCCGAGTGCGAAGATGGTTATGGTTGGGAAAAACTGATTTCAGAAAGAATGTACACTAACTTTTACGAAGACCACGGTTTGGACGTTAGAATAGCTCGTTATCACAATATTTTTGGACCGGAAGGGACTTATCAAGGCGGCAGGGAGAAAGCGCCCTCGGCCCTCTCCAGGAAAGTAGCTCAGGCCAAAAATCCCGGAGAAATTGAAATATGGGGAGACGGAAAACAGACAAGGTCGTTTTTATATGTTGACGATTGCGTGGAAGGCAGCTGGAGATTAGTGGAATCTGATTTCAGAGAACCTTTAAACATTGGTTCAGACCGACTTGTGACGATTGACGAGCTCGCCGATATGATAATTAAAACTTCAGGGAAAGGGATTGTTAAAAGGTACAACCTTTCAGCTCCTCAAGGGGTAAGAGGCAGAAATTCCGATAACACTTTATGCAAGAAAATCCTTGGCTGGGAACCAAAGATTCCGTTGGAAGAGGGGATTGAGAAAACTTATAAATGGGTTGAAAAAGTAGCATGCCAATAAGCACCTTCAAAGATGTTAAATCGTTTTTGTTTGACAATCTAAGCACGAGACAAACGATCTTTAAAAACACTTTTTGGCTTGGCCTTGCCGAGGGCTTTGGCAAGCTCTCTAAACTGGTTTTACTTATTTATGTCGCCAAAATCTTGGGAGCGACTGAGTACGGAAAGTTCAGTTTTGCTTTGGCCTTTGTCGGTTTGTTCGGAGTTGTGGCGAGTTTGGGATTGTCAAGAATAGTTGTGAGAGAGTTGGCGAGCGGCCAAGAAAAGGAAAAAGAAATTTCCTCCCTACTGTTTTTAAGAATTCTTTTGAGTTTGGTGGCGCTGGCTTTAATTTTGTCTGGCTCTTTCTTTGTTACTCAAGAACCTTTAATTAGAAAAGTAATTTGGATTTTGGGCCTATACTTTTTACTGGACACCTTTGCTTCTTTCTTAAACTTTTTCTTTCAGGCGCGCCAGAAAATGGAGTACGAATCATGGACGAGGATACTGCGCGCGCTGGCGCTGACGGGTCTTGGACTTTTCGTGATTTTCAGCTTTCCTTCCTTGGTGAATTTGAGC
Source organism: Parcubacteria group bacterium Gr01-1014_30 (assembly GCA_007376185.1). Classification (GTDB taxonomy): domain Bacteria; phylum Patescibacteriota; class Minisyncoccia; order Minisyncoccales; family 2-12-FULL-40-12; genus VMFS01. The sequence continues at coordinate 33,051 of VMFS01000003.1, forward strand.
TACGCTTATCTGGCTGCCAGCTTAATCGCCCTAATTTTGGTCTTGATTTTTTTTCACATTAAAGTTGCAGCTTTATCTTTAAGTTTTAATAAATCAATTTGGCGGGATTACTTGGCAATGTCTTGGCCCCTGGCTTTATCGGCATTTTTCGCGATGGTTTACGGCCAAATTGACTCCGTAATTATGGGGTACTTAAATCAACTGACCCAAACCGGCTGGTATAACGCGGCTTACAGGGTTGTCGGAGGCGTTTTGATTCCAATAGGCTTGGTTTCCACCAGTTTTTACCCGGCTTTGAGCAGGGCTTTCAAAGAATCGCGGGAAAAATTGCAAAAGATTTGGAATTATCAGTCAGAACTTATGCTCTTTTTGGCTCTGCCTATGACGGTGGGCGGCATAATTTTGGCCCCAAAAATAATTGATTTTATTTATGACCAAACGTACGTTTCTTCGGTTTTGGCGTTTCAAATTTTGATTGTTATGGCAGGCATTGCCTTTTTGCAAAGTCCTTTCAGCAGTATGCTGTTGATTTTTAACCAGCAAACAAAGTTTTTATGGTCGGGGTTGCTAGGGGCCGCAGTAAACATTGGGCTTAACCTGTTTTTGATTCCTCGTTACAGCTTATACGGAGCGGCTTTGGCGGCTGTAATTACCGCCGCGGTGGTATTATTTCTTTACGTCTGGTTGACTTTGCGTTTTACTTCGGCAAGAATTTTTAATTTAAGATTTTTGGGGACAGGACTTTTAGCCGCTCTCTCAACGCTGATAATGTATTTTGTCATTACAATTCCCGGAGTTTACAATCTTAACGTTGTTTTTTCAATAATCATCGGAGCCCTTATTTATTTTGCGGTATTTTTCGCCGCGAAGTTCACGCTGGGTTACACGAAACCGTTTTTTAGAATATGAGCCAAGCAAGTCAACAAAAAATTGGCGTAGCTGGAGTGGGTTATGTGGGAGGAGCGGTAAAGCATTGGTTTGAAACTCAAGGCCTGCCTTTGTTTTTATATGACAAAGGCAAGGGCGTTGGCTCTCTTGAGGAATTGAATAAAGCAGAAGTCGTGTTTTTGTGCCTGCCTACGCCTTTTGATGAAAAGAGCGGATTCAGCGACTCGGCTATTTGGGAAGTACTGAAAGGTCTTGAAGGAGAGAAGGTTGTAGTTGTTAAATCCACTGTTCTGCCCGGCTCCACCGATAAGTACCAGGCAAGCTTTCCCCAGCATAAAATTTTGTTCAACCCCGAGTTTTTGACCGAGAAAAACGCAAATCAGGACTTCATCAATCCCAAAAGACAACTGGTCGGCTACACAAAAGAGAGCACGCAAGAAGCTGAAAAAGTTATGGCCTTTTTGCCCAAAGCTCACTTTCAAAGAATTATGGAAGCAAAGGCGGCTGAAATGGTTAAGTATTTTGGGAACTTATTTTTGGCTAACAGAGTTATTTTCGCTAACCAAATGTATGATGTATGCGAGAAATTAGGTATTGATTATGACGCGGTCAAAGAAGCAGCAGGCGAGGATTCAAGAGTTGGCAATAGCCATTTCGACGTGTTTTCAGACGGTTATCGCGGATACTCAAGATCATGCCTGCCAAAGGACACCAAGGCCTTTATACAATTAGCCGAAAGTTTGGGTTTGAATCCAAGATTGCTTAAAACAATTGACGAGGTTAACGAAAGATTTATTTTTGGCGACAAAAACTATGAATGGTAAAAAAAATGTTATACTTGTTACCGGCGGAGCGGGGTTCATTGGTTCACATTTGTGCGAACGTCTTTTGCAAGAGGGTTATTTTGTGATTTGTCTTGATAACTTCAATACTTTTTACGACCCGCGCTTGAAAGAAGACAATATTGGCGGGATTAAATCACACTCTCAATTCGTTTTGGTAAGGGGCGATATTTTGGATGCCAGAACTTTAGAAAGCATATTTGCCAATCACAAAATTGACGAAATTGTACATTTGGCCGCGTTACCAGGAGTTAGAACTTCTTTTTCAGGATCTGGCAGTTACATTAACGTTAATCTGCGAGGCACTTTGAATTTGCTTAATATGGCAAAAGAGCATAATGTTTCCCAATTCATTTTTTGCTCATCTTCTTCTGTATATGGGAAAGACAGTCAAGTACCTTTTGTTGAAACAGAAAATAATTTAGTGCCGATTTCACCTTACGGCGTGAGCAAGCTTTCTGCTGAAATTTTGTGCAAAAGTTATCACAAACTTTACGACATCCCCGTTACGATTTTGCGCATATTTTCAGCTTTCGGGCCGCGGCAAAGGCCTGAATTAGCACTTCACCAGTTTGTCAGGGCGATGAAAAAAGGCCAAGTGATTTCAATGTTGGGGGACGGCAGTTCCTCGCGTGATTTCACTTTCGTTGACGACATCGTGGAAGGCATTGTTTTAGCGTTGCAAAAGCGATTCTCTTTTGAAATTTTCAATCTGGGCAATTCAAAGACCATTCAGTTAAAAGAGCTCATTGATTTGCTGGGAGAGAAACTTGGGATTGAGCCCAAAGTTAAGCAGCTTGCCGGACACATTGGGGATTTGGATATTACTTATGCCAGTATTGATAAAGCCAAAGAACTTTTAGGTTGGAGCCCTAAAGTTTCTTTTGAAGAAGGTCTTGACAAGTTTTTGGCGTGGCACAAGGAAAAAGAAGAATTTTTGATTACGTTAAAATATGATTAAGCAAATTGCTAAAGAAACAGTTATAACTTGCCTTTTTGGCGACCCTGTTGCTCAGAGCGTGTCTCCTTATATGTACGGATATTTTGCCAAAAGAACCGGCATTGAGTATTACAGCCATTTGAAAATTCGCGTGCCCAAAGAGAAAAAAGGTGAGCTTGGAGAAGCCATCTTGGCGGCAAAGACGTTGGGTTTTGCAGGAATCAACATTACCGTGCCTTACAAAATGGAGGTTATCAAAGAACTTGATAAGGTGGATTCGAGAGCCAAAACCATCGGCGCGGTGAATGCCATTTTGGTTAAAGACGGAAAACTAACAGGATACAATACCGACGGCCTTGGAGCTTTGGCTGCCATGGAGAACAGGTTGCGCAAAATGACTCAAAAGGACAAGGTCGTTGTTTTTGGCGCAGGGGGAGCCTCGAGAGCAATTTTAGGCACGCTTTTGCCCATTACCAAAAATATTACGGTTCTGCAGAGAAAAGACGACTTTAACTTGGCACATTCTTTAAAAAAATCAATGAAAAAAGTGAATATTCTGCCCTTAAATTTTGAGAATATCAGCAAATCAGTTATAAGGGCAAACTTTGTGTTAAATGCAACCTCTGTAGGTATGATTCCCAATACAAGGGAGAGCGTTATTTTGGAAAAGTTGTTCTCGGAGATAAACCGGAAGGCTGCTCTGCGACAGAAATTTTTCTTTGATACTGTTTACAATCCCTATGAAACCAAGTTTTTGTCGCTTGCCAAAAAATACGGAGCCAAACTCTGCCAGGGGTTGTATATGATGGCGTATCAGGGAGCCGCTTCTTTTGAATTATGGACGGGAAAGAAGGTCGCAAAAAAAGATGTTGAAGTTGCCTTAAAAATCCTTAAACAAAAAATGGGAGTAAAAGGCTAAAAATTGTATGAACACAGAAAATAAAAAAGTAGGTTACGGGGTTGTGGGCTGCGGCAGAATTTTCCCAGCGCATTATGCGGCGATAAAAAAAGACAGAGATAGCCAACTTATTGCGGTATACGATATCAACTCAGACGCAGTAAGAGCTGTCAAGGAGAAATTCGGAGTAGAAGCAAAAAATAGTTTGCAAGAGCTGCTTTCTGATCCAAGAGTTGATGTGGTTACAGTATGCACTCCTCATCACACACACAAAGATGTTATTTTGAAGGTTATTGAAACCGGGAAGTACTGTTTGTGTGAAAAGCCCATTTGTTTGACAACGAAAGAAGGCGAGGAAATTTTGACAAGCCCTCACTACAAAGACAATGTGTTCGTATGCTACCAAAATAGGTTCAATCCGGCCGCGCAATTTTTAATGAAATTGCTTAAAAAAGGAATTTTAGGGCAAGTTAAGCTGTGTTCTGCGTCTTTAAGGTGGTGGAGAGATAACAGTTATTTTCAGGATTGGCATGGCGATGTGGAGAAAGTCGGTGGCATGGGCTTTAACCAGGGCGCGCATATTTTAGACATTATGAGACAGGTTTGTGGCATGCCTTTGAGAGTTGATAGGTTAGCTAAGCCAATGCGCGAGAATTCCAACGTGGACGACGTGCTTTTGGCAAATGTTGTTTTTGATTCAGGCTCGTACGGCAACATAGAGCTGACAACTTTCGCGCCCTACAAGGACTGGGAAGTGTCACTTTTGGTAGCTGGAGAAAAGGGCACGATAAAAATCGGCGGCGTGTCAGTGAATAAAGTTGAGTTTTTGGACGTCAAAGATGAAGAGTTGATGAAAACCTATCCCCAATATTCAGAAGAAATAGAAACCGGATACGGCAACAGCCACCCGAGAGTTATTTCAGCTTTAACTGAATTTGTCAAAACCGGCAAAAAGCATCCCAGTTTAGCTGACGCCAGAGATGGCGTTCAAACAACGGAATTCATTGAAAAAATTTATGAAAGACATTAACCAACAAGATTTAGAAAAAAATATCCCCTTGGTAACAAGGAAAGATTACCAAAGAGAGGTAAAAGCAGGACTCGTTGAGTTCGGAAAAGAAAAAATAGTGGTGATAGCCGGCCCCTGCACCATAGAAAGCAAGACGCAAGTAATGGAAATTGCCAAAGCCGTGAAAGATGCGGGAGCTAAAATGCTGCGAGGCGGAGCTTTCAAGCCCTTAACTTTTCCTTATGGCGACCCTTTGGCTCAGCCAGATTCTAACAGCGGTCAGCCATCTGTTGACCGGCTGAAAGTGTTGACTAAAAAAGAGCAAATGGAGTCAGCCGAAAAAAGGTTGTCTTATCTGGCTGAAGCCGGAGCAAAGTATGGGTTGCCAGTGGTGGCGGAAATCATTTACGCCGATTCTGTAGCGATGATGGAAAAGTACGTTGATATGTTTCAAGTAGGATACCGCCATATGTGGAATATGGATTTGATTGACGCTCTTTCAAAGACCAAAAAGCCATTGCTGCTGAAGCGTCATTACGGAGAAAGTTTGAGGTCGCTATTGGGCGTGGCAGAGCATTATGAGGCGAGAAACAAGCATAATTTTGCTTTTGTGGAAAGGGGCGTGGCGGTTCCTCACACGCACAATCCGCAATCAAGAGCAGTTATTGACATTCAGGCGATTCCTGCTTTGAAAGAATTCGCGCCTTCAGTTCCCGTGATTGTTGACCCGAGCCACTCAACTTTTAAGCGGATTTATGTGAGTTCTGTGGCAAGGGCAGCCATTGCAGCCGGAGCTGACGGGCTTTTGATTGACATACATCCAGAACCCGAAAAGGCATGGGTTGACCCTTTGCAGGCGCTGGATTTTAAGGCCTTTGAAAAATTGATGACGGAAATTGAGGGGATAGCAAAAGTTTTGGGAAAGACAATATGAGTTTGATGGTAGCTCGGCGGTAAAGTTCCCGTTCGCCGTCCCTCAAAAATCGATCGTCAGCGAAGATGAAGAAGAGATTTATCTCTTCTGACTCCCAGCGAGATTTTGGGGTCTGCGCTCTCGCGCCGCCATTCCGCCCTCAAGCGGAAACCTTGCTGGCGGCGCTCCGAGAGCCGTCCGGAAACTTCACCGCCTCGCTTAAAATATGCCTAAAGTATCCATCATAGTTAGAACAAAGAACGAAGAAAAGTGGATAGGCGAGTGTTTGAGAGCGGTTTTCGGCCAGAAGTTTAAGGGGTTCGCTGAAACTTCGTCTCCTTTCACTCCCGCAGGGGCGAGAAGAGAACGAAGTTCTCTGCGAGCGCCTCTCTCTGTTTCACAGAGTTCGGCTTTTGAAGTTGTTGTTGTTGATAACGGGAGCTTTGACAAAACGTTGGATATCGCGAAAAAATTTCCGGTGAAAATCGTTCATCACAAAGGTAAAGCTTGGTTTCCCGGAAGGTCAATTAACGCCGGAATCAGAAATTCGTCCGGAAAGTACATTGCTTTGCTTTCGGGACACTGCGTTCCTGTAAACAATAGTTGGCTTAGCGATTTAGTGAGGGAAGTAAAAGCTCCAAAAATTGCTGGAGTCTACGGCAGGCAACTCCCTTTGCCAGAAAGTTCACCCTTGGACAAGCAGGATTTATTGATGTTTTTCGGCAAAGACCCATTAATTCAAACAAAAGGACACTTCTTTTATTTTGACAACGCAAATTGCGTTATCAAAAGGTCGGTTTGGGAGAAAATTCCCTTTGACGCAAAAATTAGGCACAAAGAAAACATTATTTGGGGCAGAAAAGTTGTTCAAAGAGGATACAAAATTGTTTACACTCCCAAAGCAAAAGTTTATCACTGGCACGGAATAAATCACGCAGGAAATATAAAAAGAGCCAAAGAAGTGGTTAAAGTGCTGGAAAAATTATGAACAAAGAGAACCAAAAGGTGGTGGCAGTAATAATTGCAAGAGGCGGTTCAAAAGGCGTGCCAAGGAAAAATGTACGGCTTTTGGCAGGCAAACCTTTAATTGCTTACCCCATAATTGCGGCAAAAAATTGTGCTTTGATTAACAGGGTAATAGTTTCAACAGACAACGACGAGATTGCTTCAGTTGCCAAAGAATGGGGAGGGGAAGTTCCTTTTGTGAGACCTGCGGAATTGGCTGAAGATTTAACCGCGACAGAGCCGGTTTTGCAGCATGCCATAAAATGGCTTGATGAAAACGAAAAATATCATACGGACATTATGGTGTTTTTGACCGCCACATTTGTTCCGCGAAAGAAGGGAATTGTGGAAAAAGTCGTTAAACATTTAATTGAACATCCGGAACTGGATTCTGTATTTACAGCAACTCCTACGCACAAAAACTACTGGCGCTTCAAAGATGGGCAGTGGGTTAGATTGGCTTCAGATATCCCGCATTATGGTTCGCGGCAAACAAAAGAGCCCTTGTGGCGAGAAGATACTCCTTTGGTTTGCGCTACAAGAGCTGACTGGATAAGACAGGGAAAAAGAATGGGAGAGAAAGTTTGGATTATTGAGAATGACGCCGAGTTTTCAGTTGACATTGACACTGAATTTGATTTCTGGATGGCAGAGGAATACATCAAAAGAGTTAAAAATATTAAAGACTATGAAGGGTTCTAACATTACAAATCAAAATACTTGTCCCGCTTGCGACAAGTTTCAGCATCCTGAAACGAGTCCGGGCGGAAGAATAAAAGATTACCAACACTGGTTTTTAGAGCATATACCAGAGCCAGTTCCGGTAAAAGGTTGGCTGGCGCTGAGATTAATAAGGCATGCTGAAGGACTTGTTGGCTTAGACAGCCAAGAAGCTAAAGAACTGGGAGAAATTTTGGAAAATCTGCCAAAGGTCTTAAAAGAAACAACCGGAGCCGCGCAAATTTATCTCTGTTGTTTTACAGAAGTTGTGCCGCATTTACATTTTCACTTTATTCCCAGATATCCGGAAGAAACCAAAAGAACCATTGAAGTTTTTGCTCTGCAAAATGAGGTGAAAGCAGGCAAACTGCCGGCGGGTGATCCAAAAGAAGCAGCAACTTTAGCGGAAAGCCTAAAAAAGAAATTATGATCAACAAAAAGTATTGCCCAAATTGCGAATCGGGAAAGAGAAAACTTATTTTGGATGTGTCTGGAGAAAAGGACACCTATTTGGATTATTTGAATTCCAAAGGGTATTTGGATATTGATTATAAAAATATTGTGAGGCAGTACTGGCAGTGCGAAGGTTGTGGTTTGGTTTATCGCAGCCCTGTTTTAGACAAAAACGAAAAGGAGATTTTGTATGAATATTTTAGGGACGTTGAGTTCAGGGGCGAAAACAGGCAAGAGTATTTCAATAGAATAACTTCTTACCCGCGACAAGAAAGCGAAAATTACGAAAAATGCAGGTTTTTGGAAAAGTATATTCCAGAGACGGGAACCTTGTTGGACGTTGGCTGCGGCGCAGGAGTGTTTATTTATGCTTTCAAAAATTATTTTCAAAAATGGGAAGTGTTAGGTATTGAACCGACTGAAGGCTTTGCCGAGTTTGCCGAGAAAGAAGGCATAAAAGTTGACTACGGCTACTTAACAGAAAATACGTATGATAAAACTTTCAACCTTATTAGCTTGATTCACGTTTTGGAGCACGTTGACAGCCCAAAGCCAATGCTGTCGCTTCTCAAAAAATATCTGGGCTCAAAAAGCTTGCTTTACATTGAAAGCCCTTCTGTGAAGGACATAGATTATTTACCGTCATCTCACGACAGATTTATGAGCCAGCACGACGTGATTTTTTCTGAAAGTTTTCTGCAAAATTGTTTGAGAGAGTCAGGTTACGAAATTGCGGCTTCTGAAGATTTTATTTCAGCCAGAAAAAGGAATAACGTCAGGATTTTAGCTAAACTTTTATGACAAAGAGAGTTCTTATAACAGGAGGAGCTGGGTTTATTGGTTCTTATCTAACTGAGCGGCTCTTAAATCTTGGCTATAATGTATGGGTTATTGATAATCTTTCAGCTGGTTCTGCCAAGAATATCCAGCATCTACTGAAAAGACGCAATTTCCGCTTCGTTAAAGGGGAAATTTCAAACAAGCAACTCATGAAAAATCTGATGAAGCATACTACGAGGATTTGGCATCTTGCCGCAACCATGGGAGTTAGGCGGATAATGGAGCAACCTTTGGAATCTTTTAAGAATAACATTGAGAGCACCCACACGATTCTATCTTTAGCTGCAAATAAAAAGATACCAGTATTGATTACTTCTTCCTCAGAGGTCTACGGGAAGAATCCATATCTTCCTTTTGAAGAAAGCGCAGACAGAATTTATGGAAATATACAAAGCGCGAGATGGGGATATGCTTTGGCAAAAGCAGTTAATGAATTTCTTGCTTTGGGTTATCTCTGGCAAAAAAAACTTCCATGTATTATAGTACGGCTTTTTAATGTCATTGGGCCGCGTCAAACATCGGCTTCTGGGATGGTTGTGCCAACTTTCGTGCAGCAAGCCCTGTCTAGAAAGCCCATCACGGTATACGGTGATGGAACACAAACAAGATGTTTTGTAGATGTTGAAGACATTGTGAGCTCTCTAATTACGCTCATGGAAACAAAGAAAGCTTTTGGTGAAACCTTCGATGTGGGGTCCGACGAAGAGATTAAAATGATAGAGCTAGCGAGATTAGTAAAAAAATTAACAAAAAGCAGTTCAGACATTCTTTTGATACCCTATAAGAAAGTTTATAATTCTCCTTTTGAGGATGTCATGCGCAGCAAACCTAGTCTTACTAAAATTAGAAAGTTCATCAACTTTAAACCAAATTTTACCCTTAAGGAAAGTTTAAAAAAAATTATTGATTATGCGAAAACAAATTTCTAGAAAAAACTCCCCCTCATTTTTGTTCATAGATCACGTGTATCCGCCTGCTTTGGATTATTTCAACTTGAATGACGATACAAAGAGCAATTATGAAGCAACTAAAAGGAAAATCTCTCAGCAGATACTAAACAGAGGTTCTCTTCTTGCGGTGAATTTTCAAAAGCTCGGGTATAGGGCGGATTCGATTATATTAAGTTGCGAACCGCTCCAGAAAAAATGGGCCAGAGAGCACGGCATCGGAATAACCTCCCTTCCCGTTCCCCATATTGCCAGGAAATCGTATTTTGTAAGGTCTATTTTTTCAAAATTCCCAAAAATGTACTATTTTCTTAAAGGGTTAGCTGAGAAAAAAAGTTTTAATTTCCAGATTCTGCTTGCCCAAATTCAGGATTTCAAACCCGCCGTTTTGTTCATTCTTGACTTTCACCAATTTACTCCAGACTTTTTGGAAACAGCAAGAAAATATGTTGGGAAAATAGCGGCTTTCGTCAACGCTCCAATATATGCGCCAGCTGAATTATTTAAAAGTTACGACATTCTTTTTTCGCCTTTTCCTCACTACGTGGAAATGTTTCAGAAAATGGGAATTTCGTCCGCTTATCTTCCATTTAGTTTTGAGCCGATTATTTTGGAGGAAATTGGCAAAAAAGAAAGAATTGAGGACTGCGTTTTCATTGGCGGATTAAGCAGGGGCATGGATAAAATCTCCTTTCTTGAAGAGCTTTCCCGAAAAATCAATGTGAAGTTCTGGGGATATATGAATCCGACTCTTCCTTCTGATTCGCCAATCCTGTCAACTTATAAAGGTCAAGCTTGGGGAATTGACGTATTGAAGATTTTGGCAAAAAGCAAGATTGTCGTGAACCGCCACGTTCAGAAACATGAAAATTTCTCCAGTAAATACGCAGATAATGTTCGACTTTATGAGTCAACGGGCATGGGAGCACTATTAATTACCGACTGGAAAGAGAATCTGGGAGAGTTATTTGAAATTGGGAAAGAAGTGGAGACGTACCGCACGAGCGAAGAAGCCGCAGAGAAGGTTAAATATTACCTTTCTCACGAGCGAGAAAGAGAAAAAATCGCCAAAGCAGGGCAAGCGCGAACGCTGCAGGACCATACCTATGAACAGCGAGCGAAAAAGATAATGGAAATTTTATCATGATAAACCTTTTTGATCATCCATTTACAATCACTACCTACAATGCCTTTCGGCGAAGATTTTTAATTGGGAAGGCAAAACTGCAGCGTCGAAATTTTGACGATTATATTTTTGGTTTGTGGGCAAAGAACTTTGGTGTAGCCCTAGATATTAATTGTTTGAAAAGGTTGGATACTATCTTGCAAAAAATGAAACCACGATCGATTTTTGAATTTGGCTCATGAGTTTCCACGGCAGTGCTTGCAAAGTATGCAGAAAACAACGATTGCACTATTACCGTAGTCGAAGATAGTTCTACTTATTTGGAGATTATGAAAAAAAATATTTCAACAAAGTATAAAAGTGATCACTTCACTTTTGTTTATGCGCCGAATCACTACAAGGATTATCTGGAAGCGAGTATCAATCCAGGAACGATGGATTTGGTGGTTATCGATGGTCCTGATGGAGAAGAACATCGGCTATACAATAAGTTTTTCTATGAAAAGATTATTGGACCTGAAACTACATGCATTATTGATGATACAGACTATTCTGCGCTCGATAGACTTGCGGAGGAGATTGCGCGCAGAAATTCGCTAAAGAAAATTGATTTTCGGGATGCGTTTTATAGTAAAGCACATCAATACTCAATTCTCTTCCCGCAAACAGCAAACACCAAAGAAATAATATGAAGATCCTTTTCGTGGCCGGAACAAACTTTGAGTTGTATTACCTGAGTTCAGTTGTTTATCTTCTGCGATCGTATGACAAGTCGCTTGAGTTTAAGCTGTTTTTGCGCCGCAATTTCGCCAACAATATTACGCCTGAAGTCAGAAGTTTGTATTCAGAAATAGAGCTTTTTCAAATTCCTGCTTTAACTCCGCCTCTAACTTGGAATCCCGCAAAGATGCTTTACAATATTTTTGAAAACTTTTACGACTATTTGGTTTACAGAAATCAAATGAAAGAAAATCTTTCCAAAGTTGAAATTGCTTGCATATGCGGCATAAAAGAGTTTTTCGCCAACGTGTTGGCAAAACACGCCCCAAAGAACTTGCGCATAGTTGCTTTAAGGCTCGCCAACCAGCGGCTTGAGGAGACAAAGGAGTTTCGCAAGCGTCCTTTTCTTTCATTTTTATTAAATATTAAAAACAGAATTTTTGGATATTCGCCAGTTGAATATAAATGGAGCTTTAAAGGAGGATTAGATCCCTTAACTAAAAACTTCGTCAGCTACCCTTACCATCGCACAATATCCATTACCGATCATAACATTGGCAGAGAAGATTCTTTCTTCAGACTGCCGCCGCCATTTGTCGCATTAAAAAAACTATACAAAGGGGGTAGTAGAAGTTCGGCCGGACTTCGTCCGACTGATTCGCATTCGGCGAATGCCGAACTTTCACTACCCCCCAAACTCCAAGATCAAACTCCTGCCATTTTGCTGGCTGGCGATAAAACCCCGTTTTATGAAGGATGGGCCGAAAAGGACGAAAAAACATACGAGAGCGTTCTTGATTTTTTGAGAGAAAATTTTCCCAAGCACAAACTTTACTTCAAACCTAAGATAGGCAGGACAGATCCTTCCAAATACAATTTAGCCGGTTTTGAGCTTTTGTCACCTGACATTTCTTTGGAAGAGATTTGCTTGAGATATAACATTCAAAAAGTAATTTCCATAAGGTCAACGAGTTCAAAAGTAGGATCTTATTTTGGTATTCCAAGTTATATGCTTTACCCTTTGTTTCCCATTCCCGAGCGGTTCAAAGAAGGCATTGAAAATGAGCACTACGATATGCGGTCGGTCGTTAGAGTTTCAAAACTTGAAGATATACTCTTTAAATCCGATACATTCATACAACAATATAACCTTGAAAAATTAGCAGAGCTCTATTGGCAAGCAATAGTTGAGTAAATAAATATGAAAATACTTTATGTTGCGATTAAATATGATTACGGGAAGCCAGAAAAAGGTTACTCTTCCCATCATTATAATTTTTACAGCGCTTTGGCAAAAATGGGAGGCGGCGGAAACGATGTCATTTACTTTCCTTACGACGAAGTGATGCTGAAATTCGGAAGAGAAGAAATGAATAAGAATTTGCTGGATACGGTTTTTCAACAAAAGCCTGATTTAGTTTTCTGTTTAATAGGTGATGATGCCATTAGAAAAGAAACAATGGGGGAAATCACCAAAGCTGGCATTACGACCATAAACTGGTGCGCCGACGACCACTGGAAGTTTTACAACTACACCAAATACTGGCTGCCTTATTACACCTGGCAGGTGACAACAGACCCCGATATGCTGCCAGAATACGAAAAAGTCGGCTACAAAAACGTTATTTTGAGCCAGTGGGCTTGCGACCATTTTACTTACAAGCCGCAAAATTTGCCCAAAATTTATGACGTTACTTTTGTGGGAGCGGCTCACGGTACAAGAAAAAAAATGGTGGAAAAACTGAAAAAGGCAGGCATTGAAGTTTTATGCTGGGGAGCCGGTTGGCCAAAAGGCAGGGTTTCGCAAGAAGATATGCTAAAGATTTGGGCACAAAGCAAAATCAATCTTAACTTTGCCAAGAGTTCAGGAGTTTTGTGGAAAGAGCTTGCTTCAATATTTTTGCGCAGAAGATACGACGATAAAATTGTGCCTACTAATCCTAAATACTGGTCAGCTAACGCAAAAACCGCTTTTGCCTCCCTTACCAAAAACCAGATTAAAGGGAGAAACTTTGAGGTACCCGGCTGCAAAACTTTCTTTTTGACAGAATATGTCAGGCATTTAGAAGATTATTATGAGATTGGCAGAGAAATAGAATATTTTAGAAATATTCCAGAACTTATTGAAAAAATAAAGTACTATTTGGTTAATGAAAAAGAAAGAGAATTTATCGCTCAGGCAGGTTATGAGAGGACAATAAAAGAGCATACTTTTGAAAAAAGATTTAATGAAATATTTAAAATTATGGGATTATCAAAACAATGAGTAGAAAATACCCGAAATTTATATATTTCCTATATAACTTCATAAACCCGATAATTAATCCTCATCGGTTAGTAAAATTTATACCGGAATATCTTAATTTTTTTAAGAACTTGATTAAATATTTTAGAATGGGAGGGGCAGAAAAATTTAGTTTTTTTGATTTAACCCCTTCTCTTTATGAGAGAACGCCAAGTTCGGGATTTGACCGCCATTATTTTTACCAAGACATCTGGGCTGCAAGAAGGATAATTAAAAGTCAGGTCAAACGTCATATTGACGTTGGCTCTAGAGTGGATTTTGTGGGTTTTTTATCTGCGGTTTGCAAAGTAACTTTTGTTGACATTCGTCCTTTAGAAGTAAATTTAAAAAATTTTGAATCAGTGAAAGGCAATATTATATCTTTGCCTTTCAAAGATAATTCTATTCCATCACTTTCTTGCCTGCATGTAGCCGAACACATTGGACTTGGCAGGTATGGAGACAAACTAGACCCCAAAGGGACAGAGAGGGCTTGCCGAGAACTTACCAGGGTTTTGGCGAAGGGAGGCAATTTATATTTTTCTTTGCCAGTTGGCAAACCAAAATTGTGTTTCAACGCGCACAGGATTCACTCGCCTGAACAAATTCTTCAGTATTTTAGCGGCTTAAAATTGGTTGAACTTTCAGGAGTTAATGACAAAGGCATATTCAGAGAAAAGATTGCCGTTGACCGGCTGAAAAATGAAAATTATGCCTGCGGCCTATTTTGGTTTAAAAAATGAAGCATCAGCTCAATGTTTTCAAAACGGAGTTAAGGGAAAGAGGTCTATTTTATGCTTTGAAAAAGGCAGTGCTTTATTTATTGCGGCCAATTACCGATTTAATGAAGACAAGCACATTTTTGGTAAACTTGCGGTATGGAGTTTTGCCTAATCTGTTATCAAAAATCACGTTTCATCAAGATAATCTGCTACTAAAACTCCCGCAAACCGATTTAGTTCGCGCCGTGCGGAACTTTTGGTATGGAAGTATTCTCGACAGGTTTGTTCTTGAAGGAGAGGAAATTAAAAAAGAAGAAATTTTTACTTACGGAGGACCTAACCCCGAATTTAGTTGCCCAATTTGCCAAAAGGCAGAGTGGGTGTCAAGAATCAGACAAGAAAATTTATTTTTAGATCATTCTTGTCCAAGTTCTGAAAAATGCAGGAAATTGTGCGAAAAGCAAGGCAATGATTTATGGACTCACTTTCACCAGAATTTTGATTTTTCTTTGGGTTGCTCCGCTGACTTGCCGGCTCCCAAAGGCGTTTACGTCCTTTTTGGGAAACTGGATATGTTTCACGCTCTTCGTTTGGAACCAATGGAGAGAATTTTTCATCGCCAATTTGCTTTTGCTTGTCAGCTTGATATAGCAGAAGGGCCTTTTGGCATTGACTGGAAAAAATATGATTTTATGTTTATGTATCTTCCGGGAGCCGTGCCCAAATTTAAACGTCCACCAATTCCAGTAATTCTTTTCGCTCACGATTTTTGGCGAGAACCCAAAGCCAGTCAGTGGGTATTGGACTGGTTGGAGCCAGAGGTCTTTTTAACTACTTACCCAACTCAATTTAAAGAAAATTATCGTTTTCCAAAAAATACCAAAGTTGTATTTCACCCCATGTTTACGTCAAATTTCTTTACCAGACCCAATCTTTCTCAAAAATCAATTGATTTGCTTTCAGTGGGGAACACCAAGGGGCCTCTTTATCAAGGAAGGAGAAACTTGAATATGCAATTGCAAAAATTTAAAGAACAATACCCCTCATATAAACTTGAATTTTCGCACATTGTGGGCACTCTTAAGCCGAATGAGCAAGAGGGACTTGAATACACCGATTCTCAAGGCAACCAAATAAGATATTTAAATAAATGGTCAGAATACTTGGGAACTGCAAAATATGTTATTTTCGGCAAAATGAAATATCCTATTTTGGTCGGTAAATATTACGAAACCTTGGGGTCTGGCGCCATACCCATTTTCCCTGAAGTGCCCGACTTGAAACTTTTGGGAGTAAAACCCTTTGAACACTATATTCCCTTAGCTGAAATTGAAGGAAATTCAGAAAGATTAAAATATTTTTTAGATAATTACGAAAAATTCAAGTATATTGGCAAAAATGCGGTAAAATGGTATAAAGATAATTCAGATAAGATGCTTTTTGCCGGTTTTGAGGGCTCAATTAGAGAAGTTACCAATTATAAATTTCCAAAAAGATTAGTTCGCTGAAACTTCGTTTCCTCTCACGTTTAGTTTCGCTTAGCAAAACTCAACTTATGAATACAAATAAAAAAATCCTTGTTACTGGGGTTTTGGGAACCATTGGCATGCCGCTTTGGGAAGAGCTTAGAAAAAGAGGATACCAGGTTTTTGGCTGTGACCTCCGTCATTATCATGACCCCGAGTATTTGAGATGCGATGTAAGTGAGTATCGGCAGCTGGACAGAATTTTCAGCGAGCATAAATTTGATTATGTTTACCATATGGCTGCTGAATTCGGCAGAAAAGGCGGTGAAGACTTTTATGAGTCCTTGTGGAAGACAAATGCCGTTGGCACGAAAAACATACTAAGGGCGCAAGAGAAATACAAATTCAGGTTGATTTATCCGAGCAGTTCAGAGGTTTACGGCACCGCCTATTCAGGAGTTATGACCGAAGACGTGCCGCAAAAGGTTGCTGTTCGCTTGGGCAACGATTACGGCATGTCAAAGTGGGTCAATGAAATGCAGATTATGAATTCCATGGAAAAGTTTGGCACGGAAACAGTAAGAGTTCGCTTTTCCAATGTTTACGGACCCGGAGAATATTACAGCGATTACCGCAGCGTTATCTGTATTTTTATCTACAGAACTCTGCACAATTTGCCTTATACCGTTTATAGTAACGACAAAAGGGCATTTCTTTACATAGATGACGCGGTGCGCACGTTCGCCAATATATGTGAAAGATTCAAATCAGGAGAAGTTTACAACATCAGCAACAGGGATTTGGTAGATATGAAGCAGGTTTCAGACATAATTATCAAAATACTTGGCAAAGATGACCGGCTTATTGAGTACAAAGAGATAGACGCTACGGCCACTTTGGTTAAAGACCTTGATAACTCAAAGGCCTTGCGCGATTTGGACCACAAAAAAACGATTTCTTTGGAAGAAGGATTGGACCAAACCATAGAATGGCAGAAAAAAGTTTATGGAATTAGTTGAACTTTACAGCAATTTAGAAAAATACTTTAGGGAAAGTGACCACAAAGAAAGGCATCCCGCAAAGTTCCGTGTTCCCATAGGCGGCAGTTTTTATGATGAAAAGGAAGTAAAGGCGGTTTTGGAATGCTATCTGAATGGATGGCTATCAACGCAAATTAAAGTGGTTGAGTTTGAAAAAATCTTTTCCGATTATATTGGCGCTCGCCATGCCGTAGCAGTCAATTCAGGAACGTCGGCTAATATTTTGGCGCTAAATGCGTTGATGGAAGCAGGGGACTTAAAAAAAGGAGATGAAGTCATTGTTCCTGCCACCACTTTTGTCACCGTTGTCAGCCCTGTGGTTCAACTTGGTATGGTTCCTGTATATGTGGACGTTGAAAAAAATAGCTTGAACATTGACCCAAAAGAAGTTGAAAGAGCGATTAATCGTGAAAAGACCAAAGCCATAATGGTGGTTCATACTTTGGGCAGGCCGGCCCAAATGGATAAAATTATGGAGATTGCCAAAAAATACAATCTTAAAGTTATTGAGGATTGTTGCGAAGCTCACGGCGCTGCTTTCAAAGATAAAAAGGTCGGCACATTTGGAGACTTGGCAACTTTCAGTTTTTATGTCGCCCACAACATAACTACAGGCGAGGGGGGCACTTTGCTTACAAATTCAGACAAATACCATCAAATTGCCGCAGAGTTAAGAGAGTTTGGTCGCTTTAAGTCCTACCAAGGAGAACGGTTCGGTTATTCTGACGAAAAGCTCAAAGATTACGATGAAAGATATGTCTTTCACAGAATAGGTTATAACTTCCGCATGGCTGACGCGCCTGCTGCCTTTGGGATTGAACAGGTAAAAAAATTGGATATGCTTAACGAAAAAAGAATCCAGAATGCCAAATTTTACACAGACAATTTTGACGACGAACTTAAAAAAGTTTTCCAATTTCCATCTCTTGATGACTCTGATTTTTTTCAGGTATTTTACGCTTTCCCTATTGTTATTAAGTCAGATGCGCAAATATCAAGGACAAAGGCAGTTAGATATCTTGAATCAAAAGGTATAGAAACCAGAGCTTTATTTTGCAGCAGCTTGCCAGACCAGCCATGTTTTAAAAATGCTCCTGGCAGAACAGCAGGTTTATTGCCAGTAAGTCGTTTCTTAAGAGACAACGCTTTTTTTATTGGCTGTCACCCAGGCATAAATGAAAATGATTTGTCTTATGTTATTGAAACGTTAAAAAAGAGCATTTAGCTTCGAAATAGTCAGAAGAGATAAATCTCTTCCTTATTTTCGCTAACACTTGATAAATGAAATTCAAAAAAAAGAAAATTGCAATTGTCGCAGGCGCGAGACCAAACTTTGTGAAAATAGCGCAGCTAGTGTCTATTTTGCGAAAGCATAGGTTTTTTGACTATAAGCTTTTCCATACCGGCCAGCACTTTGATTTTGAGATGTCGCAGGTTTTTTTTCAGGACTTAAAGATTCCAAAGCCGCATTTTAATCTTAATATTCGCTCAGGCAAGCATCCTTTTACCACGCAGATTGCCCTCATAAAGAAAAGACTCCAGGAGCATTTTAACAAAGAGCAGCCAGACCTTTGTTTAGTTTTTGGTGATGCAAACTCAGCAATCGGCGGAGCTCTGGCGGCTCATACTCTCGATATACCTGTTGGGCACATTGAAGCAGGTTTAAGGAGTTTTGACCGCACCATGTCAGAAGAATCAAATCGTTTAGTTACCGACCTTTTATCAAGATTTCTTTTTACGCATTCTGAAAGCGCCAACAAGAATCTTTCAAAAGAAGGACACTCAACTTCAAAAATGTTTTTTGTCGGCAATACTATGATTGACGCTTTGGTGCGCCATAAAAAGGAAATTGCTAAGAGAAAGGTTGCTCAAAAGTTGGGATTTAAGCCAAAAGAATATGGAGTTCTTACCTTGCACCGCTATAACAACACAGATATCAAACCTGTATTAGATGATATTTTACA
Source organism: Parcubacteria group bacterium Gr01-1014_30 (assembly GCA_007376185.1). Lineage (GTDB taxonomy): Bacteria > Patescibacteriota > Minisyncoccia > Minisyncoccales > 2-12-FULL-40-12 > VMFS01. Next base: position 51,828 of record VMFS01000003.1, read on the forward strand.
AGCAATCTTGATGATGCAAACAGAATTGCCTCTGGTATTCCCAATTCACCCTTCAACCAAAGAAAGAATTTCTTTTTTCTCGCCTCACTTTTTTAAACAGTTAAAGTTTGCCAGAAATCTTCATATTTCAGAGCCCGTTGGGTATCTTGACTCCATCTCGCTCTTAAAAGATGCAAAAATTGTCTTAACCGACTCTGGCGGCGTTCAAGAAGAAACAACTTTTCTTGGAGTTCCTTGTGTAACCCTGAGGCAAAACACAGAGAGACCCATTACCGTGACAGCTGGCACCAACGTTATTGGAGGAATTACCAAAGACCAGATTCTTTCTGAATTCGGCGAGATGATGCAAAAGCCAAAAAAGAGGAAAAAAATTCCTCCTTTATGGGACGGTAAAGCTTCTCTAAGAATTGTAAGAGTTTTAGAGAAGAAGTTGTTATGAAGAGGGTCTTAATCATTTCTTATCATTTCCCTCCGGTGAACAATGTAAACGCGCGAAGATTTGGAGAGATGGCGCACCTTATGAGAGATTTTGGCTGGGAACCTTTTGTGGTTACTACAAACAGCAAGGGGACTTTACCGCTGAAAATTTCAGAAAAGAATGTTATTAGAGTTGGCAAGAACTATTATAGCGAAGATGAATTAGTCGCAAAAGAAGGTTACAAAGGTGTTCCTTTATTTTTAAAGCTCCCATATTTTTTATACAGGGTTTTAAGAATGGAAATTTGGAGCTTAGATAGATTTATTTTTAGCTGGGGTAAAGAAGTTCGCAAGAAAAATGAGTTTATAAAGTTGCAAAGCCCAGATTTAATAATCGGAACTGGTTATCCTCCTGTTGGCATCTGGCTGGCAAAATTTTTTTCCAAAGAACTGAAAAAACCTTGGATCGCAGATCTTCATGATCCGCTTTCTCTTTGGAACAACTCCAAATTCTTACTTTGGCAACTTATTGATAGAATAATTGACAAGAATCTTTTACAAAGCGCATCAGCGATAACAACACTTGGCAGAAAGTTAGCCAATCAAATGGGAAAACTTTACAAAAGAGATGTGAAGGTTATATATAACGGCTTCGAGGAAATAGATCAGGAAGATGAAGCGATAGAGGAAAATCCAAGGAAAGAAAAAATTTTATACTATGCCGGCCGTTTTCATGAACACCGCATGAAAGCTGCTCGTTTGTTTATTGGATGGTTGTCGCAAAATAAGGAAGAGAATGTAAAGTTTACGTTAAGGTCGCTTGGGCCAAAAGAAGCAAATGAGGAATTGCTTGAGTATGCTAAAGAAAAAAAGGTTTTAGACAAGATTGAGCTTTTACCTCCGGCTGACTTGAAAACCGTTTCACAAGAGGAAAGAAAAGCCGACGTCCTTTTGCTCTTTGAAGATTTAAAAAAAACTAGAAGGAATTTTGAAAGTACGCTACCTGCTAAACTTATGGAATATCTTGCCAAAGAAGCGCAAATTGTGGCCATTGCCAGGGGAGATTCTGAAATAGGCGAGATTTTAGCTGAGACAAAAAGGGGGTATCTTGTTTCAGATTTTTCACAACTTGGAGCGGTATTAAAAAAAATCTTTTCTGGAAACTTTCACCCTTTTCAAAAAAATCTTGTTGAAAAATATTCAAGGCGGAAGCAGTGCGAAATTTTATGTAAAATCTTTGATGATGTTTATGCAAGACACCATTGAAAAAGTTAAAGAGTACTGGAACTCAAGGCCCTGCAATATAAAACATTCGCCAAGTCCCATTGGGACTAAGCAGTATTTTGACGAGGTGGAAGCCAGAAAATATTTTGTGGAGCCTCATATTCCCATTTTTACCGATTTTTCCAGGTGGCGAGGCAAAAAAGTTTTAGAAATCGGATGCGGTATAGGAACAGACACCATTAGCTTTGCTCGTGAGGGCGCTGAAGTTACCGCTGTTGAACTTTCTGAAAAATCTTTGGCTTTGGCTAAAACAAGAGCCAAAGTTTACAATTTAGAAAGCAAAATAAAATTTTATTTGGGCAATGCCGAACAACTATCCAAGTTTGTTCCGGTTGAGCCTTACGACTTGATTTATTCTTTTGGAGTAATACATCATACTCCGAATCCGGAAAAGATTATGGAAGAAATAAAAAAATACGCTAAAGCAGGCACAGTCGTTAAAATAATGGTATATCATAAGTACTCTTTTAAGGTTCTTTGGATTTTGTTTAGTTTTGGCAAAGGAGCTTTTTGGAAAATAAACGGATTGGTGGTTCGCTATTCAGAAGCAAAAGAACACAGCCCGGTTACTTACACCTACTCCAAAAAAGAGGCAAAAGAATTGATGAAAGGTTTCAAAATAACAGATATGTCTGTAGAACACATCTTCCCTTATAAAATTTCAGACTATATTAAATATAAATACACAAAGGTCTGGTATTTTCGTTTTCTCCCAAAAAGTTTTTTCCGCCAGCTGGAAAGACATTTCGGCTGGCATCTTTTAATAACGGCAGTCGGAAGAGAATAGAATTCTCTTCCTCGCCTTCGCTTCCATAGCTGGAAGTTTGGTAAATGTTGACCATTTTTACAACAACAAAGCCATCAATAGGAGAAATTGGCTTCATTCAGAGAAATGCGATTAATAGCTGGCGGTTGTTGAGGCCCAAGCCACAGATACTTTTATTTGACAACGAAAAGGGCGCAAAAAAACTGGCAAAAGACCTTAAAATAACTCACGTTCCGGAGGTTCGAAAAAACGAATACGGCACGCCGCTGGTTAGAGATATTTTTGAGAAGGCTCAAAGTTTGGCCAAGAACAGGATTTTGGCGTATGTTAACGCCGACATTATTTTAATGCAGGATTTTATGGAGGCGATTTCAAGGATAAAGTTTGATAAATTTGTTCTTGTCGGCCAGAGAAGGGACATTGACATCAAAAAGAATATAAGATTTCAGAAAGGCTGGCGGGAAAAGTTACGCAAGATTGTTGCCAAAGAAAGCAAGCTTCACGGGCCTTCAGGCATAGATTATTTTGTTTTCCCAAAAGGTTTTTTTTCAAACATACCTAATTTTGCTTTGGGGAGAACTCTTTGGGACAACTGGTTTTTGTACAAAGCTTGGATTTCGGGCGCTACTTTGATAGACGCGACCGAAGTTATAACGGCCATTCACCAAAATCACAAAGTTCACCTGCCCCGAGGGCATAAAAAAAACGTCTGGAAGGGACCTGAAGCTAAAATGAATCAAACGTTAGCCGGCGGGCTATCTCGCGCTTTCACAATCAGGGACTGCTCCAAACTTTTGACAAAAGAAGGTTTAGAAAATCCCAAGGTCGATTTTTACAGAATCTTTTCCGCGCCTTTCCGTTACTACGACAAGCTGCCAGCTTTAAAGCCGTTTTTGTTCTTTGGCTGGCTAGTTTTCTTAATATGGCGAAAAATAAAGATAATCAAAACTTAATCAGGATAGGTTTGGCTCAAATAAACTGCACTGTCGGCGACTTGGAAGGAAATTTCCAAAAAATTAAAGCGTGGATAAAAAAAGCCGAGGATCTTAACCTTGACGTTATCGCTTTTCCTGAGCTTGCAATAACCGGTTACCCGCCAGAAGACCTTTTGCTCAAACCCAGATTTATCCAAGACAACTTGAAAAAAATAAGAGAGCTAGCACCTTTTGTTAAAAAAACAGCGGCCATTGTGGGATTTGTTGATAAAGAAGGAAGTCACATATATAACTCCGCCGCCTTAATCAAAGGAGGAAAAATAGTTGGAGTTTATCGTAAAATGTGTTTGCCAAACTACGGCGTATTTGACGAAAAGCGTTATTTTCTGCCGGGGCAGAAGCTTTTGGTTTTCAAAATAGGGAAAATTACAGCTGGAATAAATATCTGTGAGGACATCTGGGAAGAATCTGGCCCCACAAGGGCGCTGGGCAAAAGGGGGACAAAAATAGTGTTTACCATCAATGGGTCCCCATACCACCAAGGTAAAATTAGACAAAGAGAAGAAATAGTTAAAGATCAAGCTAAAGCAAACAAAATTGCAGTAGTTTACATCAATTTGGTAGGTGGCCAAGATGAGTTGGTTTTTGACGGTCAGAGCATGGTAGTGGATAGTAAGGGTTTAGTGGTCTCGAGAGCCAAAGCGTTTGTGGAAGAGTTGCTGGTGGTGGAAATAGATGCAACGGGTTCTAAATTAAAATTTAAAAGTTCAAAATTGGAATCTCTTTTTTTGGAAGAAGAAGTATATAAAGCGTTATTGCTCGGCTTGGGAGATTATGTGAGGAAAAACGGTTTCAAAAAAGTGGTAGTTGGGCTTTCTGGCGGGATTGATTCATCTTTGGTAGCAACTTTGGCTGTTGACGCTTTGGGCAAAGATAACGTCACTGGAGTAGTTATGCCTTCAAGGTTTTCTTCTCTTTTATCAAAAGAAGACGCAGAAAGTTTAGCTAAAAATTTGAGAATTAAATTAATGATAGTTTCTATTGAACCAATTTTCAAAGCTTACTTGGAAACCTTAAATCCACAAATTCAAGATTTGGAGCAGGATATAGCTATGGAGAACATTCAAGCTAGGATCCGCGGCAACATTTTAATGGCTTTTTCCAATAAATTTAACTGGCTGGTTTTGACCACCGGGAACAAATCAGAGATGAGTGTGGGTTATGCCACCCTTTATGGAGATATGGCTGGAGGTTTCGCGCCCATCAAAGATATTCCCAAAACTTTGGTCTACAAGCTTGCAAGATACAGAAACTCGCTTGCCGAGCCCGTGACGGCGAGGCGGGAGAGGTTAGCAGAACATTCAGCGACCTCAAGAGTCATACCGGAAAGTGTGCTAGTAAAGGAACCATCGGCCGAGCTGAGGTTAAACCAAAAAGACAGAGATTCTCTGCCGCCTTACGAAATCTTAGACCCTATCTTGAAGTTATACGTTGAACAGGATTTAGGCGTTGATCGGATTTTGAAGTTGGGTTTTGAGAAAGAGGTTGTTTCAAAGGTTGCAGGAATGGTTGACAAATCAGAATATAAGAGAAGGCAGTCGCCTCCTGGCATCAAAATCACTCCCAAGGCTTTTGGCAAAGACCGAAGAGTGCCAATTACCAACAAGTATGGAAAATAAACCTAAACTTTCAATTCTCGGTCTGGGAAAACTAGGAGCACCCATGGTGGCCGCTTTTGCGGCGCGTGGTTTTAGAGTTATTGGAGTTGACGTAAATGCCGATTTTGTAAGGTTGATAAATGAGGGCAGGTCGTCTGTTTTTGAGCCGCACCTGGAAGATTATTTAAGAGCCAATAAATCAATGATATCAGCCACTCAAAATTACGAAGAAGCTGTTTTAAATTCGGATATTACTTTTATTATTGTGCCAACGCCGAGCGACAATAACAATGATTTTTCAATGAAGTATGTGGTTGAAGTCGGCAAAAAAATAGGCGAGGCAATTAAGAAAAAGAAAACTTTTCATTTGGTTGTTTTAACAAGTACGGTAACGCCTTCTTCTACTCAAAGAGAACTTCTACCGGTTTTGGCGAGGAGCTCTCAAAAGCAGTTGGGTCGGGACTTTGGCTTGTGTTACAATCCTGAGTTCATTGCTTTGGGCGAGGTAATTGAGGACATACTAAACCCAGATTTTGTTTTGATAGGAGAATCCGATAAAAGAAGCGGCGACATTTTGGAAGAATTTTACAAAAATGTTTGCCAAAACAACCCTCCGATTAAAAAAATGAGCATTATCAATGCCGAAATCACCAAAATAGCCTTAAACACATACGTGACCACCAAAATTTCTTATGCCAATATGCTGGCTGAATTGTGCGAAGCAATTCCAGGGGGCAATGTCGACGTTGTCACAGATGCTTTGGGATGCGACACCAGAATCGGGCAAAAGTATTTAAAAGGCGCCCTTGGCTATATGGGCCCGTGCTTTCCGAGAGACGGACGAGCGTTTATGTATACGGCAAAGAAGTTCGGTATTTCACTTCCCATTACCCAAGCCACGGATGAGATTAACAGACGGCAGGTGCCGCGGCTGCAAGAAAAAGTTTTAAGGTTGGTGCCAAAAAAAGGAAAAATCGCAGTTTTGGGCGTTGCTTACAAGCCCAATACAAACATTATTGAAGAGTCGCAAGGTTTGGAGTTTGCCAAAGTTTTTTCTGAAAAGGAATTCCAAGTTAAAGTTTACGACCCCAAAGCTATGGCAGAAGCAAAAAAAAGCTTGAATAATGCCTTATTTTCAGCTTCCCTTAAAGAAGCTGTTGGAGAGGCCGACCTTATATTTATTGCCACTCCCTGGGAAGAATTTAAAAATATGAAGCCAGCCTGGCTAAAACACGGAGTAGTTTTATTCGACTGCTGGCGGATTTTAGACCCCAGAAAGTATGAAGGTATAGCCAAGTATATTCCTTTGGGCGTTAATGTTCGTTGAGCTGCGCTCGTTTCGCATCTCGGCTAAGGCTAAATCATGAAGACGGCCATTGTTACCACCACCATAAATATACCCGAAGCTCTGGCAGGTTATGCAGAGTCGGCAAAGCAATACGGCCACCGCGACGTGGCTTTCATTATAATTGGCGACTTAAAAACCCCTCAAGGCGCAAAAGATTTTTGCGAGAAACTGGCAAAAGAAAGCTCTCTTGAGGTTTTGTTTCTTGACGTTGAAAGCCAGAAAAGTTATCTGAAAAAGTATCCGGAACTTTTGGATTTCCTGCCTTATAACTCCGACAAGAGGAGAAACATTGGTTTTTTACTAGCTTACGAGCAAGGGGCTGAGAAAATAATCACAATTGACGACGACAATTTTTGTTTGGAAGGCGATTTCATTGGTCAGCACGGTATAGTCGGCGAGATAAAGAGCTTCGACTCTATTTACTCAGAAAGCGGGTGGTTTAACGTTTGCTCTTTTTTGAAAGAGGCAAGGGGGCAGGCATTTTTTCACCGCGGCTATCCGGTACAGAAAAGAGTCAAAGAACACAAAATTGAGCAGTCAATCGCGCAGGGAAAAGTGGCGGCAAACGCCGGCCTCTGGTTGGGCGATCCAGACGTTGACGCAGTTACCAGAATAGCTATTAGTCCGGAGGCAGTGGGATATAAAAGGCAGGATAACTTCTTTTTGGCCAAGGGAACTTGGTCGCCTTTTGACTCGCAAAACGTGGCGTTTGCCAGAGAGGTTATTCCAGCCTATTTTCTGAGCCACCATATTGGCAGAGATTCCGACATCTGGGCAAGCTACATTGTGCGCAAAATTACAGATCATATGGGGGAATTAGTAAGCTACGGCAGACCGTTGGTGAAGCAGTTGCGTAACGAGCACGATTTAGTCAGCGATTTGGAACAAGAACTAGATAGCATGCGCTTAATAGACAGGTTCTGCGAGCATTTGAGAAACATAAACCTGAAAGGGCAAAGCTACAAAGAATGTTTTACCGTTTTGGTTGGCAAACTGGGAGAATCCTTCAGGCAGGATGAAAGTTTTTCAGAAAGGGATGCGGTTTTGCTGAACAATTTCTGCCAAGGCCTTAGAGTATGGGCGGAAACAATAGACAAAGTCGGCTCTTAAATGGCTAGTATCTTACCCAAGTTAAGAGAACTGCAAAGAGCGAAAGGCGTCTTGCCCAAAAAACCCGCGAAAAAAGACAGGGTTGGTTTCGTTTTCAGCACCAAAGAGAGAACGGACTTCACCAAGAGGACGCTCGCATCTTTGGACAGGGACAAAGGATACGATATTTTATGGATGGATGGCAGTGATACGGAAACAGCCAGACGTTTGCCCAAAATATACCGTTTTAAGAACGTCAAACTCAAAGAATATCATTTAGATATCAGGGGAGGGCCGGATAAAACTATACAGTTCGGCTTGGAAAGATTGCTGGAGTTAGGCTACGACTGGTGCGGTCTTATTGAAAACGACATTTTGTTCAAAAAGGGCTGGTTTGCGAAATTGATGAACTTGTTCCGACTTTCCGCCAAAGAAGGAATCGCGGCGGGAGCCGGTACGGTCAGAAATTTGGAGAGCAGGGTTTTGGAATACAGAAAGGGTTACACCGTAAACTGGAACATCGGAGCAGGCATGATTCTTTTCACCAGAGAAGCCGCGCAGCTATTGGTTAAAAATTATCCTCCAATAGCCACGGCTTTTGGTTTATACAAGTTTTGGGCAGAGCATTTTGGTTTGGATTTGAGTCAAGCTAAGGAGCTTTGGTTTGGAAAGCCCAATAGAGCGCTTTCTTCTGACTTCAACTACGAAACCGTGCTTTATTCCAATGGTTTCTCGGCGATAGGGTCAATGCCGGCTTTTGTGGCTGGAGAGTTGGAGCAGGGAGTCAATCCGCAAGAGAGAGGCACAAAGTACGTTTCTGGCAAAAAACAAGGGCTTTTATACCCCACCATTACTTCCAAAAAATTGTTGCGGATTCGTTTGGTCTCGCCGTTTTTAACCTTCATGTTGATACTTTTCAGGAATGCGCCTTGGCTTAAAAGATTGGTACGCCGCTTTCTATGAGAAAGGAAAAAGGATTTTATGCCGCAAAAATATATCAAGCTTTTCGCAGAAACTTGTTGAGAGGGCGGTATTTGGGAAACAGTTCCTTGCCGGTAAAAATTTTTGCAGAACCTTTAATCAAGTTGCTTTCTTGGCGAAAACGGATGAAAGTTTTTCCGGCAGATCCCTGGGGCACCAGAATGCGGTTTCTTCTAGGGTGGTGGGAGCCAGAGACGGTTAAAGTATGCGAGGAAATTATTAAACCCGGGATGACAATAGTTGACGTTGGAGCCCACGTTGGATACTACACAAGGATTTTTTCAGAGCTAGTTGGTAAAAAGGGCAAGGTGCTAGCATTTGAGCCGCATCCTGCTACTTTTAATTTTCTTTCTTTTAATATTCCTCCCTTTTCATATCCTAATGTCAAGCTCTTCCCTTTAGCCCTATCTGATAGAAAAGAAACACTTGCACTCTTTGAAGTTAAGGGGTCAGGCAAACATAGTTTTTACGACGTTTCATCTTTAGCTGAAAGAGACCCTCAGGCATATGAATTTAAGAAAAAATGGAAAGTCAAAGCAGAGATTTTAGACGAAATTTTAGATGAACACGAAATTCAGAATGTGGACTTTATGAAAGTAGATGTTGAGGGAGCTGAACTCAGAGTTTTAAAAGGAGCTGAAAAAACAATCAGACAGTCAGCCAACATACAGCTTATTGTAGAGTTCAACATTGGAACGCTATCTTTGGCAGGGGTTTTGCCAGAGGAATTTATAAAACAGCTTAAAAATCTGGGCTTTAGAAAAATTTTGGGGGTGGACGATGTTGAACGAAAGTTGCGACCAGTTAAAGAGCTTTGGGAGCGTGCCCAAGCAGGTTACATTGATCTTTTATGCAGCAAGAGTTAAAGAAAATTCTTATTTCAACATACAAACCGACTAAAGGCAGAGGGGGCTTTACCTATGCAACAACGCTTAAAGAGGCCCTATCTCAGCATTTTCAGGTAGACAGCTTAAATTTATCTCCCGAGAATAAATTACCCCTGTATTTCAAAATCCCGAAAATACTGACGAATCTTTGGGAATCGAGCAGCGTAAAATCCTACGATATCGTGATTCGAGATTTAGATTCTTGCCTACTTTTAAATAAAAAACCTACAAAGACTATCGCCATTATTCATCACATTGATTATTCTTTTGCCTCGCTATTGGTGAAGTTTGTATTCTTCTTTTTGACTCCTCTGATTTTGCGAAATTTAAGAGAAGTTGATGCTATCGTTGTAGTTTCTAAATACTGGCAGCGGTATTTTGAAAAAAGAGGTTATCGCAATGTCCACCTTATTTATAACGGCTTTGAGCCGTCGTTTTATAATTTGGATTTAGATGAAATTGAGCAGTTTAAGAAAAATTATGGACTCCTGGGAAAACCAATTGTCTACTTGGGGGATTGCCAAAAAGCAAAGGGCGTGACGAAGAGCTATGAGGCCTTAAAGGGCATTGATGTGTATCTGGTTACCTCGGGAAAGCAGGGGGTGAAAATCCCTGCGAAAAATTTAGAATTAGGTTACGAAGATTACCTAAAGCTTTTGTCAGCTTCTTTCTTGGTGGTTACTATGTCTCAATTTCCGGAAGGGTGGTGCCGCACTACCCATGAGGCAATGCTTTTGAAAAAACCTGTTGTGGGTTCAGGCAGAGGCGGCATGAGAGAGCTCTTGGAAGGAGGGCATCAAATAATTTGCGATGACTTTAATTCTTTAAAAGAAAAGGTTAAATACTTGTTAGACCATCCGCAAGAGCAAAAAAGAGTGGGCGAAGCTGGTTTTAATTTTGCCAAAAACTTTACCGCTGAAAAATTTAAAAATGACTGGCTGAAACTCTTATTTAGAGTTTGCGGAAATAAAATAGAGTAAGGCAGCTGATAAAAATTTGGCTGATAAGAAGTGATGCTGTTACGCCCCAGATTCCAAAAAAAGGTATAAGGGCAAAAAAAAGCGCTATTTTCAAAAAAGGGGAGGCTGTGTTGATAACATATAAATCCTTTTGGCGCATGTCAGCTATCAAGGCAGCATTGAGAAAGGAAAAGGGTGCTAAAGCAATCATTAGAGAGAGTGCCTGGAAATAGATAACTGATTCTAAGTATTGTGGAAGCAAAATTTTATATATGAGTGGAGCGGCTAAAGCCAAAAGTAAAGCCAAAGGCAAGAAAACAAAGAACAATTTATAGAATTTTTTCATAATATCCGGTTTTTTTTCTTTGATATTCTGTTTTCCCAATTTTGGAAGAGCCAAAGATGTGATGGGAATTGCGGTAACTATTCTATGAATAGGCAGTTGAGCAAAGGCATAAATAGCAACTTCAGCCGCTCCCAGGAATTTCCACAGCAATAATTTGTCTATGTGGGTTGCCGCCACAGAAAGAACTCCCATAACGGTTAAGTGCTTTCCAAAAGATATTGCCCGTTGGTCTTGCTCATCATTGGCGACGTGCTTTAGAGTTTTTCTGTAAAGCAGCCAGTCAACGAAAGTGTGGCTCAACAAAAAGGCAGAGACAATTATCAGCAGGTCGTTGCTTATATAAAGCGCAATCAAAAGAGCCAGGGCCACCATTGCCGCAGAAAACACTTCGTACTTTGTTTGCACGTCAAATCTTTTCCTACCGTTCCAAAAGTAAAGGTAAATCTGAAACGACTCAAGAAGGGGTAAAAAGAAGGCACCCAGCAAGAAAACAGCACCCAAAGCTTGGTTGCCTCTTAAAGAGTACCAAATAGCAAGTAGGAGCGCAAAAAAAGAACCAAGCAAGCCCCATTTTAATTTCTCTCGCATGGCCAAGCTCATAGTTCCTTCTTTTCCTTGAGCTATGCTTTTTACCATGGATGTGTGAATGCCGGGTAGGGTGAATATTGAAAGAACCGAGATTATGGCTATTAAGTACTGATATTTGCCGTAGGTTTCCCGGGGAAGCAAGTTGGCAAAACCGACCATCAAGACAAAAGAAATCAAAAGCAGGGCGATTTTGCCTGCTATCAACCAAAATCCTCCGCCCACCACATAGCTCATATTTGTGCCGGTGTATTTTTCAGACCAGACAATGAGTTCCTGAAATTTATGCTTGAGTTTATGCATATATTCATCTATTATAAGCAATTCAGAGGAAATTTAAAATGGCGGACTTGAAAAAGATAATTTCACCAACTGCTTTATTAATTATTTTGGCGCTTAGCATAGGGCTGACTCCCAGTATTCCAGTTGGCACTCTGGAAGGCTTGGAACGGACAATTGACATTCGGGGAGAAGACATTTGGATTCTTGTCTTGTTTTTTTTCTGGCTGTCTGTTTTTCTCAAATCAAGGCAAGAGCAAATTGAAAAACCTCCTCTTTTTTTACCAATACTTTTCTGGTTAGGCGCAGGCCTGGTGAGTTTGTTAATTAACTTGTTTTTGGGGAATATTAATGTGCCGCGAGGAGTTTTTTACTTTGCCAAAGAGCTGCAGTTCTTTTTCGTTTACTTTTTCACTTTTTTCCATGTCAGAAGTTTAACCACCACGAATAAGCTTTTTCGCATTTGGCTTTTTGTGGCGTTGTTAAACATCGTTTGGGTGTTTTGGCAGATTTTCTTCATTGGCAGAAGGGGCGAATACGGCACTGCTGCTCTCAATGAATGGGGAGTTTTTCCAACCGGAGCTTTCTTTTTGATTTTGTTTATCTTCATCTTCAACTGGTGGCTACATGTTTACTGGAAGGCAGGTTTTCCGTTCAAGAAAAAGTACTTGTATCTTGGAGCGATTTTAATAATTATTGTGGGGATTCTTGGCGCTCTTTCCAAAACGGTTTTTATTGCTTTTTGGGTTGCTCTTTTGATAAGTATGATTTTGTACGTATTAAAGACGAAAACATTAAAAGATGCGTGGGCCTCTTTTTTGCTTTTTTTGACCGTGGGATTGTTTACCTTCGCCGCTTATCTTTCAGTAATACTGCCAAATCTCCCTGCCGCTGAGCGTTTAATGAAGATTTTTTCTTCTTCGGATTTGGCCGGGGACGTTCAACGAACACGTTTTGACGTTTCAGCGTTACAGCTTCAAGAAGCGCTTGAGCGGCCTTTAGAAATTTTGGGGCCTAAAGAAAGCATAGGGCCACTGGCAAACTTTTTGTTGGAAGTTTCAAAGTACGCTTTTGGCCGGGGCAAAGGAGCAATTTTGTTGGGTCCTGAGAGTCACAATCACTATTTGCGAAATTTCATAGAAACCGGCATTATGGGGAGTTTGCTTTTTTTGACGCTCATGGTAGCTGTTCTGTATTTTGCGTGGAAAGGATTTAAAGACGCAAAAAACGCAGTTTCTGTCGGGCTTGCAGCTGGGCTCCTTGTAGCTACTCTGACAGTGCTTTTTATGTCAATCGTGGTTGACGCTTTCATAGTTGTTAAACCCAACATGACCTATTGGTTTTTTGCGGGTTTGACAATGGCAACATTATACTATGGAAGAGCGCAAACAAAAGGAAATTGAATACTATGACAAGAAAGTTGGCGACTTTCAAAGGTTTAAGCCTTCTTTTTTAAGCAGTTATAAATTTCTTTATCAGCTGCTGAAAAACAGGTGCAGAGATAAAGTTGTTTTAGATTTTGGCTGCGGCGCAGGATTGCACAGCGTACAATTAGCGAAAATGGGAGCAAAAAAAGTTATAGGCATTGATTTGTCGGAGGCTTCTTTGAAGGCGGCAAGACTAAGACATGAAATGCAAGATACGAAACACAATATACAATTTATCAACATGGATTGCGAGAACCTGGATTTTGCGGATAGTTATTTTGATGTTATCTTTGATGGCGGAACTTTTTCCTCAATTGATTTGGAAACAACTTGGCCGGAACTGATCAGGGTTTTAAAACCGGATGGAGTTTTAATAGGCATTGAAACGTTTGGGCATAATCCCTTGACCAACTTGAAGCGGAAATTTAACAAACTGACCGGCAATAGAACTGCGTGGGCGGCAAAGCATATTTTTAGAATGCCAGATTTGGCCAAAGCCAAAGTATATTTCGGCAGCACTGAAGCTTATTACTTTCACTTAGTTTCCTGGCTGGCATTTCCTTTTTTGCGTCTTCCCGGAGGAAAGTTACTGTTAAAGATACTTGAACTTACTGATAGAATACTCTTGGAGCTGCCTTTTTTGAGAAAATACTCGTTTAAGGTTGTGTTCATTTTTAGCGAACCGAAAAAGAGCAATAAATGATTAAGCCTTTTGTTTCAGTAATAATTCCTTGTAGGCTCGCTGAGACTTCGTCTCCTCTCGCACACTGCGCTCGCTTGCGTGAGCGAAGATAAGAACAATAAATAAATGACGACCCCTTTTGTTTCAATAATAATTCCTTGTAGAAACGAGGAGAGATATATAAGTAAGTGTTTGGAAACGATTTTGGCTCAGGATTACCCCAAAGACAAAATGGAAATTTTAGTTGTTGACGGTATGTCTGAAGATAAAACCAGAGAGATAATTAAAAATTGGAAATTAAAAATTGGAAATTTAAGATTATTGGATAATCCCAAAAAAATTGCGCCTTCAGCTCTCAATATAGGCGTAAAAAACAGCACAGGGGAAATAATAATGAGAATGGACGCTCATGCCCGCTACGAACGAGATTATCTTTCAAAATGCGTGAAGTACTTGAAAGAATACGGCGCTGACAATATCGGAGGAACGATGAAAACCCTGCCCCAAAAAAGTACCATTGTCGCCAAAGCAATCGCGCTGTCTTTGTCTCACATATTCGGAGCCGCTTCCCGATTTAGAATAGGGGAAAGTCAACCGGTCGCTGAACTTCGTTCATCTCCTACCCTTCGCTCCGCTCGGGTCAAAGAGGTAGACACTGTTTTTGGCGGATGCTACAAAAGAGAGGTTTTTGACAGAATAGGGTTTTTTAACGAAAACTTAATTCGTTCCCAGGATTTGGAGTTTAATTTGCGCTTGAAAAGAGCCGGCGGCAAAATAATCTTACATCCTGATATTGTCAGCTATTATTATCCCAAGCCGACTCTGGGCGAATTTTTCTGGCACAACTTTCAAGACGGCATTTGGTCAATCCTGCCATTGAAGTTTGTCAAAGTTCCTTTTAAGTTAAGGCATTATATTCCCTTGATTTTTGTTTTGACTCTGCCCTTGAGCTTTTGGCCGTATATTTTGCTTTCTCTGTTTTTTTCTCTGCAGATTGCCGCTCGAGAGAAAGATTTAAGGTTGTTTTTCGCAATGCCCTTGGCTTTTGCGACAAGACATTTTGGTTACGGTTTGGGTTCAATTTGGGGATTAGTTAAGTTAATTTTATGAAACGATTTTTTGACTTTACAGCAGCTTTGTTTGGGCTGGTTTTGCTTTCGCCCTTGCTCTTACTTTGCGCAATTTTAATTAAAAGAGAATCGCCGGGACCCGCTTTTTACAGAGGAATCAGAATCGGCAAAGAGGGCAAACCTTTTAGGATTTTTAAGTTCAGGACAATGGTGCCAGATGCAGAAAATCTGGGCGGCCCTTCAACAGCGGGCGACGACCCGCGGCTTTTGAAAATCGGCAATTTTCTCAAAAAATACCAACTGGACGAGCTGCCGCAACTGATTAACGTTTTGAAAGGCGGTATGAGTTTGGTGGGTCCCAGGCCAGACGTGATAGGAATGGTTGAGCTACTAATAGCGGAGGAAAAAAAAATGATTTTGAGTCAGATACCAGGGATGGTTGATTTGTCATCCCTTTGGAATTTTAATGAAGGAGAAAGATTGGCTGGTAAAATAGATCCTCATAAAGTATACTTAGAAGAAATATGGCCAACTAAAAAAAGGTTACAAATATATTATATCCAAAATCGAAGTACTTGGCTTGATATTAGAATTATTTTTAGAGCAGTATTTAAAATATTTGGTCTTAACTGGTTTGCAATAAAAATTCATGTTGGAGAAGAAGTGTTTAATTTGTAAAAAACAATTTTTGGTGAAACCATATCGGTATATAATTGGAAAGTTTTGTTCGCGCGTGTGTTACGGTGCTTTTTTAAAGAGTTATATGAAGGGGCTCCGAAATCCATGGTGGAAAGGCGGTAAGAATAAGAGTACGTGGAGATTAAGAGTGTTAGAAAGAGATAACTATACCTGCCAAGGATGTGGAATAAATGATTCTAGGGTTCTTACAGTAGACCATATTAGGAATAAGTCATTGCATAAAGATGTGATATATGAAATTAGTAATGGTGTCACTTTATGCGCTAATTGCCACTTGATCAAAACTAAAGAAGATAAAGAGCTTAGTGCAGTATTCAGTAAAACTTCAAGTAAAACTGTGCGTAAAACGCTTTTAGGAAGATATGCCAAACTATAAAGAAACAGCGAAAGATGCAAGGAAAACAGTCCTCCGCTTAATTTACAACGCCCAGACAAGCCACATAGGTTCAAATTTTTCGGTAGTGGATATTTTGACAGTTCTTTTTGATAAGGCGGATTTAGACAGAGACAAAATAATCTTGAGCAAGGGATGGGCCGCGGCTGCTCTTTATTACTTTTTGTGGCGCAAAGGCAGAATTACGGAAAAAGAGCTGAACAGTTATTGTCAACATGTAATGTGCGATGAATGTAAAGGGACGGGCAAAAAGGCTTAACTTTTGCAACTGGATTTGCTATAGTTAATATGTGCCAACAGGAGTTTATAAAAGAACAAAATCAGCTTGGAATAAGGGCCATAAAACGGTTCACTCTTTTATTTGCCAAACATGTAATCAAGAATTCTTTTCTGAAAGGACAAAAGCAAAATTTTGCAAACGCTCTTGTATAAGAACAGATACACAATTTAAAAAAGGGCAAAAACCTTTGTATGCATTCTCCAAGGGCATCATTCCATGGAATAAAGGCAAGCGAGAACTTGTTAGAAGGATTTGCCCAACCTGCAAGAAAGAGTTTTCTTTCGTATTAACAGGTAAGGGAAGCAAAAAAAGAGGTCAGAAATTTTGTTCTGTGGCGTGTAACAGAAGTGATACACAATTTAAAAAAGGGCATACTTTGAAGCTAAGAATCCTTCATTCTGAAGTAACGAAGAAAAAGTTAAGCGAACTCGTTAAAGAAAGAACTGCTGCAGGAAAACATAATTTTGTTAAAGGCCATCAATTTGGATTTAAAAAAGGATCTGTCCCTTGGAATAAAGATAAAGATTTCGGCAGCACAGAATATCTTGCAAAAAGAATTTCGTGGTTAACACTATATCGTGAATGGCGCCTATCAGTTAAAGAGAAAGATGGATTTAAATGTACAAACTGTGGGGGTAAAAATAATTTAAACGTTGATCATTATCCAGTTTCTTTAGCAGAGCTTATACGGAAATATAAAATTAAGAATCCACAGGAAACAAAAAAGCGTAGAGAATTTTGGGATATTAAGAATGGTAGAATGCTTTGCGTTTCGTGTCATAAACAGACACCAACATATGGGAAAAACTTTGTGCGAAAAGTGTAAAGGTAGTGGGAAAATATGGAGTAAATGGATTGGCCTTATAGAACCTGTCCACCCCGATCTTGTATTTGCAACAGGGTCTATGGGCGGCGGGCTTCCAGCCGGAGTAGGTTTTGCTTTGGCAAAAAAATTAAAGAAAGAAAAAGGGACTATTTATGTAGTCGAGTCAGACGGAGGAATGCAAGTAGGTACAACGTGGGAAGCAATCCAAATCGCGGCGCAGTACAAGCTCAACAATTTGGTTTTGATAGTTGATGACAACTCTTTACAGGCAATGGGCGAGACGAAAAAAATCTTAAACATACATCCTTTGGATAGAAAATTAAAGTCATTTGGCTGGGACGTTCGAAAAATAAACGGACATAATTTTGCGCAAATTGAAAGGACGATTTCCTTCAGAACAAAAAAGCCTTTGGCCATAATCGCCAAAACAATAAAGGGTTATCCGATTTCCTTTATGCGTGGAAATAACATTTTTCACTACAAGAACTTGAGCAAACAAGAGTATCTAAAGGCCCTAAAGGAGCTAAATTAAGGACTTGCGATGTCGATAAGATTAAAGTCGATAGATTAAAAAATGGGGAAAATAATAAAAAAACAGGATTCAAGAAGGGTTTTTGTGGAAACGTTGGATAAACTTGCGAGAAAAAACAAAAAAATAATAGTCGTAATTTGCGATGTGGGCTTTAACTATTTGGATAATCCGAAGTTGAAATTTAAAGTCATAAATTTCGGGGTTACCGAGCCCACCGCGGCAATAATTTCGGCAGCCCTTGCCTTGGAAGGTTACTCCGTCTGGTTTTATTCAATGCTTAACTTCGTAACTTTCAGGGTTCACGAGCAAATAAGGAACGCAATCTGTATGCACAAAGCTCCGGTGAAAATTATTGGAGTGAAGGGTTCAGAGAAATACAAATTTTTGGGTTTTTCGCATAACCTGCTATGGGAAACAGAAGAAATAGAATGGCTCAAAAAACTTCCCGGAATGAAAACTTATTTGCCAAAAAACAACAAAGCCGTTAAAAAAGCGGTTTTGGAAGCCTACAAATCAAAAAATCCCTGTTACATAAGGTTGTAGAAATAATAAACCCCGGCAGGTCAAAAGACTAGCCGGGGTTTTCTCTAATATAGGCCGACTCAAATCGGCTTCTTCTCAATGTCGTACAGTTCAAGATAATCTTGGTAAGATGAGAGGGCCGGCCCCGCGGAAACGCTTTCCACACCTTCCACCAAAGGAAGACGCTTGGCTTCGTCAAAGCCGTAAGCTAGGAAAAACTTCTGGCAGAACCCTGTCGTTCCCGAAAGCGGTCTTGGTGCCGCTTTCTATCATCTCGTCAAGAGAGGTGATGAGAGTAATGGACTCGTTGGAAAGGTTGCCGTAATTCGTCTGCAAACGATGCAACGTTGCCCAGCGATTTTTATCAAGGGGCATGCACCAATAAGCGGAAAGAAAGATGAACCCCTCCCGTTTGTTGTCGGGATCGGCCGCGTCAAGGGCGGCCTTGCTAACCGTGTTCAAGAACGTGCCAAAGGGAACGCAGTTTGCGCAAATGATGCGTTTAATCTCTTTAAGCATCACCCGGTGTCTATGAGATACGGGTCGGTTCAAAGCCGGCGTCATGGAAAAGATTTCCTGGGGCGCGTGTCCCAAAGCCGCAAGTTCCGCAGTTGAGACCGCGGTCTTCTCCAACGAAAGCTCTTCTTGAAGCTCTCGGCGGAAGGTGTTAAGGGGTCCGCTGTCGGTTCTGGCCGACTCCCCAATCCAGTTTCCTCCAATAAAGTTGAGTTGATGTCTGAATAACTTGATGGGGAAATCACCAGTTTTGCGTTCAAGGAAGATGCGATTAGGGTTAATTCTGGGATAAATGATTCCAACACTGCCAATGTGCGAAATCCGAGGTCTTTTTTCCATTTCTCCTCCTTCCGTTTCTGGAATTCCTGAATATTCACCTAATAAGAGCTTTAGGGGACAGGACTCAAACTAGAGTCACCTTGAGAAGCGAAAAAAATGAGATGATTTCAAGGCGCAACGACGCAGGCGCACTAGCGAAAGCGGATGCGTCAAGGAGGAGCAACGCAGAAATCAGCCATCGAGCGTTAGCGAAGATAAGGAAGAGATTTATCTCTTCCGACATTTTTTCGCTTCCCCCAAGGGCGGGCAAATTAGGACAATCTTCTTCGTTGTTCCGATTCCTTCGGAATCGAGAATCCTCGACAGCTTCGCTGTCGGGACTCGTCGTTAGCGTATCTCGTTCCGCAGATACGCTCAGCTCCTCGCGCCTATAATCTTGCCCTAATTCGCTCCGCTCAAGTGATTCTATCTTGAGTCCTATCCCCTTGGGATATTACTTGATTTTTGGACTAAGTCAAGATATGCTTTATATATGGAATACCGCATAAATTTTATAAACAACAGCTACCGCCGGTTTGCAAAGGCGCACAAAGAAGAGCTGATTTCGGCTTTTTGGGACTGTTTAGAAAGAGGGGCTTTGACCTTAAGAGAGGAGGTTTCTAAGTTTGAAGACAACTTGGCAAACTTTGTGGGCACCAAATACGCAATAGGCGTTAACTCGGGCACAGACGCCTTGTTTTTATCTTGCAAGGCATTGGGAATAAAAGGAAACTGGAATTATCTCTTGGAAAGAGTGTATGCCGGAGAAATCACAATAGATGAGGCCAACAAATTGTTTGAGGGTGACGAACTAATTACGGTATCACACACTTTCATTGCCTCAATACAATGCATTGTTAACTGTGGCGCCAAACCGGTGTTGGTTGATGTTGGCGAGAACGAATTGATGAATCCTGAACTCATTGAGCCGGCAATAACCGAGCGGACAAAAGCCATTTTGCCAGTGCACTTTCACGGAAAGGTGTGCGATATGGACGCCATTTTGGACATAGCCGCTAAACATAATTTACACATTATTGAGGACGCGGCCCAGGCACTGGGTTCCTCTTATAAAGGTAAAATGGCAGGCAGTTTTGGAGACGCGGGGTGTTTCAGTTTTAACACGGCAAAGCTTTTGGGCGGTTTTGGCGATGGAGGAGGTATCGTTACAAACAGTAGAGATTTGTGCGAAAAACTTTATCTTTTGAGAAACCACTGGAATATGGCGCAAACGTCCGTAAGAATGTCCGATTTCCCCACGCCTGAAATTGTGCAGTGGGCGTGGAAGTCGCGGCTGGATAACGTGCAGGCCGCTTTGCTCAACGTCAAGTTCAAATACTACAGAGACCTTCTGGTCAGGCGCAAGCAGATTGCGGATATGTATTGCGAAGGATTGAAGGGCTTGCCTTTGAAACTGCCAAAGTATGGGGAAGGCGACGTGATTCAGGAATTTATCGTGCGTATAGGAAATGAGGAGGAGCGGGAAAAGTTCAAGAAATTTATGGATGAAAAAGGCATTGAGGTTTTGATTCGCGAAACAACGCCAAATCACAAGGTGAAAAATTTGTACTTGGACCATTTTTCTTTGCCCGTGACCGAAAGCATTTCCAAGGACGCGGTAAGATTACCTACTTACCCTGAGCTTGAAGACAGCGAAGTGGATGAGATTATAGGGGCTATTAGAGAGTTCTATAAATAAACCCCGTAATACAACTTCCAGCACGCTTCGCGTGCAAAATCGCTGAAAGCGACTGGAAGATGATATACGGGGTAAATAAACTTGTTTTCCGTTTCTAAAAAAATTTTCTTTGAAAATAGACCTTTAACAAAGTTGGCGTTTTTTACTTTGGCCGACGCGGTCCTACTTGCTTTTTCGGTTCTCTTGGCTTTTTTGGTTAGATTTGAAGGCCAGATTCCACAAAGATATTATTTGAACATTTTGGGCATAATGCTTTTTGGCTGGGTTATTACTTTGCCTGTTTTTTATTTTTTTCGACTTTACCGTTTTACTTGGCGGTACGTCTCAACCCAGGAGCTGGTTCAGCTCGTTAAGGGCACAGCTCTCAGCTTTTTGTTGCTGACCGGAGTTTTTTTCGTTTTAAGAGACCTGACAATTTTTTCGGGATTTCCCAGATCAGCCCTTTTTATCACTTACTTTTTTGTCTTCGTTTTGACGGGCGGCCTACGTTTTGCCAAGCGGCTTTGGCTGCAGCTTTCTCCTCTTGCTAAAATGGGATCTAAAGAGAGAATCTTGATTGCGGGAGCTGGCGACGCAGGAGAGCTGATTTTGAGAAATATTTTAAACACAAAAAATCCCTACCAGGTTATCGGTTTTGTAGACGACTCGCATGCAAGACAGGGAGTGTCTATACACGGCGTTGAGGTTTTTGGCAAAATCGCGGATATTCCGCGGATTGTAGTGAAAAAGAATATTGAAGGCTTGATTGTGGCTATGCCATCGGCCGACTCTAGAGCCATTCAAGAAGCCGTTCAAAAAGCAAGGGAAGCGGGGCTAAAAAAAATTAAGATAATTCCGCCGATTGAAGACGTATTTGCCGGCAAAGTTACTCTGGCGCAGCTGAGAGAAGTTCAAATGGAAGATTTGCTTTCCAGAGACGTTGTTTTGACCGACAGAAGGCCTATTGCAGAGTTCCTGAAAAACAAAGTTGTTCTGGTCACGGGAGCTGCCGGTTCCATAGGATCTGAACTATGTCGCCAGATAGCCCTTTTTGTTCCTTCTGCGTTAATTATGTTGGACCAGGACGAGACGGGTATTTTTAATATCGCAGAGGAACTAAAAGACCGTTTCCCCGACCTGAAAAGAGTCCCGCGGATTTGCGACATTGGCGATGAGGCAAAAATTGAAAGTATATTCTTGGAGTTTCGCCCTGCCGTTTTGTTTCACGCGGCGGCTTACAAGCACGTTCCTTTAATGGAGGAAAACTCAGACGAAGCCGTGAAAAACAACGTTTTTGGCACAAGAGTTGTGGCAGAGGCGGCTTTGAGAAACGGCGTGGACACCTTTGTGTACATAAGCACCGACAAAGCCGTAAATCCGACGTCGGTGATGGGTGCGACAAAAAGGGTTGGCGAGATGATTTGTCAATCGTTGCAGGGACAAGGTAAAACAAAGTTTGCCTCGGTCAGATTCGGCAACGTTTTGGACAGTCGGGGGAGCGTTATACCTGTTTTCCGTGAGAAAATCAAAAAGAGAGAACCGATCCAAGTAACCCATCCTGAAATGAAGCGTTATTTTATGATGACGTCGGAGGCATGCTTGCTGGTTTTGCAGGCAGGCGCCATGGGCAAAGGGGGTGAGGTTTTCGTTCTGGACATGGGTAATCCCATAAAAATTTTGGAACTGGCAAAAGAAATGATTAAATTGTCGGGCTTGGAACCCGACCGCGACATACCCATTGTTTTCACTGAGCCAAGACCCGGAGAAAAACTTTTTGAAGAGATAATGTCGGCTGAAGAGGGGACAATAGCTACTCAAAACCAAAAGATTTTCATAGCAAAACTGTCAGAAATTAACGGAAGTCAGTTAGAGCAAGGACTGGAAAATTTAAAAAAAGAGGTATATAATGGCAAAAAAGAAGAGATAATCCAGGTTTTAAAAGAAGTTGTTCATAGTTACAAACCAAATGCCGTTTTCGCCGACTAAAGAAAAATTAGAGAGAATATGTCTTACCATTATTGAGTGGGGTGTTTATTTGGCCTTGTTTTCGCCTTTGATTTTTATCAGGAATTATTTTTTCCCTTTTGTTGCCCCCAAGACGATTTTTTTCCGTCTCATTATTGACGTTGTTTTCATTGCCTACCTGATATTGGCGGTTTCAATTCCAAAATATCGCCCTAAAATAACTCCCTTGTCTTTGGCAATCGCCGCCTTTTTAGCGATATTCTTTTTAACCGCAATTTTCGGAGTGAGCTTTCAGAGGAGTTTTTGGAGCGTTTTTGAAAGAATGACCGGACTTTTAACCTTCTTGCACCTTTTCGCTTTTTACGTTGTTTTGACGGCAGTTTTTACAGAAAGAAAGCAGTGGGAAAAGATTTTATTTGTTTCAATCGTAGCAGCCCTTGTTATTTGTTTTTACGCTTTGCTCGCAAAAGACCCTTTGACTCGCGGCGGAGGGACTTTGGGCAACTCGTCTTTTCTTTCCTCTTACCTTCTTTTTAACATCTTCTTTGCCGCAATTTTGATGGTGTCAAAAGCCGGCCTCTGGAGAGTTGTTTCAGGGGTGGCTCTGGCTATTTTCTTGTTTGTTTTGTTCTTTAACCCGGTTACCGTTACCAAGGGAGTTGTTTCTGCCCTTCTCATAGGAGCGGTTTTGCTTGGAACAGGATATATGTTTTTTTCGCAAAACAGACTTCTGAAAAAACTGGCTGCACCCTTTTTTATTTTGATGGTTGTCGCGGGAGTACTTATCGTCAAGAGTTACCATTTTCAAGACAGACCTTTTAATTTATTGCAAATTCCCGACAGGTCACGGCAAATTGTCTGGAGTGTTGGTTGGCAGGCCTGGCAGGAAAGGTTTTGGTTTGGCTGGGGTTGGGAAAACTTCAACGTTCCCTTCGCCAAACACTACGACCCCGAACTTCCCCGGACCGCCGACATCTGGTACGACCGAGTTCACAACGTTGTCTTGGACATGGGTGTAAGTTCTGGAGTTGTTGGACTGTTAAGTTATTTATCAATCTTTTTCTTTGCTGCTTTAGGGTTGTTAAGACGCGCCAAAGCTGATGCCAGAGGCAACTTTGTTCCGTTGGCTCTGGTTGCCTTACTTATTGCTTATTTTCTGCAAAACCTTTGGGTTTTTGACATGATTTCAAGCTACCTAATGTTTTTCTTAGCGCTGGCTTTCATAGGTTTTATGATTTCTTCTCAGGAAACAGACCAAACCAAGCTCAAAACTGTTCCGCTGTCGCCGTTTGTCGCGGCTGTTCTAATAATTTTGACTGTATTTGTTTTTTTTATCGGGAATATTCAGCCAGCCAGAGCTTCAAAAGCAATTCTAAGGGGGCTTGCCTTGCCTTTGGAGCAGTCCCTGCCCGCTTTTCAGAGCGCGTTTAAATTATCTCCGATGGTGAAGTTTGAAGGGCCCGAACAACTATCTTTTAGAATTACTGGCTTACTTTCTCAAGACAATCTAAATAAAGAGCTGCTTCGCCAAGGGCTCCAGCTGGCAGAGCAAGAATTTAAAAAAGCTATTGAAAGGAACCCTTCAGACTTCAGAATGTATTTATTTTTGGGCAGGCATTACAATTATTTTTACTCTTTTGACAACGACCAAAAAAAGTTGGACAAAGCCGATGAATCTTTGATGAGAGCTATGGAGTTGAGCCCCGCAAACCAGCAGGTCTATCTTAACTTCGCGCAATTGCGGTTTTTGCAGGGCAGGGATGAGGAAGCCCTTGATTTTTTGAAAAAAGCAAGGGATTTAGAACCCCTATTTTTCGGAGTCAGATGGCACTTGCTTCGCGGTTACAAACTGGCCGGAAAATACGACTTGGCCTTAGCCGAGTTAAAAGAATTAGAGTTAGCTGGCCTTGATTGGTGGGAGATCTTGGAAACTTTGAGAGAAGGCATAGAAATTCTTGAAAAAACTGGAGAGGAGCTTTCAGTTTTGGTTCCGCTTTACGAAAAAGGCGTCCAACTGAACCCTCAAGACATCGCTTTGTGGGAGAAGTTGGTTAATGGCTATATTGGTCTGGGCGAAGTAGAAAAGGCGAAAACAGCTGCGGAAAAATTGCGCGAGATAAGACCGGAATTTGCGCCTCAAGTTGAACAGCTCTTGAAACAGATGGGGTTTTAGAAAATACTTGACCCCGCCCTTGAAAAGCTCCTCTTCTTTCTGTATGCACTACGTCTATGTTTTGAGAATGAACAACAAAAGAGCATATATTGGTTTCACCACTGACCTTAGAAAAAGAGTTCAAGAACATAAAACAGGCAAAGTATTTACAACTAGCAAATATCTCCCAGTTCGTCTTGTCTACTACGAATGCTACCTATCTAGGGATGATGCAGAAAGAAGAGAAAGAATGCTCAAACGATATGGCAGCACGTGGTCTCATTTGATGCGGAGAATAACAAAAAGTTTCAGAGTATAAGAGCTTTTCAAGGGCGGGGTTGACAAATTCATTTCTTTTTGCTAAGCTACTATAGTGAGTGCCCCCGTCCTCTAGGCTGTTTATTATCTTTTTTAGACAATCAGTCACTCAGAAACAAGAATGATTTATGAGGACATTATATACGGCATAGAGGGCGGGGAACTTCGCTAAGTCGACGACAGGCTTTCCTCGAGCAAAGCCTGTCGTTTTTTATTGAGATATGAGGACTTCATATTTTGAGAGGCAAAATGAGTATATTTACATCCCTGATTTAAGAACCTATGCCAACGCATAAACTCACCCCACTCTGCTACTCACTATATTTATACCCACTGCCCACTGGCTATTGACAGCTTATGAGGGTTTGCTATACTGACAATGTGATGACACTCTGGAGTATCCGCAAGGATAGCTCCAGATTTTTTATTTCTGGCTTATTTCAGCTTTGAGCTTGCGTAAATCAATGAATTTGGCTCATAATCCGCTTGCCTGCTTTCTTTATTCGGTCAATCGGCACAGCAAAATCACTGTCTCCTGACGAAAGTACTGCTGTATCATATTTCTCTTTTGTGTCATCCATTTCAAAAGCAAGCTCCATATCCAAATTACCTTTCCACTCCTCTTTGCCGCTTTTTCGGTCTTTAATCCTTTTTACTACTTTTGTCCTCAAGATATAGCCGTTTATCTCAAGCATATCTAAAAATTTCCTCTGTCCCGTATTGAATTCGTCCACGCCTTTGTAGATAAAACACTTCGTCTCATCGCCACACTCTTTTTTAAGGTAGCTCATCAGTTTTTGATACGATATTTTCCAACCCAAAGTTCGCTGGGAATAAAATACATTTTCGGCGTCTATAAAAACATAAACCCTGTCTTTCACAAATTGGTGTAGCATAGAACTATTTTTTACTTTATCAGATTTTCGTAATTTTTGTCACCTATTTTCTTGCAAGACAGATTAAAGTTATCAATCCACCCCGACAAAATCTTCATTAAAACTTTAGCTTCCGGCGTTGACTTCTTGGGCTGGGTTCATTTCCCGGACCACAGAGTTTTAA
Source organism: Parcubacteria group bacterium Gr01-1014_30 (assembly GCA_007376185.1). Lineage (GTDB taxonomy): Bacteria > Patescibacteriota > Minisyncoccia > Minisyncoccales > 2-12-FULL-40-12 > VMFS01. The sequence goes on from VMFS01000003.1 coordinate 77,800, forward strand.
GAACAACGACAAAGAGGAGGATGTTCAGAAGAATACAGAAATCACCAGCTCAAGAAACTATAAACTCATACCTTGGCTTAATTAGATGGGGTAATGCTTGCAAGCTGCGAAATAGAATCTTAGCCGATTAAACCCATTTATTTTTCCCAAGTTTCTGATATAGTATGGTTGGGCGACAGGCAGCACTCACTAAAGACTTAGTATTGGAGTTAACTCTGTCGCCCATTTGTGGTAATACAACTTTCAGAAGACGAAGCCAACTTTCGTCTCCGGAAGTGGTACAACCACGTTCCTTGTAAAGATTGGTGCGGGGCAAGCGGGGAAACCTGTGGGTTTCTAGGTCGGGAGTTTCCGCTCCGCGGAAAACTCTCGCGACCCGACCGACCCCCTTCCGATATGGCGCTTTTGTTCAAAAAGAAAGTTTTACTAAAAAACCACACCACTTTTCGCATCGGCGGGCCGGCCAAGTGTTTTTACGAAGCGAAAACGGCAAAACATTTGATTGCCGCCTTGAGAAAAGCCAGAGAGTTGAAGTTGCCTTTTTTTGTTTTGGGTGAAGGCAGCAACCTTTTGGTTTCCGACAAGGGCTTTAACGGTTTGGTTGTTAAGATTCAAGATTCAAGATTCAAGATTCAAGATTCTTATCTTTGGGCGGCATCGGGCGTTTCTCTTTCAACTTTGGTGAGAGAAACCGGAAAACGAGGCCTTTCCGGCCTTGAGTGGGCTGGCGGTTTGCCAGGAACCTTTGGCGGAGCTGTTTTTGGGAACGCCGGCGCTTTTGGCGGAGAAACCAAAGACAATATTATTTGGGTTGAGGCCTTGGACCCCCACACCAATTTTGGTATGGGGGCGAGCAAAAACCTTAAAGTGAAGCGGTTTACTAAAGCGCAGTGCAAGTTTGGGTACAGAACTTCAATTTTTAAGGAGCGGGGATGGCTTGTGCTGTCTGCGTTGCTTTCGCTCAAAAGAGGAGACAAAAAGGCAATTCAAGGCGTAGCTTTAGCTCACATAAAACAGCGGAAAGAAAGGGGCCCTCTGGAATATCCCAACGCAGGCAGTATTTTTAAGAACTGCAAGGTGACTGGCGTGCCAAAAAAAGTTGCGGGAATGTTTAAAGGAGTTATAAAAGAAGACCCGTTTCCGGTTATTCCAACGGCCGCCATTATAGCCAAAACTCCGGGCCTAATGGGAATTAAAATAGGCGGAGCCCAAGTTTCCAAGAAGCATCCAAATTTCATCATAAACACTGGCGGAGCTAAAGCGATTGACGTGTTGTCGCTGATAAACTTGGTGAAAAGAAAAGTGAAAAAAAGTTTCGGGGTGGACATAGCAGAAGAAATACGCTATATTGAGTAATCAATGAAGGAAGGAAAAAGAAAGCCGAAAAAATCTAAGAAACGCGCCGCCAAACCGGCAGGGGCGCTTGAAAAGCGCGCCCAAAAAGCTGTTGCGCAAAAGGCGGCCAAATACTTTCAGGCGTTGGGACGCAGGAAAACATCTGTGGCAAGGGTGCGGCTTTGGACTCGAGGAGATGGGAAGTTTCTTATCAACGGGAAGCCGCTTGAAGCTTATTTTCCGTTAAGCGAGTTAAGGCAACAGGTTTTAGCGCCTTTGACAGAGATGGGTTCCGAGGACAAATTTACGATTTCCGCGCTGGTCAAAGGGGGTGGTTTTAGAGGGCAGGCAGAGGCCTTGCGCCATGGCTTGGCCAGAGCTCTTGTTTTTTTCAACGCCGATTTCAGAAAACGTTTGAAAAAGGCAGGATTTTTGACTCGCGACCCAAGGATGCGCGAAAGGAAAAAGTTCGGATTGAAAAGGGCAAGGAGGGCCCCGCAGTGGGCAAAACGTTAAATTGCGTTCGGCAACGAACCCCGCCCTCTAAGCAGCGAAAATATAAAGCATAGAGGGCGGGGTTGTTGCCTCACTTAAACTTAACATGTTGAAGGAACTCATAGACAAATTTTATTTGGACAGGCAAAAGGATAGAGAACAGAAGCATTTTTACATTACCGACGCCGGAAAGTGCGGCCGGGCCGTGTTTTTCAAGTTCAAAAACGCGCCGCGCAGAGAACTTGACGCCAACATTCTGCGTCTTTTTGACCACGGCGACCATATACATCAGCTCATTATGAAGCCGCTTTTGAGTACGAGGGACATTCACGTGGTGGCTTCAGAAGTCAACATTCCTCCTCAAGAACTGATATCTGGAAGAGCGGACGCCATCTTGTCAGACGGCTCCGACTTGTACGTGCTGGATATTAAAAGCATGAACAGCATGGTTTTCAGAAACCTGCAAACTCCCAAGGAAGAAAACGTTGACCAGATCCAACTTTACCTGCACTACTTCAAAATACCCAAAGGCATTTTGCTTTATGTTAACAAAGACAATCAGGACTTAAAAGAGTTCTTGGTGAACTATGACAAAGCCCGGGCGTTAAAGTTGCTGAACGCTCTGGCCGAACTCAAGAAAAAAATTGACTCAAACCTGATTCCCGACCGCCTTGAAGACTACCCCAATAACTGGCAGTGTCAGTACTGCCCTTTTAGGACTGTCTGCGACCAAGCCGGTCCCGGGGAGGTTTCTTGGGAAGAGTTTAAAGCAAAAGTTCAGGGCTCAGGGGATTAGGGCCGAGGATGCGTATAGGTTTCCTTCACTCAGGACGTAGAGACGTTTGTTTTCGTGGCTGAAGAATATTTTTGGCTCTGCGAACTCGGCCAAGTCAACGATGTTTAGCCCTTCACGGTCGTCAATTTCGGCGACTTTTATTTTTTCTCCGACCGAAAAAACCAAATAGTAATCGTCCATCCAAAAAACGTCAGAGACCTTTTGGGCAAAACGAGCCACAAGTACTTTATCTCCAGGGTACCTGCGCGGTTGTCCCAGTTCTTCTTTCAGGAACAGCACCCATATTTCAGAGTTTGAAAAGTAGAGCAGTTTTTTGGCATCTGGAGAGAGTTTAGCGCCTTTTGCTTCTTCAAATAAATTTTCAAAGGAGCCGGCGGCCTCATCAAATAAGTACAGAACTTGCGTTTCTTCGTCAATGTAATAATCTATTTTGACCGAGTTTTCGGACGATGTTACTGCCGAAGGCGGCATTTTTGCAGCGTTTTGGGCCAGTTCCTCAAAAGCTGGATTTTTAGGCAGTAAAATGACGTTTTTGGCGTCGGTTACCTGTTTTTGGACAACCTGTAAAGTTTTTTTCCAGGAGTGATAGTCATCTTTGCGGATTTCCACGTCGTAGTTTTTGGGAATTAAGTTGTAAATGTAGGCGGCTCCGAAAAAAGGGTCGGTTCTTTTAACAAGCTTGCCGTCCAAAAAAATCTGCGCGTTTCTTGGCCAACCTTTAAAGTAAAAACCGCCGGTTTGGGTTATTTTTTTGTTTTCAAGATCAATGCGGTATCCCAAAGAGTAGCCAATGACCAGGGGAGTTATTACTGTGAAAATAATTGCGAGGGACATTATTAAGATTACGCGAGTTTTTTTGGCCATAACAATGTGATTTTACCCCGTTAGAAAGGTATTTTTCAAGTCCGCAGTGATAATTCGTTTTATGGCGAAGCCGACTTGCGTCTCTGAAAGAGGCATTACCACTTTGTTGAAAAGGAAAGGTGCGGTGTATTGACCCCGTAATACAACTTTCGGCGCGCTAAAGCGCAAAATCGCCGAAGGCGACCGAAAGATGATATACGAGGTATTGACTTAAATTTTGTGGTATAATAAGACAAAGGTCGAGTTTTTAAACCGGAATAAACTAAGATGAACGCTTTACACATAGTTGCTTTTACCCTTTTAGTGGTTGGCGGTTTGAACTGGCTGCTGGTTGGGTTGGTTGGTTGGGATGTGGGCGCGTTATTTGGCGGCCAAGGGGCAGCAGTTTCAAGAGTCATTTACATATTAGTGGGACTTGCAGCCATCTTTGAGGCCGCAACTCATGGTTCAACGTGCAAGGCCTGTTCAGGTATGATGAAAGGGCAAAGTCAGCCCATGGCTTGAGTTTGTTGATAAGCAAGTGAATGATGGCCCCGTATACCGTTTATACGGGGCTTTGATTAAAGGTATACAAAAGATATGAAAAAGTATTTTTTACTTTTGTTGATTTTAGCCATATTTTTGGTTCTTTATTTTTGGCCTTTTCCTGGAGTTCAAAAGCCAGCAGAGCCAGCCTTGGAGACGGAAGTTACGGACCAAATAACCGTTGATGAAGTTGAAGAACCAGATGAAGGTGAAGAGTCGGAAGGTCTTGAGGTGGTCGCCCGAGAACTGCAAATTCCTTGGGAAATAGCTTTCCTGCCTGCGCCTGACCGCCTGTCTGCGCAGGCAGGCGCAGGCAGGCAGGAAGGTTTGCCTGATGGCACTTTACTGGCAACCGAAAGGCCGGGAAACTTGGCAGTTATTCGTGACGGAAAGGTCGTTAGTCGCATTGCGGTTTCCGGCGTTTACCACAGCGGCGAAGGGGGCTTGCTAGGCATGGCTTTGCATCCAGATTTCAGGGAGAACAAATTTTTGTATCTCTATTTCACATACAGGGAAGGCAGCCAAACCAAAAACAAAGTGGAGAGATATATTTTTGACGGCGACATTTTGTCAGACAGAAAAATTATTATTGACAACATTCCGGGAGCTGCAAATCACAACGGCGGCAGAATCGCTTTCGGGCCAGACAGCTACTTATATATAACTACTGGAGACGCGCAGGCGCCTAATTTGGCGCAGAACATCAATTCGCTTGCCGGAAAGGTTTTGCGTTTAAGAGACGATGGTTCCATTCCCGAGGACAACCCCTTTGCTTCGGCCGGCTCAGCACAAGCTGACGCGGTTTGGTCTTTTGGCTATCGCAATCCGCAAGGCCTGGCGTGGGACCAAGCAGGGAGGTTATGGAGCACAGAGCACGGCCCTTCTTCTTTGGTGTTGCCGAATTGCTGCCAGGACGAGGTTAATTTGATTGAGAAAGGAGCTAACTACGGCTGGCCAGATAGTGTTGGAGGTAAAGTAAAAGCAGGAACTATGGCGTCAAAACTGCATTCAGGCGGCGACACTTGGGCGCCATCTGGCGCGGCATACTATAACGGCTCTTTGTTTTTTGGCGGCCTAAGAGGCCAGAGTTTATATGAGGTGGTTTTACAGGGAGAGGAAGTTGTTGAATTAAAGAGACACTTTAAAGGAGAGTTCGGGCGGATCCGGGGGGTTTCTCTGGAGCCTGACGGTTTTTTGTACATTATCACTTCCAACAAAGACGGCAGAGGCGTTCCCCAAGCCGACGACGACAAGATAATTCGACTGAACCCCAAACTCATCTTTAGTTATTAAACAACCTTAAACAGCACTTTCAACAACTGTACAGTTTTAATTTTGGTCAAATTTGGTAGAATGATAAAATTATGTCAATTTGGATGGTGACAATCATTTTACTCGCAGCCGCGCTTTCGGGCTGGCTGCTTTTGAAAAGAAACCCTGACCGTTATATTCACGAGAAAACATCGCCAATGAACATTTTCTTCAAGTGGGGTCACGCTTGGCACCATATTTTTAAGGTCGCGATAATCATTTTGGTTATGATTGTCGTTTTTTCTCTTTACAAGTATCTTTTGGCGGCTTCTAGGGTTTTTGCGTTAACAGTAGCGGTCTTGGCCGGAGTTATTCTTTCTGGCGGAAAGGAATTGCTGGATAAATATATTACCTTGGACGATGTCATCTCCTCTGCCTTAGCTATAATTGCGGGCTTTTTGTTGCTGTTTTTTCTTTTTTAATAGCGTGTTATATAAAAAGTATAGCTTATGGTTTTAACCGAGTCGGTTCAAAAATTAAAGAAGGGAGACAAGGCGCCGGATTTTTCTTTGAAAGGCGTTGACGACAAAATATACTCTTTGAAGGACTTTGAAGGCCTGCCTGCCCCCCTGCGCGGTCAGGCGCAGGCAGGCAAACAAGGCCTTTTGGTTATATTTATGTGTAACCACTGCCCTTACGTGAGAGCGAAACTGCCGGTCATTGCCGAGCTTTACAAAAAGTGGGGTACTAGGATTTCTTTTTGCGGCATCAACAGCAATGACTCTGGATACGAAGGCGAAGGCATGGACAATATGAAGGTTTTTGCCAAAGAGAGAGCAATTGCTTTTCCTTACTTGTTTGACACACTTCAAGATGTTGCCAAGGCCTATGGAGCAACTTGTACTCCCGACCCGTTTTTATTCAATAAAAATTCTGAACTGGTTTTCCACGGACGAATTGACGACGCCACGGGCCCGGGCGAGACGGCCAAAGAGAAGACCATGGACGAGAATATCTCAAAAATGCTTTCAGGCCAAGAAATTTCTGACGAGTTCAAACCGTCAATGGGATGCTCCATTAAGTGGACCCCGTAATACAACTTTCGGTGTGTTCTTGAAAAGAACACAATTATCGCCGCAGGCGACCGAAAGATGATATACGGGGTGGATTACCCGAAAGTAAAAGCGTAAAAACGCGCGCCTCCGCTTTTAATGCGCAATTCCAAAAAGTGTTCGCCGGTTTTCTCGTTGTTTATTATTTTGTAAAGGCGGCTTTCTTGAATAATCATTTTGCCCTCTAAGTCAACGTCGGCTCCCTTTGAGCTGTCGGCAAGAGGTTTGCCGTCCTGCCATATTTCGACTTCGACTGGTCCTTGAGCGTCAGCAACTATAAAAACCTCTTTGGCAGAGTAGATATAACCGATTTTAGTGTCGCCTGAAAGGGCTTTTGCTGCTTCCGGCGAGATTTCCCACTGGCCTTGAAGGTAGAGAGTGTTTCTAGAGAAGGTTTCCGGAAACTCAAGCTGGTAAGTTCCTGCTTTTCCTTTTATGTTTTGCGCTGTTCGCTCGTTGCGTAAAGACCCGAAATAAGTTTCGGGGCTAAGGGCGAAATTTTTTCCCCTTTCTATTTCCTCTGACGAAAGTGAACTTTCGATGGCGATTTTTTCGCTAACTCTTTCCGCTCTTTCTTGCAGCAGTTTTTGGATTAGCTTTTCAGTTTCCTCGTAAGCGTCTTCTCCTATGTGGTCGTAGACGATAAAGCCGTCAATGTCTATTAAGTATTTTCTCGGCCAGTAGCGGTTTTGGTAAGCTGACCAGGTGCCGTAATCATTGTCTAAAACCACGGGATATTTAATGCCCGATCTTATCACAGCTTCAAGGACATTTTCATAGTCCTTTTCAAACGTGAACTCGGGCGTGTGAATGCCCACTATCAAAAGGCCGTCTTTTGCGTATCTTTCGTACCAGGCGTTCAGATATGGCTGGGTCCGCTGGCAGTTGATGCAGCTGTAGGTCCAAAAGTCAATAAGAATAACCTTCTTGCCGATGTTTTCAGCAATGGTTATGGACTCGCCTTCGGTATTAATGAAGCCAGCAGGATTCACAATTTCCCGCGCTCTGGGGTAAATCTTTTCCTTTTGCGTACTGGTCGGAGTTTCCTCACTAATCCTAATTTCGGCTTCTTCGGAAAGACCGGTTCTGCCCCCGGCCCCCAAGAAATAAATTGCGCTTACAATGATAGCGGTGGCAATGAGCAAAAGAGAAGCTCGCTTTAGCATAGGTTTATTCATTGACCGAGCAGTTTCTCCAGCAGCCCAAAGTTGGCAAGGACTGCAAGTTTTTGCGTGAAAACAAGCACTCCAAGGATAATAAGGATTACGCCAAAGACAACCGTAATGTACTTGGCCGCCCGATTAAACTTAGCAAGGTATTTTTGCACTTGTGCGGTAAAAGCTCCAATTACTAAAAAAGGTACGCCCAAACCGAGAGAGTAGCTCAACAGAAGCCAGAAAGCAGCGGAGGGTGCAGAGGCCGCCAGCCCCAGTATTGCTCCCAGAGCCGCCCCAACACAAGGAGTCCAGCCCGCCGCGAAAGCGGCTCCGAATAAAAGAGAAGTTACATTGCGCCCGAATTGGCCCTTGAGGCGCGATGATAACTTCTCGCTGACACCAAACGTGTGCGCTCTTTCCAAATACGGAATGCTAAAGAGTCGGGTTAAATACAAGCCGAAAAAAATGATAATAGTGCCCCCGATTCTTGCCAGCCAGATTTGGGCGTCATAAGCTACCCTGGAAAGCAGTGTGTTCAAAAGAACTCCCAGCGCCGCGAAAACCAACGTGAAGCCGAGCACGAACAACAAGGCGGCGCCAAAGACTCTGCCGCGACTTTTTTCGCCAGTAGTCACGCCGCCTGAAAGATAAGCCAAAAAACCCGGAATTATTGGCAGGACGCAAGGCGAGATGAAAGACACAAGGCCTGCAATGAAAGCTATGCCGATTGATATTTGCGTTGCCATAACTATTGAGATAGCCGCGTCATCTCTGCAAGGTAACGTTCCTTTTCCCAGGTTTCGAGCGACTTTAACGCTTGTTGACCGTTTTTAATGAACACCTTGGTGTGCTGATAAGCTATGCCAAACTGTCTGGCCAAAGCCACCTCCTGTTCGTCCGTGTCACTGTCTTGGTAGTTGACTCTAAAACCGATAACAGTGTCTTTTGGGAATTCGTTGAATGAGGCCTGCATTTTCGGAAATTCAGCTCTGCAAATCGGACACCAGTTGGCGTAAAAGTAAAGCACAACCAGTTTGTCAGAAGCCAAAGCCGTTTCATAGTCGGCTTGATTGAACTCCAAAAGAAGCGAACTTGAACCTGCCAGAACCTGGCCCTCTTTTTCCGTCATTACGCCGTCGTCTTGGCGCATCATTGCATCTTCTTCCATCATTTTTTCTTCGCCTGAACGTTGAGTGAAGTACCATGTTCCTCCCAAAACCGCCAAAATCGCCACAGTTACAAGCAGAACTACAACGCCAAACCCGTTTTTAGTTTTTTGCATGGATACCATTAGTGATTAATTCCTATTTTCATAATATATTCCTGGTCGACCGTTGCTAACACCATTTTAAACTTTGCGCAAGGATATTGCAAGAAGATTTATGTTAAGTCCTTTGCCTCCCCGTTTTAATTTTGGTAAAGTAAGATGATGGCGAAAAAGTCGCCAAATATTTCAAAAATAATTCTTGCCGTAGTCGCCGCCGGCTTGATTGGTTGGCTTGTTTTTTATTATTCGGCCAGAAAGGACGCTGGAAACTTGGATGACCCGATTCAAAATCTTGGGAGTTATCGTCTATCGGAATTGCTTGAAAACTTGGAAAATGCTTGCGGAAGAGAAATCGGGTGTCTACTTGACGGACTGCAAGGAATCACCGAAAAATACGGCCCGGAGGCGACCTTGGTTCTGCTGGAGAACCTCCAGCTAAGCGGCTATATTCCCCCGCGGTTGACGACCACCAGGTCGCTCACGGAGCGGGTAGGCAAACGGCAAAAGTTTTCGGCATTAACATGGAGGCCTTCCTGTTGTGCCCGCTGGAGGCCTACAACGGTGGCTGTCAGCACGGATATTTTGAATACGTCTTGGGCAGGACGGGCTCTGAGACGGAAGCTGCTGACCTTATATGCAGTTCTCTTGATGAGTCATTTTCTTCAAAGTTCAGGTTTTACTGCTATCACGGAGTAGGGCATGGGGTGATGATGGCCCAGGCCTACGATCTGGAAGGTTCTTTGTCCGTGTGCGACTCTTTTTCCGAAAAATACCGCATAGAGGGATGCTGGCAGGGCGTTTTTATGGAAAACGTTAACGCGGCAATGAGAGGCCAAGCGAGGGCTGGCATATTTTCCGAGGAAAATCCCTTAAAGCCGTGCGACAAGACGGAAGACAAATACCGCTATCAGTGTTTTATAAATCACGCAGGTTGGTTGATGAAAGTTTTTAAAAATGATATAGGAAAAGCTTCTTTGTCGTGCCTTGCTGCCCCAGCGGCCTACGTTAATTCCTGCCTTCAAAGCTTAGGTCTTATGGTTTCAAATCCGAGCTGGCAAGGCCAGATTCTAAAAAGACCCTTGGACAAGGGCACAAACGAACTGGCCGCGGAAATATGTCTAAAGTTTCCCCCAGCTTATGTTGACCAGTGCGTGATCGGAGCTGTTGACAACATTATGAATTTCAACGAACTTTACGCACAAGAAGCGGCTGGCTTCTGCACCCTTGTTGATGAAAAGTACCGGCATTTGTGCTATGAAAAGATCGGTTCTAATCTGCGTAATCAAACCAACGATAGTTTGTTGGTGGCGAGAGAATGCGATATTTTGGGAAAACCAGGAAAGGATTTTTGTTTGAAGGGCGCAGGATTATGAAAGTTATGTCTGATAAAATCAAAAAATCAGTCAAAATTTCGGCAGTGCTTTTTTGTCTGTTTTTCGTGTTGGTTTGGGTTAATGCTCATGAAGTCGCGGTAATACGGATGGATGACAACGCTTACTATTCAAAGAGCGTAGAAATTCATGAAGGCGATACGGTTTCGTTTAAGAATACCGGAAAAAACGACAAATGGCCGGCTTCCAACATCCACCCGACCCATGAAATATATACGGAGTTTGACGCCGGAAAACCGGTCACACCTAACCAAAGCTGGAGTTTTGTTTTCGGCAAACCAGGGGTATGGCAGTATCACGACCACCTCTACCCCAAAATTACGGGAACGATAACGGTGCTTGCCAGCGGTGAAAATGAGTTACAAGACGCTTCTCAAACTAATTTTTTCAAAAATCTGGCGCAAAAACTAAAAGCGTTTTTTAAGAAACTGTTAGCGATGTTCGACAGAAAGGCAGAAAGCAGAAATCCTAAAGTAGAATTTATAAGCCGAGATTCCACGGAAATATTTACAGATACAACAGCTCTGAAGTTTTACATTCAAAACTATGGCGCCGCTGCAACGGTTCAGCAGTTAAACGCTTTGAGTAGCAGTTTCGGAAGCTGTCATGACCAGGCCCACAAGGCGGGCAGAATAACTTATGAGCTTGGAGGCGACAGGGCGTTTCGGGAATGCGGCGCCGAGTGCCACTCGGGCTGTTACCACGGAGCCACAGAGGCCTACTTTAGAGAAAAAGGAACCGCGAATCTTGCCGCCGGCTTAAAAACTCTTTGTAGCTCTGAGCTTAACCCGTTTTTCAGCCACCAGTGCATACACGGGATAGGCCACGGCTTAATGGCTTGGGCCAATTACGAAATTTTTGACGCTCTTTTAGCCTGCGATCTTTTGCCGGAACGCCAAGATTCATGCTGGACCGGCGTTTTTATGGAAAATATCGTGGGCGGTCTGGGAAAAGAGAGCGGCCACTACACGAGTTATTTGTCCGACGACCCACATCACCCTTGCGATATTGTTGACGAAAAGTACAAAGGGTCTTGTTACTTTTTGCAAACCTCGCGAATGGTTCAGCTGTTTAACGGCGATTTTAAGAAAGTCGCCACTTCCTGTTTGGAGGCTCCCGTCCGATATCAGCGCGATTGTTTTCAGAGCATGGGACGGGACGTCGGCGGCTCTGCAAGAAAAAATCCGTCTAGGGCCATAGAACTTTGTCGCTTAGCGCCCAAGGGAAGCCTAAGGAATGACTGTCTTGGGGGGGCAGTTCAGGATTCTTTCTGGGACCCGACAGGCCAGGACGACGCTCTTTCCTTCTGCCGACTTTTGACGGAAAAGGATGAAAAGGATTTGTGTTACGGAGTCATATTCCAGCGGGCGCCAGAAGTCTTAACGTCAAAAGAAGAATTGGAAAAGTTCTGCTCAAAGGCGGAAAGCGACTATCAAACCCTGTGCCTTCAGTAATTTTTGCCGAAGATAAATGAAGGACTTTTGGCAATTAACAATACCTACACTGTTTCTTGTTGCTTTAGCATCTTTCTTTTTTGCAAAAGAGAGTTTTTTAGACGCACGCCTCCACAATATGATTGGTGTTGGGGTACGTACTAACACCGACACCGAGATTGCTCTGGAGGCTCAAGGCGACCAACCGCTGAAAGAAACAGTTTCTATTAGCGCTGAAGAACTTAAGATTTGTTTGGCAAGACCAGGTAGCGAGATAAACAATTGTCTGGATTCGCTTTTTCGCAAGTATCTTGAAAAGAAAACTCCAGTTGAGGCCTTGGCTCTTGTTGAGGAGCTTGGAAACTACGACTCGAAAATTCGTTTTTCCTGCCATCCAATAGTCCACGCCATTGGCCGAGAAACGTTCAAAAAAGAAGGGACAATACCTGACTCTTTTGCGGCTTGCGACCAAACTTGCCACTCTGGCTGTTATCATGGCGCCATTGAAAGATTTTTACGCGGCGAGGAACAGAACTCAGACGGCGTAGGGCACTTGAGCCAAGAAGAAATTGCCCAAAAAGTAAAAGGCGCTTGCAGCGCCCAAGAGGAGGTCAGATTTCATTTTCAATGCCTGCACGGCTTGGGGCACGCAGTTATGTTTTTTCTTGATTACGACCTTGAAGAGTCTTTGGAAATCTGCGAAGACACGGGCGACAACTGGAGCCAAAGTTCTTGCCGAGGAGGCGTTTTTATGGAGAACATGTTTTCGTCGTCTCCGGAAAAACGCGATTTTAGCTTAGACGACTATCATTATCCTTGTTCAAAGCTGGAAGAAAAATACAAAGCCGACTGTTATATGATGCAAACCTCCAGAATGTCGGAAATGGGTTTGGGTCTGGAAGGTCTTTTTACAGAATGCCGCAAAGCCGAAAATTTTGTCGCAAATTGTTTTCAGTCAATTGGCAGAGATCTTTCCAACGACGCAAGGATTAATGATCCGCGCATTACTTCAAAGAAATGCGAGGGTTTGGAAGTAAGAGAACAAGACGCCTGCATAAGAGGAGTCATTTACGCTTTAATGGACAACACTTGGAACGGCAGATATGCTTTTCCTTTTTGTGAGAGCTTTGAAGAAATGGCTCCAAAGATGTACTGTTTTTCAGCAAGCGCTTCCTATCTTTCAAACACCTTTGTAAAAACAGGGCAAGAACTCTTAAAGGACTGCCAAACTTGGGCGCCTTCCAGTGAGGTGTGTTTGGCGACAGTTGGATATTAGCAAAAAAACGCACACCAGGTGCTGTGTCTTCAGTAATCCAAAACCTCCAATCCCAACAAACTGCCATCAGGTTTTATGTTGTAAAGGGTAAATACCGGATATTTGTTCTTGAACTGATTTTCTAGATTTTGATAAAGAGAAGCGTTCATAAGTATGGTGAAAGGCGGATCCTCAACCGATAAAGCCGAGAGGGGGTCAATAACTCTGGAGGTTTGCTCCATTTCGCTGTTTTTGAAAAAACCTAGCCAAGCATTCCATTGGTGGCTTACGCCTCATGAATAGTAAGGGTATGAGGCAGAATCCGCCGCAAGATAAAAATCGTAGTCGGGAATGTTATTTTTGGAATCAACGTATCTGGCCGTGCCCCCCAGGTCGTTGCCCAAGCTATACCCTTCAAGAACAAATTTCCCGAAAGTAGATAAATTCCACAAAAAGATGAGTCCGACGCCGGTCCATAAGAATAACAGTTTAAAAGCTCCTTAAACCTTGAGCGTTTTTCCGGCAAGACCGGCTAGCAAGAACAATCCTTCAACCACCAAATAAGCTACAAAAGGCAGAATAACCAGCATCCTTGTATAATTTGGGGTTTTGCCAGTTAGAAAAGCGAAAATCACCAACAGAAGGCAGAACCCAGATAGAACAAGAATTTTTCCTTCTTTTTTCTCCCTGTGGGAAAAACCGAAGACCAAACCCGCCGCCCCGACCCAAATTAATACGCCGCCAAGAGGGTCGACAAAACCACTGCCGTAATTGGGATAGATATAACCATGGTCGTGAATCGGTTTGTTAAACATAAAAAAGCCGTTTTTTATGTTTGTTAAGACCGCTTCGCGGATACTTGAAGCGTACAACCATTCTTTTTGGAGTTCCCGTCCTTCTTGATAGATTAGGAGTTGGCGGTTTTGATAGGCGATGGATTCAGGCAGCAATTTCACCGTTTCAGTCAGTACCGGAAAAGCGATCAGAACAAAACCAGCCATATTTAGGGCCAGCATTTTGAGCCGGATTTTTCGTTCGGTTCTGTCTGTGTTGAAAAATATGACCAGGCCCATAAAAAGCGCCCAGATCAAGATAACCGCTCTGGTCGGGAAATAAACGTAAAACGAAAACCCGGACGCCGCTCCGCCCAGGAAGCTTAATAAGAGTGATTTTTTCTTGAGTCCCGCGTATAAAATCACCAAAGCCAACACAAGCGTCAAAATAGCAGAATTATCTCTCATCGCCATGCGGCTTATGGCAAGCAGGACGTGGTTTGATCCCATAATTACTGCCGCCGCCGCGGCCGACCTTTTCTCAAACAGCAGATAAAAAAGGAAATAGCTGATTCCGATAACGGCCAGTCCAGATAGGGCGTGGATCAATCTTACGTTTTCCAGTTCTACGCCGCCCAGCGCCGAGCTTAAAAGACCGAGCGAAGCAAAACTAAAGTCCGGAAAGTAAAAGTAGTCGCTGCGCAGTTTAAAGATCCCCGATAAAAAGTTTTCGGACAGGCTTCTTTCAGCCATCTGCATTATCGCGATCTCGTCGGTGTTTATCTGGAAAGGAACGTAATATAAGAAAGGGAGGTAAAACAGCGAAAAAAATAGAACTATGCTTAGGGCGATGTAAAGGTCTTTAAGAGACATCTTTTGGAAACTAAAGGTTTCTCAGCTTTCGCATAAGAGCGAAAACGTCTGCCTGACGGTTGTCTGATTGCAAAAGAACTATGGCAAAGGGCTCTTCTTTAACCAAAAACACTCCTGCGAAAGTTTGTTTAGCTTTTAACAAATACCCCGTTTTTCCGCCTACAAAAGCCGAAAGGGGATAGAAATTATTCACGTTCTGAAACTTGAGCTGATTTCCGTTTCTATCTGGCAGCCAAAAGTCGTTGTTTTTCGTGATTTCTAGAATTTCAGGATAGCTTTTGTAAATATAAGTCACGAGCTTGGCGAGGTCAGCCGAGGTTGAGACGTTGTCGGCGCTCAAGCCACTGGAGTCATAAAAAACGGTATTTGCCATTCCAAGGTCTTTAGCTTTTTGGTTCATTTTCTCAACGAACTCTTGCTTTCCCAGAAGGTAAGTCAGGGCTTCTGCAGCGTCGTTTGACGACTGAATCAGAGAGGCCTTCAAAAGATTTTCCGCGCTTACTTTTAAACCCGGATACAGCGAAGGGCTCCAACCTAAGGGCTTGAGCATTTGGGCGGTTAAGGTTATTTTCTGTTCATAGAGGCCATTTTCTTGCGATATTAAGGCCGTCATCAGCTTTGTTACGGAAGCTACGGGCAAGGGTTGGTTTGGTTTTTTTTGTGCTAAAACCGAGTTGTCGGAAAGACGAACCGCGATATACGAGGATGCGCCCACTTCCTGCCGAGCCTGCATGTTCAAAAGCAGCGATTGGAGGAGTTGTACTTCAAATTTCAAAATTTCTATTTGACGTTGCAACGTTTGTACTGTCAACCCCGTTAGAAAGTAATTTTCCAAACCAGTGAAAACAATATTTGTTTTATTGGGATGGTGATGCGAGCTTTCTAACGGGGTTGACGCTTGAACCATCCCCGTGTTAAAATGAAAGAGTGACAGTATAGCTAAAGATAGCAAGGTAAACTGGATTTTCTGTTTCATAACCTCATTATACTAAAATGTTCAACGAATCAAAGATTCTTTTCACCTTTTAATAAATTTCCATTTATTAAAATGTTTGACTACAAAAAACACGTTTCCACCAGCCATTGCTCTTCTTGCCACGGCCAAGGAGATGGTTTCAAATGCGTTGAATGCGGCCAGACCTCTGACAAACACGACCCAAACCATTGGAGGAATTGCGAAAAGGGAGGAAAGATGAAGGTAAGGTGCAAAAAATGTGGCGAGGCAGAAGACAACTGCCCTTGTTGAGGGAGTAATGAGAAAATCCATATTGCTTTTATTTTTGGCAGCCCTTGTTTTGGGTGTTTTGTTTTTTTGGAGCAGTAGTTTGGACTTTTACTCAAAAATAGGCCTGGGTCTTTTGCAAGTTCAAGAAGATACGGGCGTTTTACTCAAAGAAGTCAAAGAACAGGTGTCTGCTCCGGCTCCTTTGATCATTGAGAAGCGTCTGCCAGAGTCCTTTTTAACTCAAGCAGGTGTGGTTGAGTGGACAAATGTCCAAAGAGTAAAGAACGGTCTGCCAGCTCTTCGCGAAAATGCCCAGCTCAACACGTCAGCTTTAATTAAAACAGAAGACATGATTGCCAAACAGTACTTTGGGCACGTTTCTCCCGAAAGGGAGGGAGCAGGTGATTTTGTGAACAAGGCAGGTTATGAGTTTGTGGCCATTGGAGAGAACTTGGCTTTGGGCGATTTTGAAAACGAAGAAATCCTTGTGCAAGGATGGATGGATAGCCCTGGACACAGAGCCAACATTCTGAACTCTCAATACCAGGAAATCGGCGTTGCCGTCCTGAAAGGAGAATATCAAGGAAGAGTAACCTGGTTGGCTGTTCAGCATTTTGGTAGGCCGGCTTCTTCATGCCCTGCGCCTTCTGAAGCAGTTTTGTCAGAAATAAAAGAAAACCAAGGGAGTATAGAAGAATTTGATTCTATTTTGGCGGAACTTCGCCAAGAGATTGACTCAATGCGCCCCAAGCGCGGCCCTGAATACAACAGAAAGGTTGATGAGTATAACGCCCTTGTTGCGCAGTACAACTTGTTAATTGACCAAACCAAAGCTTTAATTGAGCAGTATAATGCAAAAGTCCAGCAATTCAACCAGTGCGTTCAGGGAGGGTAGTAGAAGTAGGGAGCGTAAAAAGCGGGCGCTGATAGTTATTCAAGTTTTGAAAAAGCTTTTTCCAAAAGCCAAAATTGTTTTGAATTACTCAAATAACTGGGAGCTTTTAGTGGCGGTGGTGTTGTCGGCTCAGTGCACCGACAAAAAAGTAAACGAAATTACCCAAGCACTTTTCAAAAAATACAGAACCTTGCAGGACTACGTAAAAGCCGACCAAAAAGAGTTTGAAGAAGATATTAAGTCAGCCGGGTTTTACAGAAACAAAGCAAAAAACATCTTGGCTTCAGCACGAATCGTCAAAGATAAGTTTGGAGGCCAAGTGCCAGATACCATGGAAGGGCTTTTGCAACTTCCTGGTGTTGCCAGAAAAACCGCCAACATAATTTTAGGAAACGCTTTCGGAAAAGTTGAAGGCATAGCCGTTGACACGCACGTTCGGCGTCTCTCTAGAAAACTTGGTTTGACCGACAACCAAGACCCCAATAAAATAGAGCGCGATTTGATGGGGCTTTTGCCCAAAACAGAGTGGTTCAACTTCACTTACCGTTTGATAGACTACGGCAGAAAATTTTGTCCGGCAAGAAAACACAACTGTCAAAACCACCCTCTAACTAAAATCTGGCCCAAAGCCGCTGACATTTGGCCATAAGGGGAGGACGAAGGGTAAATAGATTTTTTACAGGATTTGTGGTATGTTGAATTGTTAAAAATATGCTTCAAAAAGTTAAGGGATTTATTTTTCAGCATAAAGTAGTTACGGGAGTAATAGTTGCGGTTTTACTGGTGGTCGGATGGCAGGCCTACAGAGCAATGACTGACGATTCTGGCGAGACACGATATGTTTTGGCTCAGGTTCAAAAAGGAACCCTTAGTGTTTCGGTTTCTGGAACCGGGCAGGTTGAAGCCGGAACTCAAGTTGACTTAAAACCTAAAATTGCGGGCGAGGTGGCGCGTGTGCCCGTTCGAACTGGCGAGCCCGTAAAAGCCGGAACTTTGCTGGTACAGTTTGACTCAAGAGATGCGCAGCTGAACTTGGAAAATGAGAAGCTCGCGCTGGATAAATTAAAACTGGAACAGGGGCAGCGTTTGAGAGGGGACGTGCTGAATAAAGTTCAGGAGGAGGGTATGAGCGAGCTCGCGGGTTTTTACGGAGAATTTCTTGCTATTTTAGACGACCTTGACGATATTTTTTTCGGCACTGAAATATCGGGCAAATCATCTGAAGACAACATCACTTACTACGCGAAGTACGCTAAGCAGTCCAGCTTGATTCCCGCGCGCGCAAAAAATTTATTTGATGAGATACAAGGCCTGCACCAATCGGCGATTTCAGAGTTTGAAGGGGCCCAACGAGGAGGAAATTCTCAAAGAACGAGCGCTATTCAAAAAGGGGCTGAACTTGCCTCAAAAACCGCGGAATTAATAAAGCTTGGCAGAGACGCCGTAAGAGCCGTGCAGGATTTTATCATTGCTGAGGGAGTGGTCCACAGAAAACAGACTACCGTTGACAGCCATGGGTCCGACCTCGCCGACTATGCTTTGGCAATAGACGACTATCTGCAAAGTTTGCTTGCCCTGGCCAACACTATCAATGGCGAACTTGACGATTTAGAATCCCAGCCACTGGAATTAAAAGCGCAGGAGCTGGCTGTTCTGGAGGCGCAAAATAAACTCGCCGATTACTACCTGAGAGCTCCCTTTGACGGCGTCATAGGGAGAGTTGACGTTAAAGCTGGCGAGCAGGTGTCTTTAGCAGACACGCTCGCAGTTCTTATTACCAGCCAGAAGTTTGCTGAAATTCCTTTAAACGAAATTGACGCGGCAAGGGTTTTGCCAGAACAGGAGGCAACTCTTACTTTTGACGCTCTGACCGATTTGGAAATAAAGGGTCAAGTTGCCGAAGTTGACGTCGTGGGCGACGTGTCGCAGGGGGTTGTAACTTATGATGTTAAAATTGCCTTTGAGTCAGCAGATTCCAGAATCAAACCATCAATGAGCGTTTCTGCCGATATAGTTACTCAAACCAAAACAGACGTTTTAATGGTGCCCAATTCAGCCGTGAAGACCCAGGGTAATGTTTCATACGTTGAACTTCCCGAGGGGGCCGGCAGACGAAATGTGCAAGTGGGCATTTCTTCGGACGAGTTCACAGAAATCGTTGCAGGGCTGCAGGAAGGCGAATCCGTTGTGGCCAGGATACTGCAAGGAAGTTCAGCGGCGCCTCAAAACAGCGGATTTCCTTTTGGAGGCAGCAGAACTGTCGCTCCCGGAGGAGGTGGAAATAGGGTCTTCATCAGTCATTAGTCGTGGGCTATGATTGAGTGTAAAGATATCTCAAAAATATACAAAAGCGGCCCTTCGACAAGCTCAGGGCAAGCGATTGAAACACGCGCGCTAAAAAACGTTTCTTTCAAAGTTTCACAAGGCGAGTTCTTGGCCATTATGGGCCCTTCGGGCTCTGGCAAGTCAACGCTAATGCACATTATGGGTTGTTTGGACACGCCCAATGGCGGTCAGTACTTTCTGGAAGGAAGAGACGTTTCACGGCTGTCAGATGATGAGCTTGCCGATATAAGAATGCAGAAAATCGGCTTTGTTTTTCAGGCGTTCAACCTTTTGCCAAGGGCAACTGTTTTGCGCAACGTAACTTTGCCGCTCTTGTACGCCGGGCTGTCAAGGAAGGAGAGAGAAAATCAAGCAAGAGAAGCTCTGAAAAGTTCGGCCTTTCCTGAAGAGTTCTGGAATCACTATTCAAATCAACTTTCAGGAGGAATGATGCAAAGAGTGGCTATTGCTCGCGCTCTCTGCAATAACCCGGCCATAATCTTGGCCGATGAGCCCACCGGCAACCTTGACACCAAAACCGGGAAACAGGTTTTGGACACTTTTCAGCACTTGCACATTAAGCAGGGCAGAACTATTATTCTGATAACTCACGAGCAGTACGTAGCAGAACACGCCCAAAGGGTGATTCATATCAGAGACGGTTCTGTGGTGGGCGATGAAAAGGTAAAAGTGCGCAGGCTAGCCAATCACCATTATGAAACTTGAGGACCTACTCCAAGAAACCGTTACCGCGCTCAGTTCCAATAAAGCTCGTTCCGGCTTGACTATTTTGGGCATTGTTATTGGTATTGCCTCGGTTATTGCTATGATTTCCATAGGCCAAGGGGTGTCAGAGCAAATAAAATCCAGCATTGAAGGTTTGGGTTCCAATCTATTAACTGTTATGCCTGGTTTCATACAGCCCGGCAGAGGAGTTGTGTCCGCCGGTAGAGGTACGGCAGAATCTTTGGAGCAAGATGACGTTGAAATAATACGAGAAATTGACGGCGTGGTTTCTGTTTCCCCAGAAGTTCAGCGCAGATTTCAAGTCGTTTCAGAAACGGGTAACAACACGAACACTTTGGTGCTTGGCATTTTGCCTGAGTACTTAGAAGCCAGAAACGTTTTTGTGCAAGAAGGGTCATTTATAACGGACGCAAACGTGCGCGCTTTGGGCAGAGTGGTTGTTTTGGGTCCGACGGTAGCTGAGGACATTTTCTCTGCACAAGACCCCATAGGCAGGACTATACGTATAAGCGGCATGAATTTTAAGGTGATAGGATTGTTGCAGTCAAAAGGAAGCGCCGGTTTTTTTAACCCTGACGACGCGGTTTTTATTCCTCTAACTACCATGCAAAAAGTTATTACCGGAGAGGATTTTCTTTCAGCCATAGCCGTAAGCGTGGCATCAGAAGACAGAATGCCCTTGGTGCAGGCAGAGATTACTCAGGCCTTGGCTAAAAAACACAGAGTTGATCCTGAAAATCCAGATTTTTCCATATTGTCTCAAGCCGACATCATCGGAGCTTTGACGCAGGTAACTACCACTTTTACAATTTTCCTGGCGGCCGTGGCTGGGATTTCTTTAATTGTAGGAGGTATCGGCATAATGAACATGATGCTAACAACTGTGAAGGAAAGGACGCGCGAGATTGGTCTTCGCAAGGCGATTGGAGCAAAAAGGTGCGACATAAGCAGACAGTTCTTGGCCGAAGCCGTTGCGCTTACTTTTTTGGGAGGGGTTTTGGGAATAATTCTTGGTTGGGCTGTTTCATTTGCGGTTTCACATTTTGCCGGCCTTGCCACAAAAGTTTCGCCAGGCGCGATTCTTCTTGCTTTTTTGGTGGCATCGGCCATCGGCATTATCTTTGGCTATTACCCCGCTAAAAGGGCGGCTGGTTTGAACCCCATAGAGGCATTGCGCTACGAGTAGCTGGTAGTTTGACAACTCAGGCCTGGGGCGTAAAATACATAGATATACATCTATGTATGTGTTTTAGTTCAGCGATTGAATATGTCAAAGAAACTTCTGGAAAAGTTTGTTAAAAAGGATTACGAGCTGGGTTTTGAAACTCGGGTGGAAGCAGAAACCGCCCCTCAAGGATTGTCTGAAGAGACCATTAAGTTTATTTGGCAAAAAAAGCAGGAGCCCCCTTTTATGCTTGACTGGCGGTTGAAGGCGTATCGCTACTGGTTGACGATGAAAGAGCCGACTTGGGCAAACCTCGCGTATGACCCCATTGACTACCAAAAAATAATTTATTACTCCTCGCCCAAAAAGAGGCCGGGTTCCTTGCAGGATATTGACCCTGAAATCAGAAAAACATACGAAAAACTGGGCATTCCACTCAAAGAACAGGAGGTTTTGTCGGGAGTGGTGGCCGTTGACGCTATTTTTGACAGCGTTTCCGTGCTAACAACCTACAGGAAAAAACTGCAAGAGCTCGGCATTATTTTTTGCTCAATTTCAGAGGCAACAAAAGAGTATCCCGATTTGGTTAAAAAATACTTGGGGAGCGTCGTTCCTTATACAGACAACTTTTTCGCGACTCTCAACTCGGCCGTGTTTTCAGACGGCTCTTTTGTGTACGTGCCAAAAGGGGTTAAATGCCCGATTGAACTCTCAAGTTATTTCAGAATGAACACACCGCAAGCCGGCCAGTTTGAAAGAACTTTAATTGTGGCCGAAGAGGGGAGTTACGTGAGTTACATTGAGGGTTGTTCGGCCCCCCAAAGGTTTGAGCACCAACTGCACGCGGCCGTGGTTGAGTTGATAGCTAAAGAAGACGCACAAATCCGGTACGCCACTGTTCAGAACTGGTACCCGGGCGACAAAAAAGGCAAAGGAGGGGTTTTCAACTTTGTTACAAAAAGAGGAATGTGTGCCGGGGACAATTCCAAAATCTCCTGGACCCAGCTGGAAACGGGTTCAGCCATAACTTGGAAATACCCGAGCTGTATTTTGAAAGGAGAAAACTCCGTTGGCGAGTTTTACTCTCTGGCGATTACCTCAAATTATCAGCAGGCTGACACCGGCACAAAAATGATTCACTTGGGTAGAAATACCAAAAGCAGAATAGTTTCCAAGAGCGTTTCGGCAATGAATGGAAATAACAGCTTTAGGGGATTGGTAAAAGTGGTCAGGAACGCCGACAACTCGCAGAGTTTTTCAAGGTGCGACGCCCTGCTTATCGGCCCAAAATGCGGCGCTCACACGTTCCCGCATTTTGAGGTTTACAACAATACCTCGAGAGTGGGGCACGAGGCCTCAACTTCAAGAATCGGCAAAGACATAATTTTTTACCTGCGTCAAAGAGGGCTTTCAGAAGAGCAGGCCGTTGCCTTGATTGTTTCTGGTTTCACGAGAGAAGTTTTGGAGAAACTGCCTTTTGAGTTTGCCGCCGAGGCCAAAAAACTTTTATCCGTAACTTTGGAAGGCAGTGTAGGGTAATGGTTCGGCTAGCTCACCACGAGTATGCTAACTATAAAAAACCTGCAAGTTTCCACAGAAGGTAAAGAAATACTGAAAGGCGTTGATTTGGAAATAAAAGCCGGTCAAACTCATGCAATAATGGGACAAAACGGTTCAGGCAAAACAACTTTGGCCAAAATCATAGCTGGCCAGCAGGAAGGATTTTTGGTGCAAGGCCGCATTAGTTTTTTGGGGAAAAATCTTTTGCAGATGGAGCCAGAAGAAAGAGCTAAAGCAGGAATTTTTATGGCTTTCCAAAGCCCTATTGAAATTCCAGGCCTTGCTCTTGCCAGCTTTCTTACGAGTTCTTTGAACGAAATCAGCAAAAGCAGAGGAGAAAGACCTTTAGATCCGATGGATTTTTCAGACCTCGCAAAAGAGGAAGCAGCTTTTTTAGGACTAAAACAAGAATTCCTGGCAAGAGGCGTGAACGAAGGTTTTTCCGGAGGCGAGAGAAAGAAAAACGAGATTTTCCAGATGAGGGTTTTACGGCCGTTACTCTCTATTTTGGATGAGATTGACTCAGGTCTTGACGTTGACTCTTTAAAAAAGGTGGCTCAAGCCATAAACGAATCAAGGACACGGGAAAATAGTTTTTTAATAATCACGCATTATCAGCGAATCTTGAACTACATTAAGCCCGACTTCGTTCACGTAATGGTCGGTGGTAGAATCGCGCGCTCAGGCGGCGCAGAGTTGGCGCTGGAGATTGAGGAGAAGGGTTATGGACATCTTTCTTAAAGAAAATGAGCATAGAGATTGCTTTATGCCGGATGGCGGCGGAGGTTGCAACGTTTATTTGGGAAGAAACAGTTCTTTGCGCTTTTTTACGTTTAATCTTGGAGGGAAATCTTTAAAAAACGAGCTCAATGTTGTTTTCAAAGGGAAAGGTGCGCGAGCCGAACTTTACGGGCTCTACTTGCCTCAAGACGGCCAGGTCATTGAGAACGAAACTCTTTTGCGTCACCAAGCGCCTTCTTGTGAAAGTTTTCAGCGCTACTACGGAATTTTGCCAATGGGCGGAAAAGCCGTTTTTAACGGAAAGATTTTAATTGAAAGAAAAGCGCAAAAAACAAAAGCCTATCTTGAGAGCAAAAACATTCTTTTGAGCCCAGATGCGCAGATGCTCGGAAGGCCTTTTTTGGAGATATTTGCCGACGACGTTCAGTGCACCCACGGGTTTTCCAGTTCTCAAATTGAAGAAGACGAAATTTTTTACTTGAGAAGCCGAGGTCATAACCTTGAGTCAGCCAAAAGAATTTTGCTCTTGAGCTTTGCTCAAAGAAATATAGACAAGGTCGCAGATGAGGAGACAAAAAATATATTATGCGAGAGGATTTCCCGATTTTTGAGCGAAAAATTGGAGGCAAAAAACTGATATATTTTGATTCCGCCTCGACAACTCAAAAGCCAAAAGAGGTCATTGACGCCGTTGCGTCTTTTTACAAGACCGCCAACAGCAATGTTCACAGAGGACTTTACTTCTTGAGCAGGGAAGCAACCGAGATTTTTGAAGCAACGAGAGAAAAAATCAGAAAGTTTATAAGCGCCGAGGAGGCAAGAGAAATAGTTTTTGTCAGAGGAACGACCGAAGCCATAAACTTGGTTGCAACTACTTTTGGAAAGAAGTTCGTTAAAAGGGGAGACGAAATTTTGATTTCTGAAATGGAGCATCATTCAAACATCGTGCCTTGGCAAATGGTTTGCCAGGATAGAGGCGCTAAATTAAAAATTATCCCGGTTACTGACTCTAGAGAGTTAAACTTGCAAGAGGCCGAAAAACTTATCACCAAAAAAACAAAACTTGTCGCAATAACGCACGTTTCTAACGTTCTTGGCACAATCAACCCCGTAAAAGAAATAACAAAGTTGGCGCACAAAAAAAGAGTTCCTGTTTTGGTTGACGGCGCCCAGGCAGTGGGCCACATCAAAGTTGATGTTCGCGACTTGGATTGCGACTTCTATGCTTTTTCGGGACACAAAATGTACGGATCAACGGGCATTGGCGTTCTTTTCGGAAAAAAGGAGTGGCTGGAAAAACTGCCGCCCTATCAGGGCGGCGGAGAAATGATAAAGCAAGTAACTTTTGAGAAAACGACTTATAACGATTTACCTTACAAGTTTGAAGCCGGCACTCCCGACATTGCCGGAGTTGTGGGCTTGGGAGCGGCGATTGACTACGTAACTAAAGTGGGCGCAGACCCGATACAGCGGCACGAGAAAGAATTGCTGAAATACGGACAAGAAGCACTATCTTCAATTGGCGGAGTAAAAATCTTTGGCAGAACAAGAAACAAAACAGGGATTATTTCTTTTATTTTGGAGAGAGTTCACCCCCACGACGTTGGAACTTTTTTGGACGGAGAGGGTATCGCGATTAGAACCGGGCACCACTGCTGCCAACCCTTAATGGAGAGGTTGGGAGTGGTTGGCACTTGCCGGATTTCTTTCGGAATTTACAACACCAAACAAGAAATTGATAAACTAAAAACCGCTTTGTTAAAAGCAAGGGATTTCTTTCATGGAACAAACTAAGGAGCTTTACCAAGAAACAATCTTGGAACACGGACAAAACCCGAGGAATTTTGGTAGCATTAAGAAAGCGACTTATTCCACCGAAGTTTTTAATCCTCTTTGCGGAGACAGGTGTCGGGTTTACCTGAAAACTGACGGCGACAATATACGGCAAGTTTCTTTTGAAGGGCAGGGATGTTTAATTTCAATTGCGTCGGCTTCTTTGATGACCGAAATGCTTGGAGGCAGAACTTTAAAAGAGGCCTCCGAGATTTTCCGATATTTTCAAGGAATGGTAAAGAGCGGGAACTTGAGAAAGAAAATAGAGCTCGGGAAGCTGGCCGCTTTTTCAGGGATTGCAAAATTCCCCCAAAGAGTAAGGTGTGCTCTTCTGCCGTGGGAGGCAATGAGGCCGTTTACTAAAACAACAAAATACATATGAAAAAGTGCGTGAGATGCATTGATGCTTTAAGCGTCGGGACCCGTTTGAAAATTATACGACGCTTGAGAAAAAGACCTCAAAACGTTTCTGAAATTGAGGAGAGTTTTAATTTGACTCAGCCGACAATCTCTTACCACCTTGGAGTTTTGAAAAAAGCTGGCCTACTGAAAGCCAAAAAGTTGGGCAGAGAGACATACTATTCTTTGAATGAAAAATACTCATGCAAAAATTGCATCATACCAAATATATAAAAACTTGACAGAAATTTGATTATATGCTATACTTCTTCCATTGAGTCGCACTTTGACAACTATAACTTTTGCTACTTGCAAAAACTTGCGAAAAGTCGCCATGGCTTTTTGGGTTCAATTTTGTTCGCTGAAAGCTTTGCTTTCCTCTCACCCCCTGCGCTAAAGTTTGGGGTTTTGAAGCTGAAAAGCTGTGGCGACATACCGTTGCCCGGTTCATCCGAAGGAGGATGACGCCATGACTGAGATCATGCCCCCATCCGCTCGGCACGTGGAGGCAGTGAGCAAGATGTTCTGGCGCCGCGTACGCGTGAATCGCGCGCTCACCGCCGAGCAAGTGATTGACGATACAGGCCGGGTGCGGGGCTATGTCGACGAGAAAGTGCTCGCGACGATGCCTGGCGTCGGCAATGGGCCAGAAGAGGTCAAGGTGTGGTTTTTCGACCTCGACTACGACCCCACACCTAAAGAGCTGGAAAGCGAGTATCAGCTTCGGCGGCTCAAGCCTGACGCCGTCGCGCTCGCCAAGGCGAACAAGGACGACCCAGCGCTCGCCGACGAGCGTCCCAACGCTTGCCAGTGGGGGCTCGGCGAGGACGGCAAGGCTTCTTGCGCCGTGTTCCTTCGTTTGTGCGACTGGCGCAGCGTGCACGTCCACCGCCGCGACGATCGCTGGATTCGCCGCTACCGGTTCGCTGGCGTCCGCAAGTAGTACTTAGGTCTTGTTCCTTGGGTTTCGTGCCCTTGGAACTTGGCCGCACTCATTAAATGGGGCTGTGTCTGTTCGTTAGACCAGCCCTTTCTTTTTATCCTTGTTTTGAAAAATTATCTATTGTAAAATTTTTAGTGAGAGTAGGCGAATGCGCGGGCGA
The DNA here is from genome assembly GCA_007376185.1 of Parcubacteria group bacterium Gr01-1014_30. Lineage (GTDB taxonomy): Bacteria > Patescibacteriota > Minisyncoccia > Minisyncoccales > 2-12-FULL-40-12 > VMFS01. The sequence continues at coordinate 104,320 of VMFS01000003.1, forward strand.
TCAAGGTTTCCCGTCGCCCAAATCAGTATCCATATAACCCAGAATATCTCCGACCAAGGTTTGAGGTAGATAGGTGTATGAGAGCTTAAAAAATGAAGTTACTTGATAAAGTAGCAGTATGAAGAAAAAAATATACCTGGATTACGCTGCCACCACTCCGGTTGACCCGAAGGTTCAAAGGGCAATGATACCTTATTTGACACGGAGGTTTGGCAACACGATGTCTTTGCACTCTTTGGGCCAGGAAGCCAAAGTTGCTTTAGAGCAGAGCCGTTCAGAAATAGCAAGCATGCTTGGCGTCAGAAGCCCTCAAATAATCTTTACAAGTTCTGCCACAGAGAGCAATAATTTGGCTTTGAAGGGGGTCGCCTTGGCACGCCGTAGCCTTGGCGAAGGCGGCCATATCATTATTTCGTCAATTGAGCACGAGTGCGTTTTGGAATCGGCGGTTTGGTTAGAGAAGCAAGGATTTGAGATAACGCGACTCAAAGTTGATAAGTTTGGTTTTATTGACTTGCAAGAACTGGAAAGCGCCATTAGAAAAGACACGATTTTGGTTTCAGTAATTCACGCCAACAACGAAACAGGCGTTATTCAGCCTATCGCCCAAATCGGTAAAATATGCAGAGAAAAAGGAGTTTATTTACATTCAGACGCCTCTCAAAGTTTCGGCAAAATTCCCATTGACGTCAACAAGACGCAGGTTGACTTGTTGACAGCTTCCTCGCACAAGATTTACGGGCCAAAAGGAGCGGCTCTATTGTATGTAAGAGAAGGCATAAAACTTGAGCCTTTTCTTCACGGCGGAGGGCATGAGGAAGGTTTGAGGTCGTCAACCGTGAATGTTCCGGCTATAGTGGGGTTTGCGAAAGCCGCCAAAATTTGCAAAGAAGATATGAAAAAGGAGCTTGGGCGTTTGTCGCTGTTGCGAGAAAAATTTATAGATGGAGTCTTGAACAAAATTCCTGAATCTAAACTTAACGGAAGCAAGGATAAATGCCTGCCCAACATCGTTAATTTCACTTTCAAAGGCGTGGAAGGGGAAACGTTGGTTATAAAGCTGGATTTGATGGGAATATTTGTTTCCACTGGCTCTGCCTGTTCTCTGACCACAATGGAGCCGAGCCACGTTTTGCTGGCAATGGGTTTGAATCCAAGAGACGCCAGAAGTTCCATAAGGTTTAGCTTGGGCCGTTTCATGACAGAAAAAGACATTGACTATGTTTTGAGAGTTTTGCCAGAAGCGGTAAGAGAGTTGAGGACAAAAAGGTATTGACCCCGCCCTTACTTTGCGATTGCGCTATTTTGCGAAGCGCGAGCGGCGAATAGCCGCATCCCGTTCATGGGCGCAGCGCTTCGCCCGCTCAAGCGACAGCGCAGAGTATAAGAAGAGATTTATCTCTTCGCCCAACAAGGGGTGCACCTATTCGGTGCGCGCACTGCGCAAAATAATACAAGGGCAAAGTAAGGGCGGGGTTGACAAGATATATTGAAAATGTATATATTTAATATATGAACACCACTATACATGTTACCGTTGACAGGCAGACCAAAACCGAAGCGGCTAAACTGGCGCGAGAATTAGGTTTGGATTTGAGCACAGTGGTTAAGGCCGGGCTAAAGCAGTTTGTGGCCACCAAAACCTTCCTCGTGGAAAAAAGCCGCCGCATGACGCCATACCTGGAACGAGTTGTTGAACGGGCAAGGCAAGATTTTGCCGCCGGTCGAAATATTTCGGGTCCGTTTGTCACCGCTCGAGATGTTGCCAGACATTTGAACAAGTTCATCAAAAAAAGCAAGAACAAATAAGGTGCGAGTGTTTTTTCATAAACATTTTGATAAACGCTTTGCGAAACTTCCGATAAAAATTCAGAGAAAGGCCTTGGAGATAATCCAATTATTTCGAAAAGAACCGTACGCGCAAATTTTAGATAATCACGCACTGGGCGGGAAATATCTGGGTCTGCGAAGCATAGACATCACTGGTGATTTCCGCGCAATTTATGATCCTCTGGCTGACGACAGCGCTCACTTCGTTGACGTCGGCAAGCATAGCCAACTTTACAGATAGCCCTGTTAAACGCCTGATGTCGGACACCAGGTGCTTGATAATCCCAGTAGAGAGGTTGACCCCGTAATACAACTTCGACTCGCTTCGCGATTACAGGATTTTCTAAAAGAAAATCCTGTCGAAGATGATATACGGGGTTGACTTTTTTTGACTCATGAGTATAATTGTTTCATAGTATTCCGCACTTTTACAACTACACTTTTACTACTTGCGAAAAGTCGCCATAGCTTTTTGGTTTTGAATTTTTGAGACCAAAGAGCTGTGGCGAAAGGAGGATGCGATGAATCAGGAAAAGCGGCGGCCGGACATAGCAATCGTGCAAACTTATCCCGCCGTTGGCGAGGCTTTTGAGTTAACTATTGACTTTGACGCGCCCGAGAACCAACCGCTTGAGATGCTTAAGCGCGACAGTTACAACCCCGAGGGCTGGAATTACACGGGCAAAAAGGTTACTGGCAAACACACCCGCCGCTTCAAACTTGTTCAGGTTGGCTACTCTGTCACTTTTGCTCCCTTTGCTGAGGTTAGGCAGAAAATTGTCTCGCACGGCGAGGTTCCCGAGGGCCAATGGAGGCAGGCCTTCAAGGCCACCTATCCGATTCACGACGGGAAGGGCGCTGTTAACGTGCTCGATTCCTCGTGGGTGGATTCAAATGGTGAAGCCAGGTTTCCGTACATCGAAACGCTTGGCCTATCGAGCTTCAGCTTGACTAGGCGCATATTCACAGAGCAGTGCCGTTATCTCGTCGCTATCCACGAGTAGTATTGATTTTTACCAAGGGGCTGTGTCTGTTTTTTAGACCAGCCCCTCTTGTTTTTTTGACATTTTTTGATATGCGATTTTGAAAAATGATTATAAACAATTATAGTGAGATATGAGAAAAACAAAGGAAAAAGTTATTGTGGCGATGTCTGGCGGAGTGGACAGTTCAGTTGCCGCCGCGCTTTTGAAAAAGCGCGGCTTTAGTGTGCGCGGTGTTTTCATTAAAACGTGGTCAGCTTCCCTGCCTTGCGACCAGAAGCAGGACCGGCTTGACGCGATGAAGGTGGCTTTGCAGCTAAAAATTCCTTTTCAAACCTGGGATTTCAGCCGCGAATATAAAAGAGACGTTGTTGATTATATGGTTTCGGGATACGCAGAAGGAATTACTCCCAACCCCGACATTATGTGCAACAAGTATATAAAGTTCGGGCTGTTCTTGGAGCGCGCGCTCAAAGAAGGCGCTGATTTTATTGCGACAGGACACTATGCCCGCATAAAGCGGGAAATCCGAAATCCGAAATCCGACCACAGCCCATTTCCAATGGGCTGGGTCGCCCAGCCCTTTAGTAAGGGCTGTGGCGAAATCCGAAAATTACTAATAGGGAAAGACAAAAACAAGGACCAAAGTTATTTTTTGTGGACTTTGACCCAGAAGCAGTTGCAACATTGTCTGTTTCCCATCGGCGAGTACACCAAACCAGAAGTCCGAAAACTTGCAAAAAAGTTCGGTCTTCATACCGTCGCACAAAAAAAGGATTCCCAGGGAATTTGCTTTTTGGGGAAGATTGACTTGCGGGATTTCCTTGAAAAGCGAATAGGCCCCAAACCTGGTTTGATTTTAACGGTTTCTGGCCAAAAAATAGGCAAGCACCAAGGGTTGTCTTTTTACACCATTGGCCAGCGAAAGGGAATCGGGTTGCCTGGAGGTCCTTGGTTTGTCGCGGGCAAAGATTTAAAAAAGAACGTTCTCGTCGTTACGAAAAGCGGAAAGTACTTGCTCAAGAAAGAACTGGTTGCCGAAAACGTAAACTGGGTCGGAGGAGAACCCCCAAAATTTCCCCTGGAAATAAAAGTAAAAGTCCGCTATCTGGCGCCTTCGACTCCAGCCCTAGTTGACAAGAAAACTAAAAATGGATACAAAATACAATTGGTTTCGCCGCAAAGAGCCATTGCTCCGGGCCAGTCCGCCGTTTTTTACAAAAGCGGAGAGTTGCTCGGCGGCGGAGTCATTGCTGTTTAAAAAAAGAATATTGGTAAAGGAGGGAGAAGTGACATGGTGGAAAGAGTGAAGATTGCCCTGTTTGAGAACTTGGCGAACGTTCTTACCAGCTGCAGGCTTATTGCGGCTTCATGGCTGATAGTTTCGGCGCTTAACAACGGACAGGTCGTTTTGATGTTTGTTTTGGCCGCTTTTTGCGTTGCTTCGGACTTTTTTGACGGGAAGGTGGCGCGTTACTGCGGGATTGAGAGCTGGCTTGGGAGTTTCTTGGACCGCTTGGCTGACAAAATCTTTGTTGTTCCAATAACGATAGCTCTGATTTTGCATTATTGGCCTAATGAGGCATCTTTAAACATGCAGATCCTTACCGCTGAGTTGGCGATGGTGGTCATTTTGCTGGAACTTTTTTTGATTGTCAGCGTGTTGTACTGTCTTAAGACAGGGGTTTACTTGAGTGCTAACCGTTGGGGCAAGTTGAAAATGGGTTTTGAGTCAGGAGTAATTCTTGTATGGCTTTTGTCGGTGGTTGTTGAGGAACGTTTGGGATTTTTGGTGTGGCAATGGTCCATAGCTTTGATTGATTTTGGTTTGGCATCGGCCGTGCTCTTTGCGGTAATGAGCATTCAGGGTTATTTCCAGCACTGGAGAAGCGCTTAGAAAATTTTTTTAGCCAGCCCGGGAGAAATTCTCCCGGGCCTGATTATTTGACTAATCAAGTTGCGTTTCATATAATGGTTTCATATAATGAATGTTAGAAAAGGTCTGAAAAGCTTAGTCAATAAAAAAATTATGGAACAAACAAACATAGAGCAAACAACTCAAAAACAAAACCCCGATAGTAGAGCAGAGCACACTACGGGGCACAATCCTTATTTGATACCCGGCGCCATTGTAATTGCCGGAGTTTTGATTGCCGGCGCAGTTTTTTTGGCGCAGAGGAATCCTTCTTTGGGTCCCTCCGCCACTCCCGGCACAGGAGAGTTATCGGGTTCTGAATTGCCTGCAGGCAACTTTCAGGTTGACCTTGAGGGTTGGGCTTCAAAGGGAGACCCTTCATCTCCTATTACCATAGTGGAATATGCCGATTTTGCCTGCCCTTTTTGTGGAAGGTTCTGGCAAGAAACTTTGCCCCAGATTGAGCGCGATTATGTTGATACTGGTAAAGTTCGCATCGTTTACAAAGACTTTATTGTTGTGGGGGGCGACAGAGCGGCAGAAGCCGCCCACTGCGCCAAAGAGCAGGGAAAATATTGGGAGTATCACGACCTTTTGTTTTCGCGTCAAGCGCAAGACAAGACGAATTGGGCAAATTCTGAAGTTCACCGCGGTTACGCCAGAGAACTGGGATTAAACGAGTCGGCTCTCATTGAGTGCTTTGAAAGCAGGCGCTACCAGGAAAAGGTGAGCAAATCAACCCAGGAGGCGGTACAAAACGGCGGACAGGGAACTCCTTATTTCCTCATCAACAACACTCCGGTTTTCGGCGCTCAACCCTATTCGTCGTTTCAACAGGTAATTGAGTCCATATTGGCCGAGGAAAAATAAGAATAAGGCAATGCTTGTTTTGCAAGCTCTAAAAGAACCAAAATACCTAGCTTTGGCCGTTGTTTTTGCGGTTTTGGTAATGTCGCTTTACGCTTTTTTGCAGGTTTTGCCCCAAGGCGTGAATAATTTTTGGTTCTGGTTTACACTGCTCACGCCTTTGGCTTGGCTGCTTTACGTGGTTTACGGAATTTTGTTTGGGGTTACCTTATCATTTTTCATCTGGCAGAGAGTTAAAAAAAATTACCCCTCATCTAAAGCTGTGAAAGGAGGTTTATTGGGCGCTTTGGGCGGCGTTCTGGGGACAACGGCGCCGGTCTGCTCAGCTTGTCTGCCTTGGGCGGTTTTACTGTTGCCGGCAAGCCTTGCTTTTCCTTTTGTGCAGTACAACTCCCTGATTATGACTTTCAGCATTGGTTTACTCATTTTGGCCCTTTGGCTTTTGGGAGGGTTCACCCCCACACCAAATGAGGATATCCGCACCTAGGGGCTTCGCCCCGGTGCGTTTATCGTGAAACGAATCCTCGTTATGGTGTGGGGGTTTCAAAAAAATGTCTAAGTTCGCTGAGCCTTCGGTTCCTCTCGCGCCTCGCTCTACTCCGCAGAGCCCGGCAGAAGAGTACAAGTTAAAACGGCAGGAAAAGATCCAAGCAAAAGATGCCGAAAAGCAGAAAAGAAGAATTAAAAAAACTGCAAAAAAGGCAGGAGTGGTTTTGTTAGTTTTGGCTGCATTGTTATTGTTTGGGGGCGGCTGGTATCTAGTTTCTAAAGTCGAGCCGGCTGAAAAGTCAGACATTGTCTCAAGAACCCCGATTCACTGGCATCCCGAGCTGAAAATTAAAATTTTGGGAGAGTATCAAGAAATACCGGCAAACATCGGCATTGGCATTGTTCACCAGACGCTTCACACTCATGACCCGGACGGTATAATTCATATTGAGCCAACAGGTTTGGTGCGGGAAAATGATATTAAACTTGGAAGATTTTTTGAAATATGGGGCAAAACTTTTAATGAAAGCTGCATTTTTGAATACTGCTCGGGCCCTCAGGGTCAAGTGAAAATGTTCGTTAACGGCGAGCCAAATTTTGACTTTGAAAATTACATAATGCGCGATGGGGATAGGATCGAGATTATCTTTGAATAATCAAAGGTCGTTAATCGTTAATAGTTTATCGTTTAGCGCGTCCCGTTTCGTTAAAAGTTAAGGGTTAACGGCCCCAAAACGCTAAACCCTAAACGATACGGGCATCGCTAAACCCTAACCGCTAAACGCAATTTATATCATGCAACAAAAAACGCTTATTGGTATAATAATTATTGCCGTTGTCATCGTCGGCGGCTACTTGCTTTGGACTGGATCTCAAAGGCAATCTGAGTTGCCAGAGATTGTTCTGCCGCCATCACTGGAAACGGCTCCCCAAGAACTTCCGCAAAAGGAAGCGACAGCTCCGGAAATCAGAGAAATTGCGGTTTCGGGCAAGGAATTCAGCTTCGACCCCGCCTCAATAACTCTTTCTGAAGGCGAAAGAGTAAGAGTTGTTTTCACCAACGTTGGCCAAGCTCCTCATGACTTCACCATTGAGGGCTTGGGAATTAAAACACAGGTTATAGGGTTTGGTCAAACCGACTCGATTGATTTCACGGTTCCGGCTTCGGGGGTCTACACTTTCTTTTGCTCTGTTGCCGGCCACAGGCAAGCAGGCATGGAAGGCGACTTGACAGTTGAATAGTTGGTCAACTAAAATAAAGTATAATGCACTCTCTGCCAAAACTTCCATACCCCTACGACGCTTTGGAACCCTTTATTGACGCTAAAACCATGGAGATTCACTACTCAAAGCACCACCAGACCTATGTGGACAAACTGAACGCGGCTTTGGGAAAATACCCCGAGCTTTTTGAAAAACCGCTGGAATACTTACTGAAAAACACGAGTCAGGTTCCGGAAGACATACGCCAAGCGGTCATCAATCATGGCGGCGGTCACCACAACCACTCTCTTTTTTGGACGATTATGGCTCCAAATGCCGGGGGGATCCCAAGCGGCGCTTTATCCGAAGAAATAAACCAAATCTGGAGCAGTTTCGAAAAGTTTAAGGAAGAATTCACTAATGCCGCGCTCGGGATTTTCGGCTCAGGTTGGGCTTGGCTGGGTATTTATCAAAGAAAACTGAAAATCTGCACAACTAAAAATCAGGATTCACTTTTAATGGAAGGAAAGATCCCCGTACTCGGATTAGATATGTGGGAACATGCCATGTATCTCCTATATCAGAATCGTAAAAATGAATACGTCTCGGCCTGGTGGAATACTGTCAGTTGGCCCGAAGTAGAACGCCGATACAAAGAAGTTAAATAAAACCTTCTAAGTAAATAGGTGGATAGGCCCGTCTTTCCACTTATTACTCATCCATTTTTCTACATAAGAAACTTTCTTATCATAAAGTTTTATTGTTTTGATTTCCTTCAATAACTTCTTAACCCAACTCTTTTTATAAATTCTTAAGTGATATGTTTTTTTTCTAGGAAAGCCATCTTTACTAATATATGCATCTTGATTCGAGTATTTAGCTTCTATACCTAGATAATTTTTCATTAAAATTCTTATAGCTTCCGTTCTTTTATTATCAGTACTGGTAATGTCCAGACATATTTTAGGTATTTTTCTAGCACTATCGTTAATAATTTTTACGCAACCATCAGCATCAAAAAATCCTTCCATTTGATTATATTATATCATTGAATATAGATAAAAATAGAGGACCTTTATGCCAAAAATAAGGGTGGTTTATAACCGAGAGGGTTGCATTGGAGCCGCTGCTTGTGAGTTAGCCGCGCCTAAATTTTGGAAACTTGGCAAAGACAACAAAGCCGACTTAGCTCAAGCTAAACTGAATCCCGAAACTTTGAAATACGAGTTAGAAGTTGAAGTGACGGAAGAAGAATTAAAGGCGCTGAAAGAGTCGGCTGACTCCTGCCCGGTCCAGGTGATTGAGATTTCTGAGATCAGCTGAAAGCCTGTTGTCTGGCTTGTTGAAGCCCTTCCATTTGCGGGCTTTTTTCATTTGGGCTACAATTAGGATAAACATGCGGAGTGTTGAAAACGCGCTTAAAAACTTCCCCACGGTTTTGATAATTTTTGGGGCTACAGGCGACTTTATGGAAAGAAAATTGCTGCCCGCCATTTTTGACTTGCACCAAAAGGGATTTTTGCCGACGCTTTTCCGAGTCATAGGTTTTGCAAAAGAGAACCTAACAGAGGTAGAGTACAGGAGCTGGCTCCGCAAAAACTTTCCCAAAAGAGGGAAACGCAAAAAGGATTTTTTACAAAAATTTACTTATCAGGCAGGTCTCTTTGAAGAAATTGCAAGTTATGAGGAACTTGGCAAAAAACTTGGTTTTATTGACGGTAGGTTCCGCGTGTGCGCGAACAAACTGTTTTATCTGGCCGTGCCACCCAACTACTATGAGGCCATTTTTCAAAACTTGGCAAAGTCAGGTTTAACAAAGCCATGTTCCCCAGAGGAGGGCTGGACAAGAGTTTTAGTTGAGAAACCATTCGGTGAGGACTTGGAAAAAGCCAAAAAACTGGATAAACTCCTTGACAACCTTTTCAAAGAGGTTCAGGTTTACCGCATTGATCACTATTTGGCAAAGGAAACGGTTTCCAACTTATTGGTGTTTCGTTTCGCCAACTCTGTTTTTGAACACATTTGGAACAGGCGTTTCATAGAAAAAATTGAAATACGGCTTTTGGAAAAAGAAGGAGTTGAAAACAGGGGGCTTTTTTACGACACTTTGGGCGCCTTGAGAGACGTGGGGCAAAACCACCTTTTGCAGATGTTGGCTTTGGTTACAATAGATGCTCCTCTTTCTTTGACGGTCGACGACATCAGAGAAAAAAAACTGGAGATTCTTCAGAGCTTGCAAAAGATGACGCCCAAAGGAGTTAAAGCAAACACTGCAAGGGGGCAGTACCAAGGGTATTTGCAGACGCCGGGAGTTAAACCCGACTCCCGCAGAGAAACCTATTTTAAAATCAAAACATTTTTGAAAAACAAAAAGTGGAAGGGAGTCCCTTTCATTTTGGAGAGCGGCAAAAGAATGAATCAGCATTTGGCCGAAATCAAAATAACTTTCAAAATAGGGAAATACTGCCCTTTTTGCAAGGGTGCCGGCATTGAACAGCACAGCAATACTCTTACTTTCAGAATTCATCCCAAAGAAGGAATTTTGTTTTCTTTCCATTCCAAAAAACCGGGAACCAAAACAACTGTGGAAACAAGAGACCTCCACTTTTTCTACGAAGAATCCTACCAAAAACAAAAACTTCTGCCAGATTACGAGAAGTTGCTGGTGGATGCTTTTTTGGGCGACCAGACGCTTTTTTTGAGCACCAAAGAAATTTTGGCTTGCTGGGGATTTATTGACCCCATTTTAAGAGCTTGGCAGAAAAATGCTGTTCCGTTAAAAGTGTACAAAGCCAGGTGAAAATAAAAAAAATAATTGACATATCTTTACCTCTGAGCGAGGGAATGGTTGTTTACCCCAACAATCCCAGGATTTCGATTGAGACAAGGAAGGGCCAAACCTCAACTTTATCAAAGATAGATTTCGGGTCGCATACCGGAACTCACGTTGACGCGCCAAAACACGTTTTTGACAACGGAAAAGGCGTGGATAAAATTGAACTGGAAAAACTGATAGGTGAGTGCCGTGTGCTGGATATGACAAAAGTTAAGGAGTCCGTCAAAATCGCCGACTTCAAAAAAGCCAACATTAAAAAAGAAGAGAGAATTTTGGTGAAAACGAAAAACTCGCAAAGGGGTTTCACGAAGTTTTACAAAGATTATGTTTATCTTGACGGCGAGGCGGCAGAGTTTCTGGCAAAGAAAGGGATTTCGCTTTTTGGCATTGATTACTTGTCCGTAAAAAAGCGGGGAGGGGCGGATTTGCGGCCGCATACCTCTCTTTTGAAAAAGGGGATTGTGATTTTTGAAGGGCTGGATTTATCCAAAATGAAGCCAGGGAAATATTTTTTTATCGGGTTGCCATTAAGGTTTGTCGGTCTTGACGGTTCACCCGCCAGAGCAGTTTTGCTAAAATAGAGAAGGGAGTCGCTCGGCAACGAAGTTTTCAGTCACCGATAGTCGCCTCGTCCAGCGACTCGGCGCTATCTGCATTCCCGAGTTTTCGCGAAGCGAAAACGAATGGCGAGAGGAACCGAAGGTTCAGCGAGCTCGGCGGCAAATTCTTCGCTACGCTCAGAAACCATGCTTTGCCGCCTGCGAAAGCTGTCTGAAAACTTGTTGCCGAGCTTGAAGCGAGTTATGAGTAATTTTGCAAATCTTACGAAGGTGAAGTATACATACTTAATCGCCGAACAGGAAAAGTGTCTAGTCGGAAAACCCCGCCCGTCCGCAGATGGGCGGGGGCAAACGGAGTACTGGACAATTTTCCGTGGTGAGGCGTTATGCGTCCTTCACCGCAGCACCAATTCGCAAAATTACTCATAGCGAGCGCGTACTATGCGTCAAGCAATTTTGGACTTACCTAAACAATTTGCTTGGACACCGGAAGTTGTCCATAAAGAAAAACTCGGAAAGTTTCAGAAGCTTGTGGTTGCCGGAATGGGCGGGTCAAGTTGGGTTGCGGCTTTAATCAAAGCAAGAGACCCCTATTTTCCTGTGACAATTCACCGAGATTACGGTTTACCGCCTTTGCCTAAGAATGAACTCTGGCGGACGCTTTTTATCGCCAGCTCTTACTCTGGCAATACAGAAGAACCCATAGACGCTTTTGAACAGGCCTTAAAAAAGGGATTGCCTTTAGCGGCCATAGCAAAAGGCGGCAAGGTTCTTGATATTGCCAGAAAAGAAAAAGTGCCTTATATCCAAATTCCCGATACACAAATCCAGCCGAGAGCCGCCAGCGGCTTCTTGATAAGAGGGCTTTTGAAAATAATGAACAGGGAAGACCTTTTGCAAGAAAGCTCAGAACTTTCCAAAACTTTGAAGCCAGAGTCCTTTGAGAGCCAGGGCAAAAAGCTTGCAAAAAAAATTAAAGGTTACGTTCCAATAATTTATGCTTCCACTCAAAATCTCGGCTTGGCTTACGTGTGGAAGGTTAAGTTTAACGAGACCGGCAAGATACCGGCTTTTTACAACGTTTTTCCCGAGCTAAACCATAATGAAATGACGGGCTTTGACCCCGCCCTTGCCAGCAAGGGCGGGGCAGGTGTCAAGCGCTCAAGAAAAAAATTACAAGAACCGTTTCATTTTATTTTTCTGAAAGACCGCAGAGACCTCCCCAAAATCCAAAAAAGAATGGACGTTACCAAAAAACTTTACGAACAGAGAGGTTTACCCGTTGAGGTTTTGGAACTTGAGGGAGCTAGTTCTTTTTACAAAATTTTCTCTTCATTCGTCTTGGCCGACTGGACGTCTTTTTACACGGCAAAACTCTACAGCTTGGAGGCAGAAAAAGTGCCCATGGTTGAAGAGATGAAATCTCTTCTCGCGCCTCGCTAGTGCCTCGGCGGTTGAAGATTTCAAAAAACTTATCGCGTAACCTTTCGTAGCGGAGATTACTTGACTTTTATTTGAAGGTTGCGCTAATATCTTTGTAGTGTTCTTTACAAAGAAATAGTTTGGTACTTTTGACTTCTTGAGAGAATAAAATGCCCCACGAGCGGGCAGAAAGTAGGCGAACTTGAACGATATGAGGCAAGGTCAGGAGTTGGTCCTTAGTCAACGTTTTGAAGCCGTTAATCAGTTTATTGGCCAGAGCGTGGCCGCTCAGAAGGCGAGAGCTTTTGCCTTGCGAGTGGCGGCGGGTTCTGACCTAACTGTTTTGGTCCGGGGAGAAACCGGAGTTGGAAAAGACCACTTAGCCGAGCTGATTCATGAGTTGGGTCGTTGTGGAAAACCATTTGTGCGTGTTGATTGTGGAGCTTTAACGGAAACGCTTTCCGAGGCCGAGTTGTTCGGCCACGCCCCCGGCGCTTTCACTGGCTCCGTTGGAGCAAAAGAAGGGTTGGTTAAGGTGGCAAGAGAGGGCACTCTTTTTTTCAACGAGGTTGCCAATATGAGCTTGGGTCTTCAGGCAAAGTTCTTGGGGGTTTTGGACAGGAAACCTTTCCGGCCCGTTGGCGGGAAAGAAACCTTTCCGGTTAAGGCCAGGATTATCGCGGCGACTAACTTTAAACTTGAGGAGATGGTTAGAGCGAGGACTTTCAGGGAGGATTTATTTTACCGCTTGAACGTGGTTCCCTTTTCTATAGCGCCGTTACGTGAGCGCAAGGAAGATATTCCGGAGTTGGCCGCGGCGTTCCTTGCTGAGAGCAGGAAGAGAATTTTGCCGGAAGCGGTGGATTTGATGACCGGTTACGATTGGCCGGGCAACGTTAGACAACTTAGGGACGTTGTTCAAGCCGCGGCTCTTATGAGCAATGGAGAGGAGATTGGCGTTGAAGAAGTTAAGCCACGCTTGGATCAGCAATTGAGGCAAGTTGCCGCAGACAAGAGGGTTATCAGTGAGTTCTACGACGAAGACCGCAGACTTTTGCCCATCAGAGAAATTGAGAAGCGATACCTTTCTGTTTTGCTCGAGGCCGCTGAAGGGAATATTTCGACTGCGGTAGCAATTTCCGGATGGGCCAGAGATACAGTGTATAGAAGGATTTGTCAATTTGGTTTAGAAGATTTTGTTTTATCTCGCAGGAGAGATGCTTATCTTAAGAGAATGGTTAAGAGAAGGGAAGTATAATTATGATTTCAGCCCTGGCCGCGAATAACGGCGCAGGGCTTTGTTATTTCAAGGATTTTTGATAAGATACAATACTATGAGCTACGAATTGATAATTGTTGGCGGAGGGCCCGCGGGGGTTGCCGCGGGTGTTTACGCCGCCAGAAAACGAATAAAAACGCTATTGATTACAGAAAGCTTTGGTGGTCAATCAACCGACTCAGTTGACATTCAAAATTGGATTGGCATTGTTTCAATGACCGGCGTTGAACTGGCAGAGCGTTTAGAAAAGCATTTAAAAGCTTATTCAGATGATGTTTTGGAGTTAAAGCCGCACGTCAAAGTAAGCCGAATTACCCAGCTGAAAAAAGCAGGAGAGAAAGGCGGCCCGCCTTCGCGGGGCCGTAGCCCGCTTCGGCGTGGCGAAGGCCCGTTATTTGAAGTTGAAACTGACGATGGCAAAAAATACCAGTCGCGGATTATTATTTTTGCTCTGGGTTCGCGCCGCAGAAAACTGCAAGTCAAGGGCGCGGACACATTTGAACATAAAGGAGTTGTTTACTGCGCTTCCTGCGACGCTCCGCTTTTTCGCGACAGAGACATTGTCGTGGTTGGAGGAGGCAACGCTGGTCTTGAAGCCGCCGAGCAATTAACGGCTTACGCAACGAGCGTTCATATTTTTGAGCTGGGGCCGGAGTTTCACGGCGACAAAATGACTCAAGAAAGAGTTTTCAAAAATCCAAAAGTTACCGCGCACACCAACGCCGAAACGCTTGAAATAAAAGGCGACACTATGGTGTCGCAGGTTGTGTGGAAAGACAAAAAGACCGGTGAGACACAAGAACTGTCTGTGCAGGGCGTGTTTGTGGAAATCGGTTCAATTCCAAATACAGAAATGCTAAAAGGCCTTGTTGAAATGAATAAATACGGCGAAGTGGTTATTGACCACAAAAGAAGCAGAACTTCTGTTGAAGGTATTTGGGCTTCAGGCGACGCCACAGACCAGCCCTACAAGCAAAACAACATCTCAATGGGCGACGCAGTCAAAGCTTTAGAGGACGCATATTTATATCTTCAGAAGTTGAAATAACGGGCCGTTAGCTTAGCTGGTAGAGCGCGTCATTTGCAATGACGAGGTCGCCGGTTCGAATCCGGCACGGTCCATAAACAAACCCTCCAGGCGCCTGGAGGGTTTATTCTAAAAATTTAAGCCCCACCTCGCAGAGGCGATTGATAATGTTTCCGGCTTTCGCTATTATTTAATATATTTGAGCGAATAATAAAATGAGAGATCAATAATGAAAGATCAATTTGGGCCAGAGTATATTGTGAAAGTTTATGACGCCAAGCTAGGCATGGAAGGGTTTTTGGTTATTGATAATACGGCCTTGGGTCCTGGCAAAGGCGGCATTAGAATGACTCCCGACGTGACAGAAGAGGAAGTTTTTAGATTGGCGAGAACCATGACTTTCAAAAACGCTTTAGCAGGCATTCCTTTCGGGGGAGCCAAAGCCGGAATTGTTTGGCGCGGCGGTTCAGAGGAGTTGAAGAAACAATATATTCAGAGTTTTGCCAGAGCCATTAAAGTTTTTACGCCGAGAAAATATATCGCAGGCCCGGATATTAACACAGGAGAAAAAGAAATGCAGTGGTTTGTGGAGGCAACAGGCAACTGGAGGTCTGCCACCGGAAAGCCGGCAAATCTTTGTATGAAAATTTTCGGAAAACCCGGAGAAAAATGCGGCATTCCCCACGAGTTCGGTTCAACGGGTTTCGGGGTAGCTCAAGCGACAAAAGTGGCTGCTGACATCGCCGGCTTGGATATTAAAAACGCTAAGTGCGCCATTGCTGGTTTTGGAAACGTGGGAACATTTACCTGTGAGCACCTTTTGGAAATGGGCGCAAAAATCGTGGCTGTCTCTGACATTTCAGGAACCGTTTTTGACGAGAACGGTTTAGATTGCAAGGTGCTTTTACAGTTGAAAGAAAAAGGAAAATCGGTGGCAGAGTATAAAAAAGCCCAAAAATTAGGGCTGAACGATATTTACGAACTAAAAGTTGATATTTTGATACCGGCTGCGGTTTCTGATGTCATAAACGAGAAGAACTTTGGCAAAATTAAATCAAAAATTATCGTTGAAGCCGCCAACATTCCAATGACCAAATACATTGAGAAAAAACTCTTCAAAAAAAGCATAATGATTGTTCCTGACTTCGTGGCTAACGCAGGCGGAGTGATTTCTTCATACGCGGAGTACCGCGGCTACAATCCAAAGAAAATGTTTGATATGGTAAAAAGAAAAATTATCAAGACGACAAAAACCGTTTTAAGAGAGAGTATAAAAGCCAAAAAGAGTCCAAGAGACATTGCTTTGGAGATTGCCAAAGCAAAAGTTAAAGACGCAATGAGTTAAAATAAAAATTTGATTTTATGGCCTATTCCAGAAAAGCCATCAAATACAAAAAACAAGCGGTCGCTTGTTTTTTGTATTTGATGGAAAAAGGTACAAGCATCTTGATGGCCGGAAAGTTGTTGTTAAAGACGCTTTATTGATATTTGGCATTAATTTGTTATCATCAATTGAAGGAAAGGTCGTATAAAAAGTTTATTCCATTTATGGAAATAATATTTTTAATCGGCAGAATTTTACTGGGAGGGTTTTTCGTGATGAATGGATATAACCATTTCACTAAAACGGATATGATTGCCGGTTACGCCAAAAGCAAAAACATTCCCAGCCCTCGTCTGTCTGTGCTTGTTAGCGGAGCAATGCTGTTTTTGGGAGGGCTTGGAATCATTTTGGGCATATATATTGAGCTTTCAGTGTCGCTGCTTGTTATCTTTTTGCTGGCCGCGGCTTTTTCCATCCACACGTTTTGGAGCTTACCGCCTGAACAAAAGATGATGGATATGATGCTCTTTATGAGAAACTTGGCTTTAACCGGAGCTTTGCTGATGCTTCTGGAACTTTCAACTCCCTGGGTTTGGAGCTTGGCTTTTTAGCCGCTCTCTCAAGGAAATGATTTTGCCGAAAGTCGTCATTATTGAACTGGGCTCGCAATATACGCTTCTCATTGAGCGGGCTTTGCGCGAGCTCGGTTTTCGTTCCGTTATCTTGGAGCCCAAAAGAGTAGTAGAGTGGCTGTTGGTTAATTCGCCAAAAGCCGTGATTCTTTCGGGAGGATCGGCAAGCTGTTACGACAAAGACGCTCCCCAGCCCCCACACCAAATTTTGGTGTGGGGGCAAGCCGCCAAAAGTGGGTCGGCTGTTCTTGGCATTTGCTACGGTATGCAGTGGCTGGCTTGGCGCCTGCGCGGCAAGGTTAAAGCCGTGTTAAAGAAAAAGGAATACGGCGAATCGTCAATACGCATTTTGGAAAAACCAAATGGCATTTTTTCGGGAACACCAGAAAACCAGAAGGTTTGGATGAGCCACGGAGACTCGGTTACTAAACTTCCGCCCGGCTTCAAAGCCGTGGCGCGCAGTTCATCTGGTGCCATTGCCGCTATGCAAAAAGGTAACATTTGGGGCGTTCAATTTCACCCCGAAGTAACTCACACGCCTTTTGGCAAAACCATAATTCAAAACTTTTTGCGTTTTGCCCAATGCGAAAAGGACTGGAAACCCTCGTCAATTATTGAATCAATCAGGCAGGCGGCGATGGAACAACTGGGCAAAAACAAAGCTGTTTTTGGTTTTTCAGGAGGCGTGGACTCAAGCACCGTAGCCGCGATTATGGCGCCAGCTCTCAAGAGAAATCTGCTAGCTGTAACAATTGACGGAGGCCATTTGCGGGAAAAAGAACTTATTGAAGTCAGGCGCCACGCGAAAGCGGCCCGTGTTAACCTGCGTATTATTGACGCGAAAAGCAGATTCAACAAAGTTATGGCTCACAGTGTGGACGCCGAAGAAAAAAGAAAATGTTTCAAAAAAATTTACTTGTTACTTTTAACAAAAGCCGCAAGAGATTTCGGGGCTAAAGCCATTTTACAGGGAACTCTGGCTTCAGACCGCATTGAATCGGGCGCCACTGGGGGAGCGGCAATCAAGTCGCACCATAACGTCGGGCTTGGCATGAAAGGTTTGCTGTCGCTGCACCCCGTAAGTCATCTTTTTAAATACGAGGTTCGCGTCTTGGCAAAAGCAATTCGTTTGCCAAAAAGCGTGTGGGCGCGTCAGCCCTTTCCTGGCCCGGGTTTGTTTTTAAGAGTGGTCGGTGTTCCTGCCACCTTGAAAAATCTTGACATTGCGCGCTGGGCCGACGCAAGAACGCGCGAGATTTTGGAAAGACGTGGTATTTACCAAAACCTTTCTCAGCTCGTTGTGGCTTATATAGGAATTCCGACGGTCGGCGTGAAAGGGGACGCGAGAGTTTACGGAGGCGCAATTTTGGTCCGTGCCGTTGAGACCTCCGACTTCATGACCGCAAAGGGCGTCCACTTTTCCGAAGAGGTTGAAGAAGAAATATCCTCTGCGCTCACTCGCCGCCCCGAGGTTGTGAGAGTTTGGTTTGACCCAACCAAAAAACCTCCCTCCACGGTAGAGTTGGAATAGCTGATTAACAATAAAGGCGGCAAAAGCATAGCTCTTGCCGCCCAAGAAGTAATTTGTAACTCATTTCCTCTCGGAACAGCCGTGTCCGTGAGGTTCTTGCAACATTTGCTCAAGCTGCCTCACGTAACCTTCGTAACCTGGCAACTTTCCCCTTTTTTCAAACTCGCTGAGAACGGCCCACTCAATAAGCCGTGTCTGTTGGGCGTCCTTGGCCCACGTATACCCCAACTCATGAGCAAAGATACCTGCCATTAAGTAAGCGGGCTGGGGCTCGTCCAATTCAAACCTTTCTTGCAACTGCCGCACAAGGTCGTTTTCCCAAACTACCCAAATGGGTAGTTTGCAGTTCCGGACAAAAGCGATAAAGTTTTGTCCTATAAGGCGCCAGTTCGGATTCAACACGGTAACCGCGGAGTTGAAACTCTGTAGATCAACAATGACCCAAATGTCGTCTTCATCAAGGGTTAAGTAGTCAAGTTGCCCAACCGCTTCCGCCAAGAGTTCGTTTAACTTGGCAACGGCCTCGGAGATCAACGGCGGTTTGTCGCCAACTGCCACGCCTTGGTGCACAAGTGCGTCAAGCGCAGGAAGGGTGGAAGCTGGGGAGCGCTGTTCGTTTAACAGGAGCAACAACACGGAAAAGGCCGCAATGATAGCGAGCAAAGCGCTCAGCAATATAATTGCTATAATTGTCCAAAACGGGCCTTTTCTCTTTTTCATTTTCTACCCTTTCTTCCGCCTCCGGACATGAGTTACATATATAATTTTACGTTGACAAAGAACTCACTTGCCATTTATACAATAGATAAGCATATTTGTCCAGAGCTTACTTGTCTCCCCAAATTTTTTTTGTTAAATTTTAAAAATATGTATACGTCAATTCGAAACTACGGCATCATAGGTAATTTAAGGTCGGCGGCTTTGATTTCAAAAGATGGCTCCATTGACTGGCGGCCTTTTCCGCATTTGGATTCTCCCGCGGTATTTTCAGCCATACTTGACGACGGAAAAGGCGGTTCTTGGAAAATCGCGCCAGAGGGCCCTTACGAATCGGAGCAGGAATATTTGGGCAACACCAACATTTTGGTGACAAGATTCCGAACGAAGCAAGGAGTTGCAGAGTTGACCGATTTTATGCCCGCGCAGCCGGGCAGGGAAATGCCAGAGATTGAAAAAAACGAAATCAGGCGCCGCGTCTCGTGCGTCAAGGGCCTTTGCCGCTTGCTCGTGGAGTTTGCGCCAAGGTTTGACTGGGGACAAGGCGAGACCAAACTCGTCCGCACGCAACGCGGCTTAAAAGTAGAGAAAGAAGGCCAAGTGAGAGGAGAACTGCTTTCTCCGGGGGAGTACGCAGTTGAAAACAACGTGGGCAGAGCGGAATTGGAATTGCGAGAAGGCCAGGTTGTTTATCTCACTTTTCACTACCACGAAGTTGCAGAGCTCGCCTGGCCCCAAGAACATTACGAATACGAGCTCACCGAAACCAAGAAATTTTGGTCCGACTGGGTTCACCACTGCGAGATTTCAAAGTGTCCTTTTGCCGGGCCCTGGCACGACTTGGTTGTGAGGTCTTCTCTAATGCTGAAAATTCTTTTTTTTGAACCGCCCGGCTCCATTGCCGCCTCGGCCACCACCTCGCTCCCGGAAACAATAGGCGGCGTCAGAAACTGGGACTACAGGTTCTCATGGATACGCGACTCTTCTTTTGTTCTGCAGGCGTTGATTTTGCTTGGTTACAAAAACGAGGCGGCAAAGTACCTGGATTGGCTTTTGAAAAAATGCTGCTCAACTCCGTTAGAAACCTCACAAACAAGTAGGTATTACCACTCTTCAGAGACGAAGTCGGCTTCGCCTTACAAAAAAGATACTACCTTTAGGTCTGGTGGGTTTCTAACGGGGTCAACCGACAACGGTTTTGAGCCAAGCAAGTTCCAGGCCTTATACGGCCTAAGAGGCGAAAAAGACCTCTCGGAAAAAGTTCTCGCGCATTTGGAGGGATACAAGGGCTCAAAGCCCGTGAGAGTCGGGAACGAGGCGTTTTTGCAGAATCAGTGGGACATTTACGGTTCTTTGGCAGATACGGTGTGGAGAATGGTTCGCTTGGACCCTTCTTACGAGCTGGAGCCCGAAACCTGGGGAGTTCTTTTGAAACTTGCAGATTACGTGTGCCAGATTTGGCGAGAGCCCGACGAAAGCTTGTGGGAAATGCGCGACGGCAAAAAACATTTTGTGTATTCCAAAGTAATGTGCTGGGTGGCTTTGGACAGAGTTTTGAAAATAGCTGAACGCTATGGGTTCGCTGACCTTCGATCGTCGAGCCGAAGGCGAGACGGGAGAAGAAACTTGTTTCTGCGACCATCTCACGCCCAGCGCTTCGCTAGGGCCTTTGAAGGAGAAATTAAGCTGTGGTCTGGCGAAATGGAAAAGATTCACAAAGCAGTTATGAAAAGGGGCTGGTCTGAAAAGAAGCGCGCCTTTGCGCAGGCCTTTGATTCAGACGACATTGACGCTTCGGTTTTGCTTCTGCCAGCCATGGGTTTTATACAGGGAACTGACGAGCGTATGATTTCCACCATTGAAGCGGTTCAAAAAGAGCTGTCAGCTGGCAACGGCTTGCTCTTTCGCTACAAAACACCGGATGGGCTTCCGGGGCAGGAAGGCGCTTTTTTGCTTTGTTCTTTCTGGCTTGTTGACGCTTTGGCTTTTGCCGGAAAAAGAGAACTCGCCTTAAAAAATCTTGAAAGCGTGGCAAAAATGGCCAACCACTTGGGTTTGTATTCTGAAGAAATTGACCCCAAAACAATGGAGTTTTTGGGAAACTTCCCTCAGGCCTACACGCACATTGGCTTAATCAACAGCGTTTTCTACCTGTCCGGCGCGAGATAAAAGGTATATAGTAAACTATGGAACCAATATCTTTAGCTTTTATAAGCGCGGCATTGATTACTTTTATTTCTTTTGTTGCTGCGCCACTTTTACTGCTGAGAGACCATGTCCTGCGCTCCCTATCGGTGTTCTTGGTGGCATTGGCTGCCTCGGCGCTTCTGGGCACTGCTTTCCTGCACATTCTTCCCGAAGTAATGGAACAAGAGCTTGAGGAACTGGTTTTCTTGTGGGCCATTTTCGGTTTTGTTTTTTTCTATGTTGCGGAAAAACTTTTGCACCTTCATCACGTTACTGAGATAGAAGGGGAAGAAAAAGAGCACACGCCCCGAGAACTTGGCATTTTGGGGCTCCTAGGCGACTTTTTGCACAATTTTATTGACGGCGTAATACTTGCTGCGGCTTTCTTGGTTGACATTCAATTAGGTTTTGTTACCGCCATAGCCATCGCTTTGCACGAAATTCCCCAAGAGATTGCCGTATTCGGCGTACTGGTTTACTCGGGGTTTTCCAAACTGAAATCGTTGATTCTAAACTTTCTTTCTCAAACGTCCATTATTTTGGGAGTGCTCCTTGTGGCGCTGACAGGAGAGGTTGTTGAGTCGCGCATAGCTTCCGTTCTTTTGTTCGCGGTGGGTTCTTTTGTCTACTTGGGAGCCGCCGACTTTGTGCCCGAGTTCAGAAGGGAGCGAGACCCCAGAAAGAGCTTAAATCTCTTTTTGGTGTTTCTCGTTGGTCTTGTTTTAGTTTGGCTCGTTGGACTTTTGGAATAAGTATGTTAAGATTTCAGATATGCAGTTGCACGAATTAAGGCCCCTTCACCGAGGCAAAAAAAGAAAAAGAGTTGGTAGGGGAGGAAAAAGAGGAACTTATTCTGGCAGAGGGCAGAAAGGGCAAAAGTCGCGAGCAGGCAGGCGGTTAAAGCCGGTTATAAGAGAAATAATCAAAAGATATCCTAAGTTGAGAGGATACAAGTTCAAGGCAAGAGCGAAGGAGCAAAAGTATGTGGACAGAAAAACTCGTCCAACTGTTTAAAATTAAGGAGCTGCGCAACAAAACCCTTTTTGTTTTGGGCGTTTTTGCGGTTTTCCGTTTAATGGCAAACATTCCGGTGCCGGGCATTGACGTTGGCAATATCAGGGCCTTTTTTGAGCAGTTCCAGCTGTTCGGGCTTTTGAACGTTTTCACGGGCGGCACTCTTGAAAATCTTTCCATTGTAATGTTGGGTCTTGGCCCTTACATTACGGGAGTCATCATTATGCAGCTTTTAACCATGATTTTTCCTGCTTTGGAACGGCTTTACAAAGAAGAAGGCGAACAGGGCAGGCAAAAGTTCAACCAGTATGGCAGAATTTTGGCAGTTCCTTTGGCTTTGGTTCAAGGATACGGCATGCTCGCTTTGTTTCAGCGAGAAGGAGTAATTTCAGCTCTTGCGCCACAGGAACTTCTGACTTCTCTTTTGACAATTACGGCGGGGTGCGTGTTTTTGATGTGGCTTGGGGAGCTTATTACCGAGAAAGGCATAGGGAATGGCGTGTCTTTGTTGATTTTTGCAGGCATTGTGGCTGGCGTGCCGTCTGCCATACGCCAGCTTGCCGTTACTTTTGACCCTTCGCAAATTCCCACGTATCTTTTGTTTTTCGTAATGTCTTTAGCCATCATTGCCGGCGTCGTTCTGATTAACGAAGGCCGCAGAAACATTCCGGTTTCATACGCCAAGAGAGTCAGGGGTCAAAGAATGTTCGGGGGCGTTTCAACTTATCTGCCTTTGAACGTTAATCCAGCCGGCGTCATTCCCATAATTTTCGCTTTGTCGCTTATACTTTTGCCGTCAATGTTCGCCAGTTTTCTTGGGGGAGCGGGCGGCATTGTTGGAGTTATTTTTCAAAGCATAACTCGCGCCTTTGAGAACCCCTGGTTTTACGGCTCTTTGTTTTTCCTTATGGTTGTCATCTTCACTTATTTTTACACGGCCGTCACCTTTGACCCTAAAGCCATAGCCAGCAACTTGCAGAAAATGGGCGGGTTTATTCCTGGTATCAGGCCGGGCGAGTCAACTGCAAGTTTTATGTATTACATCTTAAACAGGGTTTTGCTCGTCGGAGCCATATTCTTGGGGTTGATAGCGGTTATGCCTTCAATTATCGGGGGAATTACCGGAGTTCAGGTTTTTCAGTTCTTGATAGGAGGCACTTCTTTGCTGATTGTGGTTTCCGTGGTTCTGGAAACCATGCGTCAAATCAAAGCCCAGCTGCAAATGCGTGAATATGAGACCTTCTAAAAAGCCGCTGGTTGGGATTTTTTTAGGCAGATCGGGTTCTGGGAAGGGTACTCAAGTTAAGCTTTTGAAAAAGAAGTTGGGGCTTGACTACATTAGTTCTGGCAAGCTTTTGCGGCGCCGAAAAAAAATAAAGGACTTCACCGGCAAAAAACTCCAAAAAGTGCTTGACAGGGGCGGTTTGGTTCCCACACCAGTTGTTTTTAAGTTGTGGCTGGATAGGTTTGAGAAATTAAAAAAGAAAAAAAATTTCAAAGGGTTCATTTATGAAGGCAGTCCCAGAAAAATCTTTGAAGCTTATTTGATGGATGAAGCGTTGGGGTGGTATGAATGGAACAAAAAATTAAAAGTTATTTTGATTGACATTTCGGAAAAAGAGGCGATTGCGCGTTTGACCAAGCGAGGCAGGGAAGACGACAAAATTTCCGCTATTAAAAGCAGATTATCCTGGTTTCAAACCAACGTTGTGCCGGTGATAAACTTCTACCGCAAAACCGGAAGGCTGATAAAAATAAACGGCGAGCAGACAGTTGAAAACGTTTTCAAAGACATCCTAAAAGCTCTCGGAAGATGATTCCTCTCAAGACCCCCGAAGAAATTAAAATAATGGCTGAAGGGGGCAGGATTTTGGCGGGCATTATGAAAGAACTGGTAGGGGAAGTTGGGCTTGGAGTCGTTACCAAGAACTTGGAAGAAAAAGCTCAAGACTTGATTTCTAAAGCGGGCGCCAAAAGCAACTTTTTAGGATACGACGGATTTCCTTCCTGCCTATGTGCTTCTGTCAATGACGAAATCGTGCACTGCGCTCCTTCAGACAGGTTGTTGAAAGAAGGCGACATTGTTTCTATTGATTTGGGAATTTTGTGGCAAGGTTTCCACGCAGATATGGCTATTACTATGCCCATTGGGAAAGTTTCCGCGGAAGCTGCAAGATTGATAAGGGTTGCCAAGAAGTCGCTGAAAAGGGGAATAAAAAAAGCCAAAGTTGGCAACACTTTCGGGGACGTTGGCAATACGATTCAAAGATACGTTGAGAGTCAGGGTTTTGGAGTTGTTAGGGAACTAACAGGCCATGGCATAGGCAGAGAGTTGCACGAGGAACCGAAAGTATTGAATTACGGAAAAAGAAGGGAGGGCGAAAAAATAAAGGAGGGAATGGTTTTTTGCATAGAGCCCATGATTACGGCAGGGGATTGGAAACTTAAAAAAACCGACAACCATTGTTTTGCCACTGAGGACGGCTCGCTGTCTGCCCACTTTGAGCATATGGTGGCCATAACAAAAAACGGGCCCCTGGTCTTGACAAATTTATAGAGAGATGTTAAAATAGGGGCATAGAGTGGCACTTTGACAACATATTTTTACTACTTGCGAGCAGTCGCCATAGCACATAGAGCGTTAGTTGATAGGCGCTTTATGTGCTGTGGCGAAAACAGGTCAGCTGCGATTCGCATAGTGCGTACGCGGTCAGCCGGTCATGGCGATGGAGGCCATCATGGCCAACATAACGGTAAGCGCGGAACAGAGACTCGAACTCGCTATGTCGCTCTTGAGGAACGCTGACTGGTCGCGACTCACGCCGGAATCGGTCCAAGTCGTGATCGACGCCGCACCGAAGAGCGCGGGCAGGGAATTCACTTACTTCGTGGAAAACGGCGGGTGGGTCCAGGTTGGCGACTTCTTCCGCGAAACGGGAGAACTTGCGATCCAGATTCCGGCTTTGCCGCGCCTGAAACTCGCGGAACTCCGGGAGAAGTTCCTTTGGATCCGCGAGGAAGAGGGCATCGAGCGCGACGTCTCGCCGACCGAGGCGGTAACGCTCCGGCTCGGCACCGTGCTCCGCGCCGACGAGGAATCGCTTGACGGCAAAGAGTACAAGCGCAGGCGCGCCTCGCTCACAGGTCTCCACGGCTACCAGCAGGCGGCCTGGTTCGTGGAACACCAGGACGAGTTCCCCGAACTCATGACCCTTCTCGGGAAGATATACATTGACTTCCCGGGGCTGGTCGTGGTGAGCGCGGACGGCGACCGGAGCTTCCCGTGTCTGCGTCAGAGCGGCGAGCGCTGGAAGTTGGATTGGGGCTGGGTCGGGGGCGGCTTCAACTCCTTCGGGCGTATCGCGTCGTCCGGCAAGTAGTACTTAGGCCTTGTTCCTTGGGTTTTGCGCTCTTGGAACTTGGTCGCACTCATTAATGGGGCTGTGTCTGTTCGTTAGACCGGTCCCTTTCTTTTTGTCCTTGTTTTGAAAAATTATCTATTGTAAAATTTTTAGTGTAATTAAGGACATCGCAAGTCCTTAGATTAACACTCTTATTCTAAAGTGTGGCCAGAGAGAACATTGAAATCCACCCAAATAAAATCTTCACCAAAACCCTTGCTTCTGGCGTTGACTTCCTGGGTTGGGTTCATTTTCCTGGCCACAGAGTTTTAAGAACGGCTACAAAATGGAGAATGTTAAAGAGAATAAGAAAATCGCCAACTTCCGGAACTCTAAACTCTTATCTTGGTTTAATGAAGTGGGGAAACACTTATAAGTTGAGGACTGAACTTTTAGCAAAGAAAATTGTTAGCTGAACGCCCCGTTTTATTTTAGGGAAATTTGTGATAAAATAGCAAAATATGTATCTTTCAGTAATTATCCCGACTTACAACGAGGAAAAGCGGATTACGAGGACTTTGGCGGAAATTGATAAATATTTGCGCGGGCAAAATTACGATTCAGAAATCATTGTTGTTGACGGCGGCTCAAAGGACAGGACAAGAGAAGTTGTTAGAGAAAGACAAAGCGAAATTAAAAATCTAAAACTTCTTGAAATTATCGCTTTAGGCAAGGGCCACGCCGTCAAGGAAGGAATGTTAGCGGCTCAAGGCGACTTCCGGCTTTTCACCGATGCTGACAACTCAACGTCAATTAACCAAGTTGAAAATTTGCTCAAAGAATTTGAGCAGGGCTACGACATAGTTATTGGTTCAAGAGATGTTAAGGGAGCTGTTTTGGACCCTCCACAGCCAGCTTTTAGAAGATTTGTCGGTTGGGTATTTAAAGTTTACAGAAAAATTGTTTTGGGGCTTTGGGATATTCAGGATACTCAATGCGGCTTCAAAGGTTTTTCCGCCAAAGCGGCCAGCGATATATTTCCAAGAGCGAAAATTACAGCTTTCGCTTTTGACCCGGAAATTTTGTTGATAGGCCGTAAGTTTGGATATAAAATAAAGGAAGTTCCCGTGCATTGGAAGAACGATTTGGAAAGCACGGTGAATTTCAAAAGCATGATAAAAATGGCTTTAGATTTATTAAAGATTAGATGGAATATTATCAGTCATAAATATGGATGAAAGCGAAAAGCGAAAAACGAAAAGCGTAAAACATAAGTTTCCCTCGGAGTTAAGGTTTGACCTAATCAGCAAAGATTGGGTTGTTATTGCCACGGGCAGAGCCCGCAGGCCCGAAACCTTCAAAAAAGAAAAGAGGGTAAAAGAAGAAATCCCAAAAAAGGAGTGTCCTTTTTGCAATATTGGAAAGGATGAGAAACCGACTCTTGTGCTGTCAAACACAATTGTCTTGCCCAACAAATATCCAGCTTTCACTCCCCATGCTGAATTGCACAAAAGGGTTGAGGGTAAGTTTTACCAGACAGTTAACGCAGTCGGTTTTCACGAAGTGGTTGTCACAAGAGACCACAAAAAATCACTGGCCCAACTTTCCACGGCGCAAGTAAAAGAAGTCATGGACGCTTATCACCAAAGGTACTTAGAACTAAAAAAAGAAAAGTTCGTGCATTACGTTTCTATTTTTCACAATCACGGAAAAGAAGCAGGCGCTTCAATTTCCCACCCTCATTCCCAAATCATCACCACTCCTTTGGTCGATACAGACCTGAGGAAAGCTCTGGCAAATTCCGGCAAATATTTCATAAAAACCGGCAAATGCATTTACTGCGAGATGAATATCTGGGAGCGCAGAGTTAAAAAAAGAGTTGTTTTTGAGAATGAAGAGTTTCAGGTTATATGCCCTTTTGCGTCAAAGGCGGCTTTTGAGATGATTATTTCTCCGAAAAAACACATGGCTTACTTTGAAGACATAAC
This sequence comes from Parcubacteria group bacterium Gr01-1014_30, assembly GCA_007376185.1. Taxonomy (GTDB): domain Bacteria; phylum Patescibacteriota; class Minisyncoccia; order Minisyncoccales; family 2-12-FULL-40-12; genus VMFS01. The sequence goes on from VMFS01000003.1 coordinate 131,465, forward strand.
CGAAAACGAAAAATGGCAGTTGGCCGATACTTTCAGGCAAGCGCTGCACAAACTCTACAAAGCTCTAGCTGACCCCTCTTACAATTTTTATCTTCACACGGCTCCCTGCGACGCGAGAACCTGCTCTTATTACCACTGGCATTGGACAATAGTGCCCAAAACCGCCACTTGGGCCGGATTTGAAATAGGCACTAGAATTGAAATTTCAACGATTGAACCAGAAAGAGCAGCGGAGTACCTTAGGAAACAATAAGCAACGCTCGCCCCATCCTGATTCGGGGAGCACGCAGTCGGCTAAAAGAGGTAAATTATATAACTGGCTCGCGCCGCTGCTATCTCTCGCCCCGCCTCACATACTTCTAGATAACACATACTCTGTGGCAAGCGGGGCTGCGAGGTGCACCCCGAACAGGACGTGGCTCGCTCTAAAAATTACAACATGAAACCTCTAATCGTAGGAAATTGGAAAATGAATCCCGATTCGCCGGGCCGAGCGGTTTTGCTCGCCAAGAAAGTTGAACTCGGCATTGCCAAAATTAAGGGAGCAAACATTGTCATCGCGCCTCCTTTTCCTTTTCTTTTGCCCGTTGGCAAGGTTTTGAAAAGGGCGCGCCTCGGCGCGCAAGATTTATTCTGGGAAGCCGAAGGCGCTTTTACAGGCGAGGTTTCCTGGCATCAATTGAAACACTTGAGAGTTGAATACGTTATAATTGGGCACTCGGAAAGGCGTGCCCTTGGTGAAAGCGACGAGATGGTAAACAAAAAAATAAAAGCCGCTCTACAGGCCGGTTTAAAACCGGTTGTCTGCATCGCGAATGCTATCCAGTTAAAAAAAGCGTTAAAGACCATTCAAGAGTCAAGAGTCAAGACTCAAGATTCTATTCTGGCTTTTGAGCCGTTATCTGCCATTGGCACGGGCAAACCCTACGACGTTGGAGCTTCAAAGAGAATGCGAAACGCAATAAAATACCCTTTTGTTTTGTACGGAGGCAGCGTTAACTCAAAGAACGCGCCAGATTACGTCAAGAAAGCCGGCTTTCAGGGTTTTTTGGTTGGGGGCGCTTCTTTGAAAGCTGGGGAGTTTGTTAAAATAGTTCAGAAAATATGTCAATAATCATAGTGGCGGCTTCCTTTCACAAGGACATAGCTGAAGAAATGATAGAGGCCGCAACGTTGGAGCTTGAGGGTCGGGGCAAAAAAGTGGGAGTAAAAAAAGTGGCTGGTTGTTACGAGGCGCCTCTTGTTGTTGAAAGAGTTATGGCTGACAAAGATACCGAGGCGGTTGTGGTTTTGGGTTATATTGAAAAAGGCCAAACAATGCACGGAGAGGTTATGGGGCACGTTGTGCACAAAGCCCTAATTGACCTCCAGCTGAAACATTCAAAGCCCGTTGGCATGGGAATTATTGGGCCCGGAGCTACCAAAGAGCAGGCGCAAGCGCGAGCAAAGGACTATGCCGCCAAGGCCGCGAAAGCCGCGCTGGAAAACCTCGCCATCATTAAAGATGAAGTTTAAGGGCGTTGTCGTGAAAGGCAAGGGGCGAGGTGCAAAAATGGGCTTTCCCACCATTAACTTGGATTGGGATAAGGCTACCTTAGCACGCTCGCCAGAAGGGGTTTTTACGGCTTTGGTAAAAGTTGGAAAAATGGTTCTGCCCTCGGTTGGATTTCTGGGAGCCGCTGAAACATTCCTTGAGAAAGAAAAAAGAGTTGAAGCCCATATTTTGGACTTTAACGAAAACATCGTTGGCAGAAAAGTTGAAATTTTATTCTTGAAGCGCCTCCGCGGCAACAAAAAGTTCAAAACCACAAAAGATCTAGCAGCTCAAATGAGAAAAGACGAACTCTTGGCGCGCGAATTTTTCCATGTTTACGGGAATAGTCAAAGCAATCGCAGAGGTTGAAAAAGCCGAGAAAAGACGCGGCTCTCTTTTTCTTTACATAAAGAAGCCTAGAGCATGGCGCTTTGGGCTTGGAGAGTCAGTTTTGGTGAACGGTGTTTGTTTGACGGCAAAAAAAATCGGAAAAGCAAGTTTTGTGACTGAGTTTATGTCGGAAACTTTAAGCAGGACGACTTTTGGCAGAGAGATTCCAAGACGAGTGAACCTTGAAAAGCCCTTGACTCTAAAGGACCCCCTTGGCGGGCACATAGTTTTGGGTCATGTTGACGCCGTGGGAAAGATAATTAAGATTAAGTCCGAGTTTTCCGAAAAAAAGTATTTTTTTTCTTTCCCGAAAAAATATTCGCGCTTAGTTGTTGAAAAGGGTTCAATAGCCGTTGACGGAGTTTCTCTGACTGTTGCCGGTCGCTCAAAGGTGAACTTTAGCTGTTCTCTCTTGGATTACACTTTAAAGCTAACTATTTTGGGGCAAAAGCGGGTAGGCGATATTGTCAACATTGAGTTTGACATATTAGCCAAGTACTTGTTAGGATAAACTAACTAAATGGCTAAAAAGAGACGAAAAACCGTTAGAAAAAAGAAGACTCGCGCCAACCTGAAGAATAAGGCGAAAAAGATAAAACAGCCAAAACCCGCGCTAAAAGAAGCGGTTGATGAGGTTAACCCCGTTAGAAAGAAAATTAGTCATCACAGGATGGGGAAAATGAAACATACGGAGCGGTTGTCAAGCGAGCTTTCTAACGGGGTTAAAAAGACCAGAATCAGGGTTGTTGGTGTTGGCGGGGGCGCCGGAAACATTGTGTCGGAGCTTGCTTCGCGGCTAAAGAAAGCGTCTTTCGCTGTTGCCAACACCGACCGCCAGGCGTTAAGGCAGTTGCGTAAAAACGTTTTCACCCTCCAATTTGGTCAAAATCTCACTCACGGTTTGGGCACCGGCATGAACGCGGAACTGGCTTGGTCAGCCGCCTTCGAGGAAAAAGAACGTTTAAAAAAACTCTTTGAAGGGTATGATTTGTGCATCTTGATATCCTGCCTTGGAGGCGGCACGGGTTCTGGAGCGGCTCCAGTGCTTGCCAATTTAGCCAAGAAGGCAGGCTCTTTGACTTTGGGTGTGTTTACTTTGCCTTTTAAGTTTGAGGGAGAGAAAAAAGAAGAGCAGGCAAAAGAAGCTTTGCAGAAACTGAAAGGAAGCGTCAACGCCATAGCTATTTTGCCAAACGACAGGATTTTTCAGACGATTGAGAAAAGCACCCCTTTGCAGGAAGCTCTGTCTTTCATAAATAAAAACTTGGCCGACGCGTTGGAAGGATTGATTGAGACGATTTATCTTCCCGGATTAATCAACATTGACTTTGCCGACTTGCAGACGATTTTACAGGGTCGGGGCAAAGTTGCCTACTTAAACACTGCAAAAGTGCAGGGTCCTGGAGGAGCATCCGAAGCGGTAGAGAAAGTTCTTAACTCCCCTTTGTACCCATACACAATAAAAGGCGCCAGACGTGTGCTGTTTAACATTACGGGCGGCAGAGAGCTGGCGCTCTCAGACGTTTCTGAAATTTCGCGGCTTATCTTTGAGCAGGTTTTTTCACAAGCCCAGATTATTTTTGGCGTAACCCAAGGGCAAAAATCTTCAGACTGGCTTAGAGTTTCTCTTTTGGCAACGGGGTGTCAGGCAAAGGGGGTAGTAGAACCCCTGGAGGAGGTTCACTACCTCCCAGGGATTTTTTCCAAAAGGGGAGGGCGTGGGACGCAGGCCAAAGCGAAGCCAAGAGCGAGAAAGAAAAAGAAACCAAGACCTAGACCAAAGTCCCGTAATACAACTCTCGGTGCGCTCCGTCCCGTAGAATCACCCGCAGGGAGCTCTACGGGGTTCCGCGCGAAATCGCCCAAGGGCGCCCGAAAGATGATATACGGGGCAAAGCCGTCAAAACCGCAAAAGCAAAAGCCGAAACCTAAGGCGAAGCGCAAACCAAAACCCAAACCCAGGAAAATCAAACTCACGGTCGAGGAAGAAAAAGCTGAGGACAAAGTGAGGAAAAGCGCTTTGCAGGTGAAGGAAGAAAAGGAGGTGGCGGAAAAAGAGTTTCTGGAAAAGGAGAAATTTTGGGAAATCCCGGCTTTTTTAAGAAAACAAAAGACATAGAAGTTAATGGTTTAGCGTTAAGCGTTTAGCGAAGCCCGTATCGTGAGGCGTCAAAGGTTTAGCGCAAAAGACGCTAAACGTTAAACTCTTAACGAAACGGGTATCGCTAACCCATAAACGCTAAACGAAACTAACATGAAGGAAGTATCAAAATCAATTCTAAAAGAGATTTACAAAAAGAGGCCGCCTGACGCCAAAAAGTACGACTATGGTCTTTTAACCGTGATTGGGGGCTCTGACTTTTATTCCGGCTCACCGGCCTTGGCCGGTCTTGCGGCTTTCCGCGCCGGAGTTGACATGGTAAGGATTATCGCGCCAAAAAGAGCAGCCGACATTATCGCTTCTTTTTCGCCCAACTTGGCTTCATATCCTTTAAAAGACGGCTTTCTGACAAAAGACCACTTGGCGACCTTATTGACAATGACCGAGTCGGCCAAAGCCGTTTCAAACGGGAGAACCGCCGTGGTTATTGGCGGCGGTTTGGGGCGTTCTGAAGCCACGCAGGCAGCGATTCTGGAGTTTCTTTCTCAAGTTTCAGTTCCGGTTGTCATTGACGCGGACGCTATTCATGCCTTGGCCAGAAAACCAGAAGTCGTTTCGGCAAAGCCGTTCTTAATCACTCCCCACACTTACGAGTTTTTCATTTTGACAAAAAGAAAAGTTCGCAAACTGCCGGATGAAGAAAAGATAAAAGCTGTTCAGGAAGAAGCCGCTCGTTTGGGAACGACTATTTTATTAAAGGGACACGTTGACATAATCTCTGACGGGCAGGACGTTGCTCAAAACAAAGCAGGCAGTCCTTATTTAACCGTTGGCGGAACCGGCGACACTTTGGCCGGAATTTGCGGGGCTTTGTTGGCGCGCGGCGCAGATCCTTTTTTGGCCGCGCAAGCAGGCGCCTTTATAAATGGTGCATCGGGCGAGAAAGCCGCCAAAAAACTCGGCGAGTCAATGACCGCCACCGACTTGACTGAAGCAATCCCGGAAATTATCGCGTGACCCCCACACCTACTCCACTGAAAATTTGAGGTAACTCAAGTACGTAAGGCGAAGCCGCCTATCGGCTTGATTATTATTTATTACCACAAGTCCTCGCAAGAGTAGGTGTGGGGGTTGACAGGCGCCAGCGATATATATATAATAAAGCTATCGGTTTGCGAATTGCTGTTTAAAAAAAGAAAAGGAGGAAGCAATGGCGACGATACTGGCGATAGAGACACGTAAGACACGTAAGACACGTAAGGTTGAGAAGGGAACCTTAATTGTGGGCGATTTGCGTACGAAGACTGTTATAATTAGGGACGAGCACGGCAACAAACTTTCCGACGAACCTTACTTTGAGTGGTTAACGGAAGACCACTTTGTCGGCTTGGCTCTGTTTATTGCCGAGACGCACGGTCTCAATGTTAAGTCAGTCGAATCTTCCGATGAGGAAGTTTTGATGTTCCGCTTCGTTTAGTTTTACTCCATTTTGCACACTGCGGCAGGATTTTCCTGCCGCTTATTCATTTGGGTCGGGCATCTTTTTTGCTATAATGATTAAATGTCATTTGACTCTGTTGTAAAAAAGGTAAGAGCTAAGCAGATTCTTGATTCAAGGGGGAAAAAGACGGTTGAGGTACAACTGACAACCGGCTTGGGAAAGTTTTTGGCTTCTTGCCCTTCAGGCACCTCTACTGGTAAGTACGAAGCCAGGACCGTGGAAGTTAAAGAAGCCCTTGAAAATATAAACCGTATTATTGCTCCTGTTCTTCTGGGCAAATCGGCAGCTAACCAAAAGGAAGTTGACAAGGCGCTTGATAAAAAACTGGGCGCCAACGCGACTTTGCCTGTTTCCATTGCGGTTTCAAGAGCCGGAGCGAAAGCGAAAAATATTCCGCTTTGGAAATATATTTCTAGAATCGCCCGAACAAAATCCCAGTTCCCAAAGCCGGCTGTTCTGCTGATTGAAGGGGGATTGCACGGGAAAACAGAACTTGACATTCAGGAATTTATGATGATTCCGGAAGGAAGAACATTTCGCGAGCAGTTTTCAACGGGCAAAAAAATATACGAAAAGTTAAAGAAAATTTTAAGGAACAAGTTCGGCAAGAAGGGAGTTGTAACCGGCCTGGAAGGCGCTTTCAACCCTCCGATTTCAGATGTAAGAGCGGCGCTTGATTTGATAATGGCCTCGGCCAGGGGCTATAATGTAAAAGTCGGCTTGGATTACGCCGCTTCAAATATAAAGAAGGGGAAATATAATATCGCTTTTTACCAAAAACTGGTTAGAGATTACCCAATTTTATTTCTGGAGGATCCTTTCGGCGAAGAAGATTGGAATAAATGGGAAGAACTAAACTACAAACTAAAAACTACCAACTACAAACTTTTAGTTGTTGGCGATGATCTGACCGTAACGAATTCTAAAAGAATTAGAATGGCTCACAGAAAAATGGCCTGCAACGCTGTAATCATTAAGCCAAATCAAATCGGCACGGTTTCAGAAACGATTGAGGCCTCATTGTTAGCAAAAAGTTACGGCTGGAAAACGATTGTTTCCCATCGCGCTGGTGAAACCAAAGACGATTTTATTGCCGACTTTGCAGTCGGCATTGGAGCGGATTTCATCAAGGCTGGAGCGCCTTCGCAGAAAGAAAGAATGGCAAAATATAATAGATTGTTGAGAATAGAAAAAGAACTTCGTTCGGCAATATAGTGTTTAGCCACCGATAGTTCAAATCTCCAGCGAGATTTGAACTATCTGCATTCCCGAGTTTTCGCGAAGCGAAAACGAAGGGCGAGAGGAACCGAAGGTTCAGCGAGCTCGGCGGCTGATTCGCTTGTGGCGAAACCATGCTCATCCGCCTGCGAAAGCTGTCTGAAAACTATATTGCCTCACTCCTTATGCCAAAACTCATCTTGTTGCGTCATCTTAAATCTCAGTGGAACAAAGAGAGCCGCTTTACGGGCTGGGTTGACATTCCTTTGGCAAAAGGGCAGCAGAAAAAAGTAAAAGAGATAGCCAAGAAAGTTTTTAAATTCAAGATAGACAGAATTTACACGTCCCCACTTTTCAGGAACGAGGATACGGTGGTAAAATTACTCCAATACGGCAAAAAGTATCCCGTTTTCGCGCACCTTGACGGAGGGAAGATGCAAAAATGGGCAACTTTTAAGCAAATTAACAAAGCTGGCGTTCCGGTTTTTGTTTCTCAAGCGCTCAACGAAAGACACTATGGCAGATTGCAGGGATTAAACAAAGAGCTTATGATGAAAAAATACGGCAAGGAAAAAGTCAGGGTTTGGCGAATAGGTTACGGGTCTAAACCGCCCGGCGGGGAAAGTTTGCGCCAGGTAGTTACAAGAACAACGCTTTTTTACAAGAAGTTTATCGCAAAGGATTTGAGGCAAGGCAAAAACGTTTTGGTTGTGGCAAGCCACCATTCCTTGCGCGCAATAGTCAAATATGTTGAAAAGATTTCAGACAAAGATATAATAAACGTAGAGATACCCTACGGAGGCATTAAGATATACAACTCATGAAAATAGTTCGCATATATTCAACACCAACTTGCGTTTACTGCAATGCTTTGAAAAAGTTCCTTGGAGAACACCAGGTTGCCTTTGAAGACATAGACGTTTCCAGAGATCAAAAAGCGGCTCAAGAAATGGTTCAAAAGTCGGGCCAGCTGGGAGTGCCGGTGGTGGATATTGCTGGAGAGATAGTCGTTGGTTTTGACAAAAATAAAATAGCTCAACTGCTGAAAATAAATGATTAAACTCGCCATTAACGGTTTTGGCAGGATTGGGCGGCCGGCTTTCAAGCGGATTACGGACAATCATCCCAACATTGAAGTGTCGGCGATTAACGACTTGACCGACCAAAAAACCTTGGCGCATCTGCTAAAGTACGACTCGGTCTACGGAATCTACCATAAATCTTTTGATAAGAAGACTCGGTTTTTTGCCGAAAAAGACCCGGAAAAACTTCCCTGGAAAGAATTGGACATTGACGTTGTTTTGGAGTGTTCCGGCGTATTTACCGACTACGAAGGAGGCCAAAAACACATAAAAGCCGGCGCGAAAAAAGTGATAATTTCGGCTCCCTGCAAGTCAAGCCAAGTTCCCAGTTTTGTTTTGGGAGTGAACGCGCATGAGTACGACCCAAAAAAAGACAGCGTCGTTTCAATGGTTTCCTGCACAACCAATTGCCTGGCTCCGGTGGCTAAGGTTCTAAACGATAACTTCACAGTTGTTAAAGGTTTTATGAGCACCATACACTCTTACACAAACGACCAGAAAATTCTGGATTTGCCACACAAGGATTTAAGAAGAGCCAGGGCAGCGGCTTTGAACATCATTCCGACCACAACAGGAGCCGCCAAAGCCATTGGTAGAGTTATTCCCGAACTGGAAGGGAAATTGGACGGCATTGCTTTCCGCGTGCCCACGGCCACGGTTTCGGTGCTGGATTTGTTCTGCCAGGTTGAAAAACCGGTTACCGCCGAAGAGGTAAATTACGCTTTCAAGAAGGCCTCTCAAAAAAAAGAACTCAAAGGAATTTTGGGCATTGAAGACGCGCCCCTGGTTTCGTCTGACTACAGCGGCAACTCTTTCTCAGCCGTTGTTGACGCTGGCCTAACCATGGCAAGCGGCAACCTAGTTAAGGTAGTTGCCTGGTATGACAACGAATTTGCTTACGCCTGCCGCCTTGCCGAGTTTGCCGAATACGTCGGCAAAAAGTTATAAGTAGTAATTTATAGTTTCAAATCAAAGTTGAATGATTAAATTTTTAGAACCACAAAGGCTTACGTGGCGACTGTTTTTCTGGTTAATCATTGTTGTCTCGGTTTTGTTAATTTTGTTTTACTACCTTCAAGATACTATATGGGCAAGCCGATCTTTAAGGTGGGCAGAAGTTGTGATTATTCTTGGAGCGTATTTACCGTTAAAATTCTTCAGTTTTCTAGGATTGCCAGTGTTGATGGAGGGTGATTGGTTTCCGTCAGGCCCAACCAATTTGGGTTATGGCTTGCTAATAATTTTTTATTTAATATTATTTTATTTAATTGCGAGTTTAGTTTCCTTGGTCAAAAATAGAAACCTCTTACGCCCCCGACCGTCCCGAAATTGTATACTGTGAGCAATGCTATCAGGCCGAGGTGGTGTAAATTGACACCCATTTCTTGTTGCGATACAATGGAAATATATGGCGAACAAAAAAGTTACAATTGAAGATTTAGCAAGAATGGTGAAGCGTGGTTTTGATGGAGTTGATAAACGGTTTGATAGAGTTGATAAGAAGTTGGAAAGGATGGAAAAACGATTGGAAGGTATAGTATATAGAACAGAGTTTGAAAAACTTGAGTTCAGGGTTAAAGAACTTGAGGATTTGCTTGCGGTTGGAAGCGGGAAGCGATAGTTTTGTTTTCTAGAAAGCTTTTACTTCGCCGAGGTTCGTCTCGGCTTTTTGGTTGTCCATTTTGTTTTATTTGTACTTCTTGATATAATTTATGAATATGCTCAAGAAAGGCGAGTTGTATTATCCATCTTCGACCACTAGAAAAAAGGCCTGGGTAAAGAATAAAAATATATATCAGGAAGCCAACAAGGACCCGGTTTTGTTTTGGGAAAAGCTGGCCCGAGAGCTTTTTTGGTTTGAGAAGTGGAATAAAGCGTTTGAACATAAAGCCCCTTATTTTAAGTGGTTTCTGGGCGGCAAAATAAACATAACCTCAAACATTTTTGAGAAAAATCCGCAGGGCTGGGAGAAAATCAAGAAAAAAACGGCCTTAATTTGGGAGCCAGAACCAACAACTGAAAAGCCGAAAAAAATAACTTACAGGGAACTGTTCTCTGACGTTTGCAGATTTGCCAACGCGTTGAAAAAGCTGGGAGTGAAAAAAGGGGACAGGGTTGGCATTTACTTGCCGATGATTCCAGAAGTGATGGTGGCTATGCTCGCCTGCGCTCGCATTGGGGTAGTGCATTCTGTTGTTTTTTCGGCTTTTTCGTCTAACTCTCTGAAGGTTAGGTTGCAGGACACCGAGGCAAAAGTTCTTATTACGGCCGACGGCTACTGGAGAAGGGGTAAAATAGTTGACTTGAAACAGTCGGCTGATGAAGGCGTGAAAGAAACAAAAGTGGAAAAAGTTATCGTGGTCAAACGAGCGGGCAATAACGTCTCTTTGGACAGCCAAAAAGACCTGTGGTTTCACGAAATAGTCAAAAACGAGAAGGATTTTTGCGAAGCAGAACCAATGGACGCAGAAGACACTTTTTTTATACTTTACACGTCCGGCTCCACCGGCAAACCAAAAGGCGTGGTGCACACTTGCGGCGGCTACGCAGTGCAGGCGTACTGGACAGGAAAATGGATATTTGATTTTCAAGGAGGCGACATTTTTTGGTGCACTTCAGACCCTGGCTGGGTAACGGGACATACTTACACCGTCTACTCGCCTCTGCTCAACGGGATAACTACTTTGATGTTTGAAGGCGCGCCCGACTGGCCAAAGCCCGACCGCTGGGCGCAAACTATTGAAAAGCATAAAGTCAACATTTTTTACACAGCCCCCACCGCCATAAGAATGTTTGAAAAATACGGCGCCGCCTTGCTCAAAAAATACAAATTCAAAAACCTGCGGCTTTTGGGTTCAGTCGGCGAGCCAATAGACGAGTCCTCATGGCTTTGGTATTTCACAGAGGTCGGCAAAAAAAGATGCCCCATAGTTGACACCTGGTGGCAAACCGAAACAGGAGGCATTTTAATCACTTCTCTGCCGGGTCTGGGCCCTTTTAAGCCGGCTTTCGCGGGTTTGGCTTTTCCAGGGGTTCAAGCCGACATCAAGAATGGCAACTTGGTTATTTTGCCGCCTTTTACTCCGGGCATGCTGAGAGGAATTTATAAAAATCCGCAAAAATACGAGGAAACCTATTGGAGCAGTTACGGGAAAGACGTTTACTTTACTTCTGACGGCGCGACCAGAGACAAAAATGGTTTAATAAGAATAGTTGGCCGTGTTGACGACGTTTTGAAAGTGGCTGGCCACCGTTTGACAACCGGGGAGATGGAAGACGCCATCAACTTGCACCCGAACATCACGGAGTCAGCAGTAATTGGCGTTTCGGACGAAATAAAAGGGGAGGTTCCTGTGGCTTTCATCGTCCCGAAAGAAAACAGCCAAAATTTGGCGCAAGAAGTATTGGCACAGATCAAGAAAGAAATAGGGCCAATTGCTCTGCCAAAGCAGGTTTTTGTGGTTGACGACCTTCCAAAAACCCGGAGCGGCAAAATTATGCGAAGGATCTTAAAGAAAATTATTTCTAGGGAGGATTTGGGCGATCTTTCAACTTTGGCAAATCCAGAAAGCGTTGAAAAAATCAAGCTGGTAGTCCAAAAAAACCAAGCTGGTTTCATTATCGCTTTGCTAAACATCATCTTTATCACCGCGGGAATTGCGGCCATAATAATCGGCCTTTTGTGGTCAACGGGCGTTTTGGAACAGATACCGGGAATATTCAAACACTGAGCCTCGCGATAGCGAGGCGAGGTGTGAGAGGAATGCGAAGCATTCAGCGAACAGCCAAGACCATGAGCAAGAAACAAAAGTACATCCTGCCATTTAAAGCGATATCCAAAAAAGACGTCCGTTTGGTTGGAGGCAAGAACGGGTCTTTGGGCGAGATGCTTTCGCAGCTCTCTAGAAAAGGAGTTAACGTTCCCGATGGTTTTGCTTTGACCACAAAGGCGTACAGGTATTTTATAAAGAGGAACAAACTGGACAAAAAACTTAAAGATATTTTCGCGGATTTCAACTCACAAGACATTAAAAGTTTGCAGGCAACTGGTAAGGCGGCAAGAGAGTTAATTTTGCGCGCCGAGTTTCCGTTAGATTTAAAAAAAGAAATATTGAGAGCTTATAAAAAGTTGTCTGCAAAGTACGGACAAGAAGAATCAGATGTTGCAGTCAGGTCTTCTGGCGTGGCCGAAGACGCGCCGACAATGTCTTTTGCCGGACAGTTTGAAAGTTTTTTGAACGTTTCTGGAGCAGACGGTTTATTGACCGCCATCAAAGAGTGTTTGGCTTCGGCTTTCGGGGACAGAGTGATTGTTTATAGAGAAGAGAAAAAAGTTCCGCATCTGAAGTTTGCCTTGTCCGTAGGGGTTCAAAAAATGGTGAGGTCTGACTTGGCTTCTTCTGGCGTGATTTTCACAGTTGACACGGAAACCGGATTTCAAAACGTGGTTTTAATCAGTTCGCTTTTTGGGATTGGGGAAATGATTGTTAAAGGAAAAGTTACGCCCGATGAATTTTACGTTTTTAAACCGACCTTAAAACAGGGATACAAATCCATAATCATTAAAAATCTTGGGCGAAAAACGAAAAAGTATATTTACGGCAAAACAGGAGGGCTGAAAGAGGTTGGCGTGCCGCGGATTTCTCAAGGCAAATTTTCCTTGAAGGACGAAGAGGTTTTAACCTTGGCAAAGTGGGCCCTTTTGATTGAAGAGCACTACAGGCATCCCCAAGACATTGAATGGGCAAAAGACGGTAGAACAGGTGAGCTTTTCATTGTTCAGTCAAGGCCCGAAACCGTACACAGCCCTCAAAAAGGGAATGTTTATCAGGAGTACCAAATAAAAGCCGCCAAGAAACCGATTTTAACAGGAATCGCGGTTGGCTCAAAAATAGGACAGGGGCCTGTTCGCGTGATTTCTGACGTTTCAAAGATTTCGCAATTCAAAAAAGGAGAGGTTTTGGTTACCAAAATGACTGACCCTGATTGGGTGTCGGTTTTCCCTCTGGCTGCGGCCGTTGTTACCGATGAGGGGGGAAAAACCTCGCATGCGGCCATTGTCAGCCGCGAGCTGGGTTTGCCTTGCATTGTTGGAGTTAAAGTTGCGACAAAGGTTTTGAAGCAGGGTCAGGAGGTAACAGTTGACTGCTCCCAAGGTGCTGAAGGCAGGGTTCTTTCGGGAAAAGTTCCATTTAAGGTGAGAGAATACGACTTGAAAAAACTGCCCAAAGTTAAAACTAAAATCATGGTGAACATTGGAGCTCCAGAGGCCGCTTTCAAGACCTCTTTTTTGCCAACAGACGGCGTAGGTTTGGCGCGACAAGAGTTTGTTATTGCCGAAAAAATCAGGGTGCATCCTTTGGCTTTATACCACTATAAAAATATTCAAAATAAAAAAATTAAAAAGCAGATTGATGAAATCACTGTTGAGCATAAGGATAAAAAGGAGTACTTTGTGAAAGAGTTAGCTGAAGGAGTGGCGCAAATTGCCGCGGCTTTTTGGCCAAAGCCGGTGATTTTGCGGTTTTCCGACTTGAAGAGCAACGAGTATCGGTCTTTGGTGGGCGGAGAGCTTTTTGAGCCGCAAGAAGAAAATCCTATGTTGGGGTGGCGCGGCGCTTCAAGATACTATGACGCAAAGTTTAGGCCTGCTTTCAAAATGGAGTGTGAAGCCATTAAAAGAGTAAGAGACGAATTTGGATTGAAAAATATAAAATTGATGGTTCCCTTTTGCCGCACTGTGGAGGAAGGTCAGTTAGTGTTAAAGCTTATGCGCGAGTATGGGTTGGAGCGGGGAAAGGATGGTTTGGAAGTTTACGTGATGGCTGAAATTCCCTCAAACGTTTTGCTGGCGGATAAGTTTTTGGACATTTTTGACGGAATGAGTATTGGTTCAAATGATTTGACTCAACTGGTGCTAGGTTTGGATAGGGATTCGGCTCTAATTGCAAAAGTTGGGGACGAAAGAAACGAAGCCGTGAAAGAAATGATTGCAAAAGTCATTCAGACCTGCAAAAAAAGAAAAAAGTACTCTGGTATTTGCGGTCAGGCGCCATCGGACTATCCTGATTTTGCCGAGTTTTTAGTTAAAGAGGGCATTGGCTCAATTTCTCTGAATCCAGACACCGTAATAAAAACGATTTTAGCTTTAGCCGGAGCGAAAAGAGCCGTTTAGCAGAGTTCTTATCCGGCTGGCTTCCTTTTTAACGGCAGGGCTTTCGTGTTCGCCGCTGTGGGCCCTCACCCCCACACCATAACGAGCAGCGGCTTCGCCGTTTACGCCACGGGACGAAGTTCCTAGCGGCGTATCTGCTCGTTTGGTGTGGGGGTAGCTGGGGCGCTTTTGGTCAAGGTGTAAGTTAAGGTGGAGAGCGCTGCCTTCCGTTTTGGCGTATATGTGAAATCGCGGGAAACCGCCCCGCGCCAAAGCTCTGACGGCTGACGTTTCCTTTGCACTTTCGTCAAATCGTTTGAAAGAGTAGCCGATTTTCCTCAACGCGCCAGCCAAACTATTCCGGCAATTTTCCACGACAATTTTCATAAGCTGATAAATATACACCGCTCACTGTATTTCCAGCACAATTTTGCCAAAATGTTTACCATCAACCATTCGCTTTTGCGCCTCGGCCGCGTCTTTGAGCGAGAATGTTTTATCAATAATCGGCTTTAGTTTTCCTGCCGCGACTAGCTCCAAAACTTTCTCAAACTCCTCTTTCTGACCCATTCTCGCGCCAAAAATGGAAAGTTGGCGAACATAAATATCGCTCAAATCCTGCGTACCCATATTGCCGCTTGTTGTTCCGGCAATGACGACACGACCGAAAGGGCGAAGCATAGCAAGCGTCATGCTCCATGTCTTTTCGCCAACACTTTCAAAAACCACGTCAACGCCAAGACCCTTCGTCAGATTTTTTACAGTACTTTCAACATTTCCGCTTGTGTAAATTACAATTTCATCTGCGCCAATCTCGCGGATTTGCTTTGCGTCTTCTTCGGATTTAGCGGCGGCGATAACTTTTGCGCCAAGATATTTTGCTACTTGAATAGCTGACGAACCTAACCCGCCGGACGCGCCCCAAACGAAAACCGTTTCGCCTTTGCGTAGATTTGCTCGCCCAACGAGCATGTGCCAAGCGGTGAGAAATGTTAGCGGAAACGCCGCCGCTTCAGCAAAAGAAATGTTTTTTGGCTTTGGGTAAAGTTGCGAGATTGGTGCGGTAATATATTCGGCGTAGCTACCCTGATTTTTAACGCCGAAAATTTTAACAAGTTCGCACGGCTCTCCATTTTTACAGCGCGGGCAAGCAGAGCAGGGGATAGCCGGGTTCAACACAACTTCTTGGCCTACTCGCAGCGTGCTTTCGCCGTTTATCTCCTTAACAACTCCTGCGGCGTCCGAGCCGGGAATGTGCGGCAGAGGAATATTACTAGCGTTTTCTTTATCTTCGCGCAACCAAACGTCAAGCCGATTCAGATCAGCCGCTTTCACTCGCACAAGAGCCTCGCCTTTTTGTGGCCTTGGAGTAGGCAGTTCTCCATATTTGAGAACATCTAGCCCGCCCGGTTTTTCAAAAAACACCGCTTTCATAACTTATCTTTCCCAGATTTTATCATCTGGAGTGAACTCAACTTTATATTACTGTTTATCATGGGAGGTTGCGTGACCTGACCCTGCTAGGTTCAATTACGACTATCTTTTTGCGAAAATCCTTCTCAGTCATTCCTTTGGTTTGTTGACCGCGTAATTAAAAATAACTTCGTCGGGCTGGCCGCGAAGTTCTTTTATATCTTTTACGCACTCTGCCTCAAAACCTTTTTCTTGAAAGACAATCTTTATTGAAGAGGTTGTATTTTCATCAACGAGAAAGAGCATCATCTTGCCATAACCAATTCTTCGCCAACAAGCTTCGCTGCGTATTTCAAGGCGGCAAGAATTTGTTCTCTAGTTAGCCCGTATTCTTTCATCACGGTTTCCATCTGGTCGCCTGCGGCAATATGGCCGACAATAACCTCAACCGGTACTCTGGTTCCGGTAATAACTGGTTTACCAAACTGAATCTTTTCGTCCAACGTAATTTGAGGAAAAATTTCTTTCATAGCTGAAGAATAACAAAATTATATCTTAAAGTCAAATTTTTCGGGCCAGGGCGAATCGAACGCCCGCTGTACCCACCCCAAGGGCACGGACTACCATTATCCGATGGCCCGTTTTACTTTCTCTTTTTAGCTGTTGCTTTGATGCATTTGGCGCAAGCCAAAACACGTTTGCCGTTGAGCAATCTGGTCCACTGCAAATTGGGATATTGTCGCCTTTTGATGGTTGGGTTATATTTGGTGGCTCTTAGGCGAACTCTTCGCCAGACCAGCATTGACCCTTTGCCGCAAATCGCGCATTGTTTTGCCATATGAAAAATGTTAACATATTAGCATAGTTTTTTCAATGCGTATTACTTATTCAGAAGAAGAGCTTATTCATCTTTTGCACGCGTGGGCTGCAATCAGCTTTGCATTTGCTGTTGCTTTATCTGGCGGAGCGCAGGGGCTTGGCCCGCAATTCATGCCAAATCTTATTGTGGCGGCAATCGCAGTGGGCACGGCTTTTTTGCTGCACGAGCTGGCTCACAAGATTTTGGCGCAAAGATACGGCTGTTGGGCGGAGTTCAGAAAGTTTAATATGGGTTTGGTTTTGGCGGTTGTTATGAGTTTTTTCGGTTTCATCATCGCGGCTCCGGGAGCCGTAATGATTAGCGGCGCAATTTCCAGGGAGCAAAACGGCAAAATATCTGCAGTTGGCCCTTTAACAAACATTGCTTTGGCGTTATTGTTTTTTGCTGCCAGTTTTTTACTGCCGCCGATTATTGGAGGTTCACCTTTGCTTGCCAAAATTGTAACCTACGGTTTTTACATCAACGCCTGGCTCGCTTTGTTCAATATGATTCCTTTTCCTCCGCTTGACGGTTCAAAAGTGCTGGCTTGGTCTTTGCCCGCGTGGCTTATCATCACGGCAGTCGCCGCCTTTATGATTTATGTAAGCGGTTGACTTTGTCAGAGTTATTTGATAAAGTTTTTTTTGTTATGCCAACCATTCATCAACTAATCAAAAAAGGCAGGAAAAAAATCGTTAAGCGCCACAAGACGCCTGCTTTGACTTTCGGTTTTAACGTTTTGAAGAACAGGCCAAAAGATTTTCATTCGCCGTTCAAGCGGGGAGTATGCATTAAAGTTTTCACGGTTACTCCTAAAAAGCCCAACTCGGCTTTGAGAAAAGTTGCGAGAGTCCGCTTGACCAACGGCATGGAAGTTACCGCTTACATTCCGGGCGAAGGGCACACCTTGCAGGAACATTCTGTGGTGCTCATTCGTGGGGGCAGAGTTAAGGACTTGCCCGGAGTCAGGTACCACGTAGTACGAGGTGTACTTGATACAGGCGGAGTAGAGGGACGCAAACAGGAACGTTCAAAATATGGGACCAAGCGAAGTAAATAAATCCGAAGCACGAAGCACGAAATCCGAAACAAATCCCAATGACCAAAATTCAAAATTCTAAATACGTTTTGAATTTAGAAAATTAGAATTTAGACATTGTTTCGAATTTCGGTATTCGAATTTCGAATTTTCAAGTTTATGGCAAGACGAAAAGTTGAAAAAAGAATAATTGCGCCAGATCCAGTTTACAGCAACGTCAAGGTTTCCAAATTCATCAATCAGGTTATGCGAAAGGGCAAGAAAATAACTGCGAGAAAAGTGGTTTATTCGGCTTTTGATATTGTAAAAGATAAAACTAAAAAAGAGCCGCTTGAGATTTTTGAGCAAGCGTTGACCAACGCCGGGCCTTTGGTTGAGGTGAAGTCAAAAAGAATTGGCGGAGCCACATATCAGGTACCAAGGGAAGTCAGAGAGGATAGGAGAGTTACTTTGGCTATGCGCTGGATACTTTTGGGGGCCAGAAGCAAAAAGGGAAAACCCATGCGCGAGAAACTGGCTCAAGAGTTGATGGACGCGGCAAGGAACGAGGGATGGGCAGTGAAGAAAAAGGTGGATACCCATCGCATGGCAGAGGCAAATAGGGCATTTGCGCATTTCGCGTGGTAAACTTTTTCTATAAAACCAAAATCTGAATTCTAAAAAATGACCAAGCTGGCTTGGTCATTTTTTGATTCCGCCAAATTGATAAAAAGCTGTTGACAGCCGTGTGTTATAGGTTATAATAAGATTAGTATGACCCAAAAAGTGTTAAAAGTCGGCGACTCAGCCGCAGTTACCATACCCAAAGAATATCTTGGGGAACTAGGGTTGAAACCCGGCGATGAGGTTTCCGTTGAGTTTGACAGGAAAAAACTAAAGTTTTCAGTCGGCCTCTCAAAGGCCGCCGCTCGGCGCCAACGAAGAATTGCCGAGTTGACTTTGAATTTTATAAATCGCTACCGCAAAGACCTTGAAGCCCTTGCCAAAAAATAAGTGTGAAGTATTTAACAAAGGAGAACATTTTGCTGATTCATTCAATGGCGATTGATGAAACAGGCGGCCTGCATGGCGTTAGAGACCATCAGGCCATTTTAAGTATGGAAGAATTGCCAAGGCAAGCGGTTTTTGGCAAAGAATTGTATCCCACAATTTTTGATAAAGCAGCCGTCTATGCTCGTAGTCTAATAATGAATTATCCCTTTGTTGACGGCAACAAAAGAACCGGAATGACAGCTGCCTCCGTATTTTTAGGAGATAACGGGTATCAAGTTGAAGCTAAAGAAGGCGAGATTGAAAAGTTCGCCTTAAAGATTGTTTCAGATAAATTAGATATAAAAGAGATCGCCGCCTGGTTCAAAAAACACACAAAAAGAATAAAGGTATAATTATGGTACAGAAAAAATATCGGGCAATATTTCTACCAGATTATGAAGATAAAAAGCACTATACCAAGGACGGTTTTTCGAGTATAGCTAAAGCCGAAAAATATATCATTGAAAATTTCTGCGACGCCTGCAAGCAGTATTATAACAACCCCAAAGAAGCTGGTTGTTTTCATGAGTGGGACATAGAGGAATATGAAGAAAAACAATAGTAAAAAGCAATTATAATGCCAAAAATTAAGGACTTACCAAAAATTGAAAGGCCAAGAGAAAAACTCGAGAAATACGGACCAGAGCGGCTTTCGAATTCAGAGCTTTTGGCGATTCTTTTACGGACTGGCAGTGAGGGTGTGAATGTTGTTGAGCTTTCAAACAAAATTCTCAAAAAGTTCAGTGCTGTCGGATTAGCGAAATCTTCGGTCAAAGAACTAAAAAGCACCTTTGGACTTGGCGCGGCTAAGGCATGTGAAATCGTGGCCTGCTTTGAGCTGGGCCGCCGGCTTCTTCAAAACAAGCAGTCAGTTTTACTGCTGTCGCCGCAAGATGTTTGGGATCAATTGAAAGACATTCGCGACAATAAGAAAGAGCATTTTGTGATTTTCTTTTTGGATGCTCGAAATCAGGAAATTAAACGAGAGATCATCTCGGTTGGCTCTCTTAACGCCAATCTTGTTCATCCACGAGAAGTATTCGAGCCAGCAGTTCGGCATTTAGCCGCGCAGGTTATTATCGCTCATAATCATCCAGCCGGAGATCCAGCACCATCCAGTGCTGATTTAGAAATAACGAAACGGCTTGTTGAAGCCGGGAAAATATTGGGGATCAAGGTATTGAATCACATTATAATTACCAAAGAGAATTATTTTAGTTTTCAGGACAAGGGTTTAATTTAACCTCACGAATCATCATGGCTACTTATCATCAAATCTCAAATACGATCTGGAACATTGCGAACCACTTGCGAGGCGGGTGGAAGGCGCATGAATATCAAGATGTTATTTTGCCACTCACGGTTCTAAAACGGCTCGATGCTGTTCTTGAGCCGACCAAACAAAAAACCCTTGAGAGATACAACGAACTTCACGGCAAGGTAAATAACCTAAACATTTTATGCCGCGTTACCGGCTACAATTTTTACAACACTTCTCAGTTCACCTTTAAAAATCTTTTAGAAGATCCAACGCACATTGCCAGAAATTTAGAAAAGTATATTGATGGCTTTTCGCCGAATGTAAAGGAAATTTTTGAAAAGTTTGAGTTTTATCGTCAGCTCGAGCGGCTTCATGGTTCAAATATTTTATACTTGATTTTGCAGGAGTTTGATAAAATTGATCTTCATCCAGAGCGCGTGCCTAACCATATCATTGGTCTTGCGTTTGAGGACCTGATTCGTCGCTTTGCCGAGCAATCCAATGAAACCGCTGGGGAGCACTACACACCGCGTGATGTTGTGCGATTAATGGCTGCGCTTATTTTCACCGGCGAAGAAAAAGAACTTTCCAAACCCGGCAAGGTTATTACCATTTACGATCCCGCCTGTGGCACCGGCGGCATGCTTTCCATTGGCTCGGATTATGTTAAGGAAAACATAAATTCAGAGATTAAAGCGCATCTTTTTGGACAGGAATTAAATCCAGTTACCTTTGCGATTTGCAAAGCGGACATACTTTTACAAAACGAGGGAAAGGACCCGGAGGGCATCAAGGGTGGCGAAAAAGAGAACGACAAGGCAAGTACGCTTTCCAACGATCAGCACGCGGACAAAAAGTTTGACTACATTATTTCCAATCCTCCTTATGGCGTGGAGTGGAAAAAAGATAAAGAGGTGGTAGAACATGAGGCTGAAAGAGGGCTTGCCGGCCGATTTGGCGCGGGACTCCCGCGCATTTCCGACGGACAATTTCTTTTTATTCAGCACGCGATTTCTAAATTTAGGCCAAAGACGGATGGCGGGAGTAATGCCGCGATTATTACCAATGGCTCACCGCTCTTTACGGGGGATGCTGGTGGCGGAGAAAGCGAAATCCGCCGGTGGATACTGAAGAATAATTTACTTGAAGCAATAGTCGCTATGCCAGAACAGCTATTCTTTAATACTGGCATTGCTACTTATATTTGGATTTTCTCAAACCGAAAAGACGCGGAAAGAAAGGGCAAGATTCAGCTTGTAGATGCGCGGAAGATTCGGACTCAACTTCGCCGCAATCTCGGCGCAAAGCGTTATGAGATCAGCGAAGAGAACGCAAAAGAAATTCTCAAGTTATATTCCGAATTCAAAGAAAACGAGCGTTGCAAGATTTTTCCAAACACAGAGTTTGCCTATCGTGAAATTACTATCCAACGGCCATTGCGGCTTAAATTTGAAATAACCGACGAATCGCTCACGCGCCTTAAAGAACATAAGGATTTTATGAATGACCGACCGAGTAAAAAGAGCGGCGAAAAAGGTGAAGCAGAAAATAAAGCATGGCGGAAATTGCGTGTAGCAATTTATGAGATTTTAGAGACGATGCGCGGCAAGAAGTATGTGTCGCGCTCGGAATTCTTGAAAAAACTTGAAGTGGAGGCGAAGAAACAAGAGATTAAAATTCCCAAGAAAACGCTAAAAACAATTTGGCAGGAAATCGGCGAACGCGACGAAGACGCAGAAATTTGCTATGACGAAGACGGCAAATTAGAGCCAGACAAAGAATTAAAGGATTTTGAGCGCGTGCTATGGGGACAGGATATTCATGATTATTTTGAAAGAGAAGTGAAACCCTACGCGCCGGATGCATGGATAGATGAAACCGTGCATGACGCAAAAGACGGCAAAATCGGTATCGTTGGTTACGAGATTCCCTTTACGCGCTATTTCTATGAGTACAAACCGCTCCGGCCGCTTGAGAAAATTAGTGCGGAGATAAAAACGCTGGAAAACGAAATCACGGGGATGCTAACCGATCTTTAATTATGGAAAAGCAAATCGTCATCCAGAAATTAAATCAGGCATTGAACGAACTGTACAAGCGCGATTTTGTTTTGATAGAAAATAAAACCGAAGAAGAAACCATTATAGCTCAGTTGATTGCATACCTAAGACCACTTTTTGACAGCTGGAATGTTGATCCGGAATATAACCGCGATGGCAGAGAAACAAAGCGGGATTCTGCGGGCAACCAAATTTTTCCAGATATTTTGATACATCACCGAACGCCCGACAGAGAAGAAAGATATTCCCCTGAAAATAATTTAGCTACAGCAGAGGTAAAGGGTTATTGGAATACAGAAGATAGAAGTAAGGATACGAGAAAATTGCTTGATATGAGAAAGCATTACGGCTATCAATACCTTTTTCGTATTGAGCTTGGCAAAGATGCTGGAAAGCTAATTGAAGTCTAAATATGCCCACAGCCACAAAATACGAATCATATCCCAAATATAAACCCTCCGGCATTGACTGGCTTGGGCGGATTCCTGACGGATGGAATGTTGAATATATGAAAAATTTTGGCCGTTTTGAATCGAGCGGTATTGATAAAAAAATTATTGAGGGCGAACCGCTTATTCAGATGGTTAACTACACCGACATATACGGGAACGAATCTCGTGTGGTAGATAGTAATAGAGAACTTATGACTGTTAGTTGCCCGGCCTGGAAGGTATCGGAAGCAAACCTCATTAAAGGCGACCTTGTTTTTACTCCGAGCTCCGAAACAATAGAAGACATTGGACTGTCGGCTTTGATCTCTGGAGATCTTAAAAATACTGTTTTTAGTTATCATGTGATCAGATTTCGTTTTTCCGAAAAACTTGATCACGGATTTAAGAAATATTTGTGCAATAACAATTTTGTATTGCAGCAGTTTTCAAGTATAGCAAAAGGGACAACGCGGCAAATTCTTGATCGCAACGATTTCAAAAATATTATTGTTGTTATCCCACCCATCGAACCGCAAAAACAGATCGCGGATTTTCTTGATCGTGAGACGGCGAAGATTGATGGGGTAGTAGCGAAAAAACAAAAACTGATTGGGCTTCTGAAGGAAAAACGCCAAGCACTTATCACGCAAGCCGTTACAAAAGGTCTCAACCCAAAGGTAAAAATGAAACCCTCCGGTATTGATTGGTTAGGTGATATTCCGACGGGGTGGAAAAGCAAGCCATTGAAGTTTCTATTCTCGTACCAGACTGGTGGAATATGGGGAGATGAGGAACGACAGGATGATAACGACATAATCTGCGTGAGGGTGGCCGATTTTGATTTTATGAAAGTGATCATTTATTCCAACGAATATACTATTCGAAACATCCCCGAAATTAAAAAATCGCTTATTCTCGACGAGAAGAGTATCTTACTGGAAAAATCTGGCGGAGGAGATCAATCGCCAGTAGGGCGTGCTGTTAGATATACCGAAAAAGAAAAAGCAACTTGTTCAAACTTTATCCAAAAATTGCAAGTAGATAGTCAGTTTGATTCAGAATTTGTGGCTTATCTTTTGTCCACGCTTTATTTTTTCGGTGTAACAAAAAAGGCGATTAAACAGACAACGGGTATTCAAAATTTGGACCTCAGTTATTTTTTTCATACGCCTGTTTATTATCCGCAAATTAAAGAACAAAAAGAAATTGCGGACTACATTCAGAAAGAAGTGAGCAAAATAGTTGAAACGATAAAGAAAATTGAATCGCAAATTGAGAATCTAAAAGAATACCGCTCGTCGCTGATTTATCACGCTGTGACGGGAAAGATAAAGATATGAGTCGAGAACAATCCAACATAGTTATTAAATATAACTGGGAACCAGCAAAAGATGGTGTTGATTTAAAAACGCTTGGCGAATCGATCGTTGGTTTTAATGAAGCTATTAAAGAGTCTGTCAAAGTCCTACGAATTAAAGGAGAGGTTTCTGTTAGGGCAAAGACAGCAAGAGATGGATCGATAATTTTAGAAATACTTACTGAACTATTTTCACCAGCATCAACCATTCCTTTTGAAAACGTCCAGGCATATCTCGATTTTCTTATCCTTGTTGGTAAACAGTTGGGAACAGAAGGGTTTAAGTGGGGATCGCAAGTACACGACGATTTAAATGCGCTTTATTCTAAATACCCACTTGATGCAGCTCTGCTCGGATTAGCTATTGTAAAATTATTTGCTTGGGCGCGGAAGCAGAAAAAGGCACCAATAGTCCAAGACGAAAGTGGAAAACAGCTACCTAAAAATTACGCGATTCGACTTCATAGATTAATAAAAAGAAGAGTTTTTAAGAAAGCGCTCACACCGTTTATAGAAGAACAGATTTCTGAAATCGAGATTAAAGCCACTTACAAACCAGACGAGCCAGCCGTGATTAACAACAAAAACTTTGAGGAATATCTGAGTGAGGAGGAGCAGATTCTTCCAGAATATGAAAATGGAAAAGTATATCGTTTTGTGGGATCAATAGTTGGTCTAGAGAGTAGCCGAGGGGAATATATGAAATTTAAGGCAGATGGAATAAAGCGGGAACATAGCCTGTTCATTGCTTTTCCCGGTGACGAACGGAAAACAGAAGATTTTTTGGATTTTTATAAAAAGCAGGTTTTAATCGAAGCGGAAATAGTTCGTAAGTCCCTTTATCAAAAGCCGAAATTAATTATTCGGAGCATTGATTTAATGCAAAAACCACTTATGTAACATGTCCAATCCACACAAAAACTTGAAAGAATCGGCGTTTGAGGAACATATTGAGAAGGAGCTGGCGAAGTTGCATAAATATCGCAAGCGAAATGCCGAAACGGATTACGACAAGGCGACCACTTTTGACTGCGATCTTTTGTTTGAGTTTTTGCGCGCAACGCAAGGCGAGAAGCTGAAGCGTTTAGAAGAAACTTATGGCGACACGCTTGAGTCGCGGGTTTTGCGCAGGATTGATGAGCAGATTGGCGAACATGGGGTAATTCATGTATTGCGCAAAGGAGTTGATGAGGGACCCGTTCATTTTGATTTGATGTTTTTCCGGCCCGTTTCAGGATTGAATCCGGAAATAGAGAAGTTATTCCGCGCCAATATCTTTTCTGTAATGCGACAAGTAAAGTTCTCTCAAATGACCGAGCAGTCGGTGGATATGGTTATTTTTGTGAACGGCATTCCGATATTTACCGCCGAACTTAAAAACGAACTTACCGGCCAAAATGTGGAACACGCAAAGCGGCAATATATGACTGACCGCGACCCGCGCGAAAAACTTTTTTCTTTTAAACGATGCGTGGCGCATTTTGCCGTGGATACAAACAAAGTATATGTAACGACTGAACTTAAAGAATGGCAGACTCGATTTTTGCCATTTAATAAAGGGTTTGAACTTGGCGCTGGTAATCCCCCGGTTGAAGGTAAACATAAAACCTATTACTTGTGGGAAGAATTATTTGAGCCACACGCACTTGCCGATCTCTTGCAGTCCTTTGTTCATGCTTACGAGGAGATAAAGGAAAATCGCCTTGGTAAAGAATATCGAGAAATAGTTCAGCTTTTCCCGCGCTACCACCAGTGGCGGGCGGTATTGGACTTGCTTATTGCTTCGCGCGAACAAGGCGTGGGAGGAAATTACCTTATTCAACATAGCGCCGGGAGCGGCAAAAGTTTGACTATTGCGTGGCTTGCGTATCGTCTGGCGGAATTATTTGGCAATGAAAATAACAAAGTATATGACACCGTCATTGTGCTTACTGACCGGCGGGTGCTAGATAAACAGTTGCGCAACACTATCAAAGCATTAGAGGCAACACAGGGGATTCTGATAGCAGCTGGCGAGGATAATACGCGGTTAAGAGATGCCCTTAATAGTAATGCAAAAATTATTACCACTACGATACAAAAGTTTCCATTCGTACAGGATGTGGTTGTTAAGCTTTCTGCCAAAAAATTCGCGCTTATTGTAGATGAGGCGCATTCTTCGCAATCCGGAGAGATGCGGCGAACTGTGCAGGAAACGCTTGGGGACTACGATGAAGAAGAATGGCTTTTGCGCCAAATGGCGGCTCGGCAACAGCCAAAGAACATTTCTTATTTTGCTTTTACGGCAACGCCCCGCCATGAGACACTGGAACGATTCGGCGAGAAGCAACCGGATGGATCGTTTAAACCATTCAGTTTGTACTCAATGAAACAGGCAATTGAGGAAGAGTTTATTTTGGATACTCTTACCAACTACACTACTTATCGCACCTATTTTAAACTTCTTAAAAAAGTCGGCGAGGATCCGACCGTACCGCGCTCACGCGCCCTATCCGCAATTTTACGGCATGTGAAATTGCACGAGGAAACATTAGAGCAAAAAATTGAAATTATTATGGCGCATTTTGAACAGACAGTACGGGATATGCTACGGGGTGAGGCAAAAGCGATGATTGTTACTTCGTCACGAAAAGCTGCGGCGTTGTATAAGCTCACTCTTGATAATTACCTGCGTAAAAATAATTTTCCCTATAAAACACTGGCAGCTTTTACCGATTCCATTGAGATAGATGGTCAATCATATACCGAAACATCAATCAATGATGGTGTGCCGGAAGAACACACCGCGCGAGAATTCAAAAAACCAGATTACCGCTTCTTAATTGTGGCAGAAAAATACCAGACCGGATTTGACGA